>JBBSGU010000006.1:0-74273 GCA_038253755.1 Gemmatimonadales bacterium | reverse complement strand
TTAAGCGTCGTTTTCGCCATCGGATCCATGTCCGGACATGCGCATGCGCAGGGAACATCCAACGGAACACTGTTTCTCCTTTTTCCAGTCGGCGCTGAAACGGTCGGCGTCGGTGAATCTGCTGTTGCAATGCGCTTTGGAACTGAATCGGTGTGGTCCAATCCGGCGGCCATCGCCCGCGATCAGAAGCGTGAAGCGGCCATTCACCATTCCGAAACCATCGGAGCCCGCGGCGATGTCATCACCGTCCTTGTCCCTGACAAGCACGGAGCGTTTGCTGTCTCGTTCAATCTTCTCGACTTCGGGAACCAGCAGATAACTGATCCGGGTGGCACTCCGATAGGACTTGTACTGCCCAGAAACATTCTCGTCGCTGGAAGCTACGGTCTGCGGGTAGGAAGGCAGGCCAGTATCGGGATTACTCTCAAGAGGCTTCAGTATCGCGTCGATTGTTCTGGACAATGTGCGAACGTCTCGACGTTCAGCGCATCGTCGAGCGCCGTCGACTTTGGGGGGCAGTACGACTTGCCAGGAGACAGCACGATTCGCTTCGGCGCCTCCGTCCGAAACATTGGAAGCAAGCTTCAGGTAAACGACGGCGAACGGGCTGATCCACTTCCCACGCGAATCGAGCTTGGACTTTCATATGATGTGAACGTCATCAGGAAATACGTATCTGACGTAGATGTGCGAATAGCGGCCGACGTTATCGGCACCAGGACTGGAGACCGGCCATCAGGGCGATTTGGCGCGGACGTAAAATACGAGAACACGATCCATCTTCGCGGTGGCTACATCCTGAATGACGCCGACGGAG
Organism: Gemmatimonadales bacterium; assembly: GCA_038253755.1. Classification (GTDB taxonomy): domain Bacteria; phylum Gemmatimonadota; class Gemmatimonadetes; order Gemmatimonadales; family Gemmatimonadaceae; genus UBA4720. The sequence continues at coordinate 73,456 of JBBSGU010000006.1, read as the reverse complement.
CCACGGCTGCCGTCGGGTTTGGTCTTGGCACGGGCAGACTGACGTTTGACATCGCGCGGACGTTTGGCGGCGGGTCCGAAGATGCCGGAAAGACTCCCGCCTACGTCTCGCTGCGCTTCAATTTCTGATTGCGTGAAATACCTCACGATTCTGCTTCTGTTCATTCCGGCAGCAATAGCCGCCGAACTGATGCACGCGTCGCCGCTGGTGATTTTCGCGCTCAGCGCGCTAGCGATAATTCCGCTCTCCGGTATTCTCGGCCACGCCACGGAAGAGCTCGCTGGACACACTGGATCGACACTCGGCGGTCTGATCAACGCAACGCTGGGGAATTTCGCGGAGCTGGTGATCGCCGCGCTCGCGTTGCAGGCCGGGTTGATCGATCTCGTGAAGGCGTCGATCACAGGCTCGGTTCTTGGGAATCTTCTTCTCGTCCTCGGTGCGGCGCAGTTCGCCGGGGGGCTCAAGTACAAGACGCAGAAGATCAATCCAAATCTCGCCGGGATGAGCTCGACGCTTCTAGTCGTCGCTGTGCTGGGCCTCGTGATGCCCGCTGTATTTCACGCAGTGCATCCTGATCCGCTGCGAAGAGCCACGGTCGCGATGTCAGTCGGCGTCGCGTGCTTTCTAATCCTTGGGTATGTGCTGTCGCTCGTGTATTCGATGGGCACGCACAAGGCAGTCTTTTGCGAGGGCGGTGAGATCTCGAGCCATGAATCGCCCCCGACTTGGTCTTTGAAGAAAGCGGTTATCGTTCTTGTGGCGGCGGCGGCGACGATTGGAGTTCTCTCGGAATTTCTTGTCGGATCGACCGGAGAAGCGGTGAAAGCGCTTGGGCTTTCACAGATTTTCGTCGGCCTCATATTGATTCCGATCATCGGAAATGCGGCCGAACACAGCTCAGCGGTGATGATGGCCCTGAAGAACCGGATGGACCTTGCCGTTTCGATCTCGGTTGGGTCAGCAATTCAGGTTTCCCTCCTCATCGGCCCTCTGCTGGTGCTGCTCGGTGTTGTTTTCGGGAAGCCGATGGACCTCGCGTTCACAGTAATGGAAGTTGCCAGCGTTGCGGTTGCGGTGGGCATTGCGTCATCTGTCATGCAGGATTCTGAGTCGAATTGGCTCGAAGGTGCATTTCTGCTCATTGCCTATGCTGTGATAGGCATCGCGTTTTTCTTTTACTGACCGGTAAAAGATTCCTTAACCAGGCAGCGCCAATCGATGAGCCCAACAGTCTCACCGCCGGCGACAATTGTCTTCACTCCCGATGGCGCATCTCTGCCGGCGGCGTTTGAATCCTGGCTGGCTGTGGAGAGGTCGCCTGTTCTGAGAGTCGCGAACGGGGATGAGCTGATGGCAATCGCGCTCAGATCGAGGCCTCGGCTGGTCGTCTTCGACGCGCGAACGGTCGCCGAATCACTCAGCGCCTGTATGCGACTGAAGACCGACTCATACACGGGAGTCGTTCCTGCGATCGTCCTTTGTGCCGAAGGCGTGGGAAGAATTCCGGCCGCATTCGACGCGGGAGCTGACGAGGCGATCCCTCCAGGTCTCGACGAGCACGAGGCAGTCAGGCGGTTCGAAGCCGTTCTTGCCAGGTCATACCGCGACCTGGGCGTCCATCCCTCCACTCGGCTTCCCGGAGCTGGCGCAATCGAGGCCGAGATCGCGAGGCGGCTCAGGCTTCCGGATCTCTTCGCAGTCTGCTACGCAGATCTCGATCATTTCAAGGAATACAACGACCGATACAGTTATAATGAAGGCGACCGAGTTATTCGCATTCTCGCGATGCTGCTGCATGACGTGGTCAAGGGGCTGTGTGGCGAGAGGGCATTCGTCGGTCACATCGGAGGCGACGATTTTATTTTCATCGTCCCGTATGACTCGATTGCCGACACATGCGGAGAGATAACATCCACGTTTGATTTGCTGGTACCTTATCAGTACTCCGAACATGATCGCCGCGCCGGGTATTTTTTTGGGAAGGACCGCCGTGGCGTACTCGATCGCGTACCGATGATGACGCTTTCGATTGGTGTTGTTACAAACGCGCAGCGAACTTTTACCGAGCCGCGGCAGGTAAGCAGGCTGGCGACAGAAATGAAGACATATGCGAAAACGCTCGATGGGTCGGTCTATTCGATTGATCGCCGAACCGATGACAGGCCTCCAGTGTTCGAGGCGCCATACCCCGGATTGAACGAGGCTGGAGAAAAGGAATGAACGTCAGCTGTCCTGAATGCTCGACCGTTTACCGCGTTGATCCCGCGAAGGTACCGCAAGGCGGTGTTCGCGCACGCTGCTCCACCTGCAATGGTGTGATCTCCATCGGGCTTGCGGTAGCGCCAGCCTCACCGGTCGCACGGAAGACGCCGACCGATCCGATTGGCGATGCGTTCGCTCAGAGGCGCCCAAGCCCCGCGCCATTTATGCCGGCGCAATCGTCCTTTGCCCCTTCATCCGTTCCTGCCCCTCGGTCAAAGCCCAGCTCGTTTGGAACTCCGGTGAGGACTCCGCCGCCGGCGCAAAGAGTGCCAACTCCTGCCTCGCAGGCTCGAATAGGCACACCGCCCGCCCAACCGCGGGTCGCCACTCCACCTGCCCAGGCGCGGGTACCGACGCCGATGTCGCACCCCAGGGCTCCGACGCCTCCCGCGAATCCACGCGGTCAGACGCCGGTGCATCCGACTCCGTCGCTCGGCGCATCACTGCCGCCGCTACGGTCGACGCCTCAACCGCCATGGCAGCCAGCAACTCCTGCAACTATTTCCGTTCCAGCCGTAACGCCGCCGTCACCGTCTCCCACGCCCGCGGCTGCTTCGCGCGCTCCATCAACGCCTGGTGCACCGACCCAGACTTCGTCGGCGCCAGCACCGGGAGAGCGCAGGCCGATAAATCCGTTCCTCGCGCGCGATCCGGGACTCCGCGCGAAGAGGCTTGCCCGCGCGCTCGTATCCGACATGGTGGCTTATTATCCTGCCAAGCACTCCGAAGGCCTCGAAAAAGGAACTCTAAAGGAGCTCTTCAAGGATGAAATCAAGAAGAGCTACGACGAATATGTGGGCCAGGTCGGAGCAGAGTTTGCCCGCACGACGACACATTTTCAGGAGTCGTTGAACGAAGTTCTCGGTGCCGGCAAAAAGATCTTCTAACAGGAAAGGGAATGGCGGAAACGAGCGGGGAACGCGGCCGGTCGCTGACTGGTCTATCGGCGCGCCTCACCGAAGTGCGGAGGTATCTTTGACATCGAGGCCAAGCGCGAAGCGCTGACCGCATTCGAAGCGCGCATGTCGGAGCCGGATTTCTGGAATAACCAGGAGTCCGCTCAGGTGGCGGTCCAGGAAGTGAAGACCTTGCGTGGATGGCTCGAGCCGTATGACCGAATCACGGGTCGTCTCCAAAGTGCTCATGAGCTCGACGAGCTCCTGCGCGATTCACCCGACACGGAGCTGGAGTCGGAGCTCGACACGGAGATCGAAGGAGTCGAATCCGAGCTCGACTCATTCGAGCTGAAAACGCTTCTCCGCGGTGAAGACGATTTCCGTGACGCGCAGTTGGAGATCAGCGCTGGTGCGGGGGGCACTGAGGCCCAGGACTGGGCATCGATGATCATGCGGATGTACACACGCTGGGCAGAACGCAAAGGATTCGAGATGGAGCTCCTCGACGAGAGCGAAGGCGAAGAGGCGGGCATCAAGGGCGCCGTAATCGAGATCAGGGGCCAGTATGCATATGGATTTCTTCGCGCTGAAGCCGGAGTGCATCGTCTCGTTCGCATCTCACCGTTCGACTCGGCTGCGCGGCGTCACACCAGCTTCGCATCGGTTTTCGTTTATCCAGTTGTGAACGAAGAGATCAACATCGAGATTCGCGAAGAAGATCTTCGCATCGATGTCTATCGGGCTTCAGGCGCCGGCGGTCAGCACGTCAACAAGACAAGCTCCGCGGTCCGCATCACGCACCTCCCAACGAATACGGTCGTCGCTTCGCAGGCGCAGCGGTCGCAGTTCAAGAACAAGGCGACGGCGATGCAGATGCTCAAGAACAAGCTCTATCAGGCGGAGATTCAGCGTCGTGAAGAAGAAAAAGCAAAGCTCGATGCGAACAAGCAGGACGTCAGCTTCGGCAATCAGATCAGGAGCTACGTGTTTCAGCCTTACACAATGGTCAACGACCACCGAACCGATTTGAAGATTCCGGACGTACAAAAAATAATGGATGGCGGAATAGACCCGTTCATTCGGGCATACCTGAAGCAGGCAACCAACGGGGACGCGTCGTGACCGATGATCTGAACTTCGTCCTCAAGGCGCGTCGCGACAAACTCGACGCCCTGAAGTCCGCCGGTATCAATCCTTTCGCCTACTCGTACGACCGTGACCATTCGGCCGCAGAAGCTCTTGCACTCCTGCCGCCAGCGACAGAGCACGGTACTGAAGAAGGCGCGACGGTAAAAGTCGCCGGACGCATCGTAGCGTGGCGCGCGCATGGAAAGACAGTGTTCGCGCACCTCGCCGATTCCAGCGGACGCATCCAGCTCTACTTCAGAAAAGACCAGCTCGGCGACGAGAAGTTCGGTGTGCTGGATCATTTCGACCTTGGCGATATCGTCGGCGTGTCGGGACCGCTGTTTCGTACGCGGACAGGCGAAACGACGGTGCGTGTGGAGACGTTTGAGCTGCTCGCCAAGTCGCTGCGTCCATTGCCCTTCGGCAAGGAAGAAATAGTCGACGGAAAGACCGTGAGACACTCTGGATTTACCGATCCGGAGCAGCGCTACCGTCAGCGCTACGCTGATCTCGCCGTGAATCCCGAAGTACGCGCAATGTTCTTCGCTCGATCGAGGATGACGTCGACCATACGCGCGTTCCTGGACGGTCTGAACTATCTCGAAGTCGAAACCCCGGTTCTGCAGCCGTTGTACGGCGGAGCAGCTGCACGTCCGTTCGAAACGCACCATAACGCGCTCGACGTGCCGCTGTATCTCCGAATCGCGGACGAGCTATACCTCAAGCGTCTGGTTGTAGGCGGATTCGACCGGGTTTATGAAATCGGGCATGATTTCAGAAATGAAGGCATTGACCGGACTCACAATCCTGAGTTCACAATGCTCGAGTTCTACGAGGCATTTGCGGATTACGAAGTGATGATGGGACGGGTGGAAGAGTTGATGGTCCAGGTGGCGGATGCTCTGCGCGGGCTTCCGATTATCGGCGAAAAGGTCCCGGTGCTGAACGCGCCGTTCCAGCGAATCGAATGGGCTCCGTCCCTGAACGCTGCGGCAGGGATGGACGTAATGGCACAGCGGGAGTCAAAGCTTTGCGAACTTGCGCGCCGGCTCGGAGTGCACCATCCGGAGGACCTGAGCCGGCCGAAGCTCATCGACGAAATATTCCAGGAGCTCGTCGAGTCGAGGCTCATCGAGCCGACATTTGTCATCGACTATCCTGTGGAGCTGTCACCGCTCGCTAAACCGAAGCGGGGGAGTCCCGGGCTCACTGAGCGCTTCGAGCTGTTCGCAAATGGCAAGGAAATGGCGAATGCATTCAGCGAGCTCAACGATCCGATCGACCAGCGCGGCAGGCTCGAAGCATCTGCCCGGCTCAGGGCAGCGGGCGATCTCGAAGCCTCTGGTGTAGATGAAGACTATCTGCGCGCAATGGAGTACGGGATGCCACCGATGGGTGGCGTGGGAATCGGACTCGACAGGCTGCTGATGTATATGACGCAAACGATACATATTCGCGATGTGATACTATTTCCTACGATGAGACCTGAATGAACCGACTCGAGCTGTCGATTGCGTGGAGATATCTTCGCAGCCGTCGTGGATCGCGACTGTTGTCGCTGATCAGCGTCATCGCCATCGGCGGCGTGCTTGTCGGTGTTAGTGCGCTGATTCTGATCATGGGAGTGATGAACGGGCTTCAGCGCGACCTCCGCGAGAAAATCCTCGTCGGAAGCCCTGATGTCCGGGTGCTCAGCTACGGGGAAGATCTCAAGATCACCGATTGGCCGACTGTGCTGGATAAGGTGAAACGCCAGCCCGGAGTGGTGAGTGCTGCGCCCTTCGTCCTCGTCGAGGGCGGAATGAACGCGGGGCACGACTACGCGGGCGCTGTGTACATCGTCGGGATTCAGCCGCAGGGAAGAGGAGTGCCCGATGTCACCACGATTCGCCAGCACGCAATCTCTGGAGATTTCCGGTTCGCGAGTACCGACGGGCAACACCGAGGTGTTGTGCTCGGGAAACTCGTCGCGTCGAGATATAACGCGTGGCCTGGAGACAAAATCAATCTTGTCTCTATTTCCGGCGTGAAGCCGAATGCCGTGACGGGCCAGTTCGTACCGAGATACTTCCAGTATGAGGTTACCGGCATCGTCGAGACGGGTATGTACGAGTACGACAACGCATACGTCTACGTCGCCCTCGACCGCGCACAGGAATTCGCCGCACTCGGCGATGGTGTGACAGGCGTCGAGGTCAAGACGACCGATCGCTGGCAGGCGAACATGGTGGCAGAGCGAATCACGGCTGCGTTGGGATGGCCTTACAGAACAGTCGATTGGCAGGAGCAGAACCGCTCGCTCTTTCAGGCGCTCAAGCTGGAGAAGCTTGGGATGGGCGTGATCCTTCTGCTCATCGTCATGGTCGCCGCCTTCAACATTGTCAGCACTCTTACCATGGTGGTGACCGACAAGACCCGTGAGATAGGAATTCTCAAGGCGATGGGCCTTCCTGCGAAGTCGATTCGCCGGGTCTTTCTCGCACAGGGAATCGTAATTGGGCTTGTCGGAACTACGCTGGGCCTGATAGTCGGCTTCGGCGGCGCGTTCGCGCTCGAGAAGTACAAGTTCATTCCACTCGATCCGACCATCTATTTCATCGATCACCTGCCGGTCGCGACGCAACCGGCGGACGTGGCCTGGATCGTACTCGCGAGTGTAGTAACCGCAGCACTTGCGACGCTCTATCCGGCGATCCAGGCATCACGGCTTTATCCGATCGACGCGATCAGGCACGAATAGAATGCCGGTCCTCGAAGCGCACGATCTTCACAAGACCTACGTCGGCGGTGATGGAGGCGCGATCAACGTGCTCAGTGGCGTCGATCTCGCGATCAATCGGCGGGAGATGGTTGCAATAACCGGAGCCAGCGGCGCCGGCAAATCAACGTTGCTGCACGTGCTCGGCGCTTTGGATAAGCCGACGCGCGGCTACGTGGTCATCGGCGGTGAGCCGATAAACGGACTCGGCGAAGAACAGCTTGCAGCGTTGAGAAACAGGTCAGTCGGATTTGTCTTTCAGTTTCATCACCTGCTGCGCGAGTTCTCTGCGCTGGAGAACGTTATGATGCCGATGCGAATTGCGGGGAAGGCGGAAGCCGATGCGAGGAGCCGCGCGCAGGAATTACTTGCCCGAGTGGGGCTGAGCGCGCGTATGCACCATCGCCCGTCGGAGCTCTCGGGTGGAGAGCAGCAAAGGACGGCGGTCGCTCGCGCGCTCGCGATGGACCCCAAGATCGTTCTCGCTGACGAGCCTTCGGGAAATCTCGATCTTGCCAACGGTGAGATGCTGCATGAGCTGCTTTCCGAAGTAGTGAACGACCTCGAGATCGGGATGGTGGTTGTGACACACAACCGGCTCCTTGCTGCGCGCGCGAACCGGGTCGTTCTGCTCGAGGGCGGAAGACTCAGCGAAACTTTAATAGGCGACACGATTGTCTGAGTGTTAGCGTAAGTATGGGTGTGTTGCTTCGCCGCCAGCGTGGCGTCTTCGGAATAGAGGGGCAGGAGAGAGTCGGATGATCTGCGATGTTTGCAAGGAAGGGGATGCTGTAATCCAGCTGACCGAGGTAGAGGGAACGGGCGTGCGCCTGCTTCACCTCTGCGAGCGCTGCGCCGCTGAGCGTGGCGTCGAAACGACCGTCTCGGCACCCAAGCCGCAGATAACGGATTTCCTTCAAAGCGTTCATCAGGCAATGCAGGCCACCCAGGGCGACGCTGCCCGCTGTACCTTCTGCTCGTCAACCTTCCGCGACTTCAGGTCCACCGGTCGTCTTGGATGCGCTCACTGTTACGATGCGTTCGAGAACAGCATGCGCGACCTGTTGCGCCGGGTTCACGGGAACTCGAAGCACATTGGCCGTCGATACGAGCCGCCGGCAAATGTGGACATCCCGGACGGTGGTACTGCCAATGAGCTGCGCGACCGGCTTCGCCGCGCAATCGAAGCCGAGCATTTCGAACTTGCGGCCGATATTCGGGACAAGCTGAGAGGATTGGACTGATGCTCGACCTGTCTCTGATTCCCGACGGCGGTGTGGGATGGCTCGATGCCTCGGGGTCCAATCCGGACATCGTCATTTCAACACGCATTCGGCTCGCGAGAAATCTCGAGGGCTATGCGTTTGCAGGGCGCGCCCGCGATGGCGAACGGCTTCGGATCCTGTCTCAGGTTCAGCAGGCCATGACGGCCATGGGCGTGATGAGTAATGGGCTAATGCTTCGCGTTGACGAGATGGCGGCCGAAGACCGCCTGCTTCTCCACGAGAGGCATCTGGTGAGCAAAGAGCTCGCTGGACTCGATCCTCAGCGTCCGGTTCGCAGTGGATCGGCGGTCTATGTGGCGCGCGGGACGAGCATCATGGTGAACGAAGAAGACCACCTTCGTCTTCAATCGCTCGAGTCAGGGCTCCGCATTGCGGAAGGATTCACTGCGATTGAGGCGCTCGAGTCGGAGCTCGGCGCGCTGGTGCCTTATGCGTTTCACCGTGAATTCGGCTACCTCACCGCGTGCCCGACGAACGCCGGGACCGGTCTGCGGGCCTCCGTCCTGATTCACCTTCCGGGCCTGGTACTGACGAAGGAGATCGGCAAAGTGTTGTCGGGCCTTCAGCAGGTGGGACTCACGTATCGCGGTCTTTACGGCGAAGGGAGCGAAGTCGTCGGAAACTTCTTTCAGATATCGAACCAGACAACGCTTGGACGAAGCGAGCCGGAACTGCTGGAATACCTGACGCGAGTGGTAACACACGTCATCGAACGTGAAGAAGAAGCAAGAAAAGTATTGCTTAGAGACGCGGGTTATATTATCGAAGACAAGCTCTGGCGTGCGTACGGAACGCTGCGGTACGCGCGAAGCCTCACATTCGACGAGGTGATGAGCTATCTGAGCAGCGTCAGACTGGCTGTCGGTCTGAAACTGATTACCGATCTGAGTGTATATACCCTCAACAAGCTCCTGATATTCAGTCAGTCGGCCCATTTGGCACATGCCGAGGGTCGCGAGCTGACTACGAGCGAAGCGAATCTTGCGCGCGCGAAGTACGTGCGACGAGTCCTCGCTGCCGATACGGGGTCTACACGATGAACGGGTACAACTTCACCGAACGTGTTCGGAAGGTTCTCGCCATGGCGAGAGAGGAGGCCGAGAGGCTCCGCCACGAATACGTAGGTACTGAGCACATTCTGCTTGGCTTGATCCGTGAGGGCGAAGGGGTCGCTGCGGCGGTCCTCCAGAACCTGAGCGTCGACCTCGACGAAATTCAGCAGAAGATCGAAGACACGGTGAAGAAGGGCAAAGCTGCTGCCGCCACCGGTCCCGACCTTCCGTACACGTCCCGCGCCAAGAAAGTCCTCGAGCTCGCCATGGCAGAAGCCCGCGACCTCGCGCACAACTACGTTGGAACCGAGCATCTCCTGCTTGGACTTCTGCGTGAAGAGAAGGGCATCGCTGCACAGGTTCTGACAGACGCCGGTATCAACCTCGACGCTGCACGGGCCGAGACGCTTCGTTTGCTCGGCACCGACATGCCGCAGGGCGGCGCACCGGGCCCATCGCAAGGCGCTCCAGCGGTTCCCGGTTCGACAGGGAAGGGTGAAAAGAAGTCCAAGACTCCTGCTCTCGATCATTTCTGCCGTGACTTGACTCAGCTGGCAGGGGAGGGCCAACTCGATCCGACAATCGGACGAGCCAAGGAGATCGAGCGCGTCATGGAAATACTGACCCGCCGCAAGAAGAACAACCCGGTTCTCATCGGCGAGCCTGGCGTCGGCAAGACTGCGATAGTCGAAGGCCTTGCTCAGCTCATCGCAAACGGCGAGTGCCCCGACAGTCTTCGCGAGCATCGCGTGTTGTCGCTCGACATGGCTGCTGTGATTGCAGGCACGAAGTACCGTGGTCAGTTCGAGGAGCGCCTCAAGGCGGTAATGAACGAGATCGCGCAAAACAAGAACATCATCCTGTTCATCGACGAGCTTCATACGCTCGTCGGCGCAGGCGCGGCCGAAGGCGCTATCGACGCGAGCAACATGCTCAAGCCGGCACTCGCCCGCGGCGAGCTTCAGTGCGTCGGCGCTTCAACGCTGAATGAGTACCGGAAGTACATCGAGAAGGACGGAGCTCTCGAGCGTCGCTTTCAGACTGTAATCGTCGAGCCGCCTTCGGTCGATGAAACGGTCGAGATTCTGAAGGGTCTTCGCGTGAAGTACGAGGATCACCACAAGGTGACGATTCCTGACACAACGCTGCAGGCCGCTGCGAAAATGTCGGAGCGTTACATCACCGATCGCTTCCTGCCGGACAAGGCAATCGATGTGATCGACGAGGCGGGTGCGCGTGCTCGCCTGGCAACGCAGGCGCCACCGCCCGAAGTCACCGCGCTGAAGGGTCAGCTCGACGGCGTCAACACGGAAAAGGAAGCGGCAGTTCGCGATCAGAACTTCGAACGCGCAGCATCGCTGCGTGACAAGGAGCGCGAGCTACAGGGCGAGATTCGCCGCAAGCAGGAAGAATGGGAAAAGCATCGCCAGTCGCATCGTCCTGTGCTCGGCGAAGACGAAGTATCGTTCATCGTCAGCCGCTGGACCGGTATTCCCGTAATGCGTCTTCAGGAAGCGGAGACCGCTCGCCTGCTGCGTATGGAAGAGGAACTGCACCAGTCCGTCGTAGCGCAGGAAGAAGCGATCAAGGCTCTTGCTCGCTCAATTCGCAGAAGTCGCGCGGGTCTCAAGGATCCGAACAGACCAATCGGGTCGTTCATCTTCTCCGGCCCTACCGGCGTTGGAAAGACCGAGCTCGCTCGTTCCCTTGCCAAGTTCCTGTTTGCCGATCCTGCTGCCCTCATTCGCGTCGATATGAGCGAATACATGGAGAAGTTCTCGGTGTCGCGCCTTATCGGCGCTCCTCCGGGTTATGTCGGCTACGAGGATTCAGGGACACTGACGAAAGCAGTTCGCCGCAAGCCGTACAGCGTCGTACTGCTCGACGAAATAGAGAAGGCGCATCCCGACGTCTTCAACATTCTGCTTCAGGTTCTCGACGAAGGGCACCTCACCGACAACTACGGCCGCGTGATCGACTTCAAGAACACTGTTGTCATCATGACTTCGAATGTCGGCGCGCGGGACATCACGAAGGGTCGCACGATGGGCTTCGCTTCACCGGATGGACGAAACGCGTTCGAGCGGATCGCCGAGAAAGTGAAGGAAGAGATGACTCACGTTTTCAATCCCGAGTTCCTCAACCGTCTGGATGACGTAATCGTCTTCCACCCGCTGTCTGAAGAGCACATCGGTCAGATCGTCGGAATCCTGCTTGCGGCAGTTCAAAAGCGCCTGGGCGATGAAGAGCTGACTCTCAAGCTCACCGAGAGTGGGTCCAACTTTCTCGTCAAGCATGGTTACGACGAGAAGTTCGGAGCGCGGCCCTTGAAGAGAGCGATTCAGAAATACATCGAGGATCCGCTGTCCGAGAAGATTCTTCTCGGAGAGTTCGCGAAAGGCGACGAGATCGAGGTCGACATCAGTCCGGAAAACGACAAGCTTGATTTCCGCGTATTGACGAGCACGACAAAGGCTTAACGGTCGCAGCGAGACCCGCCGCGGGGCCGCGGAAGCGTTGCAATAGCAACGGCTTTCGCGGCCCTGTTGTCTAATTATGGACCACCCGCCAGAAGGACCCTCCAAACCCGATACGTGTATATTTCAGCGATGAAAAAGTATGTTGTTTCCCTGCTGGCTATCATGGCAGCCGGGACATCCGCCGTTGCGCAGGACGTAAATACTCCAGGTGCGTGCACGACACCCGACACTGTCGTGATTGTCGGCAATTCGCGCGTTTCCGAGGCGACTGTTCGCGCAAGTGCGGGTCTTCCTGCCCATACAACGCTCAACTTCCGCGACGTCCAGCGCGCCATCAAGGCGCTCTTCTCGACGGGGCAGTTCGAGGATGTGCAGGTCGCGTGCGCGGTTCCACCGACAACCCCCAGGGTCAGTCTTCGCATCATCGTTCACGAGCGTCCCCTGCTTTCCGGTGTGACTGTAAACGGTCCAGCCCGTGTATCCGAGAAAGACGTGAAGGACCGCCTCACGCTCTCTGTTGGGAAACCGCTCGATCCGTCGGCGCTCGCGCTGGCAGTCGAAAGAGCCGATTCACTCTACAACTCCAAGGGTTACTATCTCGCCCGCATTCACGTGGATACCGTGAAAGACGGCAACGGGGTGAAGATTGCCTTCTCTGTCGAGGAGGGGCGACGCCTTGCGATCTCCGGATTGAGCGTTAACGGCAACAAGAACGTCTCGTCCGAAGACATCGCAGCCGCGATGCAATCCAAGCCGGAGGGATTCTACTGGTTCAGGAAGGGCGAGTTCGACGACACGAAGTACGCAACCGACCTGCAGGAAAATATCCCGCAACTTTACTCGAGCCGTGGTTACATCGATTTCCGAATCCTCAACGACTCGCTCATCATCGATCGTGAGGCCGGCAAGGCAGTCATCGATCTGAGTGTGAGTGAAGGGCCTCGCTACAAGATCGGATCGTTCGAGGTTCTCGGGAACAAGCGCTTTTCCACGGCCGAGATTCAGCAGTACTACCCGTTCAACAACGAAACGACGACGCTTGCGCAGCGCGCTGTCGGCGTCGTCAAGCGCTCGTACAAGAATCCGGCGAATACTTTCGACCAGGGCAAGTGGGATTCCGGCGAACAGAAGTTACGCGACGCGTACAACGATGAAGGTTACATCTACGCCCGCATTCGTCCTGTTGTCGAGCGACAGCCAGGAGGGGACACGGTTCGCGTCGTCAACCTTCGCTGGGAAGTGGACGAATCGAGCCCGGCGATCGTTAACCGCATCGACATCGAAGGCAATGACTTCACCTACGAGTCATGCATTCGCGAGCAGGTTGTTCTCGCTCCGGGTCAGGTGTTCAATCGCAACTACCTGCTTCGCAGTTACCAGAACATCTCGAACCTGAATTTCTTCGAGTCGCCGATGCCAGCGCCGGACACTCGCCCGGTCGGCGACCAGGGCGACGTTGACATCGTCTTCCACGTGAAGGAAAAACGCACGGGCAACGTGAATTTCGGCGCGTCGACCGGTCAGGGTACGGGTATCGGCGGATTCATTGGACTCGATCAGCCAAACCTGCTTGGCCGCTGCAAGCGCGCGCAGCTGCAATATCAGTTCGGAAAGTACATCAACGATTTCAACATGACGTACACAGATCCGAACATCTACCAGACTCGTATATCAGGTGCGGTGACTGCTTATCACACCGCGTCTCGCTATACGATCGCCGATCTCGGCCGCTCGGTTCGGACCGGCGCGCAGCTTCAGGTTGGATTCCCGGTTCCGAATTCACTTTACAGCCGGCTTCTGTTTTCGTACGGCGGTGAAAGGGTGAAGTATGGCGGCACCGGATTGCTAGGCACGGTCGCGAATCAGTGCGACAACTGCTTCAGGTCGACGCTCGGATTCACGGCATCGCACGACACACGCCTTGGTCTGCCGTTCGCGGCCGAGGGAGGTTCGCAGACCTTCGTCGCGCAATTCAACGGTGGACCGCTCGGTGGAACGTCAAAGTTCCAGAAGTACACTACCGAGCTGAAGGCGTACGCTCCAGTCGGCGGAATCGGCATCTCGTCGCTTGGCTCGGCGCCGATGACGTTCGTCGTTGGGTTGAGCGCCAAGGCCGGAGCCGTCTTTGGCGATCCAGGCCCGTTCTTCTACAGCCAGTCATTTGCGCTTGGCGGAACGCAGTACGGTGAACAGCTGCGCGGTTACGAGGAGTTCTCGATCACTCCTCTGGGCTTCAACGCGCTCGCAGATGGAAGCAGCAGCGGAGTTGCACGGTCGTCATTTGGAAACGCATTTTTTACCGGGACCGGCGAGTTCGGTCTCCGCGTAAATCAGTCGCTATACCTCAACACCTTCTTCGAGGGTGGCAACGTTTGGGATCGTCCCCGACAGTTCGATCCCACTCGTCTCTTCCGTTCCTTTGGTTTTGGAGCCGCGATTGTGAGTCCTCTTGGACCTATAGGCATTGACCTGGGTTATGGATTGGATCGCCGGGATACGGCCGGACAGCCGGCACCGGGCTGGAAGCTGCATTTCAAACTTGGACAGTTCTTCTAACACCTGGAGTATTTATGCGTGGATTGATTCGTGCGGCGTCGTTCGCACTATTTGTAGGTGCAGCAACGGCCGGCTCGACATCGGCTCAGGCTGCACCGAAGTTCGGTTTCATCAACTCGGCTGCAATTCTGGCCGAGGCACCCGGCCGCGCCGAAGCCGAAAACCAGTTCAAGACTGAAGTCGCCGCCTATCAGGCACAACTTCAGCGAATGAGCGATTCGCTTCAGGCGATGGGCGCAAACTTCGACAAGGAAGCACCGCGTCTCGACAGCGCTACTCGCTTCACCCGCGGAAAGGCGATTGCCGACAAGGAAGCAGACTATCAGAACCGCGCCAAGGCCCTCGATCAGCGGATGCAGAACCGCCAGGCCGAGCTGATTCGTCCTCTGATGGAGAATCTTCAGAAAGTGATCGAGCAGGTTCGTGCCGAGGATAACTACGCGATGATCTTCGACGTTGCGTCGCAGACCAGCGTAATAGTTGCCGCTGACAAGAATCTCGACATCACGGCCAAGGTGCTGGCCCGCGTGAAGGCCGGTGGCAAGCCAGCCACCAATCCAGTGGGCAGCTCGCTCTCTCCGAAGCCGACGGGAGTATCAGTACCGAAGCGGTGAGCGAAAAGCCAGCCGATTCAAAATCTTTCAGCGGTGAGCGTGCTTGCACTCTCACCGCTGAGGCCATTGCGACCATAACTGGCGGCAAGCTCATCGGTAACCCGGCGACGAAAGTCGCCACTGTCGCGCCCCTCGATCGGGCACAAGCCGATCAGCTGACGTTTCTCGGCGACCGTCGCTATGCTGAGTCCCTCGCCTCATCCGGCGCCGGGATCGTGCTAATAAGTCCCGATCTATCCAACACTCCGGGATCTATTCCGGCGCGCGTTGTCGTAGACAAACCGATGGAATCGATGCTCAAGGTTCTGCCTGAGCTTTATCCGCCTTTTCACGGCGCTCCGCGGATCATGCCGACAGCCAGAATCGGGAAGGGAGCTAAGATTGGTTCGCGCGTTTCACTCGGTGATTACGCGGTTGTCGGGTCCAACGCGGTGATTGGCGACGATGTAGTAATTGGTGCCCAGTCAGTCGTTGGGGATGGCGTCTCGATCGGGACCGGATCGCGACTTTTCCCGCACGTCACGGTCTACGCGGGTACTCAGATAGGAATGCGCGTCGTGTTGCATTCCGGAGTTCGACTCGGCTCTGATGGTTTCGGGTACGTTTACTCCGGCGCGGTTCACGCAAAGATACAGCACGTTGGCGGTTGCATCATCGGTGATGACGTTGAGATCGGAGCAAATACCACGATCGATCGCGGCAGTATTGACGACACGGTGATTGGCGCCGGAACGAAAATCGACAACCTGGTGCAGGTTGGGCACAACGTGCGGATTGGCCGGCTATGCCTGATCATGGCTCAGGTTGGCATCGCCGGCTCCGCGAGAATAGGCGACGGGTGCATCATCGCCGGCCAGGCGGGCCTTGGGGGTCACATCAGCATTGGAAACGGCGTTCGCATTGCCGGCCAGTCTGGAGTGTTCGGCGACGTCCCGGCGGGTGAAGTATGGTCAGGATATCCAGCCCGGCCCCATCGCGAATCGTTGCGTGCGAGGGGGGCGATGTTCAA
This sequence comes from Gemmatimonadales bacterium, assembly GCA_038253755.1. Lineage (GTDB taxonomy): Bacteria > Gemmatimonadota > Gemmatimonadetes > Gemmatimonadales > Gemmatimonadaceae > UBA4720. The sequence continues at coordinate 57,412 of JBBSGU010000006.1, read as the reverse complement.
GATTGCTGGAATGATGAAGCGACTCGAAAAGCTACTGGAAGAACGGGAAAGCAAGTGAGTCGTTTCACCGTCGCAAAAGCGGCGACGCTCGATGGAATCGGCCTGCATCTTGGACGGCCCTGCAGCCTGACATTCAGGCCCGCCCCGTCCGGTTCCGGCATCAAGCTTCAGCGGCTCGATTTGCCGAACGCAAAGCCGATCAGCGCCACCGTTGCCGAGGTAAGCGCAAGCGAGCGCCGAACGCAACTCGGCGCGGGGGACAACACGGTTCACACCGTCGAGCACGTGCTTGCGGCTGTAGCCGCTCTCGGAATCGATGATCTCGTTATCGAGATGGACGGTCCCGAGCCCCCGATTCTGGATGGAAGCGCCGCATCGTTCTTCGACCTGTTGAAGAAAACCGGCCTTGCGGCCCAGGTAGGACAGCCGGATTATCTGGTGTTGAGCGAGCCCATAAGGATCATCGACGGCGAATCGGTCTACGAAGCATTTCCGGCCGATGGTCTGGAACTCGACGTAACGATCGAATTTCCACACCCGCGGATTGGAAAACAATCCCGGCAATTCAGCATAACTGCCGACAGCTTCGGCAGCGAGATGTCACGCGCACGCACATTCGGGTTCGTGAGCGAAGTCGAATGGTTACGCGGCCGCGGACTGATAAAGGGAGCATCCGTCGAGAACGCGATCGTTCTCGACGAACATGACGTGGTAAGCGGCCCGCTTCGGTGGAGCGATGAATTCGTTCGGCACAAGGCATTGGATTGCGTTGGCGACCTGGCTCTTGCAGGCGCAAGGGTGAAAGCAAGAATAGTGGCTACCAAGCCAAGTCACAGGGGAACTGTGACTCTGGTTCGTGAGCTGACGCGTTTGGGGATTCTTAACGGCGGAAACGGCATGAGCTCAACTGACAGCAAAAAACAGCAGCAGGCAAAATCCAATTACGGAATTGAAGCGATCATGAAGGTCCTGGCGCATCGGTATCCGTTTTTGCTGGTGGACCGTATTCTCGAAATGGAAGAAGGCAAGAGGATCGTCGGCCTGAAGAATGTCACGATCAACGAGCCATTTTTTCAGGGACATTTTCCCGGGCATCCTATCATGCCCGGGGTGCTGATCATCGAAGCGATGGCGCAGGTTGGCGGCGTGCTGTTGATGGGTGGCATGGGCGAGCAAATGGCCGACTCGAAAGTCGCATACTTCATGTCCCTCAACAACGTGAAGTTTCGCAAACCGGTCAAGCCTGGCGATCAGTTGATTTTCGAAGTCGAGATAATCCAGATCCGCGGGACAGTCTGCAAGACGAAGGGTGTCGCGCGCGTGGATGGCGAAGTTGTTGCCGAAGCCGAAATGGCGGCGATGGTTCGCGACAAATGACGCGCGCCGGCATTCATCCTTCGGCCATTGTCTCTCCGAACGCGACGCTCGGGGAAGGAGTGCAAGTCGGCCCGTTCGCCATAATCGGTGATGGGTGTCACATCGGCGACAATTGCGAAATCGCGCCGCGTGCGACACTCGAGCGGGACGTGACTCTTGGCGCTGGCGTGAAGGTCGGTGTCGGAACCGTGCTCGGCGGAGCGCCGCAGGACCTCAAGTATACGGGCGAGCAGACGACGGTTGAAATCGGTGATTACACTGTCATTCGCGAGTACAGCACCGTCAACCGCGGCACTTCGGCGTCCTTCAAGACGACAGTTGGCAGCAAGTGCCTGCTGATGTCCTATGTGCATCTGGCGCACGATTGCCATATCGGAAACGGCGTCATTCTGGCGAACGGTGTTCAGCTTGCCGGTCACGTGACCATCGAAGACAAAGCCACATTGTCGGGCTTGTCGGCAGTGCATCAGTTCGCGCGCATCGGCCGCTACAGCTTCATCGGCGGGATGTCGCGCGTTTCGAAAGACATTCCGCCGTTTCTCAAAGCGGTGGGAAATCCACTGAAGCTTTACGGACTCAACAGCATCGGGCTTCAGCGTAACGGGTTCCACGAAGATGTTGTCCGCGAGCTCAAGCGGGCTTATCGCCTGTTCTTCCGGTCTGACCTGAACGTTTCGCAGGCAATGGAGCGGGCGGAGACCGAGCTCGAGATGTTCCCCGAAGTACGTGAGCTGATGGCGTTCGTCGAGGCGAGCAATCGCGGAGTCGTCATTTGACGGATGAGCTGAGGATGGGCGTGATCGGAGCCGGAAGCCTCGGCTTTCATCACATCCGGATTCTGCGGGCCATGGAATCAATATCGCTTGCCGGCTTCGTCGAAAGCAGTGACGAGCGCGCTGCGCATGTCGCGGGTGAGCTGAACGTCAAGCGGTACAGAGGCGAAACGGAATTACTCGCGGACGTTGACGCCGTGACGATCGTTGTGCCCACTCCCGCGCACTATTCAGTTGCGCGTGCGGCTCTCGAGGCTGGGAAGCATGTTTTCATCGAGAAACCGATCACCGCAACGATCGAGCAGGCAGACGAGATTCTCGACATCGCGAATCGCAACGGTTGTCTCGTGCAGATCGGGCACGTCGAGCGATTCAATCAGGCGGTACGCGCCGCACTGCCGTACGTATCGCGCCCGCGTTTCATCGAAAGTGAGCGTCTCGCACTGTTCAGCCTGCGCGGCTCTGATGTCGCAGTCGTTCTTGACCTGATGATTCACGACATCGACCTCGTCCTGACCCTGGTCGGAGATACAGCCGAAGAAATTTCTGCGGTTGGCGTTCCCGTTCTGACTCCGATGCTCGACATCGCGAATGCGCGCGTGACGTTTTCATCGGGGGCCGTCGCGAACATCACATCGAGCCGCATTTCGCGCGATCGTGTGAGGAAGATCCGCATTTTTCAGCAGAGTGGATATCTCTCACTCGATCTTGCTTCCGGCACCGGCGAGTTCTTTCGGTTGAAGCAGCAGATGGATCCGATAAAGCCGCCGTCCGGTCCCGTGAACATCACGGACTACGTGGACCGGATCAAGCTCACCGCACCGGAAGGGGAGCCATTGCGACTGGAGTTCGAGAGCTTCGTTTCGGCGGTTCGTGGTGAGTCTCCAGTAGTCGTGACCGGCGATGACGGCCGGCGCGCTCTCGCAGTCGCCCTCAGAATCGTTGCGGAGATAGAGCGAACGAGGCCCGCATTCACCGGAGAAGCCGCAGCGGCGCGTGCCTGAAGTCCTTATCATCGCCGGCGAGTCGTCAGGTGATCTGCACGCAGCGGGAGTCGCCGAAGAGCTGAGACGCATTCGTCCTGACCTGGAACTGACAGGCTTTGGTGGCCCGTTGATGGAAAAAGCTGGCGTCAAGCTATTCGATCGTTACGAGACGGGTGTCATGGGCTTCGTCGAAGTGCTCAGTCACATTCCGCGGCATTACTTCCTGCTGCAATCGCTGCGTGAACGATTCGAGCGCAAAGATGTAGCGCTCGTGATTGCCATCGACTATCCCGGCTTCAACATGAAGGCGGCCGCCGCAGCCAAAGCAGCGAACATTCCCGTGTTATACTACGTGACTCCGCAGGTGTGGGCGTGGGGTGAAAACCGTCTTCCAAAACTCGCGCGGATCGTCACGAAGGCGGCTGTTATCCTGCCGTTCGAGGACACTCTGCTTCGGCGTCACGGTATCGACGCAACGTTCGTTGGTCATCCGCTGCTGGACAGGGCAACTGATCTCCCATCAAAGAAGGCAGCGAGGGCAACGCTCGGCATTTCAGACGCGGCTCATGTTCTGGCGTTGTTTCCCGGCAGTCGGCAGCAGGAGATCGACCGTCATATCGACGATTTCGTCGAGTCGGCGCGCCGGACTCAGAAAGCGGTTCCCGGACTCGAGGTCATCGTCAGCGTTGCTCCGACAATACAGCTCGATCCTGAGCTGTGCCCGTTTCGACTCGTTCACTCAGCGTCCTTCACGGTTCTGCGCGCCGCGGACGCAGCCCTGTGCAAGAGCGGTACGACTACGCTCGAAGCAGCGATTGCAGATACCCCGCTCGTCGTTGCTTACCGGACGAGCGAGATATCCTATTACCTCGCCCGCCTGATGGTCACCATTCCGCATATCGGTCTGGTGAACGTCGTGGCAGGACGAGAGGTCGCTTTGGAGTTCGTGCAGAATGACTTGTTGCCGTCAAAGGTCAGCATCGAGCTCGAGCGATTGCTCGACACGACCGACCCCGAGCGCGAACGCGTTCTCGAAGGTCTGGCTGAGGTTCGGGGAAGGCTCGGTAGTCCGGGAGCCGCGTTGCGGGTCGCCGAAATGGCAAGCTCCATGGTTCCCGGCACATGACGCGCGAGCTCTCCGATCTGCCGTGGAAAATCAGGCTTTCCGTTCTCGCTGGCGGAGGCGTTCTCAAGGCGCTGTCTGCGACGTGGCGATATCGGGCGATAAACGACGAGCCCGTAAAGAATCTTCGCAAATCGCAAACGCCGATTCTATTCGCGCTATGGCACGGCCAGATGCTGCCACTGCTCTGGTATCATCGAGACCAGGGCGTTGCCGTTGTGGTCAGCGAGCACAACGACGGCGAGATCATCGCGAGAATCCTCGAGTGGATGGGCTACCGATTGATTCGCGGCTCGACGTCTCGCGGGGCCGATCGCGCGCTTTTGGGAATCGTGAAAACTTTGAAAGACGGCAAGGATGTCGCGATCACGCCCGATGGCCCGCGAGGTCCTGCGCGCAAGTTTGCGCCGGGTGCAGCCGTCGCATCCAATCGCGCGGGAGCGCCAATAGTTCCAGCGGTCGCTCACGTCGACAAGATGTGGACACTCTCGAGCTGGGATGGATTCCAAATCCCAAGACCGTTTGCAAAAATCACGATTGCGTACGGTCCTCCAACCATAATCGACGCTGTGAATACTCGGGAGGCGGCCGCAAAAGCACCGTTGCTCGAAAGCATGATGGGCGATGCACTCGAGGTGGCGTGCGCTTCGTAGACCGCATCTGGAATGGTGAGGGCGCAACCGAGCAAATCGCGCGGGCTGCTCTGCTTCCGTTTGAGATATTATACCGCGGCACCGTTGCTGCGCGGGGAGAGCTCTACGATCGTCATCTTCTCGCTACAACTCCTTCTGTTATCCCGGTCCTCAGTATCGGCAACCTGACCGTTGGCGGGACCGGCAAGACGCCGATCGCCAGCTGGTTCGCCGGCAGGATTGCGTATGGCGGTGGCAAACCGGCGATCGTATTGCGCGGGTATGGCGGCGATGAAGTCATGGTCCACCGCACGCTGACACCGGCGGTCGAGGTTATCGTGGACAAGGATCGTGCGGCTGGAATCCGTCGCGCAGCCGAGACCGGCGCAACGTCCGTTGTCCTTGACGACGCGTTTCAACACCGGCGTGCTTCGCGTCAGGCGGACATCGTTGTCCTGAGCGCTGATGCGTGGACAGGCCGAACGCGTATGCTGCCGGCTGGCCCCTGGAGGGAGCCGCTGGAATCGATACGACGCGCTTCTATCGCATTGATATCCCGAAAAGTCGCCACTGAGCAGCAGGCGGACGAAGTTGCCCGCGCGATCTCCGAAGTAGCTCCGAACCTGCCTTGCGCGATGGTTCGGCTGCGAATGTCAGCGGTCGTTAATGCTACAGATCACGGAGAGCGAAAGGACGCGAACATGTTGGCTGGAAAGCGCGTTCTGGCTGTCAGCGCAATCGGCGATCCCGCAGCTTTCAGTGGCCAGCTCGCTCGGCTCGGCGCCATCGTCTCTTGCGTCGTCTACGCCGATCACCATGCATACACGGCTGACGATGTAGATCGCATCGTCAAACAATTCAGAGGGAATGACCTCGTCGTTTGTACCCTCAAGGACGCTGTAAAACTGGGCGGTCTCTGGCCTGCTGCTGCGCCTCCTTTATGGTATGTTTCGCAGTCGCTCGACGTCGAGCGCGGACTACCTGTAATCGACGATATTCTGTCTCCGTTTCTAGTTTCCAGATAATCTCAACCATCTCATTCCGGTCGGTTTCCTGACTCCGGTTTGCAGTCACGTTTCCAATGGCAACTGAACTCCGCTCACCCACAAACACAATCGTCAAGCCGGACAAGGACACTTTCCTCAACGAGGAAAACCCCTTCGAAGCAATGATGCTTCGCTTTGATCGTGCAGCCGAGCTCCTCGATCTGGAGCCCGGGCTATACAAGGTTCTGCGGCACCCCGAAAAACAGATCATAGTTTCGATCCCGGTGACGCGGGACAATGGCGAAGTCGAGGTCTATACCGGGTACCGGGTTCTCTACAACACATCGCGCGGGCCCGCAAAGGGCGGAATCAGATTCGACACTCAAGTGACGCTCGAGGAAGTGAAGGCGCTCGCCGCGTGGATGACCTGGAAGTGTGCAATCGTCAACATTCCGTTCGGCGGAGCGAAGGGAGGAGTAGTCTGCGACCCTCATGAAATGAGTGCAGCCGAGCTGGAGCGTCTGACGCGACGTTATACCGCGGGGATCATCCAGATTCTTGGCCCCGATTCTGACGTGCCTGCGCCGGACGTCAACACGAACGAGCGCGTGATGGCTTGGATCATGGACACATACTCCATGCACGTCGGTCACACGGTAACGGCGGTGGTGACGGGAAAGCCTGTCGAAATGGGCGGATCGCTCGGACGGCGCGAAGCAACTGGCCGGGGCTGCATGATCGTCACGAAGCAGGCCCTGGAGCACCTCGGCATGCATGTGGAGGGAACGACAGTCGCCGTTCAGGGGTTCGGCAACGTTGGATCGGTTGCGGCCCAGCTGCTTCATCGCGAAGGCTGCAAAATCGTCGCGATTGGTGACCGCTCTGTCTCGATCTACGACAAGAACGGTATCGACGTCGATGATGCGGTCGCGTATGTCCAGAAAAACCGCTCGCTCGACGGCTATACGAAAGGCGAGGTAATCAGCGGCGCCGATTTGCTGACGCTTGACGTCGATGTGCTGCTGCCTGCAGCTCTCGAAAATGTCATCACCACAAAGAATGCCGGGTCGATCCGCGCGCGCATCATTTGCGAAGGCGCCAATGGACCGACTACTGCCGCTGCCGACTCCATCCTCGACGAGAATGGAGTTTTTATCATTCCGGATATCCTCGCTAACGCGGGCGGCGTGACCGTTTCGTATTTCGAGTGGGTTCAGGATCGAGGCGGCTACTTCTGGACAGAGCAACTCGTGAACGAGCGGCTGAGCGAAATCATGGTGAACAGCTTCCAGGATGTGCTCGCGCTGTCCAGTCAGCATAAGGTCAACATGCGCACTGCCGCATACATGCTGGCAATCAGCCGGGTTGCAACGGTTCACCGGCTGCGCGGCATTTACGCCTGATGCGTTTGACGGTCGCGGCCGTCGGCAAGCCGCGCAACGCGGCCATCGCGGAGGCGATTCGTGACTATGAAACTCGGGCGGCGCGGTACTGGCCGCTCGAAGTGCATGAAGTCCGCGAGGAGCGGTCATCGGGTGGAGTTACGCCGAAGACCGTTTCCGACCGGGAAGGCGAGCGGCTCGCCGACAAAGTCGGCTCGTCGAGCATTGTGGCGTGTGACCCGAACGGCAAATCGCTTTCGTCCGAAAAATTTGCTGACTGGCTCCAACGCGAACGGGAGCTCGACCGCGATACGGCGTTCGTCATTGGCGGCGCGTTCGGATTATCGGAGAACATTTTACGGAGCGCCACACTGACAATCTCTCTCGCACCGTGGACATTGCCTCACGAGTTGGCCCGACTTGTTCTTGCTGAACAGCTTTACCGGGCCGGATCGATCGTTCGAGGCGAACCGTACCACAAATGAAGCTCCAACATGTCTGAGTGGTTCGAGTCATGGTTCGGTGAGGAATACATCGCCCTTTATCCTCACCGCGATGCTGAAGAGGCGGAACACGTTGTTGATCTCATCGAGGCGACGACGACAGTGCCTCGCGGAGCTCGCGCACTCGATCTGGCGTGCGGGGCAGGGCGTCACTCGAAAGTGCTAGGCGAAAAATGGTGGACAACCGGCCTCGATCTCTCTGAAGTACTTCTGAGGCTCGCGCATCGCGAACACATGGAAGCATCTTTTGTTCGCGGCGACATGCGGGTCCTTCCGTTCAGGAATGGAGCGTTCCAGCTGGTCGTTAATCTTTTCACGAGCTTCGGTTATTTCTCCGACGATGCCGGTCATCTCAGCGTGGTGAAAGAAGTTGCGCGCGTCACTTCTCGCGGAGGAACGTTCGTGCTGGACTTCCTGAACACTGCTCATCTTCGTGACACGCTGGTGCCGTATGATGAGCGTGCGATAGGCGATAGAATCGTGGAACAGCGGAGATCGATCTCAGACGATGGAAGGTTCGTCATAAAGCACATCTGCATTCGTGGAACGAACCAGGAGTATGTGGAACGAGTGCGGCTCTTCGAAGCCGGCGACTTGACCTATATGCTCTCCTCTGCCGGATTCGCTGTGACGAGCTCGTTCGGAAATTATGATGCGACACCGCTCACCCACGATTCGCCGCGCGCGATTCTTTTCGGGACGAGGTCGTGATGGTGCGAGTAATCAGTACACCCTTAGTAGGCACCGGCTTGACGAAAATCGGTGTCGACAAGACAGCCTCGTCACGTTGGTTTGAACCAGTTCCTGCCGATGCGCTTGCGTGGAAACGCCGTGCCGAATTGATTCGCTCGTCTCTCGTCCCGGCCGATTGGCTTTCGTCACTCTCGCCCGCATTCAATGCAACGGGCGCCGCTGCAGAACGACTGAGTCGCGCGGCTGATGGCGGCTTTGTCGTTACCGCCGGCCAGCAGCCGGGATTATTTGGTGGCCCATTATACACGTGGTGGAAGGCGCTCAGCGCACTCTCGCTCGCGAATCGCCTGGAGGCTGAGACGGGGCTGCCAGTCGCACCCGTTTTCTGGGCGGCGACCGACGATTCCGATTATTCCGAGGCGGCCGGAACGGTTGTCGCGACCAACACCGGCGCATCACGATTGTCCCTGCCGGCTTTGGAAAATACCGGTCGAGCTCTCGCTGATGTTCCGCTGGGCGATGTATCGGTGTTGGTCGACATGCTCGTCGCCGCGAGTGGGTCGGCGCCGAATCGGGCAATACTCGACGTAGTCAGGAGCGCCTACTCTCGAGACCATACGGTTGGAAGCGCGTATGTAGATCTGCTCCGATCCATCCTCGAGCCACTCGGCATCTCGGTCCTCGATGCCGCCCATCCTTCTGTCCGTGCAGCCGCCTTTCCGGTTCTCGAAAAGGCGCTGATGGATTCGCAGGCGATTGAAGAATCTCTGATCGCCCGATCGGCCGAGTTGAAGGAGAAGAATCTTTCGCCGCAGGTGAAGATTGTGAAGGCGCGATCGCTGGTGTTTGAAGTTGCCAACGGTGAGCGCGACCGCGTGAGAATCAAGGATGCTGCGAGTGTCGCCGCCAATGCCAAAGAGGAAAAGCTTGGACCGAACGTTCTCCTGCGCCCGATAGTCGAACGGTCGATCCTGCCCACCGTTGCTTACATCGGCGGGCCGGCGGAGGTTGCCTACTTTGCTCAAGTCACGGCCGTGGCAGACGCGATGAACACGCCTCGGCCCGTTGTGGTGCCGCGCTGGTCCGGGCTGCTTGTTGAGTCCAGGATCCAGGGAATCCTCGATAGGTACAACCTGAATGTCGAAGATTTTCGCGATCCGCATGCAGCGGAGACCCGCATGGCGCGGGAATCGCTTCCGGCGGATCTAATGAGCCGACTGACGCAGTTGAGGAATTCGATCGAATCGTCGGTCTCGTCGCTATCCGCAGCCGAACGAGGCGACATCGTCCCGTCGGCAGTCCTCGAGGGCCTCAAGCGGAACGTCTCGCACAGGATCGACCGCCTCGAGCGTCGCTACGTCGCTGCCGTCAAGAGAAACGGAAACGAAGCGCTTCGCGAAATTGCCATCGCCCGCGGTGCACTGTTTCCGGACGGGGCGCCACAGGAGCGCGCGCTCAACTTCATTCCGTTCCTCGCGAGATTCGGCGACGAAATAACTTCTTCAGTGATGACCGAAATCGATAATCATTTCGCGTCCATCTAGTGACGAATGATCGCAGCAGGAGCGCCGCCTTCCTGGTCGGGGCCGGCATTTTCCTCACGAGGATCTCAGGACTCGTAAGACAGAAAGTCTTCGCTCACTACTTCGGTCTGTCGTTCGCCGCTGATGCATTCAACGCGGCATTCCGTATTCCGAACATGCTCCAGAATCTGTTCGGAGAAGGGGTGTTATCGGCGTCGTTCATTCCAGAATATGCTGGGTTGCTGTCGCGGAAGAACGAAGAGGATGCGACTCGTCTTGCCGGCGCGGTGATCGGAGCCCTTACGCTCGTTGCTGCCGTTCTCGTGCTTGCGGGAATTCTCCTGGCTCCATCGATGGTGGCAACGATAGCGCCCGGTTTTACTGGCGAGAAACGCGACCTCACCGTCCGTCTCACGCAGATTCTTTTTCCCGGCGCCGCGCTGCTCGTGTTTTCCGCCTGGTGTCTCGGGATACTCAACAGCCATCGAAAGTTTTTCGTCAGCTACACTGCCGGTGTGATCTGGAACGTCGCGATGGTCGGTGCGCTGCTCGGGTTCGGCTTCGGCACTCCCTTGCCGCGACTGGCCGTAATAATCGCGTGGGCGTCGGTCATCGGAAGCGCGCTTCAATTCGCCGTTCAGCTGCCCATGGTGTTCCGGCTCGTCCCGGGACTGCGGCCGTTGCTCGACTTCAAGTCGCCGAGCTCGCGCAGCGTTTTCAGCAATTTCATTCCGGCGTTCATTGGGCGGGGCGTCGTTCAGATCAGCGCGTTCATCGACGCGTTCATCGCAAGCTGGCTGCCGAATGGATCTGTCGCCGCACTGGCCAGCTCTCAAACACTTTATACACTGCCCGTAAGTCTATTCGGCATGGCAGTTTCGGCGGCCGAGCTCCCAGTGATGTCGAGTGCAGTAGGAACTCCCGAGGAAGTCGCTAGTTATCTTCGCGGACGACTTGACGGAGGCCTCGAGCGAATCGCTTTTTTCATCATTCCATCGGCTGTAGCGTTTGTAGCACTGGGCGATGTTCTCGCGGCGATTCTGTTCGAGTCCGGACGCTTCACAAAACAGGACAGCGTGTGGGTGTGGCAGGTTCTTGCCGGATCGACCGTCGGTCTGCTCGCATCGACCTGGGGCCGGTTGTACTCGTCGACGTTTTACGCTTTGCGCGACACCCGAACCCCTCTGAAGTTCGCCGTCATCAGAGTCATTCTCACCAGCGTGCTCGGCTACTTCGCCGCGTTGTATCTGCCAAATGCACTAGGCCTCGATCCGAAACTCGGTGTCGCCGGTCTGACTGCGACTGCCGGCATGGCGGGATGGGTCGAGTACTTCCTGCTTCGGAGAGCGATGGGCAAGCGAATCGGGCCGACCTCGGTATCAGCCGTCTACACCTTGAAATTATGGGTAGCAGCTGGCGTCGCTGCTGCGATCGCGTGGGGTGTGAAAATTCCGCTCAGCGGCAGCCACACGGTGATCATCGCGATATTGATCCTCGCGACGTACGGCATTGCCTACCTGGGCGTGACTACCGCACTCCGCATCAAGGAAGCCCAGCTGATGACTGGGCGGCTTCTCCGCAGAGCTCGTTAGGGTCACCCGACAGATTCTCCTCCTCTCCGGCATCTCTCCCAACGCTGGTGCCTATATTGGCCACGAAGAACAGGGGCGTTGGAAGGTATAATTAGACACATGAGCAGTATCCCCGACTCGGTCTCAGCCAAGCTTCCGTACCTCCCCGATGGGCCGGGCGTGTACCTGTGGAAGGGCGCGGACGGACGAATACTGTACGTGGGCAAGGCGAAGCGGTTGCGCTCGAGAGTTCGCAGCTACTACGGCCAGGATCACTACGAAAGTCCAAAAACCAGGCATCTCGTCAATCAGATTGCCGATCTCGAGACCATCGTCGTTCCGACCGAAGCGCATGCGCTGATCCTCGAAGCGAACTTGATCAAGGAGTATCGCCCACGATTCAACATCGCTCTCCGCGACGACAAGTCTTACCCGTACATCAAGGTCACCATTCAGGAGCCGTTTCCACGGGTGTACGTGACGCGCCAGCTCCAGACCGACGGAGCCCGATACTTCGGGCCTTATACCGACGTGGGATCGATGCGCCGGGCCTTGAACGTCGTGAAGAGAATTTTTACCGTTCGCTCGTGCAACTACGACATGCCGACCGAGATGCCGGAGCGACCGTGCCTGGATTACTTCATCAAGCGTTGCAAGGCGCCGTGTATCCTCGCGCAGAGTCAGGCCGACTACAGGTCGATGATCGATGAGGTCATTCTCTTTCTCGACGGAAAACCACGGGAAGTAGCGCGGCGAATTCGAGACAGAATGGAGCTCGCGGCTGAATCGCTCGACTTCGAGCGCGCGGCTGAGCTTCGCGACGCCTTGAATCACGTCGGCAGGATGGAAGAGCCGACGGTCGTTCTGGAAGTCGAGGGTGGCGATCGCGATGTCGTTGGCTACGCCCGTGATGCCGCGGATGCATGCGTGGTCCTCATGCGCGTCCGCGGCGGCAAGCTTCTGTCCCGAGAACATCGCTTTCTCGAGAACATCGAAGGCGAGGCGGACACCGCGATCCTCTCGGCCTATCTGGCCGGGAGCTACGTCGCATTGGCCGAAAAGGCTCGAGATCTACTCGTGCCGTTCGATTTTGAGGACCGTGAGCCGCTCGAGCAGTCGATGGAGCACGTCCGAATCCAGGTCCCACAGCGGGGCCCGCGACGCGAGCTCATCGACCTCGGGCAGCAGAACGCGCGACATTTGCTCGAAGAGCTTCGTCTCGCGACGGTAGAGGGAGGGACGAGAGCTGGCGATCCGGTCTATGAGCTGGCCAGAGAGCTTGGCCTTCAGAAGCTCCCGCGGACAATGGCATGTTTCGATATCTCAACGACGCAGGGAACAGACACAGTCGGGTCATGCGTCTGGTTCGAGAACGGACGCGCAAAACGGGCGGAGTACAGAAAGTTCAAGGTGACGACCGTCGAAGGCTCTGATGATTTTGCGTCGATGCGCGAGGTCGTCTCGCGTTACTTCATCAGGCGGCTCGAAGACGAAAAACCTCTTCCTGACCTCATTGTAGTAGACGGAGGAAAGGGACAGCTCTCGGCAGCCCATGAAGCTCTTGATTCACTTTCTCTGGGCGATAGACCTCTGATCAGCCTCGCCAAGCGCGACGAAGAGGTCTTCATCTGGGGAAGGTCGGACCCGGTTCGAATGTCTCGGCGCTCGACTGCCTTGAGAATGCTCCAGCAACTCCGTGATGAGGCACATCGTTTTGCGATTACATATAACCGCAAGCGAAGAACCATGCGCACGGTGACCTCTGAACTGTTGAAAGTTCCCGGCATTGGTCCGGTGAAGCGTCGCCGTCTGATTCAGGAATTCGGTAGCGTACAGGGCGTTCGCGATGCTGGTGAAGAGGCGATCGCAAAGGTTCCAGGCTTCACCGTAGAGCAGGCGAAAAAACTCCTGGAAATTCTTGCGGCGAACGCGAGCGTCTAACGCGTAAACTACGGTATCGGTTCATTTTCGCCTTCCAGAGCTATAAATTACTTTAGCTATGGTAAGAGTCGCGCGCGTCTATCCGGAAAGCATCGCACAAGAGATTGGAATAGCGCCGGGAACTGAGCTCATTTCGGTCAACGGTCGGGCGATTCAGGATTTTCTGGATTGGGAATTCTTGTCCGCCGAGGACGAGCTCGTCGTCGAAGCCAGACAGCCGGACGGCGAACCGATCGTGTATGAAATCGAGCGGCCGGATGGTGAGTCGCTTGGCATCGCGCTCGAGCCGCCCAACGTTCGCCGCTGCGCCAACCGATGCGAGTTTTGCTTTATCGAAGGCCTGCCGCAGGGGTTGAGAAAGAATCTCTATATCCGCGACGACGATTACCGGCTGTCATTTACCTATGGGAATTTCGCGACGCTTTCAAACGTGAAAGAAAAGGACATCGCGAGGATTCTCGAATACCGACTGTCGCCGCTGTATGTATCGGTACATGCGACCAACTGGGAAGCGAGGAAGGTTCTGCTCAACAACCCTCGGGTCCCGAATATCGTAGACCAGCTGACCCGCCTGGCGAATGGCGGAATCCAGTTCCATTGCCAGATGGTGGTGGTCCCGGGGTTGAACGACGGCGCGATCCTCGAAGAGTCCCTGTCCGATCTCTGGAATCTCGGCGACGCGGTGATCTCCGCTGCGGTTGTGCCAGTTGGCCTGACGCAGTTCTCGCATTTGTACAACGGCGAATCGATGGACGCAACAAGGGCGCGCGACCTCATTGCTCAGGTGGACAAGTGGAGCGCACGAGCGCGTCGTGAGCGCAATGGAGACACCTGGGTTTTTGGATCCGATGAACTCTACCTGCTGGCTGGTGCGGAATTGCCGGGGCCGGAGCACTACGGCGAGTTTGCCCAGATCGAAAACGGAATCGGGTCAATCACTCAGTTACGCATGCGTGTGGAGGCAGGTCTCGAAGATCTTCCCCGGCTCGATGGCCTCCGCATAGGTATCGTGACCGGGAAGGCGATGGCTGCGTTAATGCCAGAGCTTCTCGATAACCTCTCGGCCGCAACCGGCGCGACGTTCGAGCTGATTCCAACCGACAACACTCTCTTTGGCCCGACGATTACAACCGCCGGACTGCTGGCAGGCGCAGATATTTCGCGCGCGCTCGCCGGAAGAACGGATCTCGACCTTGCCCTCATTCCGGCCGAGACAATTAATGAAGACCGCATCTTTCTCGATGACGTTGCCTTCGATGAGCTTCGGGAAACTTTTCCGATGCCAGTACACCCGTCGTACGATTTCATAGACATTCTAGGTAGCGAAGCACTCGCGGTAGCAGCATGAATATTCCAGTCGTAGCAATCGTTGGACGCCCGAATGTAGGGAAGTCAGCGCTATTCAATAGAATCGTTGGCGATGGGAGCGCGATCGTCAGCGGAGAAGCGGGTACCACTCGCGACAGACACTTTGCGAGAGCAGAATGGAACGGCCGCAACTTCTGGCTTGTAGACACCGGCGGCCTGACGGACGATCCGCACCTTCCGATGGATCTGGAAATCCGCCGCCAGGTTCTCGAGGCAATCGGCGAGTCCGACCTCATGATACTCGTCGTCGATGCCAAGGCGGGACTGCACCCGAGTGATTCCAGAGTCGTCGACCTTCTTCGTGAATCCCGAAAACCGTGGGTTCTCGTTGCCAACAAGGTGGACGATCCAACATCCACGGATTTCTACGAGTTTTACTCGTTGGGCGCCGGTGATGTAGTTCCGGTGTCCGCTCAGAACGGAAAGAACTCTGGCGACATGCTCGACGCTGTTGTCACTCAGATTCCGGTGGCGAGCGAAGAAGTCGGCGAAGCGCTGAAGGTCGCCGTTATTGGGCGTCCGAACGTCGGGAAATCTTCGCTCGTGAACAGGCTTCTTGGCGAAGATCGACTTGTCGTAAACGACGAGGCCGGCACTACGAGAGACGCGATTGACACGCCGATGAACTACCATGGCCGCGAAATAATCTTCATCGATACCGCAGGCCTTCGCCGCCAATCGAGAGTAGACGACGGTATCGAGTTCTACTCGTCTCTGCGGTCGCGTCGTGCCATCGAGCGTGCCGATATTTGCGTTCTCGTCATCGACGCCGTGGAAGGACTCCACAACCAGGACATGAAGATCACCGCTCTTGCCTGGGAAGCGGGGAAGGGACTCGTTGTAGTGGTGAACAAGTGGGACCTGGCCGAGAAGGAAACGAACTCGGCTTACAAGTTCGAGAAGGAAGCAGGGGAGAAGGCGCCGTTCTTCAAGTTCGTTCCGTTCATCTTCACGTCGGCGCTGACTGGCCAGCGCGTTACGAGAATCCTCGACACCATCGTAAAAGTCGATGAGGAGCGGAAAAAGCGAATCTCCACATCGCAGGTGAACACCAGGCTGGAAGAATTGCTCGCGCGCAGGCAGCCGCCTCAGGCCGCCGGACGCGAAGTGAAACTGAACTACGCGACACAGGTGGAGACCACGCCGCCGATGATCGCGGTGTTCGGGAACAATCCGGATCTCGTGCAGGAGCACTATATCCGCTATCTGCACAACGGGTTTCGTGAGGCATGGGGCTTCACTGGCAGCCCTCTTCGGGTGGTGATGCGGCGGAAGTCGGCATCGACACCAGTTGAACGGTGAATCCTTTTCTCGGGCTCCTCATCTCCTATCTCGCGGGCTCCATTCCTTTCGCTTTCCTCGCGGGGAAAGCCAGAGGAGTGGATCTGCGAAAACACGGATCAGGAAACCTGGGAGCGACCAACGCGATCAGAGTGCTCGGGCCACGCATTGGTGGCCTTGTCTATCTCGGCGATACGCTGAAGGGAATGTTGCCGCCACTACTCCTTGGGCCGCGCGTGAACGCTTCACATCCAGAACTCTGGGCAATCGCATTCGGTTGTGCTGCGATCATTGGGCACGTTCGTCCCATTTTCCTTATGGGGAAGGGGGGAGGAAAGGGAGTCGCCACCGCCGGTGGCGTTTTCTTTGGTCTCGCCCCGGTTCCGGCGATTATCGCGCTCGCGGGTTTCGTGATCACCGTGGCAGCAACGCGGTACGCGAGCCTCGGATCGATAATGGCTGCCGTGCTGCTGCCGACAATGATTTTCTTTTTTCACGGCGGACTCACTCCGCTCTTCCTGATCAGCTGTGCGATTGGAGCCTTCGTGATCTGGATGCATCGGGCGAACATTGGACGTCTGAGGAATGGCACTGAGCCGAAAGTCGGCAGGAAAAGGTCGGAGGCGGTTCAAGCGTGACCCGCTGCGCGGTGATTGGAGCAGGCGCATGGGGGACTGCACTCGCCGATCTTCTTGCGAGAAACGGACATGATGTTTCCGTCTGGGCTTACGAATGGGACGTCGTCGAGAACATCAACCGATCACACGTCAATCGCCGTTTTCTAGCCGGTCATCCTCTCTGGGATACGCTTCGGGCATTCAACAACCTTGAAGACGCACTGAAGGGAGCGGAGCTTGTAACGTTCGCAACTCCGTCACATGTCCTGAGGGCAATTGCGAAGGCGTCAAAAAGCCTCTTACCGATTGGAATTCCGGCCGTCGTCGCGTCAAAAGGCATCGAGCGTGAAACACTTTGCCTGATGACTGACGTGATCGCTGAGGAAATTCCCGACGCCGTGGTGGTTGCCCTTTCCGGACCGAGCTTCGCCGCCGAAGTGGTCGCACAGCAGCCTACGGCGGTAGTAGTTGCGTCAGCCGATGCTGATGCGGCCCTGATGGCTCAGATGGCGTTCAGCTCTGTGCACTTCCGAGCGTACACACAGTCGGACGTAACTGGCGTCGAAGTTGGCGGCTCACTCAAGAACGTCATGGCGGTGGCCACTGGTATCGCTGACGGATTAGGCCTCGGGTTCAACGCGCGAGCTGCACTCATCACTCGCGGCCTCACTGAAATGACGCGGCTCGGTGTAAAGCTCGGTGCAGATCCGGCGACACTGTCCGGCCTTGCCGGATTGGGCGATCTGGTTTTGACGTGCACAGGAAGTCTCAGCCGCAATCGCAGTGTAGGTGTAGAAGTGGGACGAGGCGTGCCGCTGGAAGAAGTGCTCGCCGGCAAGGAAACCGTGGCGGAAGGTGTTGTAACGACTCGTAGTGCTCATGCGCTTGCAGCGCGGGAGAATGTCGAGATGCCGATTGTCGATGCCGTTCACAAGGTGCTCTTCGAGAATCAACCCGCCCGCGACGCGATCGGTGCGTTGATGACGCGCGAGCTTAGAGCGGAGAGCGACTGATGGCAGCCGAGCCGATCAGAGAATTTTTTTCGATGGGTGATGTTTGCAGCCTCACCGATTTGAAGCCGCATGTTCTCAGGTATTGGGAAAGCCAGTTCCGTTTTCTTCATCCCGCGAAGAACCGATCGGGCAACCGGGTCTACCAGCGCCGGGAGATCGAGCTCATCATGCTCGTTCGGCAGCTTCTCTATACCGAGAAGTACACGATCGATGGCGCGCGCCAGAAGATTGACGAGTACAAGAAAAACGGTGAGCTGCGGAGTATCGCGCGCGCTGCATTGGATATGCAGACCGTCGAATCCCTCGAGTCAGAGCTTCGTGCAATTGCCGAAATTCTCGACGGAGACGACCCCAGGGAATGAGCCGCACGGTTGTCGTGGTGCCTGCTCTGAACGCCGAAAAGACTTTGAGCCCGGTGATCAAAGGTCTGCGAAAAACTGTTCCCGATGGATTCATAATCGGCGTCAACGATGGGTCGACCGACGGCACCGGGGCCTTGCTCAGGTCACTCTGCGATCGGGCTATCGAGTTTCGGGTAAATCGAGGGAAGGGTGCCGCATTGCAGGCCGGTTTCGCGGCGGCGAAAGCGCTCGATTGCACGGAAGTGATGACCATAGATTCGGACGGCCAGCACGATCCGGCTTTTGCGCCATCGGTGCTTGGCGCGCTCACTTCAAGTCACATCGCGATTGGCACCAGGGATCTAACCGGCGAGCAAATGCCGAGGCGCCGAAGAATGGCGAACTTTCTTTCCACCACCGCGACGCGCCTCGTGTCGGGCGGCGCCGTGAATGACAGCCAATCGGGATTTCGCGGGATCAGAAGGGAAGTGCTCGACGAGGTTCACGCGGTCGGCGACAGGTACGAGTTCGAGACTGACTTCATCATCCGCGCCGCTCGCGCCGGTTTTTGCATCACCAACGTACCGATTTCCACCATCTATGGGCCTCCGAGCTACTTCCGCGAAATACACGATGCCATGCGCGTCATGGGCGTTCTCTGGTCACACCGGTCGGGTGTCATGAAGAATCACGTTCCGAGACTGGTTACTCCGATGGATCTGGACACCTGATGCGACTTCTCTGTACCAACGACGATGGGTTCCTTGCCCACGGTCTGAAATGCCTCGTTGCAGCGGCTGAGCCGCTGGGCGAGGTCACGGTTGTGGCGCCAGATCGCGAGCAAAGCGCGACCAGCCATTCACTGACGCTGCATCACCCGGTGCGGCCCATCAGTCGTGGTGAGCGCCGCTGGCAGATCGATGGCACGCCCACCGACTGCGTGATGCTGGCTGTAGAAGTGTTGATGCCTGACCGGCCTGATTTCGTGTTGAGCGGAATCAATCATGGACAAAACATGGGTGAGGACGTTCTCTATTCCGGAACAGTCGCGGCGGCGATGGAGGGCATATCGCTCGGGATTCCGTCGATCGCGATCTCGTTCGCTGGAGGCGACCTACGGGCTGATGTTACGATGCTCGACGATCAGATCCCCATGCTGACGGATTTACTGAAGCACCTGACGTCGCTTCCGGCTTTTCCTCCGCACACGCTGCTCAACGTGAACATTCCCCCCGTCCGTCGATCAGAGAATCGCGGCGTCCGGCTGACGCGGCTCGGACAGCGAGTGTATTCGGATTCGATCAAGCGAATGAACGATCCATGGGGCAGGGAAATATTCTGGATTGGAGGCGGGTCGATTGAATGGTCCGGGCCTGCCGACTCCGATTTCATGGCGGTTCGCGAGGGCTATATCTCGGTGACGCCGCTGCATCTCGATGTGACGCACCATGCGATGTTACACGAGCCAGAGTCATGGTGGCGCGAGCAATAGATCCGCAGGAGTATCGGGGCGCCAGGCGGCGACTCGTGGAAACCCTGCAGGCACAGGGCATCCGCGATCTTTCCGTTCTGCATGCAATTGATTCTGTTCCTCGGCATCTCTTCGTGCCCACCGGCGTTCGCCATCGTGCGTACGAAGATTCGGCTCTTCCTATCGGAAATGGCCAGACCATTTCCCAGCCTTCGATTCACGCCCGCTATCTCGAAATTCTCAAGCTGAAGGGAAACGAAAAAGTGCTAGAGGTCGGGACTGGATCGGGGTACCAGACCGCGCTCCTTTCGCGCCTTGCATCGCAGGTGTTCTCGATCGAGCGGATCGCGCCGTTGCTCGACAAGGCCCGAGAAGTCCTGAGAGAGATGGGAACGAACAACATCTCACTCATGCTCGGCGACGGTACGCTCGGATGGCGACAGTTCGCGCCGTTTGATGCGATTCTGGTCGGCGCCGCGGCTCCGGATGTCCCGGACGCGTATGTCGAGCAGCTTGCCGAAGGCGGTCGTCTCCTGATTCCCCTTGGCGATCGCGACGAGCAAATTCTGAATCTCTTCACGCGCAAGGGAACCGAGTTGACGAAAGTAGATGTCGCTCCCGTGAGATTCGTGCCGCTGGTGGGCAAGCACAGCTGGGAGAGTTGATGGGATATCCACCATTCGCGAGGCCCGAGGCAACGGTTGAGTCTGCAGAAAGTAACGCTGACACAATGCCGTCAATCCAGGGTTTCCTCGACGACCTGCCGTCGATCGACGATTTCATCGATTCCAGCTCATCATCTCTTCCGTCGATTGATGTTTTTCTTGCTGGCAATAGTGCGGCAGAGTCTGCGAGCGGGGAACCAGAAGCGGGTCACAGCGTAGAGTTTGATTCCGAAGGCTGGGCTGTCGCCGGTTGGCAGTTGTTTAACTGGGGCGGTGCGGCCGCGCTGGGCGTTAGCCCGCAGGAACGTTCTGCGCACGAGGATTCATGGGACACCCACGAATGGAGCGCCGCGCCGTTGTCCCACGCGTCCGGCTCGCCGATTGGAAAACGCGGACACCGGGACGTGCCGCCGACGGCCGACGAAGTCGCGTGGGCGCTTGACGGAATTGCGAGACGAATCCGGTCCGGCGAGCTGCTGATCGATCAATTGAGTGGAACGCCGCCGGAAGCCGCGATGGCTGCGGCAATCGCGGCGCTGCTACGGATGCGCGACTGAATTCAATGGCCACTCTGCACGTGCGGGTGACCGGCCGGGTTCAGGGCGTTGGTTTTCGATGGTTCGTGAGAGTTTCGGGCAGACGGCTTCAGCTTTCCGGTTGGGTGCAGAACCGTCCCGACGGCAGTGTGGAAGTCACGGCATCGGGATCCGACGACGGGCTCATCGAGCTGAGGAGGCTCCTGGCGCGTGGGCCGGATGGGGCGACCGTGTCGGCCGTGATCGACATCGAGGAGCCGACCGATGCTCAAGGTGAGCTCGAGTTTCCGTTCGCAATGCGCAAATCGAAGTAGAGGAGTCTGCTCTTGGGGCGGCAGACCAACGTGATTAACTTGGCTCAGGTCCGCCCCCGTAGCTCAGGTGGATAGAGCAGCAGTTTCCTAAACTGTTGGCCGGGTGTTCGAGTCACCCCGGGGGCATCAACCTCCGTTCAAAAAAATCAACAAAAGACGATGACATCTACTTCTCCTACCGCCGATCGCACTGAGTCAATGATGGACTGGTTCCAGCTTTACAGCCGGCAGGTCGTGTGGGCGGCCGCGGCGGTAGTCGTCCTCGCCGCTGGCGGATGGTTCTATATGAGGTCTCAGGCGCTCAAATCGGAGCGAGCCGAAAAGGCGTACTTTGCGGCCCAGCGATCTGCGGCTTCCGGCAACATGCCGCTTGCCGAATCCGATCTTCGGAAGATGATCAGTCGCTATGACGGAACTCCGGCGGCGACCGAAGCGAAGCTCGCACTTGCCCAGATCCTGTACGACCAGAACAAGTTCCAGGCTGGTGTGGACGCTCTCAAGGACGCGGGAAAGGCCGGGGACTATTCATCGTCGATCCATGCGGTGATGGCTGGCGGCTACGAACAGCTCAAAAAGTTCAAGGATGCCGGTGCTGAATATGAGGAGGCCGGGAAGGTCGCGCGGTTCGACGCGGACCGGCAGCGATATAGATCACTCGCCGCCATGGCCTATCTGACCGGCGGCGACTCGGCAAAAGCAAAGGCAATCTGGACCGAGCTTGGGGCCGATTCCAAAGGTACGATGGCCGGTGAGGCGAGGGTTAGGATGGGCGAGATGACAGCAACGCCAGAACCGCGTAGCTAGCCTAGGCGGGCAGGCTTAGAGGCCGCAGGTCAACTGGCGCCAGTAAGGCGCCGGTTTTGTTTCCGGTACCTTCGGACCGGCGGCTTGAAACAGCGTATAATATATGTTATGTAAACTATACTACGTGGATAAGTGTGGAGAAACACACACGGGTCTAGCTGGACTCCTAAGCCAACTCCACGTCTTTTCATAGCTTAGGCACTCCCTCCTCGACAAATCGTCACCTAGGTTGATTTCTGCCCCGAGAACCGGGTCACTCTAGCCGGCCACTTGACCAGATCACGATCGCTGTCGCGATAATCGGATTGGACCTACAAAATGGCCGGCTCGGGCGCCGAATTCTTAACCCAGTTGCAGATCCCGCAGCTCTCCGGAAAAAACGATTTCCGCCGATCCACGCAGCGACGGATACCAGGTGTTCCCGTTACGGCGAACCTTTACTTCGAGCGACTTTCCAGACCTGGTACGGAGTGAAACCGGGGATAAAGCCCTGCCCCATTCGATCAGCAGAATCCCGGCGGCCACAGCTCCGGTACCGCATGCCAAAGTCTCTCCTTCGACTCCGCGCTCGTATGTCCGGGTGACCCAACCATCTTGATCCTTCGAAACGAAGTTCACATTCGCGCCGTCCCTCAGCGATTTGTCGCGCCGGATCCTAGAGCCTCGGCCAAGGATATCAGCCGTCTGGACGTCTGAATCGACGATGACGATGTGGGGCACTCCGGCCCTGGCAAACCCGAGTGCCTGCTCCCGGTCGAGTCGCGGGATTGAAGTGGCCTCCAGCTGAACCTCGTAAACCGGCGCGAGATCAATTTCCGGCAGTCCGTCCGCCATCCTCGCGACAACAACCCCGGCATCGGTGGCAATGGAGACTTCGCTCGCCGACACAAGCCCTATCTCATGAGCCAGTCTCGTCGCGCAGAGCGTCGCGTTGCCGCAGAGCTCGCCAAGTGAGCCATCACTATTGTAGTAACGAATGGAGAAAGCGCTTTCGGATTTTGGCCTAATGAAGACGACACCGTCCGCACCAACTCCAGTCCCGCGGGCGCTCAGCGCCCTGATAGCCGCGCCATTCTCCAGTTCCGGGGCTTCGCCGTCGCTCAGGTCGAAGAACACGAAATCGTTACCCGACCCGTTCATCTTGTAGAACGTCCGATTGAGCTCCATCAAACTCTTCCGGTGATTCCCCACCAGCGAAGCCGCCATACCATCCACACGGCTTCCCGGACGATTCGCTTGGACATCTTGCTCGAGCCTTCAGTGCGATCGACGAATACGATCGGAATCTCCTTGATCCGGAAGCCTTTCTTCCACGCCCGGAATGTCATCTCGATCTGGAACGCATATCCATTGGACCGAACGTCCGAAAGATCGATAGTCTCGAGGACTTCTCTGCGAAAGCATTTGAATCCTCCGGTCGCGTCGAAGATCGGAGTGCCCGTCAGCGTCCGGGCATAGATGTTCGCCGAATAGCTTAGAAACAGCCTGCTCATCGGCCAGTTCACGACGTTTACCTGTCCGTTCTGATACCTGGAGCCGATCACCAAATCGGCGTCGCGAATCGCTTTCAGGAATTCGGGAAGCTTCTCGGGGGCGTGCGAAAAATCGGCGTCCATTTCAAATATGAACACATAGTCTCGCCCGAGTGCCCAGCGAAATCCGGCAATGTAAGCCGTTCCAAGACCGAGTTTCGACGCCCTGTGAAGCGCATGAACCCTCGGCTCAGACTCTGCGATAGCATCGACCAGCGCGCCAGTTCCATCAGGAGAGCCGTCGTCGACGATCAGCATGTCGATCGTCGGATCCTGTGAAAGCACCGCCGAGATGAGCTTGGCGATGTTTTCCTTTTCATTATATGTGGGAACTATTACCAGCGATCGGTCAGGCAAACTTTTTCCGCTCCGTTACTGCGCCCGCAAGGATGAGTGCTATTGTCGCCAGGATGGCGACGATCGTAATGACCTTTCCCCGATGATACGTGTCGTTGTCGAACCACAACTCGACGTTCCGCGCACCTTCAGGCAATTGGACACCGGTTAGCACGTAATCGGCGCGGCCGACAGCCGCGGGCTGACCATCAACCGTCGCGTGCCAGCCCGGATAATAATTCTCCGAGACCACAAGTGCGGAGCCCCTTGGCGCTCGATCGGACAACGTGATCGAGACTTTGCCAGGCCCATAGCGGGTCACCTTAGCCTTCAACGGCAGAGGGATCGGCAACATTTCGAGACTTGAAGCGCCGTCGACCGGTGCGTCCGAAGCGAATAACGCTGCGGATTGCACGTCGAATGCTCGGTGCATCAAGGTGGTCTTCACCGACTCGTCATCGCCCTTTACGATCGCAGTCGTAACCCACGAATAATCGTTGTTTCCCGGCATTGAATAGAGGTATACATCGGTGCCGGCGGCATCCTTGACCGGACCGATAATCGCCTGTGCGCCCGGAAATGCCTGGGTCGCCGCAGCTGAGTTCGTCAACAAGTAACGAACGTTCAGCAGCTGCCAGATTCTGGGATTCAGTACCTCCTGAAAGCCGGCGTTCTTGTTCAGGAGGTCGTTGTACCGGCCCAGCTGATTACCGTGGTATCCGAGCACGCCTCTGACATCGTGAATCATGAGTCCGTCGGCTTCGAGATCGACATCCCGGTACGGCACATCTTCGAGCTCGAGGGCGAGGACGCGAGACGGCTGTGGGTCGGCCTTTACGCGGTCGATGGCTGCATTGGACTTGTAGGTGATCGATGCGGGCTCGGAGAAGATCCAGTAGTGCTTCATGATCGTCCACGAATCAACCGCGCCAACGAGTGCGATTGCCCAGCCAAGGACGGCCAGCGACAGTTTCCCTTTCTTGTAGATCGCAATCGCTATAACGGCAATCGCGACGAAACCGAACGATCGCAAGGCGCCGTATATCACGTGGCCCGCATTCGCGTTGACAGCGTCGATCATGTTGTCAGCGGCGAGGCCCTGCGCAAAATCTGTGAGAATCCCGCTTATCCCAAGGCCGACAACGAGCAGCGCGAACACGAGCCACGCGAACAAGTACTTGTAGCTCACTAACCGCGTTAGGACACGCTCGACGCCGGCGGCCGCCAACACCGAGATCCCCATCATTGCGACAAAGAATACAGTCGCCGGTGCCCGGAAGTATTTCGTTCCCGGAATAATTGCATAAGGAATTCGGTAGAACGGAGTATCTCCGCCAAGCGCCCACAAGAATGCAATGACGATGGTGATCGCCCAGAAAATGAGAAATCCCTTTCTCGGGTCGCGGCCGATTCGCGAGAACGACGCACCTGCGAGAAGCAGAGCGATCGCGCCGATGTAGTCGCTGTGCAGATGGATTGAATTCTCGCCCCAGTATCCATCGATCATTCCGGTGAACTGAGGGAGATACGCGTCGAATACTTCGCGGATCGGCCAGCCAAACGAAATAGCCGTAGCGTAGTCGGCGAGGCCGCCCGAGCGCGGGCTCCACGAGACGTACTCGCGAACCGGCAGATACTGAATCGCACCCGTTAACAGTCCGATGGCAACGGCACCGAACGCCATGCCCAATCGGATCAGGACGTCGCGCTTGCTCAGCTCGTCACGGCGGCGACCCGAGATTCCGAGATGAAGCGCAAACGCAGCGCTCGACAGAAGGAGGTACTGCAACAATTGAGGATGCGGGCTGAGCACTGCGAGTCCAATTACAAGCGCGAGCAGTCCCCAGCTCCACCGGCGGCCATCCCGGACAGAAAGGGTGAGAAGCCATAGCGTAAGCGGAAACAGCGCGCTGACATACAGCTTCCCGTCGTGACCGGGTGAAACGAGGGACGCGATCGAACCGCTCATCATGTAGGCGACCCCGGCCATCAGCGCGGGGAAAAATCCGAAGCCGCTTGATCGAACGAAGTAGTAAGTGAACAGTCCGGCGAGAAAGACGTGAATCATGAACGACCACGTCATCGCTACATCGGTCGGCGCTATCAGTCGCAGCAGGAATGTCGGATAGAAAATGTCGCCGTGCATTGCCGCCACATACGGCATTCCTCCGAAGATGTAGGGATTCCACTGGGGGAATCCGTGCGTCGCTTTCAGCATGCTCGCGCCGAACTCGCGAAACGCGTAACCTGCAACGAACTGATCGCTGTTGGGTCCGGCGAGAAAACCACCGCCGAGAGCCGGGTAGCCAAGCGCGAGCGTGCAGACGGCGTAGAAAAGCGCGGCGAACAAGCCCGCGCGGCGTGGCCCTGCCGCACCAACCATGTCGCGCGTAACTGGGGGAATAGCCGGCGGTACCAGCAGTTCCGATGTGTCGCTTGCCGGATCTTCCTCGTACGCCACGGCGCTTCCGCCGGCCCCTGAAACATCGAAGGGTTTTTGCGCGCCGTTTCTGTTTTGTTCCTTCTCTTTCATTGAATTGGGCGCGACACGGGTTTCCGAACGGCGAGAAATACAAGGCCGGGCAGCAGCTCGACGACTGTAAGCCAGAGGCGGGACGCAATTGCTATGGCGAGCGCATCGGCTCGTCCCGAAAGGCCGAGCCGCACCATTCCGCTGACAAGCGCGCTTTCACGCACAACTGCCCCGCCCGGCGCAAACAGCGCGAGAAATCCGATGATGTACGACGCCGCATAAACTGCGATGTACGAGGATACCGCGCCAGACGCGCTTCCGAGCACTCCACGTACGAAGAACTGGAACGCAATTCCGTACGCGATCCATGATATCACCGAGCGGAGGGCGGCCGCCCACACTGTCCTCGACGCCATCCGCGGAAATTGAATATCCTTACCGGTGAGCGACGCGGCGACACGCGCCATCGCGGGGAGCAGCCGGGGTGCTCCGCCAACAAAGCCTGTCAAAATTACGACCACAACGACCGCCAGCCACGTGTTGTCCACCGCCTGCGACCCAGCAACGAGCACCACGCCAATGCCTGCAGCAATCGTTACAAGCTGAATCAGAACCGACGAGCCCGCGGCCGTCACCGGCGAAACAGACTCGTTCCGCGCCATAACCGTCATTGCCGCGATCGACCACACTTTGCCCGGAACATACTTGCCAAGATTTGAGATGAACCAGATGCGCGCCGCGGTCTTGAACGACAGCGTTTCGCCCGCGGCGATGATCACGCGACGCCACGTCTCTATCAGAAGCGCGTACGTCAACAGCACGATCAGGGTCGCAGCACCGATCCACGTCCAGCCGATATCGAGTGCAGCAAGCCTGTCTGCGGCCAGACGCCATTGTCCGTTGAGCGCACGGACGGCCGACCAGACTATGATTGCCGCGAACAGCCACTGCGCGGCGAGAAACGCCTTACGCCGGATGCTCGTCAAGGACCTTCTTGTAGATGCCGGCGTACTGCCTCGCGGCCGATTCCGGTGCGAATGCCGACAGCGCATACATTCGCCCGGCTTTCCCGAACTCACCTGCTTCAACAGGATTGTCGAGAACGCGGTCCAGTGCCTTTGCGAGATCCATCGGGTCGCCGGGAGTCACAAGGAATCCCGTCATGTCGTCCTGAATGACATCCGTCAGACCACCAGAACGAAAAGCCACCACCGGCGTCTCACACAGGAGCGCCTCAGCGGCGACCAGTCCCAGTCCCTCGTCGGTTGAAGGAACGACCAGTGCAGTGGCGCATTGATAAAGGCGAACGAGATCAGACTGCTTCAACTGACCCATCCATGCAATGCGATCGGCCACGCCGAGCTCGGCAGCCAGCGACCTGAGTTCGGACTCGAGGGGACCTGCTCCAACTACATCCAGCAGTGCATGTTGGCGCATTTTCGCGAGGGCACGGATGAGGTGCTCCAATCCCTTCTGCCTGTTCAGCCGACCGGCAAAGAGAAACCGTTCCTTTTCGCGAAAACAGCCGGGAATGAAGCGCTGAGTGTCAACCGGCATTGGCGCGACTAACGGGCGCGGAACAGAAATGAGACTCGCTACCTCCGAGGATAACCAGTTTGACACCGTCGTAACTTCCGCCGACTGGTTTACCACACGTCGAAAGAGCGGCCGGCTCATGCCGATCTTCTTTGCCAGCCTTACGTCGGTTCCGTGAAGCGTCGTGACGAGTGGCTTGTGCGACAATGACGACAGCCAGGTGCCTACAACCCCGCTTGGGAACCACCAGTGTGAATGGATGAGGTCGGGATTGAAGCTGCGGCGTGCGCCGACCGCTCGAACAAAATCGGATCCAAAGAATCCAACAAGTGCGAGGCGGGCGCTCCATGAAGTCGCGACATCCTGCGCCATGTTCCCGGTGTACGCGA
Source organism: Gemmatimonadales bacterium (assembly GCA_038253755.1). GTDB lineage: Bacteria > Gemmatimonadota > Gemmatimonadetes > Gemmatimonadales > Gemmatimonadaceae > UBA4720. The sequence continues at coordinate 29,246 of JBBSGU010000006.1, read as the reverse complement.
GCTTCTCGTACTTTCTCGGCGCATACCGGAAGCGCTCGACCGAGATGCCGTCGATATCGTCCTCTGTAGGTATTCCGTCAGCCGAAGGAGCGACGACGTGAACCTTGATGTCTTCGTCGCGGAGCGCGATGGCAAGGCGAAGGAGAAATGATCCGGGCGCGTCCCCGGAAAAACGCGGGAACGAATGCGTAAGAAAAAGAACTTTCACGGTTAGCGCTTGAGTAGCGTGTTGGAACCAAGGGCGAGCTCTTCAATGCGGGCGCGCAGCTCTCGTGTTTCCGCACGCTGAGCGGCAACGAGCTCGCCGATGAAGCCGGTTGAGAAGAAAACACTGCCAAGGATGAGGCATGTCTGAATTACGGTCCAGACTGCGCGAAGGCCTTCGCCTTTCAGGAGCAGGAAAACCAGAGCGACGATCCCAGCGACGACACCAAGCGTGAACAGCGCAGCTCCAAGCATCCCGAACAGCAGCAGCGGTTTCTTCGCGAACCGCAGCTCGAACCATACGGCAAGCATGTCGATGACACCAACCGGAATTCTGCCGATGCCGAACTTCGATTTGCCGGCGTGCCGCGGATACAAAGGAATGGGCACCTCCGAAACGGTGAAACCCTGCGCAACGGCGACAACGATCATGTACCGGTGCCAGTCGGGACGGGCAGGTATCGATTCCATAACTTCGCGGCGATACGCCTTGACCGAATTGAGGTCCCGCACCGGAACCTTGAATAGAGAACGGCTGAGACGATTATAAACGCCGGAGACGAATGCCTTCTCGTATTCGCCCTGCTTGTAGCCGGTCACGATGTCTGTCGATCCATTGAGAATCGGTTCGACAAGTCGCGGTATGTCCTCAGGTCGGTACTGGAGGTCCGCAGGATAGAAAACCAGCACGCTGCCCCGCGAGTTCAGGTAGCCGGTGCGGAGCGACTCGGCGATTCCTCTTCGGGCGCGGTGCCGCACTGCGTGGAGGAAAGGATACTCGTCAACAAGTGCCTCGAGAACTTCCCACGTCTTGTCGGTTGATCCGTCGTCTATGACGATGAGCTCGTATGCACCGGGCTGCGTGGCGAATGCTGCGGCAGCCTGCTCGACGAGCATTGGAAGATTTTCTGCTTCGTCCTTTGCCGGGACGAGCACACTCACGGCGGGTGTCTGCGCTCCGCCTGAGTCCCTGGCTGGTGAGAGGGACACAATCGAATCGAGGTCCGCTATCTCCGGCCGGCTCGCGGTCATATCCGCTTACGCATTCTCGCCGACAATACTCCAAGTTGGTCGCGATACTTCGCGACGGTGCGCCGGGCGATTTGAACGCCGCTCTCGCGCAGGATGTTGACGATCGCCTGGTCGGTGAGCGGATGCTTGGGATCTTCATCCTGCACGAGCTTCTCCAGCTGGGCCTTGATGCCGCGAGCCGAGACGTCGTCACCATCGGAAGTGGCGAGCCCGGAGGAGAAGAAGAACTTCAGGGGAAGAACCCCACGCGGAGTCTGCACGAACTTCTCGTTCGTCACGCGACTCACTGTGGACTCGTGCATGCTGATCACCTCAGCCACTTCCCGCAGCGTGAGCGGCTTGAGGAACTGCACGCCCTTTTCGAAAAATTCGCGCTGACGATCGACGATGTAGTTCATGACTTTGAGCATCGTCTGGCGTCGCTGCTCGATGGCCTGAATCATCCAGTTCGCGGAATTCAACTTGTTCGATATGAATTCCTTGTTCTCGCCATCGAATTTCTTCTTGTCACGCGCAATCTCCTGGTAGGCCTTGCTAAGGCGCAGCCGGGGAAGATTCGCGTCGTTCAGAAATACGTGATAGTGCTGGTCGATCTTGTCTACGATGAGATCCGGGATGATGTAGTTCTCATCTCCAGACCGGAATCGCAGTCCCGGCTTTGGGTCGAGCTTGGCGATCTCATCGGCCGCCTTTTGCACGTCGCCGGCGCTGATGCCGAACCGCTTCGATATCTCGCTCCAGCGGTGGGCAATAAGCTCTTCGAAACAGTCGCGAACCAGGCGATACGGAACCGATTGGGTGAGTCCGGCTTCTTTTAGCTGAAGGAGCAGACACTCGCGGAGGTCTCGCGCGCCGACGCCGGGCGGGTCAAGCTCCTGGACAGTCTCCAGCATCTTCTCGCCTTCGGCGATCGTATAGACAGGAAGATCAGCGAAGTCACGGTCCGCAGCCTCTGCGGCCTGTGATATCATGTCGTTCACCGAAGCGACTATCTCTTCGATCGGCGATGCGAGGTAGCCGTCATCGTTGATGTTGCCGAGGAATTCGTCGGCGAGGAGCATCTGGCGCGGATCGAGCTCGAGGAGACTGACCTGATCGCGCAAATGATCGCTCAAATCTCGCGACGCGACCGTAACCGGTTCGTAATACTCACGTTCTTCGTGCTCTTCGCGTCGTCCGCCGGCGGTGTCGAAACCATCGAGAAGAATCTCTTCCCAATCGATCTCTTCTCCGCGCTCCTTTTCCTCCGGTGTTTCGGCTACCGCATCGGGCTCGCTTTCGGTTTGCTCTTCTTCGTCTTCCTCTTCGGCCTCGACAAGATCGAGAAATGGGTTATTCAGGAGCTCCTGCTTGAGGTGCTGCTGAAGGTCGAGCAGCGGCATGTACAGAAGATCCATCGCCTGATAAAGGCGAGGATTGATCTTCAGCTCCTGCCGAAGCTGCGTTGACTGACTCATTCCTGGCTTCACGATCCTGCTCCTGCTGACTTCACGTGTGAAAAGCGCTGCCGTAACCGCGCGGTAAGCGTGGGACCGAGGTAGATATCGGCCACCGTGTCGTCGAAGACCAAATCACGAACAGTGCCAGACACTTTGACCTGCCCGTCGAACATAATGTACGCCCTGTCGACGATGTCGAGAGTCTGTTCGACGTTATGGTCGCTGATGAGGACGCCGATGCCCCGGTGGCGGAGGCCAGCGACGATGGTCTGGATGTCATGGACAGCGATGGGATCAACGCCCGCAAATGGCTCGTCGAGCATCATGAACTTGGGATCTGTAACGAGCGCGCGCGTGATCTCCAGTCGCCGTCTTTCCCCGCCCGACAGAGAATACGCCTTGTTTTTCCTCAGGCGCTTGATGCTGAGCTCATCGAGCAGCTTCTCCAGCCGTTTGTTACGCTCGGCGCGAGACAACGGCAGCGTCTCGAGGACGGCCATGATATTGTCCTCGACAGACAGCTTTCTGAACACCGACGGCTCCTGAGACAAATATCCAATGCCGAGCCGCGCCCGTTTATACATCGGCATGTTGGTGATGTCCTTGCCATCGAGCAGGATCCTTCCCTGCTGCGGCTCGATCAGACCGACAATCATGTAGAAGGTGGTTGTCTTGCCGGCTCCGTTTGGTCCAAGGAGACCAACGATCTCGCCCTGCTGAAGTCGGAGTCCCACGTCGTTGACCACTGCGCGCCGCCGATAACTTTTCATCAGATGCTCGGCCTCGAGCACGCTCCCGTTCGGGACGATGCGAGGCGCAGCTGTAAGCTCCGACAGCGACTGCTCGCCGGTATGCCGAATGACTTCCGCGATCTCGCCCTTGTTCGGAGCGATGTCCCGCCAGACCGATTCAGTCAGCTGAATACGCGCTGTAGATAAGTCTGCATCAGGGTGGAGTGGGTTTACGATTCCGTCCCCGACCATTCGTGGAATGATCGAGCCGGTCAGGTAGGCTTCGACTTCGTCGAGGCCCAATCGTCCGGCCTCGCGCTCCGCGTCCTTGCCTTCCGCCCTCAAAGTCCTCAGGAACTCATCGCGGTAGCGAATGACGACGTTGTGTAATGGCGCAGCTCCGGTCGCATCGGCTTCGCTGACGATGGACCCGAGCGCAATTGACATCGAGCGCTCGTCGCCGGACAGCTTGCTGATGATTTCGCGGATTCGCGGGGAAAATGATTCGAAGCTCATGGAGTCCTGCGAGGCCCGTTGGCGGGTGGATTTGGTGCGCTTCCGGATTTTGGCGGAGAGGCTGCTTTGGAGCCGGCTGCCGGTGCCACGGGAATTGGCTCGAGATACACTCCGGACGCCTTGTCCGTCACGTCAACCTTGCTGACCGCCTTGTCGGCAAACAACACAGTGATGACCCTGCCGCGAACGTAGTTCACATTCGGCAAAGCTTTTGTTTTCTGGTTTCCGGCGAGCTGGTAGTACGAACTCGCGTTGCCGGTTGCGACGATGCGCTTCGCTTGCGGACGACTTGTCGTATCTCCCGTTGCAGCGGTGTCGAACTCCGCGATCACTACGTCACCGCGCATCCAGTCGCGTTCATTCGAAATGATGTGGGCTGTGTCAGGAGCGCTGTTGGCGTAGGCCTTCCCTACTGCTCGCACTTCCCTGAGTCTCTGGCTGGGCATGCGCGCATCGATCGAGTCGGCAGTTACCTCGCGGTCCGGCGACAGAGCCTTCGCGCGCGATTTGCTTCCCCATGCCATCACCTGCTGCAGCCGGCTGTCCTTGATTCGGAGATCCACGGAATCGGCGACGAGCTCGAGATCCTGGCTGAGTACATGACCCTGCGGCGTCGCGACGACGCGTTCGAGCTGGCGCGCTTTGGAGAACAGATCGATAACGCCGCCAGTCAATGTGAACGGCCGGCCCTTTCTGCTCGCGACCGATGGCGTGCGCATGAGGCGCGCGAACTCCCGCGTTCCGTCGAGAAATGCCGAATCACCCTTCGCGATGAGGTCGGGTCTGGAGATCGAAACGTTGCCAGAAGCGTAGACGAGATTTTCGCCTTCGGCGACGATGGTGTTCGCGTCAACCTCGGCTGGCTCCGGTTTGTCGCTGGTCGCGCTCTTCTGCACGATCGACATGTGCGGGCGCTGGCTGGCGATCGTTCTTGGTTGTGGTCGAGCAGTAGTTGCGCGGTAGTAGTCGATCAGCGGGCCTTTGATCGTCGTTCCGGTCTGCGTCTTCACGTTGACGTTCCCTTCCGCCCGAAGCCGATCCTCTAGTTGGTAGTAGGTCATTCTGTCGGAGTCGACCTTGGCACGAGCCTCTGTGTAATGAACGCTCCCAATCATGTACAGGACATTCTGGTCACCGTAATACTCGGCGCTGTCGGCAACGAGAGTGTTGCCCTGTCCCTGGCAATGGTAGGTAACTCCTCCGCCCTGGAAAAAATTGTAACGCTCACTCGGCAACTTCACGGCAGTTGTCCTGGTATTGCCGCTGCTTGACTCGTACTGGAGCACGCATTGTGTCGCAGGCGTCTGCGATGTCGCGACTAACGGGCCCGCGCCAACGGCCGCCGCAACGAGGAAGAACCGAGTCGCACCGGCGCGCGTGGCGGTCATTGGCCCGGCAGTGTCACTGCCCCGGTTGAGCCGCTCTTCGTTTTCAGAATCCTTACGTTCTGCATGTTGGGATCGGATCGAAACCCAACTCCCTCGAGGCGACGGCCTGGTTCGGTCAGAACGAAAGCGCTGTCGCTCGATATCTCGTTCATTGCCTGATCGAATTTCAGCTCGGGTGTCGTCAGCCGGCGGCCCTCCTCGGTGATGACCACGACGTTGCCCCGCGCCACCATGCTGCCGGTGCGGCTTCGATATGTCCCTCGCTTCGACGTGAGATACGCATCGCGAGCACCAGTTGTAGTGTAGAAAGTCGCGTCCACTTTTCGCAGCTCGACGCGGGTGTTGTCTTCGAAGAAATACGCCGTGTCAGACAACAGCTCGGCACGCGACAAACCCTTGTCGGTGAGGTTGAAATGCGCCCCATACATGATCTGATCGGCAGAATCCGCGAGCGACGTACCTCTAACGATCGGAGGTGCCGTTCGATTGTCGCACGCCGACGCGAGCGCGATCAGCGCAATGACTGCAATCAATGACATGATCCGCGTCATACCACTCCAGCGCGCATCAGGTCATGCAGGTGGATGACTCCCACAAGCCTGTCCGACGCGTCAATGACCGGCATCGAGATAATTCCGTGCTGCTCCATTCTATAAACCACTGCGCTTCCCAGCTCGTCGTCGTGGGCGAGTCTTGGCGTTTGAGTCATGATCGTCCGTACCGGCACAGGCATTACGTTGTCTTCGCGTTCCATTAATCTGGTAAGGTCGCCTGACGTGACTACGCCCGCGACCGATCCATCTTCATTCTTCACGACCGCGATACCGCGTCTTTCCGCAAGTTGAACGACCGCTTCGCGCATCGTAGCATCCAATGTCAGAACCGGCAGAAGGTTTCCGGTTACCATCACATCCTTCACCTGGGTCAGCAGCTTCCGCCCCAGCGATCCGCCGGGATGGAGCCGCGCAAAGTCCCCCGCCTGAAACCCTTTCACTTCCAGAAGTGCCACCGCCAGGGCGTCACCGATCGCAAGCGCAACTGTAGTGCTGGTTGTCGGCGCGAGATCGTGCACGCACGCTTCCTCGCTGACCCAGGCGTCGAGCGCCACATCCGTATGACGCGCCAGCGTGGAGCTCATGTCTCCAGTGATCGCAATTGTGCAGACACCGAGGCGCTTGAGATGATCGAGCAGCGCGACGAGCTCGTCCGATTCGCCGCTCTTGGAGATCAGAATCGTTACGTCTGATTTGCCAACAATTCCCAGGTCTCCGTGCAGACTTTCCGCGGGATGAAGGAACGTCGCCGGCGTGCCCGTCGAAGTCAGAGTTGCAGCGATCTTCCTTCCGATGTGGCCGGATTTGCCGACCCCTGACACGATTGCCCGGCCCGTACAGTGCGCCAAGAGTTCGACAGCGCGCGCGAAATTGTCGTCGATCCGCTCTTCACTTTCTTCAAGCGCCTCGCGCTCCATTCGCACGACACGCCGGCCGCGCTCGATAATCTCTTCATGGTTCACCGGTGGACATTCTCCCACAAAGACACCAACCGGGCAACCAAAGCTTCCAGGTCGGCGAGCGGCAGCATGTTAGGGCCATCGCTCGGCGCGTTGCCAGGGTCTGGATGCGTCTCGAGAAAAATTCCGTTCGCGCCCGCGGCGATGGACGCCATTGCGAGCATCGGAATGAATTCGCGAGCCCCACCACTCGATCCACCTTCGCCGAGCCCTGGGCGCTGTACGCTGTGCGTGGCATCAAATATCACCGGGACCCCAGTCGCTTCGCGCATCCGCGTGAAGCTGCGCATGTCAACGACAAGGTCACCGTATCCGAAAAACGTTCCTCGCTCCGTGACGGCTATTTCATTTCCTGATGGTCCAGCGGCCCGCACCTTCTCAACGGCTCCGCGCATTCCTTCTGGATGGAGCCACTGGCCCTTTTTCACGTTAGTCGGCTTGCCTGTCGCGCCCGCTGCTTCAAGAAGATCGGTCTGACGGCACAGGAACGCCGGTATCTGCAGAGCGTCAGCAATTCCGGCCGCTTCGCCACATTGCTCGGGAAGATGAACATCGGTGATGAGCGACATTCCCGTTTCATCCTTCACACGGCGAAGCGCCGTTAGACCCTCATTCATTCCGGGCCCCCGCGACGCGCCGCGGTTCGAACGATTCGCCTTGTCGAAACTTGCCTTGTAGATGATCCCGCCAGGAACCATTGGGGCCAGTCGCTGAAGCTCTCTGGCAATCGTCAGATTGAGCGCATCGCCTTCGACCACACACGGACCGGCGATGATGAAAAGCCGGTCGGCTGGAAAAAGTGGCGACACCTATTCGGCTGCTTCGAGCACGGCGCGCAGTCGTTCCGCACGGCCGCTCTTGGTCTTCAACGCTGCTCCAATGAAACCGGCGAACAAGGGATGCGGTCGGGTTGGGCGCGACTGGAGTTCCGGATGGAATTGGCAACCAACAAACCAGGGATGAGTCTGGAGCTCGACGATCTCCACCAGCGATCCATCGGGCGATAATCCACTCAACGTCAAACCATGCTCGACGAAAGAATCGCGGTACGCGTTCGACACCTCATAACGATGACGATGACGTTCACTCACTTGCGGAGCCCCGTAAATCTCAGCGGCTCGCGTCCCTGGGCCAAGCTTGCACGGGTAAGCGCCGAGTCGCATGGTGCCGCCCATGTCGGTGACGTGCTGCTGCGACTCCATCAATGAGATCACAGGGTTACCGCACTCCGGCGCGAATTCACTGGAGTGGCTGTCGTCGAGGCCGATCACGTTGCGAGCAAACTCGATGATCGCCGTCTGCATTCCGAGGCAGATACCGAAGAACGGAACGCCGGCTTCACGAGCGTAACGGATTGCCTCGAGCATTCCCTCGACGCCACGCACGCCGAAACCGCCTGGAATGAGAACGCCGTGGAAATCCGCGAGCAACTCTCGAGTTTTCTCGCGGCCGGTGAACATGTCGCTCGCAAGCCACGAAATCTCGACGCCGACATCGTTCCCGATCCCGCCGTGAATGAGCGCTTCCTGCACGCTCTTGTATGAGTCGATGAGCTCGGTGTACTTGCCGATTACTGCAATCCTGACACGGTCGGACGGATCGATGACACGCCTGACCATGTTTTTCCACGCCGAAAGATCCGGCGCCTTTTTGCCGAGTAGCTGGAGGCGGTGCATCACGCGCTCGTCGAGCCCCTGTTCATGGAACGAAAGGGGGATCTCGTAAATGGTCGGGACGTCCCTGCTCTCCACCACCGCTCCAAATTCGACGTTACAGAAAAGGGCGATCTTGCGTTTTACTTCCTCCGACAGGGCACGCTCAGTACGACAAATCAGGATGTCGGGTTGAATTCCGATTTCCATCAACTCGCGCACCGAGTGCTGCGTCGGTTTTGTCTTGACCTCCCCGGCAGCGGCGATATAAGGAACGAGTGTGAGATGAATGAAAATTGCGTTCTCCCGCCCGATCTCGTGCCTGAACTGTCTGATCGCTTCGAGGAACGGCAGCGATTCAATGTCGCCGACGGTGCCGCCAATCTCGACAATGACTACATCGCTCTCCGGAGTGAGACGCTTCATCGCAGCCTTGATCTCATCCGTGATGTGCGGAATCACCTGCACGGTGGACCCGAGGTACTCGCCGCGTCTTTCTTTCGTGATGACGTTCAGGTAGATGCGGCCGGTAGTGACGTTGTTGGCTTGCGACAACGGACGGTCGATGAAGCGCTCGTAGTGCCCCAGATCGAGATCGGTTTCTGCGCCATCGTCAGTAACGAAAACCTCGCCGTGCTGGAACGGCGACATGGTGCCAGGATCGACATTCAGGTAGGGATCGAATTTCATGATCGTTACCCGCATCCCGCGCTCGACGAGAAGCCGGCCAATCGATGCAGCGGCAATTCCCTTCCCGAGTGACGAAACGACTCCGCCCGTCACGAAGATGTAGCGCGTCTGTTGCTTTGACTGTGACTGCATTGGTTACCGTCCGGCGATGAATTCGTGCCACCGCGCGTTCGCGCGGCTCAAGTCGTCTTCCGTGTCGATTCCGCTCGCTGGCGTTTCCTCAGCGATCGCCACTCCAATCGGAATTCCGTCGGCGAGTGGCCTGAGCTGTTCGAGGCGCTCCGCATTCTCAAGCGGGTGAGGCGGCAGCGACACCCAACGGTCAAGGGCACTTCGGGAATACGAGTACACTCCAATGTGCTGCAGCAGCCTGATTTCCGCTGCCTGAATAGCTCCCTGCTCCCGACGGAACGGAATTCCTGCACGCGAGAAGTAGAGAGCGCGGCCGTCATTACCAAGGACCACCTTCACGATGTTGGGATTCGAAGCGACCTCCCAGGATGCAGGCGAGGCCGAAGTACCGATCGGAAAACGGCCGGAGGAAACGATTTCGGCCGCGCCCGTTACAGCGGCTTCACCGATGAAAGGCTCGTCGCCCTGCACGTTGACGATCGTCGTGAAGTCCGCAAATCGCGGCATCCGCGCCACCTCGGCCACCCGCTCCGTGCCTGATGTGTGTTGGTCGCTCGTGATGACGCACTCGGCACCGGCAGCCCTCACCGTTTTCGCGACGGATTCGTCATCAGTCGCGACAACGCACGCCTCGGCTACCTTCATTGCCGAGACGCGTTCCCATACACGGACAATGAGGGGAACGCCAGCAAGAAGTCGAAGGGGTTTTTGGGGGAGTCTGACTGCGGCGAGGCGCGCCGGAATAACCACGAGCGTCCTCATCCACCACCTGAATTCGCGCGGCTGGATGCAAGAGTCACGCCATGTAATATACGTCGTTGCACTGCTTAGCGCGAGGCGAAATCACCGGCACGAGCGATCTACATCGTAAGGTTCAGTTCCACCGTAAACGCCGATTTGTGAGTGTACGGTGTCTTTTTGTAGTTCGGGTCCACGTGATATTCGGCCCTGATGAATTTCACTCCCAGAGTAACGCCGATGTTCTGGATGAAATCGGGAAGCGAACCGGCGCCGGCAGATCCTGAGGCGTAGCGGAGGCTGATGATTGGCGGACCGACGAACGGAAGCAGCGGAGCGGGCAACGGAACGCTGTACTCTCCCTCGACGTACGCAAGCCGGTCGCCGCCAATCGCGAGGAGATCGACCGTCGCGAGCGTCCATGCTCCGCCGATATAACCGTACCGCTGCGGCGGAGCGGCATCCCCCGGAGTCACGAGGGCGTGTCCGCGGAACGTGAAATACTGAGTTCCAAACGTGGGGAATTTTGCATTCCCGTCGAGAGACACCTGGGTGAAATCGCCGGAAGTATTCAACGCAGTCGCTGGGGCGTCGAACGCGTGCTCCACCGATGCGTCGATCGCAAGCGTCATTTGATTGAGGTCGTAGTCATAATTCACGCCGGCGGTTCCAGACGTCGTATGACCTCGCGCGATCGATGGATTGATCCGACGCATCTTCCGGCGGCCGGTGCGGCCAAAAATGCTCCACGGTGCCGACGTATGAGGAACCGGAGTTCCTGTTGACCACGCGTTCTCATGCAGAACGCCAATTCGCGGAGTGAGCGTCGTCCCGTTTCCGATGATGTCATGCTTGAGCTCGGCGGTAACGCGATCGGCGCGGAAATAGTTTCTCGCATCGGTTCCTACGACAAACGAAGTCAGCGAATTGACGATGGAGCTGCGAATCCATTCGTCATTCGAGAACGTTGCCCGTCCGCCGTTCACGATCAACGCATCGTGCGATCCAAGCTTGATCGTTGCCTTTCCCCACGGGTCGAACTTGCCGAGGTGCGACCGGTAGGTAACGGTCGGATCGAGCTCGAACCGGCCACCGGCGAGAGTGATCTTCGGTCCAAAGGGCAATGCAAGGCCGTCGACGCGGTCGTACACGGGAATGCGAAGGCCAATACCCAGGGGCAGCGATATTGGCCCGTCGTCGTAGGTCACGTAGCCCGTGTCTAACGGCTCCGGAGTTGGTGTAGTCTGCGCTCTGGCGGTCCACGAAGAAACGGTGAGAGCGGCAAGCACGGAAAAAACACGGATGGATACGTTCATGCGGCTAACCGTAGAAAATTGCGAAGGATGTCTTTACCGCATTCTGTCATGATCGATTCCGGGTGAAATTGCACACCCCATACCGGATGCTGTCGATGGCGCATTGCGTGGATCTCATTTGCGTCATTGTCTCCCCAGGCCAGCACTTCCAGGACGTCAGGCAAGGATGCCCGCTCAACGGTCAGCGAATGGTAACGCATTACGTCGAGTGGAGACCTGATTCCTGCGAAGATATCACCGCCGGAATGATTGATCCTTGATGTTTTCCCGTGCATGAGCTTTGCCGCTCTCACCACCCGACCGCCGTAGGCCTCGGCGATTGCCTGGTGTCCAAGACAAACCCCGAGAATCGGCAGGATCTCGCCGCATTGCCGGATGGCTTCGACGCTGATTCCGGCGTTAACGGGCGTGCCCGGGCCGGGTGAGATCACGAGCCCCGATGGCCGCAATGACTTGATGCCCTCGACGTCGATCTCATCGTTTCTCAGGACCTCGATGTCGCTGCCCATCTCGCCAAGATACTGGACGAGATTGTAGGTAAACGAATCGTAATTGTCGATGACGAGAATCATGCTCGGGGATGATATTGGCGATGGACCGACCGAAGATACTCGCGGTCGACGTGGGTATATATCTGGGTCGTCGAAATATCTGCGTGACCCAGCATTTCCTGCACTGCGCGCAGGTCGGCTCCGCCTTCCAGCAGGTGTGTCGCAAACGAATGTCGCAGCGTATGCGGCGAAACCGGCTTCGTGATTCCCGCAATCTCCACGTATTTGCGAAGGATTTTCCAGGCACCCATGCGCGACAGCGGCTCGCCTCGTGCGTTGAGAAACAGAACTCCCTTTCCCTGTCCCTTTTCGAGCCTGGGCCGTAGCTCGCGCAGATAAATCGCGACCGCAGCGATCGCGCCTCTGCCGATTGGCACAAGGCGCTCTTTCGACCCCTTGCCGAATACCCGCACGAGATGGTCATTCATCAGGACGTCCTTGTTCGACAGGGAGATCCATTCCGAAACCCGGAGCCCAGCCCCGTAAGCGAGCTCGAGCATCGCGCGGTCACGGAATGCGAGCGGCTCATCCAATGAAGGCGCCGCGATTAGCTTGGCCGCTTCATCAACTGTCAGGACGTCTGGAAGAGTTCTCCATCGCTTCGGTGCTTCGAGTCTCTCGCTCGGATCGCGTACGAGATCACCTTCGCTCAGCATGAATTTGAAATAGCTGCGGACTGCGGAGATGTTCCGACGAATGGACGACGGAGACAGACCGAGGTCCTTCAGGTGGTACACGTATTCGCGGAGAATTTTTGCGGTTGTGGCAGCCGGAGTCGTGGCTCCCTTGATCTGGCAGAAGGTAGCGAACCTCGCGAGGTCGCGCATGTACGCCTCGCTTGTCCGCGGGGACGAACCCTTCTCTACTGTGAGGTGGTCGCTAAAGCGTTCGAGGCGAAATGCCCGCGCAATTTCATCGGCGGGTTGATCAGACATCGTCGCCCACCGGCGAAGTCTTTCCCTCGGCCAGTTTGCGCCGGCGATGACGCGCGTAAATCAATGCCGCGACGATGGCGACCACAACGAAACCAGCCGCCGCGGCGATCTTGCTCGAATGGACGATCATTGCGTAGAGAACATCCCAATCTTCGCCCGCCTGATATGCGATGAATGTGATGAAGGCAAACCAGACTCCCGACGCCAGCGCGATCGCGGCGGCCACGGCCAGCGGAGGAAGACGCAGCGCTCCGGCGAACGGTGGTACAAGCGCTCTGACGCCGGGCAGAAACCGGCTCACGAATAGCGCCGGAATTCCGTAGCGGTTGTACAAATCTCGCAGGCGCGCTTCCGCATTCTTGCCGCCCCATTTTTCGAGCCGGGCTGTAAACGCTGCCGCTCCGTAGTGCCTGCCGACGAAGTACATGAAGGCGGCACCCGCAATGTTACCGACCCACACCACGCCAAAGGTCGTGTACGGCGACGCCTTTCCCCGGGCGGCGAGGAAACTTCCGAAAGCGACGACCGCGTCGGCCGGAAACGGCGGAAAGATATTCTCGATCGCGGCAGTGAATCCCATCGCGACGTAGAGCGTGCCCAGTGGAAGCTCGCCGAGCCAGGCGAGGATCGAGTCGACGCTCACGCGTTGTCGACTTCGGTCGCTACTGTTGCCACAGCGATGCATGCTATCCCTTCGCCGCGACCGATCCATCCCATTCCTTCGTTTGTTTTTCCCTTAACCGACACCCGGTCGGACTCGATTCCGAGCGCTCCGGCCAGCACGTTGCACATCTCAGCTCTGTATGGTCTGATGCGCGGTCGCTCTGCAATGACGGTGACGTCAACGTTGATTACAGTCGTTCCCTGTTCGGTGAGACGCCCGACGGCCCGGCGAAGCATATCGATCGAGTCGCGGCCGCTGTTCTCCTGATCGGTATCGGGGAACATTTCGCCAATATCGCCGGCTGCGCACGCTCCGAGGATTGCGTCGGTCACTGCGTGGGCCACGGCATCAGCATCCGAATGACCGTGAAGGTGGACATCGGACTCGATCTTTACCCCGCCGAGCACGAGCGGACCTACGGGTGCGAAGCGGTGAGAATCGTATCCGATTCCCGTGCGGTGAAGCAGTGTTCTCGAGGCCTGTCGCTTGCCGGAGTCTATCTTCTCCGGCATGGGCTAGTCAGTGTACCGCTTGATGGCGAGCGTAGTGTTGTGTCCACCGAAACCGAAGCTGTTGCTGATGACGACGTCCACCTGACGCTCGACAGGTTTGTTCGGTGTGTAGTCGAGATCGCATTCCGGATCTGGAGTGCAGTAATTGATCGTCGGTGGGATGATTCCGTTGTTGATGGCGAGTGTCCCGATGACCGCTTCCACAGCGCCAGCGGCACCGAGCATGTGACCGGTTGCTGACTTGGTGGAGCTGACGCTGACCTTTGAAGCGTGCTCTCCGAAAACAGCCTTGATCGCAGCCGTTTCGTTGAGATCGTTTGCCGGAGTCGAAGTCCCGTGGGCGTTGATGTATTGAACGTCGGCGGGAGAGAGGCCTGCATCGTTGAGCGCACGCTTCATCGCCCTTTGTGCGCCCTCCCCGTTTGGCGCGGGTGCTGTGAGGTGATACGCGTCACCGGTGGCTCCGTAGCCGACGACCTCCGAATAGATCCTGGCTCCTCGCTTCCTCGCGTGTTCCAGCTCCTCGAGAATGAGGATTGCTGCGCCTTCGCCCATGACGAAACCGTCGCGGGTCAAATCGAACGGGCGCGACGCGGTCTCGGGGCTGTCGTTCCGCTCCGAAAGCGCCTTCATGTTTGCGAAGCCACCCATCGCCATCGGCGTCACGGTCGCTTCTGCACCGCCCGTAATCATCACATCGGCGTCGCCGTACTGAATCGTGCGGTATGCATCACCAATCGCATGAGCGCTGGTGGCGCAAGCTGATACAGTTGCGTAGTTAGGGCCCTTCGCCTGGAATTGCATCGAGACGATTCCGGCGGCGATGTCGGAGATGAACATCGGGATGAAGAAGGGACTGATCTTGCTTGGGCCGCGCTGGCGGTAGACGTCATGCTGCTCCTCGAAGATCTTCAATCCACCGATTCCGCTGCCGATGATGACACCGGTATTGAACGGATCGTAGCCGTTGCCGTCGCCGAAGCCGGCATCGGTCATCGCCTGCTTTGCAGCTGCGACAGCATACTGAGTGAACTGATCGGCCCGTTTAGCTTCCTTGCGATCCATGAAATCCAACGGATCGAAGTTCTTGACCTCGCACGCGAAGTGTACCTGGAACGTGCTCGCGTCAAAATGTGTTATGGCCGCCGCTCCCGATTTTCCGGAGAGCAGCGATTGCCACATCGTCGCCACGTCGTTTCCGACGGGCGTCACCGCACCCATCCCGGTGACGACGACCCTTCGCTTCATTACGCGGGAATCTTGCTGTTCAGATAACCGAGAGCGTCACCGACAGTGCGGAGCTTTTCGGCGTCTTCATCGGGAATGTCGATGTTGAATTCCTTCTCGAATTCCATCACCAGCTCGACGATATCAAGGCTGTCGGCGCCGAGGTCTTCGATGAAGCTCGCTTCGTTGGTGAGCTTTTCTCTTTCGACTCCGAGCTCCTTCTCGATGATGTCCTTAACCTTCTCCGAATTATCGGCCATGATACAGCTCCGTGGTGTATGTGGTGAAGCGGTGAAATATAGTTAACCGGTGTTGTGCCAGAAAGTTACGTACGGCGTGGTGAGATAAGGTTTACATCACCATTCCGCCGTCAACCACAATGACCTGTCCGGTGATGTAGGATGCGTAATCGGACGCGAGAAAAACCACGGCAGCAGCGATATCCCCGGTTTTGCCCAGCCTCTCCAATGGAATCAGGCCGGTAAGGCCCGCGCGAGCTTCGGGCGTCATTGAATCCGTCATCTCGGTCTCGATGAAGCCCGGCGCAATTGCGTTGACGAGAATATTTCGCGAGCCAAGCTCCTTTGCCACCGACTTGGTCAGCGCGATGAGACCGGCTTTGCTCGCTGCGTAATTTGCCTGTCCCTTGTTGCCGTTGAGCCCGACGACGCTGGCCATGTTGATGATCCGTCCCGCTCTCTTCTTCATCATGCCGCGTGAGGCAGCCCGAATTGCCGCAAAAGCGCCACGAAGATTTGCGTTCATTACGTCGTCCCAGTCTTCGTCTTTCAGGCGCATGACGAGGTTATCGCGCGTGACGCCGGCATTGTTGACGAGGATGTCGATCCCGCCAAACGCTTTCTCGACGTCGCTGATAAGCATCGTCACGGCAGCTGTGTCCGAGACATCGCAGGCAAAGCCGATAGCATCGTGACCAACCTCCGCAGCCGCCTCCTGCGCCTTCGTCAGATCACGGCCAACTACGGCCACGAGCGCTCCGCTTTCGGCGAGCGCAGTCGCTACTGCCTTGCCTATTCCGCGAGTGCTGCCGGTTACAACAGCCGTCTTGCCGCTCAAGTCGATGTTCATGAAGCGATGCGAGTTAGAAGTTTCTCTATTTCTGCAGGTGTTCCGCACGCCATTCCTGCGGCAGACGGAACGATGCGCGTGAGAAGTCCGGTCAATACGCTGCCGGGCCCGATCTCGACGAACAATGCGTCAGGATATTTGGCCGCTAACGCTGTGACTTCACCTGCCCACCGAACCGGAGATGTAAGCTGTCTAACCAGGAGCTCGCGAGCGTCGGTCGCTGACGAAGACGGAGACTCGGTCACGTTCGAGAACACCGGGAACGCAGGCTCACTGAATTCGGTCGCCTCTACTGCCTCGCGAAATCCCGTCTCTGCGGGCTCCATCAACGGAGAGTGAAACGCACCACTGACCGGTAGCCGAACCGCCCGCTTGGCGCCGTTGAGCCTGGCGAGCGCCATGACTTTCTCGACCCCTGACACTTCGCCTGAAACGACGATCTGTTCGGAGGTGTTGTAATTCGCGGGAACTACTTGTCCCGCGCTGCGGGAAGCAAGCTCGCAAAGCGATTCGATGGAATCGTTGAGCTTGCCGAGGATTGCTGCCATTGCACCCGGTCTCGTGACGCCGACCTCGTACATCAGCTGACCGCGGCGACGAACGAGCTTTGCCGCATCAGTAAGGGACGTGGAGCCGGCGGCGTGATATGCCGTGTGCTCGCCGAGGGAATGGCCGGCGGCCGCGCAGACCCTCGACCCCACTGCTTCCCTGACGACGGCCCAGACTGCGGCTCCATGCGTCAACAGGGCGGGCTGCGCGTTGAGAGTCGCGGTGAGATCTTCAGCAGGACCATCGAAGCAAAGTGAGCTAAGCGCGAAGCCCAGCGCATCGTCGACTTCCTCGAAAACCTGGCGGGCAGCCGGGAATGCATCGACGAGGTCTTTTCCCATGCCCGGCTTCTGAGATCCCTGACCAGGGAATAGTAGAACGACGTTCATGGTTTATTAGAAGCGAACGATCATCGAAGCCCACGTGAAGCCGGCGCCAAACGCCACCATGAGAACGGTGGAACCATCGTGGATGATTCCCTTCTCGATCGCCTCGTCCATCGCGATGGGAATCGAGGCTGATGACGTATTTCCATATCGGTCAACGTTGACGTACACCTTGTCCATCGGAATCCCGGAATGCTTCGCGGTTGCCTCGATGATTCTCACGTTGGCCTGGTGAGGAATCAACAGGTCGATATCGTTGCCATTGAGTCGCGCGCCGTCAAGTGCACGATCGGCCGCTTCGGACATGGACCTGACGGCATGCTTGAACACTTCGCGGCCTGCCATCTTCACGAGATGTGTGCGCTCGTCAAGCACCTGAGCCGACATCGGAATTGCCGCTCCACCGGCCGGACGATACAGCAGGTCGGCGAGCTTTCCGTCGCTACGCATGAACGTGGAAAGAATTCCTTTTCCTGTTCTCGAGCGCTGAAGAATCACCGCGCCGGCTCCGTCTCCAAAAAGCACGCACGTTGCGCGATCTGTCCAGTCGACGATTGAGCTCATCTTTTCAGAGCCGACTACGAGAATCGTTTCGGCAACGCCCGTCGCGATCATGCCCTCGGCTACGGTCATTCCGTAGAGCCAGCCTGAGCACGCCGCGCCGATATCGAATGCCGCGGCGCGAGTCGCACCGAGCTCGGCCTGGAGGTCGACTGCTGTAGACGGAAGAAGCCTGTCTGCAGTCGCGGTGCTCAATACAATGGCGTCGAGCTGTCCCGCCTGAACTCCTGCCTTGAGCATCGCTGCCCGTGCCGCCGTCGCAGCCATCGTGCATGTCGTCTCGCCTGCCTGGCCGATGTGCCTTTCGACAATCCCCGATCGCTCCACTATCCATTCGTGAGAAGTCTCAATACCGATCGCAGCAAAGTCGTGATTCGTCATCACGTGATCCGGAATTCCGCGACCGGTTCCGGTGATTGAGGCGATCGGCCTTTTCACGACACTGCCCGTGCCGGCTCGGGGTCGGATGTGACTGGCGCGAGCTTTTCGCCGATTCGGTCGTTCATCTTCGTTTCGAATGCGCGCACCGCGGCGCCGATGGCATTCTTGATCGCTCGCGACGTAGAGTTGCCGTGACAGATCATGCTGATGCCTTTCACTCCCAGCAGCGGCGCTCCGCCGTATACCGACGAGTCGAGCGCGCTCAATGCCTTCCTGACGCGCGGCATGTCCATCTGCGGGTCTCTATGCAGCATTTCGACGATCATCGGGATGACACCTTCGTAAAACTTCAGCACGATGTTCCCGGTGAAGCCGTCGCAGACGATGACGTCCAGCGGACCCCGATGACTCGCACCAGCCGGCAGATCACGGCCTTCGATGTTGCCCTGAAAATTGAAACCTGCGTTTTGAAAAAGTCCGTATGCTTCTTTCGCAACTGCGTTTCCCTTCGACTCTTCTTCCCCAATGCTGAGCAGCGCGACAACCGGATTCTCCCGCTGCAAAACGGTCTCAGCGTAAACTGAGCCCAGCCAGGCGAACTGCATGAGCTCGGTGGGTGAGCAGTCGACGTTCGCGCCCGAATCCAGGAAAACGATTGGCTCGCGTGAGGTCGGCAGAATCGTGCACACCGGAGGACGCTTCAGGTTGGCGTGAAGCCCGAGCATGACGGCGGACACAGCCATCTGCGCGCCCGTATTTCCTGCGGAGACGAATGCGTCGGATTCGCCGTCAACCTGCATCTTGACGCCCACTGCCATCGGGTTGTTAGGCTTCTTGCGAAGGGCGGCAGTAGGGCGCTCGGCCATTCCGATATTGTCAGGGGCCTCGACGATCGAAATCCGCCGGCGCACATGGGCACAATGAGCAAGCTCGCCGCGCAAAAGCTCGGCGAGCTTGTCTTCGATTACTGCGGTTTGCCCGATGAGCTGGACGGAGTGCTTATCGTCGAGCTGATCGAGTGATAGGAGCGCTCCTGCGAGAGTTGCCTGGGGTGCAAAGTCGCCCCCCATGGCGTCCAACGCGATGCGCGCCAATGCTACGCTTCCCTGGCAGCGACTCGCTGTTCACCATCGTAGTATCCGCATTCGTCACAGACGTGATGTGGACGCTTCATGCTCTGGCAACGGGGACACTTCTGAATTGCGATCGCGGGCGCGGTCTTGTGCGTGTTCCGCGCGCGCTTCTTTCTCTTTGACGTACGGCGCTTTGGTACGGCCATTGTTGATTTCTAAGTTGAGGGTAGAGCTTGTTCAGGGCAGCTGACTGCGAACGGACCGCAGTGCATCCCAACGACTATCTGTTACAGCTGGTGCGCAGTCACACGCCCCTTCATTCAGATCGATGCCGCAGGTGGCGCACAGACCTTTGCAATCGTCCCGGCAGACGAGGAACTTCGGGACAGACAGCAGCCAAAGCTCGCGCACGGCCGGACGCAAATCCAGTGAATGCGCGTTCCCGTCGAACGGGTAGACGTCCGGATCGTCCGAGCTATCCTCCCCTTCAGACGAGAAGATGAAATGCGCATCCTCGTCTACTGACGCACCTACCTCGGTGAGACAGCGGCTGCATGCGATTGTTGTTTCACCGCTTAGGTGTCCGCTGAAGTAAAAGCGGGATTGTCCGGCTGATGAGAGTCGGCCCTGCACTTTGATCGAGCTGGAGGGGCGCAAATCACCGTCTTCCCACACACTGTCATCAGCGCTCAGGAGTCCGTCAACCTGCGCTGCCTCAGACTCCAGTGAACGGATGTCAAACGACAGCATAAGCTCTTAAAGCTAGCGACCTTAGGGGCCCGCGAAAAGTCCTTGCCCCATGCCGGTGCTTCGCTCGGGTGGTCCCCAAAAGCCGTTTGACAGCGATGGCACAGATGCAGAAGATGCACAGATGAGTACAGAACTACGGGAAGTGATTAAGGGGAACCACTCTCGGGCGCAGGCTGTTCCGCGTTTCCCCTTATTCTCTTCCGTACTCATCTGTGCACCGTTTTCATCAGTGCCATCGTTGTTAATGGCCGTTCTGCCATTAGCGAGCGGCGATGAGCTCCGCCTCGGAGAAGAAAAACCTCGATTCGCGCGCGGCGTTATCATCGGAATCAGACGCATGAATCGCGTTCCGCTCCTTCGACTCGGCGAAGAGCTTGCGAACGGTGCCTTCGGCCGCTTCCGCCGGGTCGGTTGCGCCGATAGCGTCACGAAGAGCGAGCACAGCGTTGTCCTTCTCGAGGACCATCGGCATGCACGGGCCGGACGTCATGAATTTCACGAGCGAGCCGAAGAACGGTCGCTCCCTGTGAACTTCATAAAAGGCACCGGCCTGAGCTTCGGTCATGTGAAGGACTCGAGCTGCGACGACCTTGAAACCGCCCTGCTCCAGATGCGCGACAACCTTTCCTGCTCTGCCCGAACCGAATGCATCAGGCTTTATAATCGTGAGGGTGCTGCTGCCTGCCATATTGTTGTCCTGTAATGATTTAGTTAAGCGTTCTTGAGAAGTTGCACGACATCGATGGGGCGCTTAGCGACGCCAATTCCGTTTTCCTCGAAGGCCTCCATTTTCTCGGCCGCTGTCCCTGCCGATCCTGAGATAATCGCACCCGCATGGCCCATCCGGCGGCCCGGAGGAGCGGTTTGACCTGCGATGAACCCTACCACGGGTTTCGTCATTTTTTCCTTGACGAACTTCGCGGCTTCCTGCTCATCAGTGCCGCCGATCTCACCGATCATTACGACCGATTCCGTATCCGGATCGGCCTCGAACGCCTCGAGGCAATCGATGAAGTTGGTGCCGTTGATCGGGTCGCCACCGATTCCGACGCAGGTCGTTTGACCCATACCAGCGCGCGTCATCTGGAATACAACTTCATAGGTAAGCGTTCCAGACCTGCTCACAAGTCCGATGTTCCCTGGTTTGCAGATGGTGCCCGGAATAATTCCGACTTTCGCTTTTCCCGGAGAGATAAGTCCCGGGCAATTGGGTCCAAGGAGGCGGGCTCCCTTCTCTTTCACGAATGGATAGACCCTGGTCATGTCGAGGACCGGAACGCCTTCGGTGATGCAGACGATGAACGAAATGCCCGCGTCGGCCGCTTCCATCATCGCGTCGGCGGCAAACATCGGCGGCACGTAGATCACCGTCGCGTTGGCGCCGGTTTCCTTCATTGCGTCCTCGACGGTATTGAAGACCGGAACAGTTTCGTCAAACGTCTGGCCGCCTTTTCCCGGTGTAACGCCGGCGACGACTTTGGTTCCGTATTCGATCATCTGTCGCGAATGGAAGGAGCCATCGCGACCTGTAATTCCCTGGACGATCAGCCGGGTGTCATTATCGATGAAGATGCTCACGCTGCGGCCCCGGTTGCGAGTGAAACGGCTTTCTTCACCGCTTCGTCCATGTCAGTCATGGCCGAGAATCCGTTTTCGGTAAGGATTTTGAGTGCGATCTCTTCGTTGGTTCCGGTGAGGCGGATGACGATCGGAACCTTGAGGGGACTCTGCTTCGTTGCGGTCACGATTCCGTTCGCTACATCATCGGTCCGCGTGATTCCGCCGAAGATGTTGAACAGGATTGCCTTAACGCTCGGGTCCGACGTGATGATGCGAAGTGCACTGACGACTTTCTCCGGATTCGACGAGCCGCCGATATCGAGGAAGTTGGCCGGCTCGCCGCCGTAGTATTTCACGAGATCCATCGTTGCCATCGCGAGTCCGGCGCCGTTCACCACGCAGCCGACGTTTCCGTCGAGCTTGATGAACGTGAGGTTTGCCTTGCGCGCCTCGACTTCCGATGGCGCCTCAGCGGATTCGTCTCGAAGTGCTGCAACGGCTGGATAGCGGTCGAGCTCGTTGTCGTCGATGACCATCTTTGCGTCGAGCGCAACGACGTCGCCAGCAGGCGTAGTCACGAGAGGATTGATCTCTGCGAGAGATCCACCACTGTTGATGAACGCGCTGTAGAGCTGCTGCATGATCTTCGCGGCAGCGCGCGCCTTCCTGACGTCCTTGTAAAGGAAGAAGCCCATCTCCATTGCCTCGAACGGCATCAGGCCATACCGCGGATCAACCGGATAGCGCATCAGCTTTTCAGGAGTTTCGGCGGCCACTTGCTCGATGTCGATGCCGCCGGCAGGACTCACCATGAAGACCGCTCGCTTTGACGCGCGATCGACAATGACGCCCACGTAGGCTTCCGTCTCGATGTCCGCTGCGGGAGTGACGAGGACCTTTTGCACCGGCAGATCCTTGATGGTGAGATTCAGGATCTTCTCTGCGACTTCGCGTGCTTCCTCTGGCGTCTTGGCGAGTTTGACCCCGCCTGCCTTTCCGCGACCGCCTGCGTGAACCTGTGCCTTCACTACGACTGTGCCGCCGAACTTTCTCGCGATTGCTTCTGCTTCCGCAGCCGTCGTCGCTACCTCACCGGGCGGAATCGGTATTCCCGCGGCCCGAAAAATTTCCTTCGCCTGATACTCGTGGATATTCACACTTTCTCCGCTCCGCGATGGTTGTCGCGGGGTGAGTGGTTGCTGGATTTGAACATGGAAATTAACGGGCTATGGTAGTCCCCGCGCGTCCGTGCACCGCATCCAGCCCTCGGCTCAACTCCGTAATGACCGCGCGGCCGCCGGTGCTTCTCACAAACCCGATGGCGGCTCTCACCTTGGGGGCCATGCTGCCTTCGGGCGCGAGAACCGCGGCCGACAGATCCTTGTCTGTGACTGCGTCAATTCCTTCCAGAGCACTGTCGCGGTCCACGTAGACAGGGATGCCTCCACCGCCGGCTGCGATTACAATCGTGCCCGCTTCAACGAGCTGCCGAATGACTGAGATCTCATGGATCGCCAGTGGCGATGGGCTTCCAACCACGCGACGATAACCTCCTCGCGAATCGATCTTGATGTGGTGTCCGTCGTTATCGAGCGCAAGGGCGCGGTCCTTCGGAATTTCGTGGCCGATGAATTTTGTCGGCTCAGCAAGCGCGGGATCTTCTGCGCTGACTTCAACCTGCGTGATCACGGTGGCGACGGCGCGTCGAACCCCAGCCTTTTTCAATGCATTCTCGATCGACTGCTGAACCATGTAGCCGATCCAGCCAGCGGTACTGGCGACAAGAACGCCGAGCGGCAGCGGGGCGACCTCAGTGCGGCCGATCTCGTTACGAACGAGATCATCTCCAACCTGCGGCCCGTTACCGTGAACAACGCAGAGGTTCCAGCCCTCTGCTGCAAGATCCACGATCGGACCCAGGCTTTCGCGCGTGTGGCGGAACTGATCGCCAATAGTAGACCGCTCACCCGGAGGGGACAGCGCATTTCCACCAAGCGCTACAACAGCCGTCCGCGAGGCAGACATCCTATTTACGCTTCGCCACAAAATCGCCGAGCGAATCGTAGGCCGCGCCGAAGGCCTTGAGGTCGCCTGCAGACAAGGCCGCCCTCATGCGGACATACAGACGAGTGACGTTGGCGCGAAACGCTGCGTCGCTTCCGGCAGGAAAAGCTGTCGGGCCGGGCTCAGCAAGCTGCGCAGTTGGCGACGATGTCAATGCATCGAGCAGATCAGGAGCTCCCGGCCGAATGAGGGATGGAAAGCGCGCGCGCCACGCTGTCGCGATAGGATCTGCGCCGGGTGTCGGAACGACGAGGGTTCTTCCCGTAGCAGCATTTACAAGCGCAGTTCCACTATGACGGAAATAGCTGCGATCGGCACCCGCGAGGACGTAATGCTTGCTGAGCGGGTAGACATCCGATGCGGAGTAAAGCTCGACGACCCACGTGAGCGAATCTCCCAGGTATGCAGGCGCTACGTCATTTCCCTGCGCGAAGAGCGGCATGAGGGCCGACAGGCGCTCACGTACGTCGCGAAGCCGGACGATTTTGGTGTTAGTCGGCAGAGAGCTCCAGACGAGGTCGAGGCGCTGCTCCGCCCAAGCGTTTGCAACGCGCTTCATTCCGGTGCCAAGCGTCGGCGCAGCCACGTTAGGTCCATGTGTCACGATCGCCGATCCGGAAGCGCCCGGGTAAACGACCAGGCTGTCGTGCGCGATCGTCATCACTCTTGCCACCCGCGACGAATCGACGAACGCGGAGAAGCGCACCACTTCTGTTGGGATCTGGAACGCCATCGACCGGTCCTGCCCATAGGCGCGGCGTGTGAAGGCCGCCCTCGTGGATGCATAAGGCGCGTCCCTGGCGGTCTGACCGGTTGCCAATCCAACCTGCTTCACTACCGATGGCAGGATGAGGTCGAGTGCGACTGAAAATATCAGCACTGCGCTGACCGTGAAAAAGCCGGCGCGAACCTGACCCATCCATCCGCTGACGAGAACCAACGCTGCGGCCGCCACGGTTCCGACTGACAGCGACAGATAAGCGGGAATGAGCCACTGATGATCGACGTACGAGAACATTCCATCAGGGCCGCTCCCGTGAATCAACAGCTCATACCCGTCGAGTCGGTAGCTCCAGGCCATCGTCAGGAGAAACAGCGCGGACAGAATTGACAGATGACGACGGACGCGCACTGATACGTGAAAAGATCCGCGGTGCCACCGGAGACTGGGGGTCAACGCATAGAGCCCAACGACAAGCGATCCAACGAGAACCAGAAGGGCAAGAACCCACGTGTACACTTCGGCCTCGAGCGGCAGCCAGCCAACGTAAAAGCTCAGGTCCATCTGGAAGAACGGATCGCTCTCGCCGAATCGCGCGCCAGTGCGAAGCATGGCGAGACTCTCCCACCTTGGGACCGCAAGGGTCATCAGACCTGCAACGCCCACCGAAAGACCAAAGGCCAGCCGGTCGAGCTGGCGATGTGGCACCTCTTCACCGAATTCCACGTTTCCCAGTCGCCTTGGGAAAGCGAGGGACACGATGCTTCGTCTGATGGCGAACAGATTTACCAATGCGAACAGTCCGGCGAACGCTGCCGAAGTCACCTGGATAGCGACAGTGTCGTAAATCCGCTCGTGCCAGAGGCGGGCGGCGCCAAGCGCTGCATACCACGAGTAGTCGGCATACACGACTGCGAGCACGCGGCCGACGAGTAGAACTGTCGCGGCAGCGACGAGCCCGGCAACGAGGCGCCGCCTGGCAGTCACGTCAGAGGGAGACGCCCTGCTCGCGCATCCACCCTTCCATCTCCAGTCGAATGCGGTCGAGGTCGGCTTGCGTACGGGCTTCGAAGCGCATCACGATCACCGGCTGTGTGTTGGATGCGCGAATCAGGCCCCATCCATCTCCGAAAAGCACGCGTACGCCATCGACTTCGATGACCTTGTGTTCCATTGCGAAATGTTTTTTCGCTGCGTCAACGATTCCGAACTTGCGGTCGTCCGCGCAATCGACACGTATCTCCGGTGTCGAGACAAATTTCCGCACATTGGCCATCATCTGCTTTACGCTTTTCCCGCTGTTGGCGACAACGCGAAGCAGTCTTGCTGCACCGTACATCGCATCATCGAAACCGTACCAGCCCTCGGCGAAGAACATGTGCCCTGACATCTCGCCGGCAATCGGGGCGTGTGTCTCGTGCATCTTCTCCTCGATGAGCGAGTGACCGGTCTTCCACATCAGCGGAACCCCGCCCGCTTTCTCGACCTCCTCGGGAAGAGCCTGTGAGCACTTGACGTCGAAGATGATGGGCTGTCCCTTACCCGTGCGGGCGAGCACATCGCGCGCGTAGATGATCAGGAGATGATCACCCCAGATGATCTCACCGTCCTCGTCGACGATGCCGATGCGATCGGCATCGCCATCGAAGGCGATTCCAAGCTCGCTCTTTTCTTCGTGCACTGCCTCGATCAGGTCGTCGAGATTCTCGGGGACCGTCGGGTCGGGATGATGATTGGGAAACGTTCCGTCGCTTTCGCCGAACAGAATGCGCGCCGGAACGCCGATTCTTTCGAATAGCTGGCGTGCCACCAGAGCACCGGCGCCATTTCCACAATCGACGACACAACGAATCGGGCGCGAGATCTTCCCAATCCGGGTGCCGACATCTTCGACGTAACGGTCGATGACTTCTTCGCGCCGAAGCGTGCCCTTTCCAGAGGAGAATTTTCCCGCCGCGATGATCTCGTAGATGCGTTGGATATCCTCCCCATAAATCGAGCGCTTCTCGACGCCGAGCTTGAATCCGTTGAACTCGGGCGGATTGTGCGAGCCCGTAATCTGGATGCCACCGACGATGTCCAGGTTGTGCTGCGCCCAGTAGGCCAACGGGGTCGGGATGACCCCTATATCTACGGCATCGAGTCCGCATTCCAGCAGTCCCGCAACCAGCTCAGCGTGCAGCGCAACGCCACTCGGCCTGTTGTCGCGACCGACCGCCACCGTTCCCTTGATGCCGTGATTGAAGAGGAACGTCGCGTACCCACGACCCACGCCTCGTGCGACGTCCGGCGTCAGATCTTTTCCTGTGACGCCCCGGATGTCGTACTCACGAAAAATTGTTCTCGACAGCACGAACCTACCTCGGGCTGGCTGCTGCTGTCACCTGCGCGGTGGCGGGGGCGGCGATCGGCGGTACGTTGCCGCTTCGCAGAGTCCAGCGAATAATCGAGTTTGGAAGGACACCGAGCACGAGGATCAGAACGGCTGCTGCCGCGATGACGAAGCGAGTCCATCCTCCGGTTCGCTGGAACGGCAGCGCGTCTTCCTTACGCGGCCGCATGAACATCACCATTACCACGTGGAGATAGTAGCCGGCTGACACGACACTTGTGAGAACAAGAATAATGGCAAGTTTTGTCTGTGCCACCGGTGCCTGAAGCGCCGACTGGATGATCCAGTATTTCGCGAAGAACCCAATTCCGCCGAAAATTGGAAATCCAAGCAGCGCGAGCATGAAGACGGCCATCGCCGATGCGAGCCATGGACGGACAGTCCAGAGCCCGGCGTAGTCGTCGACGTTCAGCTGCGAAGCACCGTCGCGCTCGAGCGCGGCAATGACACCGAATGAGCCGAGCGTTGCGAGCGTATACGCGATCAGGTAGAACATGAACGCGCCGGTGGACGCCTGAGTCGCGGTTGCTATGGTCACCAGGATGTAGCCGGCGTGCGCGATGCTCGAGTAGGCGAGCAGTCGCTTGATGTTCTTCTGCGACAGCGCTATGAGGTTACCGACGATCATCGTGGCAACGGCAAGCCACCAGACTGGACCATGCCAGCTGGAAGTGACGCCGGAGAACGCCTCGAGCCAGACTCGAAGGAATGCTGCAAATGAAGCGGCTTTGACCGCGGCTGCCATGTATGCCGTGATCGGCGTTGGCGCACCCTCGTAGACGTCAGGCGCCCACATGTGGAACGGAGCGAGCGCCACCTTGAATCCAAATCCGATGATCAACAGCGCGATGCCGACGACCAGCATGGCATTGGAACTGAGGCCGACTTGCGCGACTCGCTGCCCAATGAGCGTGAGGTTCGTCGTTCCAGTTGCGCCGTAAACCAGCGCAATTCCGTAAAGCAGAAACGCAGTAGAAAAAGCACCAAGAAGGAAATACTTCAACGCGCCCTCAGCCGACTTCTCGCTTCGCCTGTTGAGACCGGCAAGTACATAAACGGCCACTGACATGATCTCGACGCCGAGGAACACGATCATGAGATCGCGTGCAGCGGCGAGGGTCATCATGCCCGAAGTCGCGAGCAGAAGCAGCACGTGTGATTCGCCAGCAGTGATTCCCTCTTTCGCGTTGTAGTCCATCGACAGCGCGATCGTGCCGATTGTTGCGATGAGGAACACGATGTCGGCAGTCCACCGGAAATTGTCGACGGCGATGATCCCGGCCAGCGCTGTGTCGGCACGGGCAATGTAGAATGCGATTGCCACGATTACTGTGACACAAAGAACGATGCTGGCGACGCCAACGCTTCGCTGATGTGCTTCGCTTTCGGGTCTCCACGCGGCCCATAATAGCAGGATCATCGCGCCGCCCATCATCAGCATGTCCGGCGCGAATGCGGCCATGAGCTGGCTGGGCACTGACAAGTCGTAACTCATCGAGGTGCCCCCGCGACTGCCACAACGGGGGCAGTTGAAGTCGCCACTGCTTGCGCTCCCTGTTGCACTGATGTCACGAGCTTCTGAGCGGCCGGCTCCATGCGACGGAGCACCGGCGCTGGGTAAACACCGAGCCAGATGATGACGATGACGAATGGCACCATCAATCCGATCTCACGCCAGTTCAAGTCGGGGATATGCTCGTTCTCCTTCTTGTCGAGCGGATTGAAGAGAATTCGCTGAATCGCCCAGAGGAGGTACGCGGCCGCGAAAATGACGCCCGTGGCTGCAATGGTTGTGAACACCGGATAGGGCTTGAATGCCCCGATGAGCACGAGGAACTCACCGACGAATCCGTTCGTTCCCGGAAGTCCGATGCTGCTGAGGGAAACCAGCGTGAGCAGTGCTGCAAAGATCGGAACGACTCTCGCTATGCCGCCATACGAGTCGATCGCTCTCGAGTGCTTGCGCTCGTAGATCATGCCGATAAGCAGGAACAACGCGCCGGTTGAAATGCCGTGGTTGATCATTATCATCAACGCACCCTGAACGCTCTGGAGCGTCAGCGCGAAGATTCCGAGCATCACGAAGCCGAGGTGACTGACGGATGAATAGGCGACGAGCTTTTTAAAGTCGGGCTGAACCATGGCTACGAGCGCGCCGTAGATAATCCCGATGACTGCGAGCGTGATGATAATCGCGCGCACCGTTGGGTTCATCGCCGCGCCTGGGAAAAGCGGCAGCGCAAATCTCAGAAATCCGAACGTACCCATCTTCAGCATGATGCCAGCAAGAATGACAGAGCCGGCAGTCGGAGCCTCGACGTGCGCGTCCGGAAGCCACGTGTGGAACGGAAACATCGGCACTTTCACCGCGAACGCCGCGAAGAACGCGCCGAATAGCCAGAGCGCAACCTTGGGAGCGAGTGTCGGATGAGCGACGAGATTGTCGTAGCTGAAGTTGGGCGTTCCGCCGGCTCCGGCAT
>JBBSGU010000005.1:0-78172 GCA_038253755.1 Gemmatimonadales bacterium | reverse complement strand
TTCGCGATCGACTGCCGATCAACATTGCGGCTGGCGGAGAGTTCCGCATCGACACCTACGGAATTGGAAGAGGAGACTCGGCTTCATATGAGAACGGCGGCCGCCCCATTCTCGATGGCCCTGCAGCCGGCAAGCCAGCTGCAATCGGTTCTCAGGGCCTGATCGGGTTCCAGCCGAAAGATGAAATTTCTGCCAGGCGGAGCAACCTTGCTGGATATGTCGATCTCGAGAGCCGCGTGTTACCTCGCCTTCTTGTCGATGGAGCAGGGCGCGCCGAGCGATATAGCGACTTCGGTGGGACAGTTGACGGAAAACTAGCCGTGCGGTTCGAGCTCTTGCGAGGCGTCGCCCTTCGCGGCTCAGCAGGTACAGGGTTTCGCGCCCCTTCTCTGAACCAATCCTATTTCGCATCGACTCGAAGCGCGTTCATCATCAGAAACGGTGTTGCGGGAGTTTACCAGATCCGCACACTTCCAGTGAATACGGACGAAGCAAAGCTTCTTGGCGCGCGTCCGCTCGAGCCTGAACAGTCAGTGAATCGTTCTGTAGGTCTTGTATTCGATGTGGCCTCGCTCCCAACCGTGACCGTCGACTACTACAACATTCGAATCAATGGTCGTATCGTGCCAACAAGCGAATTCACCGATACGTCCGTTATGAGGTTGCTGACAGAACATGGCCTGCCTGGAATCGCCGGCGCCCGGTATTACGCGAATGCCGCGAATACGCGAACGCAAGGGTTCGACATCATTCTTCGCCACGGCGTTTTACTGGGCCGCGAAGGACTTCTTCAACTCGTCGGCGGCTACAATCAGACTCGAACGCGTGCTACTAACGTGAGGCGCACGCCACCGGAGCTCGAGCGACTTCAGGCAACATTGTTCGGCAGGACGCAGCGGGGATCCATCGAGCGCGCCCAACCTGACCGAACGCTCGCGTTGACAACAGACTTTTCCTTCAGGCGAATTTCTGTCGACATTCACAACCAGCGTTTCGGAAGGACCGCAATTCTCGACGCTGTCGATCCCGCGAAGGATCAAACGGTTGAACCGACGTGGATAACCGATACGGGATTGTCGTACAAAATCACGGGCCGCCTCACGGCGTCGGCCTCCGTAGCGAATCTCTTTGACGAATATCCGTCGGAGTGGCTTGACTTCAAGAACGGGGTGAACGCCACCGGGCTTTCCGTAAACGGGAACTTTCGCTATGCCGTCGCGATCTCGCCTTTCGGCGCAAACGGGCGGACGATCTACGTGCACCTTACATATAAATAGTCGGCGCTTCTGGCAGGTGGCGTTCATCAACCGGGCTTCCGGCCCGCAACAATCCTTCGGCCCCCCGCAGGTTACTCGTTGGTCCAACCCCGGACAATGAATCGGCACGGACAGGTAGTCGGAATGTTGTTCTGACATTCCTCCCCTCGGCCGGATCAACTCATTCATGAGCCGATTTTCCGAAAAGTCGTGTAATCGCTTGTAACACACTATCGGGAGGTCGAATGAATCGATTGAAATCGCTCGTTGCAATTGCAGTTTCCGTAGTCGGCGCCGCAGGCTGTGCTACCGACGCGCCGAATACGACTGCGCCGCAGATCGGGGAAGTGAGTCAGCCTCGTGCGAACGTCCATGACGAGAACGCGATCGTCGTCAGCAACTCTGCCGAACTCATTGCGGCCCTGACGCCGCAACATGCCGGTCGGACCATCCGCGTCCGCGCCGGCACGTACGGATTGACCCAGCCGCTCACCGTGCCCGATAAGGTCACGTTGGAAGGCGAGGGGGTCATGCACTTCGACCGCGCGGGGCTGCCAATCGGCTTCGCTACGGGCACGGGCACGACTCTCACGATGACGGCGAACACGCCGGGCAACGTGCTGACGCTCGGTGATAGTGTAACTGTTCGACGGATCGCAATCGTGGACATCGCTGGTCGCGCCGGCAATGTGATCGGCGTGGTTTCGCGCTCCCCGGGCGACCGCATTTTTGCGACGGTCGAGGAAGTTGAGATCTTCAATCCGAACGCACACCTCATTTTGCCGTCGGGGGGAACAGGGTGCGGCCTGTACGTGGTGACACTGAACCCGAACCTCGGGAGCGATCCGCCACCTCACTCGGGCGCTGCGATCACCACCCGGCTGACCCGCTCTCTCATCCGATCCACTGCGACAGGAACAGCCTGCGGGCTGTTTGCCTTCAATTTCGCCCCGGTTGCCAGCGTGTCGGTCGAACTGTCGGACAATGTTGTCGGCGGCGGGATCATAGTGAACGGGGGCGTCAGCCGTCCCGACGCCGTCTACGACTCCAGAACCGATATCCAGTCGCATCACAATCTCTATCGCAACGACAGCCCCAATCTTTGCCTGCCGCTGCGTTTAGGATGGAATGCCACGGGTGGTTCCGGCCCAGCGGCCCCTCTTCCTGTAGGCGAGACGCGGGGAAATTCACTTCGCATCCGCTCTTTGTATGATCGCCTCGAGGGCTTTACGACCGGGGTCGATGCGGCCGGCGGAAGGCGCTTTTTCACAGCGCCGGTGCAGGGCCCGACAACGGGTAATAGCGTCGACCTCCAGCTCATCGGTACAGGGATCGTAACTCCGTCGTGCGGCGGTTCTACGGTCGTCGCTGACTTGCGGCTCGCGGGAGCCTTCGTGTTAGGTAATTCCTTCGCTCCTGGCGATAACAACACGCTGCGAGCGGTCATTCACCGCGTGACCGGAAGTGGCTCACGCTCGAACGTGTACGGGGATGTTCTCGGCACTGGACCTCTTTCGCCGGGGTTGCAGGGAACCGGGAACCGGCTGGAGATCAACGGTAGCCGACAGGATTTCTTAAACACGAACCTAGCCATCGATCCAGCTCCAGGACCTGCGTTCTTTCACAACTAAGACTGAATGACGGCATAGCGGTTCTCGCAGACAAGACGCTGATCAGCTGTCCGCTCAGGTCGCCGGAATGTTGTCCTGACATTCCCTCCCTGGGCGGGATCAACTCATTCATGAGCCGATTTTCCGCAAAGTCGTGTAATCGCTTGTAGACAGGACCTGGAGGTCGAATGACCGGACCGAACGCTGCTGTCGCTCCAACATGATCCTTTCAGCCGCTTTACGGTCACCCCTTTTCTAACCGAGAACGACAAATGTCCATTCTACGATCAGTTGCGATGCTGGCTATTTGTGTCGTCTCGCAATCCCTTGTCGGCTGCAGCGGGAAAGACGTGACTGCGCCACCAACGCCACCACCAGCGACGAAAAAATACCTTGTCACTTCGAGTGTTCAATCGCCAGTTGCCGGAAGCAGCGTGACAATCACCGCGCAGCTTGTGGACTCTGCCAACAATGCTCCCCTTCCAATCGCCGGCAGGGTCGTGTCGTGGAGTGACTTAGGAAGCGCGGGTGGATCGTTTTCTAATCCAACATCGACAACCGACGCCGGTGGTAAGGTTACCGTGGTCTACACCACGAGCACCAAGGCCGGGGCATCGCACAGGATTCTGGCGAATGACGCTGACGGGAGCGCGGGTCGAAGTGGCCCCCTATTCACAATCGCCGGACCGCCGGCGAGATACAGGATGAGCGTGATCGGACCACCTGTCGTCCTGGCCGGCAACGCAGTGCCTGTATCTGCATCCCTGTTGGACGTTAACGACAATCAAGTTCGCGTGTCCGGGCGGGTGGTGACGTGGACTAGTTCTGGCACCGGGGGCTCGTTCTTTGGGGCAACTTCTACGGACAACGATGGAAGAGTCACTGTGAATTTCAGGACCAGTGCGACCGGCGGTGTGACACACGTGGTCACGGCGACAGATAGCAGCGGGTTCAAGGGCTCGACCACCGGCATTCGAACGGTAGCTGGCGCGCAGGGAATCGTTGCGCAGTCTATTGTGGTCGGATCGGCCCACAGCTGCGTTCTCGATAGTGAGGGTATGGCTTCCTGTTGGGGCTGGAATCAATCTGGTCAGCTCGGGAATGGCTTCAAGATTGATTTCCCTGCCCCTGTTCCTGTTTCTGGCACACTCCGATTTGTGTCGCTGGCAGCGGGGAGTTCTCATACATGCGGGATTAGCAACAGTGGGGAAGCTTTTTGTTGGGGAAGTAATTCGGCCGGCCAGTTAGGGAATAACTCGACCTCGCCAGTCTTGAACGCGATGCCGGTTGCAGGGGGCTTGAGCTTCGTGGCGTTGACGGCTGGCAACGCACATACCTGCGGAATTGTGGCAGGGGGCGCGGCGTATTGCTGGGGGGCCAACAATTTCGGACAACTCGGAATTGGAACTTCGCCGCCGAGCCTGGTTCCGGTAGCGGTTCAAGGGGGGTTGAAATTCGTGGCCCTGAGCGCGGGTGCGGATCATACCTGCGGGGTTGTCGACAGTGGTCGGGCTTATTGCTGGGGCAACAACCGATACGGTCAGGTGGGGGATGGATCGACGGCGGGCGTTACCCTGCCAACAGCAGTCAACGGAGGGCTCGTCTTTTCAGTGATCAGCTCTGGAGGTTCACACACATGCGGCGTGGCCGCAGATGGGGCGGCCTATTGTTGGGGGAAAAATAGTTCCGGACAACTTGGGGATGGATCGGCCATCAACAGCGCGACGCCGAGCAGAATTCCAGGGTCGCAACGGTTCACCTCACTGAGCGCGGGGTTTGAACACACCTGCGGTCTCACGGCTTCGGGCGTTGGGTACTGCTGGGGATCGAATAATACCGGTGAGCTTGGCAATGGGAACGTGGGCAATAGAGTGACGCCGGTTCCGGTTGCAGGCAACCTGGTGTTCGCCTCGATCGCGGCGGGCGGCGGGGATACCGGCGACTATTATTACGGTCCGACAACCAGCAGCCACACCTGCGGCGTGACTGTAGATCGAACCGCGTACTGTTGGGGCTACAACGGCTTCGGGCAACTCGGCGACAACTCGGCGGCGAACGGAAACAATGCATCCACGCTCCCAATCAAGGTTGTCGGCCAGCGTTAGCATAGTTTTATGATCCGCCGATCGTCGCGCGCCTTTGCCCATCGTTTGCAGGCCAGGAAAATGGCTTGCGTCGCGATCCTCGTTGCCATCGCGGCCTGCTTCGAGCAACCCGCAAGTCCTGGCAATCCCCCGACTATTCTAAGCGTTGCGGTGGAAGCTAATCCCAACAATTCGCTCTCCGCAGTGGTGAGATTTACAGCTCGCGATGGTGACTCGGCGCGTGTTCTCTATCGAGAGACAGAGCAGGTTTTAGGCAGCCCGCGCTACCCACTGAAGACGCCTTATTATTCCATCAGTGGTGACTCGGGGACAGTCGTCGTGCTCGGACTCAAGCCTGACGCGCAAATTGAATTGATAGTTGAAGTGCGGAGTGCGCTCACTGCTACATCGACAAGTTTTCTTTATCGCAGCGGCGCCTTACCACCCGCGCTAGTCGGTTTGCACCTCGATGCTTCGTCTACGCCGATTCCCGGCTTCACCCTCACAGACTTCACGGGCGGCGGCAGCGCATTTCTCGTTGCTTTCGATCGCGCAGGAGATGTGTCATGGTATCGGGAATTCGCGGCCGCGGCGGGTGAAGCGGCGCTCGACGCCGAGCGGCACGCCAACGGAAATTACACACTCTTCGTTGGCGCCAGCACGGGGTGGCAGCCAGCTTCGGGCCAATTCTACGAGGTGACTCCGGCGGGCGAAATCGTCAGAACCTATGCGACGAGCAGTACTTATTTCACCGACCCGCACGAACTGCTGCTCGATTTCTCAGGTGGACTGGTGAGCCGAGTGAACCTCCTTGGCTACGATCTTCGAAAGATCGATCTCACCTCGTTAGGAGGACGACCTGATCAGCTTGTTGCCGGACATGTTCTCGTGAGACAGTCGCCTTCAGGCGCAGTGGAGTTCCTGTGGAACGCATGGGATCACTTCACCTTGGCGGATTGGATATTTGTTCCGCCTGGCATCCGGCAAATGCCAAGCATCGATTTCGACCACCCGAACTCAATCGCCACTGACGCGCAGGGAAACTACATCGTCTCGTTCGCAAGCCTCGGGTTGATCGCGAAGATCGACGGTCTTACAGGTGACGTCCTCTGGCGGTTAGGCGGGAGGAGAAACGACTTCACGTTCGTAGGTGATCCGTTCGGTGGCTTCGGTATCCAGCATGACGCACGGCTGCTACCCAACGGCGACATCATATTATTCGACAACGGCACCGGCCACGTTCCGCCGGAGAGTCGTGCCGTGGAGTACCGCATCAATCCTGTCAACAGAACCGCGACGATGGTGTGGGAGTATCGCCACAAGCCAGCCATCTTTGCTCCATTCGCTGGGTCGGTGCAGCGGCTCGCGAATGGAAACACGGTGGTCTCGTTCGGAGCGAAGCCAACCGTGGTGGAGGTCGCCCCGAATGGAGAAGTCGCCTGGGAGGGTCAGGTTACCCGGAACGGGCGCCCAGTGACATTCTTCTACCGGACTGTACGAATCAGCTCTCTCTACCGCTCAGATGGAGGCACTACTTCTTCCACGATTGAGGCAAACCATTAACGCCGGTGGTCTGCCAGAAACGCCAACGTAGTGAGTGGCCTTACGTCCCAAAGGCACTTACACGATTCGGCGCCCAAACAAGCTCATGCGTGTGTCTCTTGACGGCCTACCTTACACCGAAAGTTTGAATCAGCTGCTTGAAGCGTGCGTCATTTCTCAGCGGATCGAAACCGGGCCATGCTTGCAGGAACGGAAGCGTTGCATCTCTTCTCGAAGGAATCGCTAGAAGGAGCTCCAGTGTGTCGAAAGCACGATCGAGCTGTCCAACGCTGCCAAACACTTCCACCGCCGCCGCCATCATCGCCGCTGAAATGTGAGGGTCCTTCCTGGCAAGCGCGAGATCCATCGCTCGTTGGGCTTCTGCCATTGCCTCAGTCCTGCGGCCGAGTCCGGCATCAGCGCGTGCGAGTGCGGCGTGAATTGACGGGTCGTTTGGATGCACAGCTGCACTGTCGGTTGTCTCCGACCGCGCGTGCGCATAATAAATCGCCGACTGCTGAAACTCTCCAAGACTGTAGTGCATTTCGGCGCGCATGAGCGACGTTGGATAGTATACGACTCCATCCCGGCTCAGCAGGGCCTTTGAGCTGTCGAGCATCCCGAGTGTCTCCCGGTATCTGCGCTTGATTCGCAGAGCGGTATAACGCGCAAAGGTGGCCATTCCGCGGTCATCCCAGCCCGAGGGAATTCTTTGCAGCTCAGCGATCAACGTATCGGGAGATCCTTTCCATCTGAGAAAGAACTGCCCCTTGATGAGTTTCATCTCATTGTCGTTGGGCGAGATCTCGATGAAATGATTGAACGCCTTCAGGGTTTCAGCGTATCGCCTGAGACTGGCGTATGCGAATACCGCCCCGGCCGCCGCAACCGGATTGCGCGGATCGAGGCTGATCGCTTTTTCGAACTCGGCAACAGCCTCTTCTCGCCGGCCCACCTCGACGTAGCGCTGCGCGAGCGCGACATGCAGCCCCACGTTGTTTGGCGCAGACTCCAGGCCGCGCTTCAGCTCTTCGATCGACTGACCACCATCACCGACGCCTTTCCAATATTCGGAAAGAGCAGTGTGCGCCTCCGAGAAATCCGGATCGAGTCTGAGCGCCGCCTCGGCCTCGATGCGGGCCTGCTCGAGACGCGCACGAGTCGTGTCGTACGATAGCGCGCTCAAAACGTGCGAGCCAGCAAGTCGTGCACGGACGGCCGCCAGTCCTCCGTCGAGCGTCCTCGCCTGAATATAGAAACCCTGCGCAGAGCGGATTGATTCATGTGATTTCATTCCGAACCGGGCTCTTGGAATTCCAGAAATCTCGGCGCTGAGGCCGCGAAGATAGAGGTTGTATGCGAGCGCATTGCTCGTACGATCATGATTGAGCTGATCGTCTTGCCGCGTCGTGAGTGGAATGGCGAGCGACGACACAATATCACTGATCGCTTTGCGTACAAAGTCTGCTCGACCGCCTTTCGCGAAGTACTGTCGCGCCAACCTGTCGGTACCGGTTTTTCCGTCGATCAAATGCAGGTCCAGCGCAGGCCCGTTCGCCGAACGTGTGACGGACCCCCTGACTACATAGTTCGCACCCATCTCCTTCGCGATCTCGGTAACAGACTTCGCGCTTCCTTCATAACCGGCGGACGACAGGTAGCTCGGAACAATTACCGGACTGATATGACCAAGCTCTGTGCGAAAATCTTCGGCGATAGCCTCGCCGCGGTAAGCACTGCTATCGCTCGGTGCGGCCGAAGTGAAAGGCAGAACGGCAACTGACCGAACCGGTGCCAGCATCGCAGCCCGGTTCAGATACGCGGAACGCCCGAAGCGCCATGTCACTGCCGCTGCGACAACAAGAGTCATGACAGCAGCGACAGCCGCGGCTTTCCGATATCTGCGCGATGGACTCGCGGCATGCTGGGGTGATCTGAGTGCATCGCAAAACTCAACGGCAGTCTGGAACCGAGCACTCCGATCTTTCTGCAGGCATCGCTCGATCACTTTAGCGATCTCGGGATTGATCTCGGTCCTGAGTGAAGTTATCGGTCGCTGTTTACCGCTCCGGATTGCGGAAATGAGCTGCTCGTCAGAGTCGCCGCGGAACGGGCGTCGTCCGGCGAGAGTTTCATAAAGAAGGACGCCAAGACTCCAGATGTCGCTGCGCCCGTCGAGCGGAATGTTTTCAGTCTGCTCAGGACTCATGTAGCCTAGTGTGCCTGCGGCGCCGGAATGCGCAGTATCGTCTTCGCTAATCAATTGCGCGATGCCAAAGTCGACGAGTTTCACACCGCCAGAGCGGGTGATCATGACATTCGCCGGCTTCACATCGCGGTGAATAATTCCGTCGCGATGCGCTTCGGCTAGCGCGTCGCCGAGTTGCAATGCAATCGCGACCGCTTCAGTCTCGGCAACGGGACCGCGACGGATTCGTTCTTTCAGAGTCTCTCCATCGTACCACGCCATTGCAATGAACTGTCGTCCGTCGTCAGCTTCACCTATCTCATAGACCACCCCGATGTTTGGATGGTCGAGTCGAGAAGCCGCGCGTGCCTCGGCGATTAACTGAGCACGCGAACCCGGATTCAATGCGTCGCGTCTCGGCAGGAACTTGAGAGCGACGGTGCGGTTGAGCTGAGTGTCCCGCGCCTTGAAAACGACTCCCATCCCTCCGCCGCCTATTCGCTCGAGAACCTGGTAGCGGGAAAGCTCGAGGCCGGAAAGCGGCGCGTCATCCCCAGTATCGATTTCGGTCGCGAGCAGTGCGCGGGCGATGACATCTTTGGAAAGCTGCTCGAAGTACCCGTCGGATGCATCGTGGGCTTCGATGAGCGACAACAGCTCATTCTGAATGAGATCATCGCCGTCTGACGCGTCGCGGATGAAAGCATGGCGCCGATCGGATGGTACCGAGAGAGCTTGCTCGAAAACGTGTCTCAATCGCTCGAGCTGATCGCGATTCAGTGCGACTGTCAATTCATCCCCTCGCCTGTTAAAGATCGGCCGCGCGCAATCCCGACAAGCAAAATCTCACGCCCTACTTAATAGAACACGAAAAACGTGTCAATCGGCTCAACGGGCTAGGCGCTGGCCAACTCGCGAAAAAGCCATGCGCGTGCGAGGGACCAGTCTCTCTTTACCGTCGCCTCGGAGACGCCAAGCGCGGCAGCCGTGTCCTCGACAGTCAGCCCTCCGAAGAAGCGGCATTCGACGACGTCGCTTAGTCGTTGATCGACGACCTCGAGGCGTTGAAGGGCCTCGCTCAGGTTCGCTATCAGGTCTGACTGCTCATCCGTGAGTTGCAGCGGCAGGGCTGAATCGCCGAGGAGGTCAATCGGGACATGCGGATTTGCGGCGCCGCGTTTTGTAGCGCGCCGGTCGCGCGAGTAATTGGAAAGAATTTGACGCATTGCGCGGGACGCGATCCTCAGAAAATGGACGCGAGTACGCCCCCCAACCTGATCGGTGCCGGCAATCTTCAGGTAAACTTCGTGAACCAGCGCCGTGGTACCGAGGGTGCTGTCGCCGTTCCAGTTTCTCCGCTGTCGTCGGGCAACCTGCCGAAGCTCTTCGTAAACCACTGGAAAAAGTGCTTGCAACGCCGCCTTGTCGCCGCGCTCCAAATCGGCGAGGAGGCGTGTGACCGTTCCCGGGTCAGTCCCGGAGGAGTGGACGTCTTCCATTGATGCTGCACTAACATGAGTCTGCAAGCTTTCGTCCGCCAGCTTATTCGGCCAAAACCGCAGTTTCGGTTTTCGTGAGCCGATTCTGCAGCATTCCGTGTAAGTGTTGGAAACGACCTCGGAGAAATGAATGCGTGGCAGACGGAAATACGTCGCGATTGCGACGGCGTTGACTCTTCTGGGGTGCAGCGGCGGCAACAATGACAACCCTGTCGAACCGCTATTAGGGAGAACCCCGCCGGAAGTCTTCATCTGGAATCCGGGAGGCGAGCTCGAAAGAGTGCCTGTGCCGTCCGATGCAGAATGGATCGTTCCGAGCACGCTCAGTGATCGTGGCGAGGTCGTCGGAACGTTAGAATATTTTGGATCACGTTACACGGCGTTCGTCTGGTCGTCGCTCGTCGGTTTTATGGTGCTTGAAAGTGGTCTGGATTCAGAAGCAAATGGCATCAGCGGATCCGGAGCGATTCTCGGCCACTTTAGCGCTGGCATTGGTGGTTATGGCCCGTTCCTCTGGAAGCTCGGGTCAAATCCGGAGCAGATAGCCAGCATGCCTGTAACCTCATTTGGCAATGATATCAATGCGGCTGGCCATGTGGCTGGTGGATACGTATTCGATGCGTTCCTGTGGACGGTGGAAAAGGGCGCCGTTTTTATCACGAACCCGAGCGACACCATTCACTCTCATGCGATTGCGCTGAATGACCGCGACGATATTCTGGTGAATACAGGTCGAGCGACCGGGACGAAGAGTTCGCTCGACGTGCCCGGCATATGGAGTGGCGGTGTCCTGACAGCCCTCGGCTGCCAGACCTGCGTGGCACGTGACATCAACAACAGCAGGGAAGTAGTCGGGAGCGTGGATGGACACGCGTTCTTGTGGCGTGCTGAGTGGGGCGTGATGCGTCTTCCCACTCCGGCGGGTACAACCAGTGACGCCGTCGCGATAAACAACAAGGGCGATGTTGCGGGCTGGGTGAGTGACGGAGAGCTCAGGCAGGCCGCAATATGGACCGATTCGGGATCGAAGCTCGTGCTTCCACTCGCGGGACTTCGCTCGACTGCCTCGGCCATCAATAACCTTGGACAGGTCGTTGTGGTGCGTTCGTTTTAGAAGAAATACACCTTTCGTAGCGCGCAACCGACTGCAATGCTACAACATGTCGGATTCGATTCCGGCGATGTTTGAAGATCCCGACGCGTAAGGTCGTTTTTAAAAAACTCGCTCAAACGAGCGGGTTTTTTGCCTAGGCTGGAGATATCGACGAAAACGCGTTATCAGTCCACTGATGGATGGATTCCTGAAACCGGCTGTCATCGCTCTCGCGCTAGTCGCTGGAATAGCAGTCGTCAGCATGGGTCACCGTACCCGCAAGACTATTTCGCCTGAGATGAGCGGTCGTTCGAATGGCGATTCGAGCGGGATTGACGTTTCGCTGTACAAACGATGCGGCAAACTCGCATACGGGTATAAGACCAGGTGCTATTCGAAACCGCTGGATTCGCTTGCGTCGGCGGGAAAGGTGAGGACCGCGATGACTGTGCTCACACGGCTTGGCATTCTCGACGAGGACGCGAAGAGCGACGGACACGTGCTCGCGCACGAAATCGGAATCGCGGCTGGGAAGAAAGGTGGTGACATCGCGGCCACTTTCGCGATGTGCGACCCGAGCAATCAGTCTGGCTGTTACCACGGTGTGATTCAGGCATACTTCGCACAGGCAACCAGAATTGGCGCAAAGGAAGTCAATGCCCTTTGCATGCCATTCAGCGCGCCGACCGCTGACCAATGGATTCGGTTCCAGTGTGTTCACGGTCTCGGGCATGGATTCGAGATGATCTACGGTCATGACCTCCGGAAGTCGCTCGACGGCTGTGACCTCCTGGTCGACGAATGGGACCGCGATTCGTGCTATGGTGGTGTGTTCATGGAAAACATCGTCAATGTCAGCACGCCCGATCCGCCCGGTCACGACATGGCGATGCACATGAGCATGCCTCCGCAATCCAAAAAGCCGTTCGAGGCGGTTGACCCTGCCGATCCACTGTATCCGTGCTCGGTTGTCGGCTCGAAGTATCAAAACTCATGCTACCAGATGCAGACGTCGGTCATCCTCTTTCTCAATCACGATGACATCCTCGCAACTGCGAAAACGTGCGACACCGCGCCATACGCAATGCGATTCGTTTGCTATCAGAGTCTCGGCCGCGACATAAGCGCTTACTCAGTCCAGGATTTTACCAAAGGGAAAGAGATGTGCTCCGCCGGGACGCCGCGCTATCAGCCGTGGTGTTACGTCGGCTTCGTCAAAAACGTTGTGGATCGGAACGCGAGTGCCAGCGACGGTCTGTCGTTCTGCGGTGTATTGAGCGGAGAGTTTAACAAGCTTAAATGTTTTCAGGCCGTCGGAGAGGAGATATCGGCTATTCGAAATGATTCAACCGGGCGGCGAGCGCTTTGCAACGTATCGGGCGACGTCGACTACCTGGAGGCTTGTCTCTACGGTGCTGGGGTAGTCAGCACCGCTCCAATGACTCTCGCCCGCTTGAACGCGTTGGTCAACCAGATTCCGAAGCCGGTGCCGGTATCAAAGGGCGCCCCCTGAGTGCCATAGCACGGCAAAGAAATGGCAAGTGCTCCCCGCGAGAACGAAGAGGTGCCACACCGCATGTCCATATCGCAGCCGATGATCGGTCGCGTAGAAAACCACGCCGGCCGTGTAGAACAGTCCGCCCGCTACGAGCCACCATACACCAGCAACTCCTACGTGAGTGATAAGCGGCCGTATTGCCAGCACCGAGATCCATCCCATCCCGATGTAAAGCGCCGTCGACCGCCATGGTTTGCCAAAGCCACGCCAGCTCTTGAGCACCACTCCGGCAAGTGCCATTGCCCAGACGGCAATCAACAGACTGGTGCCAAGTACCCCTTTCAGCGCTCCGAGCGCGAACGGCGTATAACTACCAGCGATCAGAAAATAGATTGCTGAATGATCGATGAGTCTCAATACGCGCCGCGCTCTGGAATGCGCGAAAGAGTGGTAGACGGTTGACGCTCCATACAGGAGAACCAGCGATATTCCGAAAATGATCGAACCTGTGAGCTGTGCCGCGTCTCCCCGATTCGCGGCTGCAACTATCAGGACAGGCAGAGCGATGAGACTTGCGAGTAGTCCCATGCCATGCGTTACGCTGTTGGCGATCGCTTCGCCGACGTGGTAGGGTGTATCCCGGCGCTCTGCCATCCACGAAATCTATAGTGAGTTAACCCGCACCCAATATTCGCGGCGATCCGCGCCGTTTGCGATATTCAGGACACAATGACAAGAAATTCATTCTTCGCTGTCGTTACTGCATTTGCAGTTATTTTGACGCCCGCGCCCACGCGAGCCCAGACTGTCTCGCCCACAATCTCCCGGATATGGGCGATCGGACAGGACAGCTCGCGCACGGAACAGCTCTCCCACGTGCTGTTCGACTCTCTCGGACCGAGACTCACAGGTAGTCCCGACCTCAAGCGCGCCAACGACTGGCTCGTCCAGACTTACAAGTCGTTCGGAATCGAAGCGACAAACGAAAAGATCGGTACGTGGCGTGGGTGGCGACGCGGGTATTCACACATCGACCTCGTTTCCCCACGCGTTCGCTCGCTCGAAGGCACGATGCTCGGCTACAGCCCGGGCACCGGCAAGCGTGATGTGACGGCCTCCACAATCATCCTTCCGCGATTTGCGGACAGCGCGGCGTTCGTAAAATGGCTGCCCAATGTGAAAGGGAAATACGTCATGCTCGGCGGGGCGCTGCCGACCTGCCGTCCGCGCGATGACTGGGCGACTAATGCGACGCCTGCGTCGAAAGCACGCATGGACAGCCTGCGGGATTCCGTTACGCGCGAATGGGCTGCCCGAAATGTTCGCGGTACCGGATATAACCTTTCGCTCGGCACCGGCGACCTGGGGCTCAGAAT
Source organism: Gemmatimonadales bacterium (assembly GCA_038253755.1). Lineage (GTDB taxonomy): Bacteria > Gemmatimonadota > Gemmatimonadetes > Gemmatimonadales > Gemmatimonadaceae > UBA4720. The sequence goes on along the minus strand of JBBSGU010000005.1, from coordinate 64,026 downwards.
GGACCATGCCGGTGCAGCTGGGATGATCACATCCCGCTCGAAAGACGCGTGGGGCACGATCGAGATCTTCGAGACCTATAACGTCAAAACGCCGGCAGTTGCGTTGAGCTGCGAAGACTACGGTCTCGTCTATCGCCTGACAGAATCGGGAATGAAGCCAAGAGTCACGATGAATCTCGACGCGCAGCTGCTGGGTGAGCAGCCGATCTACAATACGGTCGCGATGATTCGCGGAAGCGAGAAGCCAAACGAATACGTCGTTCTCTCATCGCACTTCGATTCGTGGGATGGCTCGTCGGGGGCGACTGACAACGGCACCGGCACGATCACGATGCTCGAGGCGATGCGGATTCTGAAGACTGTCTATCCTCATCCGAAGCGGACCATCATCTCGGGACACTGGGCCGGAGAAGAAGAGGGAGAAATCGGATCGAAGGCGTTTACAGAAGATCACCCTGAAGTGATCAAGGGCCTGCAAGCGTTGTTCAATCAGGACAACGGCACCGGGCGCGTGACGCGAATCGGAGGAGCCGGTTTGCCGAACGCGGCGGAACACATGACACAGTGGCTGAGCGCGCTGCCGCAAGAGCTTCAGATTCAGGCAGTCTACCGCGGACCCGGATTTCCAGCAGGTGGGGGCAGCGACGACTTTTCCTTTGCGTGTTACGGCCTTCCCGCTTTTGGCCTGGGTGCACTCAACTGGGATTACGGCAGCTATACCTGGCACACCAACCGCGACACTTACGACAAGATCGTATTCGACGACCTGAAGTCGAACGCTATTCTCGCCGCTATGCTCGCGTACGAGGCATCGGAGGATCCTTCGTTCATTAGCAGGGAACGAATCGATCTCGCGGCGGCAGCCGCGGCGGCAACGGCCGCTCAGGGTTCAGGAAATTCGGCGCGCGGCCGGAGGGGATTCCCGACCACATGGCCCGAATGTGAGAAGGCTCCGCGGGAGACCAAGCCCCGTCTGACGAGATAACGTCCACCCGGCGTCCGCCCTGGTTCAGTCGAGTGTAGACGCCACTCGCGAAAGTATTATGATTGAGCGTCGCGCAGAGACGAGGAGATGATGGGCTTTCACGAGAGGACCGCTGCTGCACTGTGTCTCGCTGTCTGCACGGCTTGTGCAAGCGGCGGATTCAAGCAAGTCTCCATCTCGGCCGGACAGGACGACGGAGACTATCAGCTCGCGGGTCACACTGTATTTGTCGTTCCCAACGCCCAGATGAGCGACACGGCTCTCGAGTCACGCATCAGGGGGGCGGTTGAGAAGTCACTCCTCAACCAGGGGTACGCCCTCGCCCCGCCCGAGCTCGCTGACCTTTACGTGATGGCATCTTTCGGTGCAGTGGACAGATTCGCACTGTCATCTTTATCATACGTCGCTCCGGCAACCACGCGCACCGAAACGGCTCCAAACGGTGCCACGATGCAGAAGGTTTATCCTGAGCACATGGAGCATCCCGAGATTCTTTCGCTGAAGAACAGTCTTGCTGTTCTGATAAGCGCATCCGACGCGAAACTGTTTCGAGAGACTGGGCAGGTGAAAAGTCTTTGGCGAGCCGAAGCGAGTATTCCGGGAAAGGCGGAATTGCTTCGAGACATGGTTCCGTACCTGCTCGCTCCCACGCTGAGATACTTCGGAAAGAGCAGCGGCGGCCTCAAGTCCGTCGACATATCCAACAAGGAAGCCAGGCGCTGGTAAACACCGAGGTAGCTTCGCCGATGCAACCGCCCGATCCGTCGGGAACGCTCATCTACCCTCTCAACGACACCACATCAACTACTTCGCCGCTGAGCCAATGGGAACGGCTGAGCCCGCTGGAAGTGATCGTGGGAAAATGTCAGAACCGCTTCAGTGCCCGCCACTCTCGGCTATCGCCTTATCCGCATCCTCCGCAGCTTTTTTTTCGCCCGCTGTGGACCGCGGATTGAGCTCGAGAGATTTCCTGTATGCAGCAACCGCTCCGGTTAGATCGCCCGATTTTCGGAGCGCCGCTCCAAGGGCCATCTGGGCGTCATAAGACGTCGGATGAAGATCGACGTCGAGGCGAATGATATTGATCGCGTCGCCGATCTTTCCGTGTGTCGCCCGGTCGTCTGCCAAGGCGAGAATGCCGCCCTCGGCCAGGTCGTAGCCGGCAACTGCTGCTGTGCCGCCTTTCCTGAGAGCCTGGATGACTTCGCCAATCGGACGACCAGCCTGAATTGAATCGCGCAATGCCTGCTGAAGCGTCGGCATCAACGGCGAAATGAGGATCACCTTATCGCCGCCCGGGCTGACGACATAAGCGGAGACGCTCTGAAGGTCGGGCTGCTTCATCTCTGCGACTTTTTTCCACGATGCAGTCCGGCCGGGCTTGAGCGCGTAGATCGAGTTTCCCTTTCCCATGAGCACAAAACCATTTCGCGTCCAGGAATGGATAACTCGTCCAACGAGAGTCGGTGCAACAGCTGAAGTTTGCAGCGTTCGCAGATCCAGCATCCTGATCTGGTTGCGGCCGAGGCTGTCTGTTTTCGCGAAGCTGACTGCATGTCTGTGAGGAACGAGCTGCGGCGGCAGATTCGCTACGGGCCACGCGTAGTCTGTCATCGTGCCTTTCTGCGAATCGAACAGCGCAACGGCGGGACGCGATTTTGGGCGCATCATCGCAAACGTCGTGGAGTCTACGCGCACGTAATAGCCAACAGTGTCAGGGCCGGGAAGCACACCGGACGTCGGCTGTCCGTTCCTGTAGATCCACGGACCCCATTCCTTGAATAGCGTCGCGGGAACCCAGCGGATCACCATCATGTTGCCGTCGGGTGTGACCGTCGGCGTGTTTTCGTTTTCCGGAGTTTTCGTCACCTGGGTTTCAACGCCAGATGCCAGGTCGATGCGGAAGACGTCGGACTGCCCGGTGGTATCGCGACGGCTGACGAAAAGAATAGCCTTACCGTCAGGAGTGAACGAGGGCTGGCTGTTGACGCCACGATCGCCGGTGAGCTTTCGCGGATTCGTTACTCGCACCGTTCCGTTTTCGTACTTCACGTCGGCGACGTAGAGGTTCTGGGGAGTTGGCGTCTGGGCAAACGACGGTGTCGCGAGCAGACCAGCTAACGCAGCGAGCAAAACCTTCGAGACATTCTTCATTGATTGATCGAGGTTAGGGCTTTGCATACTTCCACATTCGCGACTTTCCTTCAGATATCCACTCGATGGACGTTGCGATTCGCTTGTCTCTGGTTGCGCCCGTCTTCGCCTCAGTAATCCACTCGAGATATTCGCGGCGGTGACTCGGGCTGAGCTTTTCAAAGGCCGCGCTCGCTTTCATGCTTTTTGCCAGAGCTGCCTTGAATGGCGCGGGCATGGGAATCGGCGGCTTCTTTGCTTTCGCCTTTGGTTGGGGAGGAGACTTGGCAATTTCTTCGTGCAACGTCATCGCCTTTTTGATGAAGCCCGTCAACGCTTTTTTCGACGGCAGGTCGGCTACGCTCGTGAGCCGGCCGAACTGGCCCATCGCCTTGTTGCCGTGGTCGGCACTTTTGTCCACGATCTGCGAGCCCTTCCAGAGCAGGAACGCGCAGTGGGCCTTGAATGCGGCCATCGAGCAAAGAATACGACCGTCATACATGAAGAAGGGCATGCCCCACTTGATCGTTTCCTCCGCGGACGGCGCAGCGGAGTGAACCGTTTCGCGCAGATAGGTCAGGATTGGCTTGGCGAAAACAGCCGATTTCCTAACGTAGGCGTCGACTCTCGGGTCGCGGGGTGCCATGATTCCTCTAACTGTGGGACTGTCGGTCTGCCGGGCGAGCGCTGAAATTGGTGGTTGGTGTACGCCTTCGGCAAGGCTAGGTTCTTGCCTCTGATCGCTATGTCTCGAGCAATAACATTCTGGGAGGGCGATCCATGCGTTGGACACCTGGCGGACGAAGCGGCAACCTCGAAGATCGAAGGGGTGGTGGTGGCGGTCTTGGGCGAGGACTTGGGATTGGTGGAACGGTCGTCGTTCTGGCACTCAGTCTCATTACAGGCCGAAATCTCTTCAGCGATCTTGGCGTGCAACCGGGCGTCTCCTCCGGAGCAAATGCAGGCCTCAGCGCTGAGGATTCAGCGCGCGAGGAACCAGAGGTGCTCTTCGTCTCGCACATCCTCGACGACGTTCAGCAGACATGGGCGAAGACGCTCTCAGGTACCAACGTTCAGTTTCATCCGGCGAAGCTCGTGCTATTCCGGAATTCAACCGACTCAGGCTGTGGTCCGGCCCGATCGGCGATGGGACCCTTCTATTGCCCGGTTGACCAAAAAGTTTACATCGATCTCGGGTTTTACGACGAGCTCAAGTCCCGCTATGGCGCCGCAGGTGATTTTGCGCAGGCATACGTTCTCGCTCACGAGCTTGGTCATCACATTCAGCACCTCACCGGCACGGATGCACGTGTAAGACAGGCAGAGGAGTCCAATCCTGACCAGGCGAATCAGTATTCGGTGCGACTTGAGCTGCAAGCAGATTGTTTTGCCGGAGTGTGGGCTGCGAACAGCGACAGGAGAGGCGAGATGAGCCCGGGTGATATGGATGAAGCACTAACCGCTGCAGCGGCCGTTGGCGACGACAGAATTCAAGCTCGCGAAACCGGCCGCGTGAATGTCGACTCGTTCACTCATGGCTCGGCGGCACAGCGGACCGAATGGTTCAAGCGCGGATATCAGGGCGCCGACATGAAGTCGTGTAACACGTTCGGGAGTTAGCGCAGCTCTCTACAACACCCAGTTTCCCATGAGGCGGCCGATCAACGCGTAGCCGGTTGCGATTGCCGCGGCGATTCCGCCTGCGGCAACAAGGGACTGAAAAGTCCGCAGCAGGAATCGCAGTGGCTTGAACATTCGACGATGCGAGACGCGCATGTGTTCTGTGACGCCCCACAAGCCGAATGCGCCGGTAGCGCCCGCCGGTAGCGCGAGGTCGAGCGTGTGCGGTGCCCACGCAAAGACCGCGAGCACGCACGCGAAACCGGCGGCTTCAACGGCTACCAGAGTACTATCAGAGGTTTTACGCGCACGCTGGCCGATTGCGATGAACGCGTTTGTAGACGCAGCAAAGCCTGGAGGACGACCGGCGAAATCCGCGATCATGGAATCCGAATCTCCGCGATTGATGTTTTTAACACGTCGAGTTGCGCGCGGAGAGCGCGGTATCTGTCGATTGCATCACGCCCGACTTTCTGGTCGGCGCCCATGGTTTCGCCATACAGATATTGGATGTGCGACTGAAGTCCCGGCTTGCTGTATCGCACTGGCGGCGTGAGTAGAACATTTGCGATTGCATCGATCCGCTGGCGAAAATCCGGAGTTGATGGACCACGTTGACGGAGCGCCGCCAGGTCCATCACGGCCGCATTTGCGTCGCTCAGGAGATCGCGCACGCGGAGATTGTGGGTGAGCTGTTCTATCATCACATCCGCGGTTACGCCGTCACGAACAACTCTTGGATCGGGAAGGACCGTCAGCGTGCGGCTTTCGGTCGTGCTCCCGGAGGTCATCCGAATCGTGTATTTGCCTGGCGCGGCGGTAGGACCGTTGCGTCCTGACTGTCGGAGGTTCGTAGACCACGGGCCTGGGTACTCCAGGTTCCATGTCATCCGATTGAGGCCCGGAGCTTTGGTCAATCTCGTTGTCCCAACCGCCTCGAGCGAGCGAACCTTGGAGAGATCCGCTGTTGGAGCTTCACTCGACATGCTCCTAACAAGCGATCCGTCGGGTGCAAGGATGTCGATGCGAACCGGACTTGCCGCACTTGGCAGCCAATAGTCGATCATCGCGCCTGGCTGTGGATACTGAGGATCGGCAGAATTGGCGCGGCTGGGTTCGGCCCCCGCAAACCCAGGATTGTAGCTCATGCGATAAGCGACGCGCGGCGCAAGCAGATGTGCGCTGGAGCCAACGATCGCATTGGAGAGCTGCCTCAGCGGCGCCAGGTCGTCGAGTATCCAGAATGCACGGCCCTGCGTGGAGAGAACGAGATCTCCGTGATTCAGTTTCATATCAGTGATTGGCGTTACTGGCAGGTTCTGCTGGAACGAATGCCATGTTCCGCCGTTATCGAAGGAGATGAACGCGCCGAACTCGGTTCCGGCGTAAAGCAATCCTTCGCGTTCCGGGTCTTCACGCACTACTCGCGTGGGGAAATCCGAAGGGATTCCATTCGCGCCTGTTGTCAGGAGCTTCCAGGAAGCGCCGAAATCGTCGGTTTTCCAGATGTAAGGTTTGAAGTCGCCGAGCAGGTAGCAGAGAACAGCGTAGTAGGCAGAGGCAACCCGATGTGGTGAAGGCTCGATGTTCTGAACTCTGCAGCCTTGCGGCTGTCCAGAAGGCGTGATGTTCTTCCACGTCACACCATTGTTGCGGGTGACATAGAAGGGGCCATCGTTCGAGCCGGTCCAAATTACTCCCGCGCGAAGTGGCGATTCGCGAATAGCGTAGAGCGTGCTGTAGGTCTCCTCGCCGGTCACATCGATCGTGATCGGTTCGCCCGACGCATTCTGCTGCCGCTCAGGTGGATTCCACGTGAGGTCGGGAGAAATCCTTTCCCACGTCACGCCTTCATCGCGTGTGCGGTGCAGATACTGTGACCCGTAATAGACGACGTGCGAATCGTGCGGCGACACTTCCATGGGCGCCACGCGCTGAAAGCGATACGTGAGATCCTTTCCCGGATTTCCGTACAGGGACTGCGAGCCTACCCAGTATTGTTTTTCCTGTCCCGTCTTGAGGGACATCCGGGAGAACTGACCCTTGCACCCACCATACACCGTATCGGGGTTTGCGATGTGCGGAATGATTGGCCCGGTCTCGCAGCCAGGCCCGTTTCGCCAGGTCTCATCCGGGTCGTCGGGCGCACTCGATGAAATCGGCAAGCTCGGCAAAATCAATGTTGTGTTGTCCTGCTGAGCGCCATAGACGCGATATGGAAACTGATTGTCCAGGTAAACCTGGTAGATCTCTGCAGTCGGCTGGTTGTACTGCGAAGACCAGGTGCGCCCACCGTCCAGCGTGACGTTTGCGCCTCCGTCGTTCGATTGAATCATGATCGACGAGTTCCGGGGGTTGATCCACAGGTCATGATTGTCGCCATGCGGCGTCTCGACGCTTGCCCAGGTTTTGCCACCGTCAATCGACTTGTAGAATCCTTCCGTGCCTGAATACACGATGTCGGCGTTGCTCGGGTCCGCGTCGAGATTGGTGTAGTAGAACGGGCGTGCGATGATTCCCTTTGTGACTGTATCGATTGCCGTGAACGACACACCCGCATCGTCGGATCGATAGAGTCCGCCGCCAGGGCTCGCTTCCATCAAGACGTAGAGCCTGCCGGGCTTTGCGGCGGATACGGCAAAGTCAGCCTTTCCAACCAAACCGGAAGGAAGCCCCCTCGTCAGCTTAGTCCAGGTGTCTCCGCCATCGGCGCTCTTGTAAACGCCGCCCTCCCGCCCACCGCTGATGATCGTCCATGGCTTACGCTCGGCCCTCCACATCGCGGCGTAAACCACATTTGGGTTTCCAGGCTGGAGCTCGATGTCTACCGCACCTGTAGAGTCGGAAACGAAGAGGACCTTCTGCCATGAGTGTCCGCCATCGCGCGTTCTATAGACTCCACGGTCGGCGGTTGGCTTGAATGGGTTTCCCATCGCCGCAACGAACACGATTTCGGGATTTGTCGGATGGACGTTTACCGAGCCGATCTGACCAACGCCCTTGAGACCGATGTGATTCCATGTCTTGCCGGCGTCGATCGACTTGTAAATGCCCTTGCCGATTGAGACGTTGCTCCGAATTGCATCCGACCCTGTGCCGGCGTAGATGACTTTTGGATCGGAATCGGCGACGTCGATCGATCCCATCGATGCGGAAGCGAAGTACCCGTCCGAGATGTTGTCCCACGACACGCCGGAGTCAGTTGTCTTCCAGACGCCTCCACCGGCCGATCCCATGTAGAACGTCTGCGGCTGCTGAGCGACACCCGTTACGGTCGTCACTCGGCCTCCGCGCGCCGGACCGATCATCCTGTAGCGGAGGGCGCCAATCTTCGACGAGTCGAAAGTCGTGAGGATGGGTGCGGGGATCGCTGAGCGCGATCGGACCAGTTGTGATTCGGCAGCTGTTGAGAGAAGGGAAGCTCCGAGTACAACCGAGACCACGCGAGCGATTGGGCAGTATTGCGGCATTACTTCCTCGTTGACGGTGTCAGCGTCGGCAGTCGCTGCTCATTTGCGGAAAGCTCAATGAGCTCTGCCAGCCGTTTCGCCGCCGTCGCTGGCTCGGGCAATCACGTGGCTTCGGCCGGTAGCTGCAGCACTACGCGATACGCCTGGACGTCGTCGCGCTTGAGGCTGTTGTAAGTGCCCCAGAGGTAGACACGGAATTTCCTGAAATGCGACTGGCCCCAGCGCCGAACGATCTCGTCTTTCGCTGCATCGAATCGTTCGGCCCAAGCGCGTGCGGTCAGCGCATAGCTGTGGCGGTCGTCATGAACGACCTCTACCTGGAACGGCGATTCCGCTACAGCGCGGAGATAGTCGTGCAGGCACATCGGCGATCCGTTGCCGGGATAAATGTGCTTGCGCAGAAAACTCGAGATGTCGTATTTGCGACGCTTGGCGCACGCGTCGAGATACACCTTGCCGCCGGGCTTGAGTAATGACCTGTAGATAGCGAGCGATGCGTCGTAGTCCGGCAGATGCTCCGTCACACCGAGGATTACGATCGCATCGTACAGCTCCGCGGGCTTGTGCTCGTGGAGGTGCTGATAAACGACCCTGCAGGGAAGATCTTCGCGTGCAATGAGTTCGTTGATGAACTTCTCGGAGTCGCGCGAGATGGTAAGCGACGTCACGTGGACGCCACGCTTGCCGGCCGCCTCAGTGAATGCGCCCCAGCCGCCGCCTACGTCGAGAACCTTGTCGCCGGGTTTTGCTCCCACTGAGTCGAGCGCGAAGTTGATCTTTCGGGAAATTGCTTCTTCGAGTGATTCGTCATCGCTCTCATATACCCCCTGCGAATAGCAGCGGTGTTCCTTGTCGAGGAACGACAAAAAGAATTCAGGCTCGATGTCGTAGTGGTGCGAGATGTGTTCCTTGTCGGTGTGCGCCTGCCCGCGGACTTTCGGCCAGTACATGTGCCACGCGGTGATCATGGGATGTCGGTCGACGAAGAAATTGCGATGTGTCATCACCGCTTCAAAGTCGCCCTCCACGTCCAGCCGGCCCGACATGTAGGACTCGGCGATAACGAGCCGGTCGAGCGTCGCCATGGCGTCCAGGCAGCGTTGGTCTTTCGCGACGATAGTAAACTCGGGTTCGCCCCGTCCCAGAATGTGCTGCCGTCCGTCCGGTCCTTTGACGGCAAAGCTAGGCCCGCTCATGGGGCTGTAGTATTCCTCGTACCGCTGCTTGAACCTTGAAAAGACTTGATCTATGCCGGCGCTCATTTTCACTCCATTGGGTACGTCGTGCGGCCTTTAACTCGGGCCACGACGATAGTATCAAAAGGAATTGTCTCTTTCGCAACTACAGAAACCCATTTTTACCTCTGAGGTCGCTGAGAACAGCGAAGGGGCCGCTGAGGGAACTGAGAATTCGGCCACACCAAACTTTCAAGCGCTAGACAGTCTTTTTTTTTTGCGGAGCGGGCGCTTCCTATCTCAAAGCTCTCGCGGAACCGAAAAAAAACTGCGAATGACGGGCATTGCATCCCCTGATCGATTCTCGCATATTGATTGTTCGGTATAAACTAAACAAACGATATATAAGTGACCGTTCTCAAACCGTCGATCGCGCGACGCAAGCCAGACCCCAAAGCAACCGCCGCTGACGAATTCGTCGAGCGACTGGCTGTCGCCATGGAGGCCGACGGCCTCCCTCGAATCGCCGGTCGCATTTTCGCCCTCCTCCTCCTGAACGAGGACGCCATTTCGCTCGACGTGATAGCCGAGTCGACCGGGGCGAGCAAGGCGAGCGCCAGCGTCAACACGCGGGTCCTCGAACAACGCGGCCTGATCGAGCGGGTCAGTCTCCAGGGCGATCGACGCGATTACTACCGCACGGTCTCGAACCTGTTCGTCAGGACGATGGAGCAACGGCTCGCGAAGTGGCAGCGATTCCACGCGATAGTGAACGACGGACTGGAGCGTCTCGACGTTTCCCCTGTAATTCGGGGACGTCTCAAGAATTTTGAAATGGAGTACGAAAGCGTCAGGGAAGTTCTTACAGCCGCGCTTGAACGGTGTCGGGTGCGGAGGCCCCGTTGAGGGCGCACGCTAGCATCAAAATGGTCGCAGCGTCACTCGTCGCATTGCCAGTATCGCTGTTCGCGCAGCAGGTCCCGATTTCGCTGAGTTTAGGCGATGCCGCACGCCTCGCGGCGAAGCAAAGCGCGCCCGCCCTCGCGGCTGACCTTCGCACCCGTGAAGCGGAAGCTCGCGTCACGCAAAAGCGAGCAGACCTCCTGCCTTCGCTGAACACATCCGCACTCGAGAGCGGACATACGCTCAACTCTGCGACATTCGGATTCGATTTTCCGACGCCGGCAGGTGAGAAGCCGATTCTCGATCCGGGTGGCCAGATAATCGGTCCGGTGAACACGCTTGACGTACGGGCAAGAGTAGTTGTCCCCGCGATTGACTTTGCCGCCCGCCAGCGTGTCGAGACGGCTCGTGCCGGCGTTCGTGCGAGCCAGGCCGAAGCGCGCGCAGCAGGAGAACAGGCTGCGGCAAGCGCTGCCGTTGCGTACCTCCGTGTCGCTCGCGCTGATGCGCTTGTCACCGCTCGAGCCGCCGACTCAGCTCTTGCCGACACGCTTTTGTCGATCGCTCGCGACCAGCTCCATGCCGGCGTTGGCGTGGGTCTCGATGTGACTCGCGCGCAATCGCAGTTGTCTGGCATTCACGCGCAGCTCATCTCGGCGCGCGGAGAGGCGTCGCGCTCGCGACTCGAGCTGATCCGCGCGATTGGCGCCCCGCTCGATGCGAACATTTCGATTGCGTCTCCGCTTCAACGAATGGATGCGAACGCGGGAATTCCTGATGAGGCAGCAGCAATCGCGCTCGCGATGAGCCGCCGCGCCGATATCGAAGCAGCGAACCGGCAGCTCGATGCAGGACGTCAGGGATCGCGGGCGATTCGCGCTGAACGCCTGCCGAACCTCAATGCGTTTGCCGATGACGGCGAGATCGGAAGGGGAACTCATTTCCTCAACACCTATTTGTGGGGCGTGGAGCTCTCGTTCCCGATCTTCGACGGATTTCGCAGATCCGGAAAGTTATCCGAGCAGGATGCTGTCAACGCGGGTCTGGATCTGAGACGACGGGAGCTCGAGAGGCAGGTCTCGGTCGAAGTGAGATCGGCAATCCTGAATCTTGCGACAGCACGCGATCAAGTCGTGGCCGCTCACGAGCGGCTCGGCCTTGCACAACAGGAATATTCTCAGGCGCAGGACAGATTCCGCGCAGGTGTTGCGAGCAATGCCGACGTCGTCTCGGCATCGCTGTCGCTCAACGGAGCGCGCAACCTGGAGATCGACGCATTGGCATCGTATCAGGCGGCAAGAGTCGATCTGTCGCGCGCCGAAGGCATTGCAACAGAGCTCCCCTGATTCGACGGCACATCAACGAAATTTTAACAGATACAGACAATGGCAACTACAGCGGAACGTGAAGGAATGAAGAGACCCACCATTGCGCCCGTCGATTCGACTCCGGACGCAGGCAGGGGCAGGCGCAGCAAGATTACCATCGGAGTCGGCGCAGTCGTGCTTTTGCTCGCGCTCTTGTGGGGTTCGCAGAAATTCCTGTACGGGCGCGCGCACCAATCCACCGACGATGCGGCGATCGATGGCCACATCGTCCCTGTCGTCGCCAAGGTCGGAGGCTACGTAGACAAGGTCAATGTCAGCGAGAACCAGCACGTCACTGAAGGACAGATTCTCGTTCAGCTCGACACAGCCGAGCTTTCGGTAAAGCTCTCGCAGGCGAATGCGGATCTATCCGCGGCCCGCGCATCGGCGGGCGGCAACGGTCAGGCTGAGGCCCAGGTGCGGACGGCAGCCGGACAACAAGGCGCTCTGGAAGCGCAGGTCGCCCTCGCACGCGCGAATGCCGCGCGTGCTCACGCAGACCTGAGCAGAATGCAGGAGCTTGCCGCAAAACAGATCATCTCGCTCCAGCAACTCGATGCAGCTCGCGCGTCGGCGTCTGTTACAGATGCCGCGGTGAACGCTGCGCAACGCCAGGCCGCCGCAGCAGGCGGAACCGTGACGGGCGCCGAGGCCGGAACGCGTTTGGCGGAAGCAAGGGAGCAGTCAGCTAACGCAATGCGAGCCAACGCCGCACTTCAGTTGACTTACTCGCGCCTTGTTGCGCCAGCCAGCGGAACGGTCTCGCGCAAGACTGTGGAGGTCGGCCAGCTCATGCAGCCGGCGCAGCAGGTCATGTCGATTGTTGCGGACACCGGCGCATGGGTAACAGCAAATTTCAAGGAGACTCAGCTTTCGAGCATGAAAGTCGGGCAGAAAGTCGAGATCGACGTGGATGCTTATGCCGGCTGTGTAGCCGTCGGGAAAGTGCAGAGCATCAGCGGCGCGACCGGCTCGAAGTTCTCGCTTCTTCCTCCCGAAAATGCGACCGGCAACTTCACGAAAGTTGTTCAGCGCGTTCCTGTCAGAGTCTCGATTACGAAGGATTGCGGGCCTGATCGTCCACTCCGTCCCGGCATGTCCGTGGCCGCACACGTGAAGACGGGCTGATACGGTTCGAATGGATAGCGCAGAAAGGAAGCCGGTTCACAAGTGGTTGATCGCCGGGTCAGTGATGACCGGCACGATCATGGCCGTGCTCGACTCGAGCATCGTCAACGTCGCTCTGCCGAACATGCAAGGCACGCTTGGCGCGACGATCGAACAGATCACGTGGGTCGTTACGGGTTACATCCTTGCGAATGTGATCATCATGCCGCTCGTCGCGTTATTGAGCGAACGCTTCGGCCGCAAGAATTTTTATCTGTCGAGCGTGGTTCTTTTCACTTTAGCGTCGATGGCGTGCGGCCTCGCAAGGTCGCTGCCGGTAATGGTGTTCTTCCGCGCTCTGCAGGGAATCGGTGGTGGCGTTCTGCTCACGGTATCGCAGGCAATTCTGCGTGAAACGTTCCCGCCTGAAGAGCAGGGGACGGCGATGGGAATCTTCGGGCTTGGCGTCGTTCTCGCACCGGCATTCGGCCCGACGCTTGGCGGCTGGCTCACGGACCAGTACTCGTGGCCGTGGATTTTCTACATCAACGTTCCAATCGGAATCATCAACCTCCTTCTCGTCAGCCGATTCGTCGAAGATCCATCGTACCTGATCAGGCGAAAGGGACAAATCGACTGGCTTGGTCTTTCGTTGATGATCACCGGGCTCGGCTCCCTTCAGCTCATGCTCGAATCGGGCGAGAGGAACGACTGGTTCCAATCGGGATACGTGGTTCGACTCGCTGTGATCGCAGCGGCTGGATTGGTGTTCTTCGTCTATCGCGAATTGAACACGAAGAACCCGGCGGTCGATCTTCGAATTCTGCGTAACGCATCGTTCAGCTCGGCGACGGCTCTTGGCGGTGTGCTTGGAATGGCGCTTAACGGGAGTCTTTTCCTGCTTCCGCTGTTCCTTCAGAATCTTCTTGGATACACAGCTTTCAAGTCCGGGCTTGCGATGATGCCGCGAAGTCTGGCGATGGCGGTGATCATGCCCATAGGGGGGAGATTCTACAATCGACTTGGACCAAGACTGCTCGTTGGCACAGGCCTCGTCGTGACTGGAATTTCATTTTTCCTGCTTTCTCATCTCACGAGTCAGATCGGTTACTGGGACATTTTCTGGCCGCAGGTGATGCAAGGCGTCGGCTTCAGCCTGATCTTCGTCGCGTTGAGCACCGCTGCCCTTGCAACAATCGCGAAGCCGGAAGTCACTGCGGCGACCGGATTGTACAACGTTTCTCGTCAGGTGTTCGGGAGCATTGGAATCGCGATTGCCGCGACTCAGCTCACGTCGGGTGTCACGCGCAATCACGCAATTCTCGCGGAGCAGGCCGGTCAGGCGAATGCGGCGGCGGTTGCGTGGCTTTCGAGAGTTACCGCGGCGATGATGGCACGCACTGGTGCCGATCTGGAAACAGCAAGGGAGCAGGCTTTAAAACTTCTGGACGCAACTGTTACGCGTCAGGCAGCAGTGCTATCGTACAACCACGTCTTCATATTGGTGTCGCTGTTGTTCGTGTTCGCGTTGCCGCTGGTGTTCTTCCTCAAGCGCGGACACGCTGTGGAAGACGTCGAGATGATGGTCGATTAGCTGGCAGGCGGACAGTCAGGCGCCGAAGTGCTGGGCAACTCGGCGTCCCGCGTAGATCCCGACACCGGTGCCGACCATCGACAGAGCGAATCCGGTCATGAATCCAATCGGAGCACCGAGGTACCAGCCCGCGTAGCTGCCGATTGTGGCGCCGAGGAAACCGTAGAACTTCATCATGCTTATCCAACGATTGAATTGGACGATAGGCAACCGCTATTGAGCTAGCGGCGGATTTCCCCAGGCGGAGACAGCGCGGCCTGTTGCACGCCGCCCACGGCCGTCGAGTGAGACGGGTTCTCGGTGAGGACTTTCGTCATGAAACGTTGTCCCTCGCCAATTCGCTCGACCTCTATTTGCGTCGCCTCGACAACCTGCTCAACTCGGCTCATTCGTTCGGCGATCTCTTTCGGGAAAGCAGCGATCACTGTGCCGCCCCGCTTCCAGATGCGCCGTGCAAATGCGATCGAGAGCGGAAGTACCGCACAAAGAATGAACAGCCCGCCGAGAACCCAGGCTTCGTCCGGCGGTCCGGTGCGTGGAGGTTCGGGCAGTTCAACAGCTGCACCGGGAACTGCAGCCGATTTTGCCACCTGCGCGTCGGCATCCGATAGCTGCTTCTGGAGATTTACGATGCGTCCGTCGACATCGGTGATACGGCCCTCGAGACCTTTCCGGTCGGCGCCGGTGACCCGTGGATCCTGAAGCTGGGTAGACAATTCTGATCGCGAGCTCTCGAGTGTCTCCATTTGACGGCTCAGCTCTCTGCGCTGAGCCTTGAACGCCTGAAAAACGGCTTGTGGGCTCGACAGGACATCGGTTCCAACCGTGACCGTGGGAGCTGCGACTGCTGGAGCGTTGTTGCCGGTGGACGTTTGATACGGCATCGATATTCCCTATTGGTTTGCAGGCGGTGTGACGTCGATAGAAAATTACCGTACGAAGCCAACCGTGATCAGGATTCCGCCAGACGGGGAAAAAGTCGTCAATCCTTTGACAGCTTCCGCCCGGATCCACCTCCTGTCACCGTATCGAAGGCCAACACGGACTTCGCTCAGATTCTCGACGCCCCTGATCGCGCTGTGCGCGTATCCGTGCTCTTGGCCGAGGACCATCGCATCGGGCGTGAAGCTCCCCAGACGCAATTCCGCTCGCAGTGCGTACAGAAAAAGATCGTCCTGTTCGAAGCGCGTCTCGCGAGTTCCGTAAATCCCGAGTCCTGCTTCCCCCGAAAGGTTGACGATCCCGCGCCTTCCGCTCGCTCCGACAGTAGCGAAGAAATCGGTAGCGTCGCGATCGAGTCCCGTGGTGTTGTCGGTCGTCGGAAGTCGCGTCCCGAACCTGAGCACTCCGGTGAACGGATAGGTGTCCGGCGTGAGGCGAACGGAGGTCGAGATGCGATAGTCACCCGAGTCGTTCCGCCGCTTGTCAATCGCGGCCTCGACATCGGGATACGGATCTGCAAACCTCGATTTTTCGTCGAAAATTCGGCGCCCTGTTCCGGCTGCTTCGATCGCGACGCGTCCAGTGCGCCAGGCGAGTGAAAAATTGGCGAGCTCGGTCAATGTTCCTGTCGTTCCGGCGAGCGACGCGCGTTGGTCGTAAAGCCGGGATGCTCCGATTTCCGCTGTGATTGTCGTTCGTTGCTCGAGAACTCGCCAGGGTATCGGCTCCAGGGGACGCAACTGAGCTTCAACGGGGCGCGCAAATGCAACGATCGCAAGAGGGAGAACGAACGCAGCGATGCGCTTCACTGTGTCTCCAGCCAGCGTCCAATGGCGCCGACTACGTGGCGCTACTGAGCGCTCACAACCTGAACGGTGAATACGAGCACGGAGTTGCCGGGGATCGGACCGCGATCATTTAGACCGTAGCCGAGCGCAGGGGGTATGATGATCTGGCGCGTACCGCCGACGCGCGTTCCAGGAACCCCTTCGTCGAAACCGGCGATCACCTGTCGCGCCCCAACGGTGAAGGGGAGCAGTGTGGACGCACCCGTGTTGCTGTCAAAAAGGGTCCCGTTTGAAAGGTAGCCGCTGTACTTCACGCCGACCGTCTGACCCGCTGTCACCACCGCACCAGGACCGATAATGATATCGCGGACGTATGCGCCGTTGGTCGTACGCGTAGAAGCGGAGAGATCAACGCCGAGTGAGGAGGCGAACGTCGTTGTTTCGACGGTAGCCAGCGTAACGCCCGTCGAGTCGGTGGAAGAAAGACAACTGGCCAACGCGAGCGAGAGTGAAGCAAGCGCAACAACGGGGAGGGCGCGTTTAGTAAGGATCATGGTAGTGTTGTGGGATTGTCCAATTTAGCGAATGGTGCAGAACGGCGCGGTCCTGCAAAGAAAAAGGCCGCCAGAACACTCGCGGCCCTTCTCGAGCTGGGGTTTACCTGACCGAGGCTCTCTCGAGCGTAACGGTAATTCCGTCCCGGTTAGCGAGGTAAACCGCCCCACCCGCGCCAAACCCGACGATTGTCCGGCCCGCCGGAATCTGAACACGCTGGACGATCTCTCCCTTCCGGTTGATCACGTCGTAGACCGGTCCGCCCGCAATCGCGCTCGTGGGGATCGTGCGAATCCACAGATTGCCTTCGGTATCAGCGCGGGTCGAGCCCGCAAAGAAAGGCGGCTTGTAATCAGGAAGCTCGCTTGCCGGAATGAAATTCTGCTGGAGCTGCGGGAGTCCTCCGCGTGGAGGACCGCCGCCACCAGGGCCACCCGGACCGGTGTTTCCGAAGACGAACACTTGCGGGCCGCCGCCTCCAGCACCGGGCGTGGCACCCCCGGGCGTTGCGGCCGTTGGAGCGTTCGCGCCCTGTTTCGCACGAGCTGCTTTCAATGAATCGATGAAAGCAACTTTGTCCTCCTCGGTCATCCGCTGCCAATCAAAAGGCACTTTAGGCGATGAGACCTTTGATCCATCGGGATTGATCCAGTCCACGTGATAGTCGCGGCCTCGAACGAAAGCGACCGCGCCATCCGGAGTCACTGCCCAATCGTCGACAGTCGGAAGAGGGTTGATCTGCGATGACATTCGAATGTTGCCATTGTCGTCGTGTTGCACGTCCATCTTGATCTTCGGTGTTTTGATGTATCCAAGCGTGTCGACGACGCGGGTTGCAAGATCAATTCGCAGCACCGGCGCGGAATCCGGAATCTCAGGAGGAAGAAACGCGCCCGGTCCCCCGCCAGCCGTGACGGTGCGCGTCGTCTGGAACTGCGGCTGTGCCCGATAGATCAATTTTCCATTCGGGGCGAGCACCGGGCTACCGATGGGTGAGGCCAGCATATTAGCGTCCTGCGCACGAGGCACAGAAATCACTCGCGCAACGTTGCCGCTCGGATCGATAACAAGCATCGAGAGCGAACTGGGATCGACGAATATCGATGAATCGCCTTTGTAACCGGCAAGCCCGCCGAATCTGCCGCCGTAGGCATTCGCGGTAGCGCTCGTGGAGTCGGCGACGACGGTGAATGCACTCAGCTGCGGGTTGAAAAGAAGAACGCGTCTTCCTGCAACGTCATTCACCAGCACACTGCCGTTGGACAGGGGTCGTATGCCCGTGATGTTCGTGAAAGTCTCTGTTGTCTTCCCGACCGTCGCTCCCAACTGACGGATTGGAGGACGCTGTTGGGCGCCGGCAACGCTCGCTGCTGCTGTTGCCGCGAACAAGCCCGTCGTAACAAAATGCTTGTAAATGGTCATGACTCGATCTGGTGAAGGGAAACTGATTGTCGTCGCATCTCTTAATGCCTGATGATCACTGTCTGCGTGCCACCGCCGCCGCCTGCAAATGTCACGTCACCGCCGAATGGAATAAATCCGCCGCTGCCAAATCCGGAGTTGCCGGTGAACCTTGCCGTACCCGATCGGATTGACGCGAGATAGCGCGGCTCGAGGTAACTCGCGATGAACGCGGGCAGTTTCCTCCGCTGCTCGGCCGTGAGCAGTGACTTGATCGTTGGAGCGAGGATCGAGAGCTCGTCGATTGTAGACTTGCGCGCGGTCATATAGCGATCGTACGCCTCGCTCTTGTCATAGGCGTTCGGGAGGTCGGCGAAATATTTTGCGATCGGCGACCACATCTGATCATTTCTGATCGTGTAGCGTCTGTTCATCGATGCGAGGCTGTCGGCCTGAATTGCGCTCAGGTGAATTGAATCCTGCTGCCTGAGTATGGTCGCCATCGGATTCGGAATTCCTCCGCTTCCGTAGATCGCCTTAAGCATGATTTCAGGAGCCTTGGTTCCTTCGGTTCGGCGGCCTCGGTCGAGTTGTTGCGTGAGTAGCTGTTTCTCGGTTGTCGGGCCGATATCGAAGCGAATCATCGCGGTGAGCGTCACCGGCATTCTGAATCCGCCAAGCGCCTGATTCGTCGAGCCGAATCTCTGGTTCACTTCGTACTTGTATCTCCTGGCAGCCGGATCGAATCCGCGAACGTAGAGCAGCTGCGCGTCAGGACTTGCCGGCTGGCCCCAGCCGCGGAGGTTGTCGGAGCCGTGAAGCAGCAGGTCGGCGGCTCCGAGCGGGTTCGAAACCTGGAATGAAATCGTCGCGCGCTGCGGCATCCTCACTTTGATCGGATTGAACGACACGGACATGTTCGCTGTGGACGTCCACGGCGCCTGGCAGCTGTTTCTTGCCGCGAGCTTTCCAAGCTGACTTTGGAGACAGCTTCTTGCGCTGCTGGATCCTTTATCGATAAGAGACTGAATTCCGCTCGCGAGAGTCGCATCGGCATCGGCGGTCGTCGGAATGAACGCACGATCGTTGGTATAGCCGTCGCCGTTAATGTCGCCCGCAACCATTGGTGTATACGGCGATCCGGAGCGGAACTGGCCGAACCAGCTCACGCGAATGAAGTCGAAGAAATTGTACCCGAGGTTGTAGACGATCTGGTGACGCGAATCAAAGGAACCGCGACCCCACTCCGTGGTGAGAGGATTCGAGACTGTGCTGTTGAATCCCTTGAACTGCTCGTGCACGTTCGAATACACGTACGACAGGCCCCAGCTGAGGCTCGTGGAGAAGCTTATCGGCGAAATCGATATTCTTGCCTGACGGCTCTCCGATTTTAGATCGGAGGTCTGTTCGATCACTCTCGAGAAAAGCGGCGAAGTGCGTCCGTCCTGCGCAGCCGTGGCACCACTTGCGGCAACGATGCTCGTCGGGTTCACGTAGACGGGTCGTCCGCCTTCAGATGCCAGCGTGAATCGTGCAAGCGGATTAAAGTTGAGGTCGGTGATGGCCTGTTGATTCAGGTTGAGCGAGTACGTCCCCTCGAGCTGAGTGCTGAGTCTGTTACCAAGAGTTGGTCCGCTCCACGAAAGATTTGACCTGATGCTCTTCGGGGCCTGGTAGTCCTTCGCAAACAGCGATACCCCGGGCGCGACGCTCGAAAAAACAGTGCCGATCGTACCGTCGGCGCACTTTGTTGGAATCAGTGAGCTGTTGCTCGAATAGCCAGCCCAGTCGGGAATTGGCGTTGCCGAGCCGATGCACGTGAGTTGCTGCACGCCGGATGCGAGGCCGGTGTTGTCGAGCGCGTTGCCGACGAGATTTGTGGATGGTGTGTTCTGGAATACACCAACTCCTCCGCGCACAACTGCGCGGGGACCGCGGAAGGCCCCGTCGAAACCGGCGATCTGTGCAGCCTGTCCGTACGTCCACGAGAAGCCGATGCGAGGACTCACATAGATCTTGTCTGGCACCGCATCGTTCTTCACCGAGAATGCAGATTCGATCGCGGGATTCAGTATCGGCGCATTTTCAAATCGGTTCGCATCGGCGCGAAGCCCGTACTGAATCTGGAGATCGCTGTTCTTTCTCCACGAATCTCCGAGCGAGAGGCCTCCGACGAACTGGCTGACGTCGCGTTCTCTAAAACCAAGCTGTCTGGTGAACGACGCAGGCTTCGCTGATTGGAGATCAGCGAGCGAGTTGAACGAAAACGTTCCTAGAGAGTTGTTCGACTGTTCGAGCACAGATCCATCGCGGCGCAGCTCGGTGGTCATTTTCAGGCGATGCTTGTTGTTTGAGCTGAACCACGAAAGTTGGTTGAGCAGTCCGACGGAGTTCGTTGTCGTTGTGTTGTTCAGCGACTGGCTGCCGCCGAAGATCAGATTCTGTACGCCGCTCGTGCCGTCGGCGAAATCGGAATTGACGCGAACCTGTCCGCCTGGAAGTTGAAGGTACGGCGATCCCCAGCTCTTTGATGCGCTCACGCCTAGCGATGTCTCGCTCAGGATGCCCACGCCGAAGTACATGTTCTGCCGAGCCTGAACGCCGCCGCGCCAGTTCGTTCGATTCCCGCTGTGCGCTGGAAGCTCAGTCGGAAAAATCGAGGATGGAGACTGCTTTGACCAATTGCCGTTGAACGAGACGTTCAGCGCCTGCCCGCTCGACGAGGACGGCGGAGCGAAATCGAGACTTCCGAAGAGCGAGCCCTGATCGCCGACGCGACTGCCCGGTGGTGTTCCGACGCTCAGCGGAACCCTGGACGCGCTGAGAATCGAAAGAAGCCGCGAGACTGAATCGGCTGACACGCCAGCCGTCTGAAGTCCCAGCGCGCCCGTGTTGAGCAGCGTCTGCAAGTCGTTCGACCGTCGTCCGAGCTGATACGCCAAATTATAAAACGACTTGTCGAACTTGATCGGACCGGAGTGTGTGCCGCCAAGCGAGTAATTGCTGTACTCCTGGCCGAGGGCCTGCGATGCACGGTCAGTCCACTGAAGCTGCGGCGCGTCCACGTTCAGACTCATGCCGCGCGTCATGAAGTTCGAACCTGAGCGTGTGCGCAGTGTCATTTGCGCGCCGCTGAAGCCGCCGCGCGAAACGTCGTATGACGACGAGCTCAGCGAGCTCGATACCGACGCATCGCGAGGCAGGCTCGACCCACCAAAGCTCATGCCGTTCAGCGTTGCGTTATTCTGGTCGGAGCCGAGGCCGAGAACGGAGTAACCGTCCGATCCGTCCGATTGCACTCCGGGAAGGGAAGCAGCCATCGCTGCTAGATCTCCCATCAAGTTCGCCGGGACGGCTGAGTTGTTGAGCGCCTTCTCCGTGCCGCTGACGTCGGCCTGAACGTCGTTGCGTTGAACTTTCTGTCGCTCCGCGGTGACCTTCACCGGATCCAGGATCGTTCCGATGCGTCCGAGCCGGGCGTCCGCGACAAGAATATCTTCATCGGCAGCTCGCTTCACTTCAAACTGCTTCGCGGCAAATCCAAGAGCGGCGTACGACACCATGTAGTCGCCGTCACCGCCCGGAAACGTGAGAGTGAAGCGCCCGTTGCGATCAGTTCGGGCCGTGCGAGTAACGTTGCCGGATATCGAAGCCGCGGTCACGACAACGTTCTCGATTGCTGCGCTGTCTGGTCCCGTAACGCGTCCGCGAATGACATCGGACTGCGCATGAGCGAGACGAGGGGCAGCGGCGGCTGAAGCAAAGGCTGCCGCGACTAATAATAGAAGACGACGGAGTGTCATGATTCTCGTTGAAGTGCCGATTTTTAGACTCCGGCGCCGGAATGAGGGTTTACCCGATTCCGAAGCGCCTCAGGAAGGTCTGCCGGCCGCCGGGATTTGACTGGGCGTCGAAAGATAGGTTGGCAGTCGCGGCCAGAGGCTAGCGCGTAGTCGATCCTAGCCGTTAACCTCACGTTCCGAGATGCCTTTTCACGGTGACCTATCTGTCATCGCGCGACTTTGCGAAGCCGCCACCGATGAGAATTACTCAACAAAAATAACTACGGTTTAACAACGTGGCACAGATGGAATAGATGCACAGATGACTACGGAACGACGGAAACGATCCTCACACACAGAATTCCTGACAGGTCCCAAATCGGACACGCCCGTTCCGTGGTTCCCCCTATTTGTCCGTTTTCATCTGTGCATCGTCTTCATCTGTGCCATCGTTGTTAATGGCAGTTCCGCGGTATCATAAATTCTCAACGATCGTCAGGGTATCGGCGTAAGTGGGATGAAACGCCAACATGAAGTCATCTCGTTGCCTGAGGATGTTGAATGAGAAGCTTCCGCTTTCAGCATGCGATCGTCGCTGCTGCTCTATTCGCCGGTTGCACGCCGCGTCCCGCGAGTGAGCCGGCTCCGGTGGGACGGGGACCGTCGGCAGTTGCCGGTCCAGTCATCATGACCCCTCCTGGAGAACCAGGTCAGCCCGGACCCGGTGGACCCGGTGGACCCGGAGGTCCCGGTGGGCCCGGAGGTCCCGGTGGTCCTGGAGGCGCCGGTCGACGTCCCCCAAATCCGATGGCTCAGGACACAGCTCGCAGAAAGCAGGTCGATTCCATTCTCGTCGCAATCAAGGGTCGTGAGAACGAACCGGCCGGAAATGTCTTCAAGAATGTGAAAGTCCTGAAGACGACGCCGGCCGGCGATTTCGTTCGCAACATGGACACGATTTACGGACGCGGACTGGGAATGACGTGCGCCAACTGTCACGTAGTTGGTCAGTACGACGGCGACACGCGAAAGAACAAGCGAATCGCACGCGAAATGCAGACGATGCAGGATTACATCAACACGGCTCAGCTCGTGAACATCAAGGAGCTGGACGAAGACTTTCAAAAGGTCTCGTGCGTGACATGCCACTCCGGGACCGGGCATCCGAGGAACACCATGGCAGTGCCAGCGCCATCCAACGCAGCGCTGGCTCCGCTTTCGCGATAATAGTCAACCGCGCGTTCGTGTTGCCGCCCCAACATCTTGTTGCCGGCACAAAAAAAGGCCAACCCGCGAAGGTTGGCCTTTTCGTTTACGTGATGCCGTCTACTGCCATGCTGAAATGTCGCTCTTGTACATCTGGCTGAGGTTCTTCTTGAGATCCTCGACCTTTGGCGCATCGTTGATCCGAATGTAAAAATCGTTCGGATGAAGCGTCGCGTAGTTCTGATGGTAGCTCTCCGCAACGTTGAAAGCGCCAACCTTCTCGAGTTTCGTCACGATCGGCTTGTTATAGATTTTCGCCTTGGTCAGCTGATCGATGTACGCCGCCGCAATCTTCTTCTGTGCGTCGGTAGTATAGAAGATCTCTGAACGGTACTGACTACCAGCGTCCGGACCCTGACGGTTCAACTGCGTTGGATCGTGCGCGACAGAGAAGAAGACTCTCAGCAGCTCCCCATAGGAAACCCTGGACGGATCGAACACAATTCTCACTGCCTCAGCGTGACCGGTCGTGCCCGTGCTGACTTCCTGATACGAAGGCGACGCAACGGTTCCACCGGCATAACCGGACACCGCGGACTTCACGCCCTTCACATGTTGATAGACTGCCTGAATACCCCAGAAGCAGCCACCGGCAAAGACAGCGGTCTCTGTTCCGGGGGCGGTAGCGAGAGGATTATCGACAAGCGGCGCAGGAACCGCCGACGGCGCGGCGACAAGGGCGGAGCTCGGACGGGTCACAAACATCACACCTGCAACCAATGCGAGCATTACCGCAGCGGCTCGTGGCAAGGATCGTTTCATGGTGAATTCCTGTCTGAATGGGAAAGTGGATCTCTTCGCGACATGTATTAAACGAGCGAAACCGCCGATCAGATCTATACGATTTTGAGCGTAGTTTGTTCCCAGAATGCGGCGCCAGAAATCACCATTTTCTGAGCGGCGGATCGAGGTCCGGCGCTGGAGGTTTTTGCGCTGCCGACGGCGCAGGACGCGGCGGCTTCGCGCCGTTTGAATCAGTTTTGTCAGCGTCAAGCATGCCGCCCTTGGCGACCATCTGCGCCGCGAGGACGGTCTGAATGACACTCACCATGTTGTTGGCCGCCGTTTCGGCTGCGCCGGTCTCCCCGCTTGAGATCGTGACGAGTCTCGCCTGGCCAAGCGCATCGGCGATTGCCGGGGCGATCTGTGGCAACATCTCGATCTGGCGATAGCGGAAGTAGCTCTCGCCGCCTGCCTCGATCGCCTGGTTCACCTTCTGAATGCTTTCCGCCGTCGCATCGGCGATTCGCCGAATTCTGATCGCTTCTGCATCGGCGGACGCTTCCGCCTGAAGTCGGACGATTGCAGCGTCAGCTCTCGCCTGAGCGATCTGTGTTGCGTCGAGCTCCGCCGTTCTCTGAAGTCCGGCTGCTTCCTGTCGTTTTGCCTCAGCCTGCGCGATGAGCCCGGCGTTCGAGGCCTTGGTCTGCTCAAGCTCGCGCTGCTTGTCGGAAATTGCGCGCTCGGCATCGAGCTGCGCTTCCTTCGATCGACGCGCCTGTTGTGCCGATACGATTTCGGCATTTGCCTGCGCTTCTGCGGCTGACTGCCGTCTGCGCGCTTCCGCAACTTCCGATTGAACGATCTTGATGTTGAGCGAGTTAAAGATCAATCCGAGGTCAGTGAGCTCGCGCGAACATGCCTTGCGGATAATCACGGCGAGCGGATCGTCATCATCCTCGATGATGTTGCCGTCGCGGTCACGAATCGCGAGCGGGGCAGGGGCGATCGGTGCGGGAACTGACGAGCTGGACTCGCCAAGCAGAGACTTTGACGCAGACGGCGTTGCCTTGGCCGAAAAGAGCTGATCGTGCGTAAGAAGATTGATGGCGCGACGACCGGAGCTGGAGAGAAGATCGGTAAGTGTGTTGATCTGATCGGCTTCCTTCTTGGAGAAGAAGCGGTTTGCTGCGGTCTTGATCAGCATGTCGCTATCGCCCACCGACACGATCGCGCTCGCGAGCACGCGAACCTTGATTGGCCGGGGCGTTCCCGTGTCGTCGATGTCTGCCGTCTGATCGGTGATGTCCAGATCGACGTTGATGACCTTGCTGGAAATGGTTGTGCCGGTGGTGAGCAGGGGGATTTCCTTAGACTTTCCCGGGCCCCGATAGATTATCGT
Organism: Gemmatimonadales bacterium; assembly: GCA_038253755.1. Lineage (GTDB taxonomy): Bacteria > Gemmatimonadota > Gemmatimonadetes > Gemmatimonadales > Gemmatimonadaceae > UBA4720. The sequence goes on along the minus strand of JBBSGU010000005.1, from coordinate 38,816 downwards.
TCCGCCGCCGAGCCAGCTTACGAGGCGAATCTCACCAGCTTCGACGTTGCGAAGAAATTTTGCGACGATTATCGGAACAGCTATCAGCACGAAGGCGACTACGCCGATTACCAGCGCGCCGCTCGACACGATTCCATTCATTGTGTGCTCCCTGAACTTGCGATGTTCGTCACGCTCATATGAGCGAGACGGTGCAGCGGTTGCGCGCCGCGTCCACGTCCTGAATTCGAAGCCTTGATCCTGCTGGAACGCGCACCTTCATCTCCCTGTCCTCGGCTTGCAGGGTTCCCAGCAATTGCACCATCTGACCGTCCACTTCAATTGCGATCAACCCTTGTCCGTTCTTGTCGAACGATGTCACCGCCGTTGCCTCGTCCATTATCGAACCCTCGAGAGTCGCGGCGGGGTTCGATGCGAACCGGAACGCAAAGTTCCAAAGTGGCGCGACGAGAATCCGCTCGAACAGAATCCCAACGCCGAGAGCGGCTGAGAAGAGAAGGGGGCCGCCGAGGAAATCGCGCAAAACGAGGCCTGCCGTGCCGAGGCCTAGAAGGACACTGAACAGCACACGCGGTGACATCAGGGCAACGAACGGATTCGTTGAGCCCTGCGCGTGACTCGCCGGGTGACCATGCGCGCGTGCCGCACCGCCACCGTGCGCGACTCCGTGACCGGCGCCATGTCCTGTAGCGCCCGAGTGCGTGTGTCCTGGTTGCCCGCTGTGCCCGTGACGTCCAAACCCGCCGACGGCCATTCCGACCAGTCCTACACCACCGAGGGCGAGAGCGGTCAGATAAATGTCCATCCCCTAACTTATCGCCGTTTACCGTCTCCGTGGCAGGACATGTCTACCACAACCGCGCTGGCGAGGATCAGAATGTCGTCCTCGTCTTCAGACACGTCCACGCCGTAGGTGTCGGCAAGTGTGAACCACTGTTTGGAAACGGTCGCAACAACTTCATTACGACGCGTAAACGTGTACTCGCGGTCCAGGAAATTGCCTTCCGCTTTCAAATCGTCCGGACCGGGAACATCGACATTGAAGGTGTGATGAAACGGCGCGAACAGCTCCTTCTTCACCGCCACGAGCTCTCCATTCCTGAAGAGCTCGTAGGTGCGACCCCAGGAGAGAACTTTCTGCTTGATAAGGGCAAGCTCGTTTCCTTCGAGATCCTGAAATGAAAGCTGGTCTCCAATGGAAAGGAATTTTCCGTCAACGAAATAGATGTCCTTCTCATTCTCATCGCGGATGTAAAAGTCATCGCCCAACGAGAAAAGCTTCTGCTTGAGGATGTATCGCACGATCAGACCGCGTCCGAAAGTGAAGCGAAGTTGAAATCGTGCGCGCGAATCGCCGGCATTACCTGACCCGCCGCCGTCGGCTCAGCCCGGCTGATTTCTTCGACCTTGTTGAGCATGAACAACGGGGACTCGTTCCAACGGAAGTTTTTCAGGCTTCGCGTGATCTTCCCGTTCTCGATGAGGAACGTTCCATCACGCGTGAGTCCCGTCAGAAGAACGGTTCGCTGATCGAGAGAGCGGATGTAGAAGAAGTGTGTCACGAGAATTCCGCGCTGCGTTCCAGCGATGAGATCGTCAACCGATTTTGTTCCTCCGACCATCTTGAGCCCACCGGGGAATCCGCCGCCAAAACCGCCACCACCACCACCGCCGCCACCACCACCACCTCCCCCGCCGCCGGATGGCGGAACACCCTGTTTCTGCGCCCAGTAACGTGAATAGCTGAGATTCTTCAGCACTCCGTTCTCGATCCAGACTCTCCTCTGTAACGGAAATCCTTCACTATCGAACGGCGAAGTCAGGAGGTCGGAATCGGCTGGATCCGAATAGATCGTAACTTTCTCATCGGCGATTTTCTCGCCGATCTTCGTACCGCCACCTTTTTTCGAAAATGGACTTCTGCCTTCGTCGGCGGAGCGTGCGTTGAACGCTCCGCCTAGCAGCGGAACCAGATCGGCGACCGCTTGAGGCTCGAGAACCACAGTGTACATTCCGGGCTCGATCGCCGTTGGATTCCGCGACGCGACAGCCTTCTGCGCCGCGCGCGCGCCGAGCGCCGCCGGGTCGATCGCCGCCCAGCTGCGCGCTCCAGCCGACGCCCAGCCCGACCCTGTTCCGTCGGGCGTTCTCACCGTCGTCGACAGGTTGACATCGGTGGAACGGTGATAGGCGAAAAGGCCCTTGCTGTTGGCAATCGCTCTCGCACCCGCGTTTGCCTCGAGGTACCCTGCGACGAACACATCGCCCGCTGCACGTCCTGTCTCGCCAGCGCGCTCGATGACACTCTTTGCTGCACCGGCTCTACCTTCGGCCGTGAGGCCAGCCGTCGCATCGATGAATGCGGCAATCGGCGTGTAGGTCTGAGCACCAAGCTCAGGCATGATTTCCGGATCTTCGGGCGAGAGCCTGGCCAGACGCTCAGCCAGATCTACTGTGCGGCGAAGAGATGCTTCTTCAAGGACGTTGGTGGATGCAGACGCCCGTCGCTTTCCGATGGTGCTCGTGATACTGACCGTCGTATCGTTGCTGTCGCCTGACGTTGTGATCTCACCGCCGGCGAAGCGCGTATTTCCGCTCCAGTCGCTCGAGATTCCCACTTGCGTCTCGTCCGCTTTCGCCATGCCGAGCACGCGCTGAGCGAGCGCTCTCGCTTCGTCAGCGCTGAGAAGGTTGCCTGCTGCGGTTGATTCGAAGAGTGAGCGGGGCCTCACGCTGTTCTCCCTGTGTTTACGATGTTGACCTGTTTGAAGCGAGCCGGCACGCAGCCGTGACTCACCGAATTGGATTGCGCGGGCTCGCCCTTACCGTCACCGAACGATCCGCCGAGCCAGTAGCTGTTCTTGCCGCCGATCATGTCCATGCTGTTCCAGAAATCCGGCGTGCGGCTTTGGTACGCGACGTCTTTCAACATTCCAGTAATCTTGCCGCCCTTCACTTCATAGAAGACCTGGCCGGAGAACTGGAAGTTGAACCGCTGGTGATCGATCGACCACGAGCCGCGATTCTTCACGACGATTCCCTTGTCGGTTGCCGCAACGATATCGTTGAGCGAGATGTCCTTGTCCCCTGGCAGCAGGGATACGTTCGGCATTCTCTGGAACTGCACGCTCGACCACGAGTCGGCGAAAGAGCATCCGTGAGATTTTTTGACACCGGTGAGCGGTGAGATCCACGCCGCCTGCTCGCGAGTGGTCTGGTAGTCGTTGAAAATTCCGTTCTTCACGATGAGCCACTTGTCGGCTGCCACGCCTTCGTCATCCCAAGCGGTGCGCGAAAGCGAGCCTTCCTGAGTCCGGTCGCCCTGGATGTTCATGAAGTTCTGGCCGTAGCGCAGCTTGCCGAGAACCTTTTCCGGTGGCGCAACGAACGATGTGCCGGCGAAGTTGGCTTCGTAGCCCATCGCGCGATCGAGCTCCGTCGGATGTCCGATCGACTCGTGAATGGTGAGCCAGAGATTCGTGGGGTCGAGAATAAGATCGTATCGTCCGACCTCAACCGATTTTGCCGTCAGCTTCTCCGCGGCCAGCGACGCCCACTTCTCGGCGTTGCCGGGCATGTTTAGCGATTCGATGTACTCCCAGCCCGATCCGCGCGGCGCAAGCTCTTCGGTGTACGACTGGAAATCGCCGTTGTCGATCGCTGTGGCCGAGAAGCTGGGTCCAACGCGCACGTATGTCTGGGTGACGAGCGTTCCGTCGGTTGTTGCCAGCGTTTTTTCTTCACGCAGAAGCTGTAGCCCCGAATTCACGAAGCGAATCTTAGGAACCTTGAGAGCTGCTTCGTTGGCGGCGAGCAGCATCGCGACCTTCTCCTCGATCGGTACGTCCACCGGGTCGCGAGTTATGGGTGTCCGCCACGTGCCTTTGACTGCCGCGACAGGAGCGAGCACCACCGGCCTTCGCTGAACAGAGCGCGCTGCCTTGGCAAGACGAACAGCTTCCTGCGCCACCTTTGTAATCCCGTCCTTCGTCATCACGTTCGTGGAAGCAAAGCCCCACGATCCGCCGGCGAGCGCGCGAACACCAATCCCATAGGACTCGCTGTCAGCGACTCCCGTGACATTGTGTTCGCGTGTTGCAACGAACTGGCGGCGGTATCTGCCGATTCGCGCATCCGCGTAAGTGGCCCCTGCTGCCTGCGCGGCGTTCAACGCCTCGAGAGCGAGGTCGTCGATAGTCGTGTCCGACGAAGGTGACGGAAGGTAGGTGGCACCAGCCGGTTGTCCAAAGGCGGCTCGTGCACCGGTGACCGCGGCAAATGCGGCCGAGGCTTTGAGGAAGTCGCGACGATTTGTTGGCATCAGCTTGGGAAGGGATGGAATACGCTACGGCGCGCAACGCGTGCGTGTCAATGTCCTTACGCAATTGCGCGCCGTAGCGCTGAGAAGGGAACGGTCGTCAGAAAACCGATACTAGAACTCGACCCGCAAGCCGACCTGCAAAGCCAGGGGATTCACCCGACGGCGGGGAGCACCGAAGACAGACGTCGGATCGTTCGTCACACCGTCGTTGACAGTGAGATTGCGTTCTACAATCGCGTCTGAGCCAAGCGCGTTGAACAAATCAGCGGTCACAGAGAATGATCTGGCGAAGAATCGTTCCAGCCGAAGGTCGAGGTTCGCGTGGCCAGGATATTTTCGGGCTCCGCGCGGCTCGAGGAGAATTGTCTGGCCGAGGACTCCGTGGAAAAGCTCGTCCTCGAGTGGAGTTCTGTCGAATGCCTGGAGGCGGAATCGGGGACTGAACTGGAACGTGGGAGCGATGTACTCACCCAGCGTGTACGTTCCGAAGGCACCGCCCCTGAAATTGAAAGGCAGGGTTCCACTGATCCAGAGTTTCGTCTCGAACGCCGGTACGTTGGGAAGCCGTCCCTCAAAATTGATAGCTTCGTTCGGTCGAACGCCGGAACCAGCCGAGAACGAACTGCCAGTCGTCCCAAAGCCCGTAAGACCGCCAATCGTGCCTTCCAGCCGCGACGCAGTCAACGAGAGCGAGCCGTTCCACGAGGGTTGCTCGGTTCGAACCGATAAAATGGCCTGGTCGTATTTGCGCTTTGCTCCGGGCACCGTGGTGAGAGCTACATCCGGGTTGAATGAGAGGCGGTCGATATCGGCAAACGTGTATCCGGGAACGGGCGGTAAAGGCCGGCGGAGTGCATCACGCTGTCGGATGAGCTCTGCGCGCAGGTCGTTGTTCGCAACCCAGACGACGGGCAGAATCAGCGGATTTCCGTACTCGTCGTAGACGGCGACATTGGTTACGTGGTCTCTGACTCCAACGTTGGTCAGCTTGCTGTAATTCGCGGCAATGTTGCGGTCAACGAGTCCGACGATATCGCGGTTGACACGGTTCACATAAGAGATCTCGGCCTTCCAGCGAGGTCCGAATTTCTTTTCGGCGCTCAGCAGCCACTGATCCACGTAGGGCTGTCTGTAGTTCTCAACTCGTCCTGCCTCATTGAGAATCGACTCGAGAGGGTTGGGCGAGAACCCGGTGAACGTGTTCAGGTTCGCATCGCGCTGGGCGGGAGTGAATACCTGATGAGGATTGGTAAGAGGCGGCCCCTGAAAATAGAAGCGCTCGTTGCTGTAGACATCTACGCCCTGTGCACGGTCAAAGAACACAGAGTTCATTCCCTGGTGATACCGGCCGAAGTGCGCCTTGACTACAAAATCATTCCGGCCGCTAATGTCCCACGAGATTCCGATTCTGGGATCGACTGCCCTCGCGCGCGCGGCGAGAAAGCGTCCGCCGGCAGAATCGACGGGAGTCAGATGCCCGGTCCATCGTCCCCACCTCGCGCCTTCGCTGATGGTGAGGTTCGGGATCGGCGTCAGATAGTCCTGGACGAATACTGCTGCATCTTCGACATCTGAATCGAGATGAATCTCACCGCCCCACTTGCTCGCGGCATCAGGCCACGATCGCGCGTTAGTGACGTCAATGAGCCCCGTCGTCTGATCGACGTATGGGAACCATGTCAGACCGCCGTTCCGGGTTCTCGTATCGCGAAAGGTCCCGCGGCGATAATCGGCTCCAACAACGAACTTGTTCGACGCGCCCGCGAACGACGTCTCCTTGTTGTACGTCAGATTTCCGCCGATGCTGGTCGGCTTGAGTCTCTCATTGAACGTGGAGTTCTGGAAATGAGGCTGCCGTCCGGGACGAAATACCTGAATGCCTGGGACTGCGTCGCCGGCGTAGCCAAGCCGGGACTCGTTGGCGTTAAAGCCGGCGATGCGCGCGTTGAGCGAGCTCGTAATTCCGGTGTGCGTCCAGCCGAATTCGTAGACTGTAGTCGGCGCCGCAACTTTTGTGGAGGCGGACGGGTCGTCGAGCCCGGTGATCTCCGCGTGCTCGACAGTGCCACGGGTGAAGCTTCCAAGCGCGTCAATGCGATCGCGCGCCGATGGCAGGAATGTAAGCTTCGCTATTCCACGCGCGTCGCGGAAATTCTGCTGAACTGACCTGAAATCATTCGGATCGATGGTCGTGAGGTTGGGGACCTGGACATCTCGATCGACGAGGACTCCGCCAACGAAGTAATGGAGGCGATCCTTGACGAGCGGGCCGCGCAGCTCACCGCTGAACTCGCGGCGCATTGTCTGCTCCGCGCCCTCTTCATTCGGAAGAATGTTGGTCGACGTAAGCGACGGAGATATGTAGTTGGTTCTGAACGCACCCTGAAACTTGTTGGTTCCGGTCTTTGTTATCGCATTGATGATTCCGCCCTGGAAATCACCGGACTCAGCTCCGGCGCCAAGGCCTTTCACCTCGAGTGCCTCGATCCAATCAATGCTCGGCGCAAAGAAATCACCGCCCGTACCCGGATGGCTCATCGCGATTCCGTCGAGCTGATAATTGTTCGCGGCCGCGCCTGCGCCGCCATAGACGAAGTCCTTCGTGGCACCGGGAACGAGGGCGACGAGGTCGGTTGCGGTTCGTCCCATCGGAACGAGCTTCACGTCGTCAATGCGGATTTGCTGCGCTATCTCTGTGGAACGCGAATCGATCTCTGTCGGACCTACTCGCACTTCCACGGTGGACAGCTGCGTCGCCGACGCGGTCAGGATCACGCGCACAGTGGCCGTCTGGCCGGCAACGATCCTGAATGATGTAAGTTGTGCCTCGCGATAGCCGAGGCGGCGTGCGGTCAATCGATAGAGGCCCGGAGATACTCCTCGCACGACAAATTTTCCGGCGGCATCGCTCGTGACGTCGGAAGCATTGGTGCCGTCGAGGCGCACAATGTGCAGCGTGGCTCCGGCAACTGGCTTGGCGCCATCGCCGACCACGACTCCAGCGAGATCACCTGAAGAGATCTGTTGTGCGTGTCCTCTGGAGAACGCGAGTGATAGCAGAAGCACAACGGCGGACGCTGACCTGCGGACGAACAGGGTTTGTTTCATCGGCACATTCTCCTGGCGGCGAAAGTGTTACAAGCGTATCGTCACGACGCATTTTGATTAACGTTGACGAAAGAACGATCTGCGGATGAACTGCATAATGGAGAATCTGGCATGAGAACCACTCGTCTGCTGGCTGTTGGCGCAGCTCTAACCTGTTTCTTTCAAACGGCTTGTGACAAGACTGCGACTCGAGCGGCGGACACTGCAAAGCCTGCGGCGGCTGAGCCTGCCGACATGCAGCGCAGGACGTCGGAGTACACTTCGGTCCAGCTTGTCGCCGATACAACGGCCCTGACGCCGAAAGAACGACAGATGCTCCCCCTGCTGATCGACGCAGCCAGAGCGATGGACCCGATTTTCTGGAAACAGACCTATGGACCTCGCGATTCCGCCATGGCTTCGGTAAGCGACGAAGGTGTCCGTCGTTTCATGGACGTCAACTACGGGCCATACGACCGCCTCGACAACAATGCTCCGTTCGTGCCTGAGGTGGGTCCGCGCCCCGATGGCGCAAACCTCTATCCCAGGGACATAACGAAAGCGGAAATCGAGGCGGCGATCGCGAAGGGTCCCAAAGCGCGCGCAGACTCCATCAAGGATCTCTACACTCTCATCAGGCGCAATCCAGATGGTTCGCTGCGAATCGTTCCGTACAGCGAAGCGTTCAAGACGGAAAACACGATTGCATCCGAAAAATTGTCCGCCGCCGCTGCGCTCGCAGAAGTTCCCGGTCTCAAGAAATATCTTACGCTGAGGTCGAAGGCGCTCCTCGACGACAACTACTATCCAAGCGATCTCGCGTGGATGGACATGAAGAACAACACGCTCGACATCGTCATCGGCCCCATCGAGACATACGAAGACGGCCTGTTCGGCTACAAGGCGGCGAACGAGGCGTACGTGCTGATCAAGGACAAGCAATGGAGCCAGCGTCTCGAGAAATACGCGTCGCTCTTGCCGAATCTTCAGAAAGGGCTGCCGGTCCCTGACAAGTACAAGCAGGAAAAGCCGGGCACCGATTCCGATCTCAATGCGTATGACGCGATTTACTACGCGGGGCAGGCGAACATGGGTGCGAAGACGATCGCCATCAATCTGCCGAACGACGAAAAAGTTCAGAAGCTGAAGGGGACACGGCGGCTTCAGCTCAAGAACGTGATGAAAATAAAGTTTGACAAGATCCTGATGCCCATTGCGACCGAGCTCATCGCGGCAGATCAGCTTCCCCTGCTCAATTTCAACGCGTTCTTCGAGAACACGATGTTCCACGAAGTAGCGCACGGACTGGGCATCAATCAGACGATCGACGGAAAGGGAACGGTCAGACTCGCGTTGAAGGAGCGCTACAGCGCAGTCGAAGAAGGCAAGGCGGACATACTCGGCTTGTACATGGTGCAGACCCTCAACAAGGACGGGCAGCTTCCTGGTGAGGATGTAAAAGGAAACTACGTCAGCTTTCTGGCAGGCCTTTTCCGGTCAGTTCGGTTTGGGGGAGCTGACGCGCACGGCCGCGCGAATATCGCTGCGTTCAATTTCCTTCAGCAGCAGGGCGCCTTCACGCGCGATGCAGCGAGCGGGAAGTACCGTGTTGATTTTCCGAAGTTCGAAGCGGGGATGAACGCACTGGCTGCCAAGATTCTCGCCCTCCAGGGCGACGGCGACTACAACGGCCTCGGCGCATACCAGACTCAGTACGGGTCAATCTCAGCCGAGCTCCAGCGCGATCTCGACAGGTTGAAGACCAAGGGAATCCCGGTGGACATCACCTTCGAGCAGGCGAAATAGTTCAGCCGGTGTTGCGCAGACCCTGGGCGATCCCGCTCACCGTTGTTGCGAGTACGCTCTCGATCCTCTCCATCTCTTCTTCAGATGGATGAGGATCTGAGCGCTTGTGCAGAAGTTGATTGATCTGAAGCAGCGACAGCGCATCTACGTAGGGATTTCGAAGCGCGATGGCCGCCTGAACCACCACACTGTCGTCGAGCAGATTGTCGGCGCCACGAATTTTCATCAGGGTCGCGATCGTCAGCTTGAACTCATCGATCAGTTTTTCCAGAAGATCGACATCACCACCGAGGCGCGAGACATAGGCCCGTGTGATGTCAACGTCTGCCTTCGCGCAGACCGTCTCGATTTTCGCCAGCAGGTCATCGAAGAACGGCCACTGTTTCGCCATGCGTTGCAGGAGGTCGAGCCCGGCCGGCGTCTCCGCGAATTCTGACAGCGAAGTACCGACGCCGAGCCACCCCGGGAGCATCAGCCGGTTTTGTGTCCATCCGAACACCCAGGGAATCGCGCGAATCCCGTCGATACCGCCCGATGAACCTGGGCGATACGCCGGCCGCGATCCAAATCGGGCTGAAGCGAGCTCGGCGATCGGCGTCGCTTTTCCGAACATTTCAAAGAGCGCCGGATTTTCGTGCGCCGTCGCCCGATACAGATCGTGTGACCGCGCAGAAAGATCTTCCATTGTCTGGCGAAAGAGCGTGACGTCATCATCGCTGACGTCGTCCCGCCAATCTGTAAACCGTTGAAGCAGTACTCCCGAGAGAGTCACTTCCAGAGTGCGCTCCGCGATCGGCAGGAGGCCGAACTGCTGGGAAATGATCTCGCCCTGCTCGGTGATCTTGATTCGTCCGTGAACCGAGTCGGGCGGAAGGGCAGCCAGCGCGCGATATACCGGCGAGCCACCACCACGGCCAACACTTCCGCCGCGGCCGTGAAAGAGTCGGAGAGCAATTCCTGCTTCGCGAAAGATCGGGACCAGCAGCTCCTGGCCGCGGTAGAGACCCCACGACGATGCAATGATTCCCGCGTCTTTCCCGGAATCTGAATAGCCGATCATCACTTCCTGCCTGTTTCCACGCGCAGTGAGCTGACGCCGATAGACAGGATCGGCCAGCAGCTCACGCATTACAGCAGGCGCATTCTCGAGATCACCAAGGGTTTCGAAAAGCGGAACCACGTCGATTGCAGAGCGCGGCGCGTCGCTTGTGAGATCAACGAGCCCGGCTTCGCGCGCGAGCAGTAGAACGCGAAGCAGATCGGAGGAGTTGCGCGCCATCGACACGATGTATGTCGAGACCGCATCGGGTCCCGTCTCGGTCTGAATTGTCCTGATTGCGGCGAACGTGTCCACGACGCGTTTTGTCGCGTCCGAAAGGTCCACGTTGGTCCCGATCAGTGGGCGACGTCCTTTCAACTCCTGCCGGAGTCCTTCTTCATCGAACGGTGCATGACCAACTGCTGATGCGATTTCTTCGAGAGCGCTGCGATGAGAGTCGGCGTGATCCCGAACATCCATCATCATTCCGTGGAATCCATACGTTCGGATTGAACCGAGCAACGGATTGAGGACGGTTCGTTGCGCGTGTATTGCGCCTGCCAGTCCGAGTGAGTCATTGACGAGCATCAGATCGTTGAGGAGGTCTTGCGCTCCCGTGTAGGCGGCGGGCAGCTCGGCGGGATGCCCAGCGTCGCGTGCGGCCACAATTGCACGCGTTGCAGATATGCGCGCTGCGATAAACGTCAGCTTCAATCGTACAGGCTCGTCTTCGTTTCTTCGTGCATTCGCTTCCCATATATCGGGCAATAACGTGCGGTCGGTCTGAAGCGACGACTCGAGCTCGTCCGAGGGTGGGGCAATGTGAGCGGACAGCGACAGCCGGCGGACGAGCTCATCTACCCAGCTCTGATATCGTCCGAGGATGACGTAGCTCGCGCGACGCGATGCAGCGATGGTGGTCGCCGGCGTAACGAACGGATTCCCATCCCGGTCACCGCCAACCCATGTGCCGAGTCGAATGGCCGAGCTTTGATGCAGGTCGTCGCGCGGACTTCCGAATTCCTCGTCGAACGCTCTCACCAGCGACGCGTTTGCCCGCGCACTTGCGTCGAGAAGCCGCGTCTCCAGGTACCACAATACGGTGCTTACTTCGTCGCCTACCGACGGCCGGTCATGCCGCACCTCAGCCGTGAGCCACAACAGCTCGATCTCCGCTTCGAGGCTCTCGTCGATAGCGGCGCGCTCGGCGGGAAATACGTTCTCGCGCTCCAGCAGAAGGTCCGCAACTCGCGCTTGCAGCGTGAGGAGAGTGCGGCGCGTGGACTCGGTTGGGTGCGCGGTCAAAACGGGGCGCACGTCCAGGGTCGCGAGGGCATCGCCTACTTCTCTGGCTGATACTCCTTTTTCCTTGAGCTTCTGCATCGTCCACGTAGCCGACGCTGGCTGCGGCTTGAGATCACCATCGCCCAGGTATGCGCGCCGCCGTCTCACCCGGTGGACTTGTTCAGCCGTATTGATGAGAAGAAAGAAAAGCGTGAACGCGCGGGCAGTGACCGCCGTGACATCGAGAGGAAGACGTGATGTCTCCTCGATCAGAGCATCCAGATTGCGCGCCCCCGCAGCGCCTCGGCGCCGCGCCTTGCATGCGCGGCGCAATTCATCGACTACGTGGTAAGCTTCATCGCCTTCGAGACGCCGAATGACATTGCCAAGACCAGCGGCCAGAAGTCGAACGTCGTCGTGGAGCGGGACGTCTTCCGGCCGGGTGTCGGGATCACGCGCGGCCGAGGTTTGTTTTCTAGTCGTGGCCAAGTACGATTGCTGTAAGCTCGTCGAATGAATTGACTACATAATCGGCTCCGTTGACAACAGCCGGGCGGGATACGTACCCGGTATAGGCAGCGAAGCCTTCGACTACTTCGCGAATTGCGCGGTCGGTGCTTCCATCACCAACAGCCAGAATGGGCCGGGGCAGCTCGAGTGTTGCGACGATTTCACGCTTGCCAGTCGTTCGGGTCAATGGCGAAGAGCTGTCAAACCCTCCCCATGCTCCAATTGCGTCGAAGCGAACGTCAACCGCATGTGCCTGTTCAGGTCCGAGGCCGACGTGCAAGGCAAGGCGAAGAATCGCGTGTCTTATCGCGCTGCTCAACAGGATCACGCGAACACCGCGCGAGCGCCACAACGCCAGCGCCTCGACGGCTCCGGGAGAAATGGTCTCGATGTATTCGCGACCAAGCGCATCAACCTCATCACGTCGTGGTCGAACCACTTTCAGCCTCGCGCCGTACACATCTTCGAGAGGAATCTCTCCGTGCATTGCTCGCTCAGTCAGCTCGGTGACCTGTTTTGCGATAGCCGCTCCGCGCCGCTCGGCCAGCCAGTCGATGCCTTCAATTCCGCAAAGGGTCGAATCGACGTCGAGTATCACAGTTGCGAACGCGGTCGGTTTGTTGTCGCTCATAGAACGTTGCCGGGAGCGAACATGCACGATGGATCGAGCGTGTTCTTTATTGCCTGCATGACTGCGATCTGTCGCGGTGACAGTTGAAGCCCAAGCCATTTCTGTTTCAACTTGCCGAGGCCATGCTCGGCCGACACGGTTCCGCCGACCTTGATTACGTGTGCGAGCGTTTCTTCGATAGCCGAGTTGATAACGCCAAGCTCGGCCGCGTCCGCCGCGATGAAATTTTGATGCGGGTGGCCGTTGCCCGCGTGACCATATGTAACCGGATGCGGAGCACCATACTTCGCGACAGCCGCTGCCGACGCGTCGAGCGCCCCCTGAAGGAGACGGTACGGAACCGCCCAGTCGGTCGAGACCTTTCTGCCGCCGTTCGGTATCATTGCTGATCCTCGCTCGTTCATCGTCGCCGGCACCGAATGCCGCATTGCCCGCGCATCACGCAGCGGCTGCGCGCCCTCGAACACCTGGATGTCGTCAGCAAGCGCGGCGTGACGTTCAGCCAGAGAGAGCCACGCGCCAAGAACAGTGTCAACGGCCGCGTCGCCGGCATCATCCTCGAGATAGATCATGCCGCACGCTCCGGTTGCCCAGCTCGCCCCGATCGACTGCGCCGCTATCTCCAACGCAGCCGAATCGAAATACTCGAGGCATCTGGCGAGTCTTCCGCTTTTTCCTTCGCGGGCCGCGACGACGAATTCGAGAGCGGTTGCCGGAGTTGGAAATGGAATTGCAAGGCCAACGATGTTCGATGGCCTCTTCACGAGCGACAACTCAGCCTCGACGACGATACCAAGAGTGCCCTCGCTTCCGACGAACCAATCGACCGGGTCTTGAGCAGCGGCGTACCCGACGGTGTTCTTTTCGCCATGCGAGCGCCCATAGCCGGAGATGGACGCGTCTGCGTGAACTATCTGAACACCGCTCACGTGCCGTCGTGTCGCTCCGTAATAGAGGGACCTTGCTCCTGAAGCGTTGCAGGCAATCGCGCCGCCGATCGTCGCATCTTCTTCGCTGGTGGGATCGGGCGCGAACATCAGGTCGTGCGACGCGAGTTCGCGATTGAGTTGTCCAATAGTAATTCCTGGCTCGACTCTGACTCTCGCGTTCTTTTCGTCAAGGTCCAGCACCCGATTCATCGCTGAAAGGGACAGGAGAATTCCTCGATTCGTGATCGATGCTCCCGTCATGCTCGTCTGTGATCCGGCCGCCGTGACAGGCATTCCGAGCGACGAAGCGTCCCTGATTACAGCGACGACATCGTCTGCTGATTCTGCGCGCGCGACCGATTCAGGGACCATCTCGAGTCCCGAGGCATCGCGAGCGACAGCCCGTCGCGCGTCTGCATCGCTGCTTATGACCAAGCCTCTTCTCCGCCGGGATCGAGCCTCGAGAAATCCACCACTGTTGCCGACTTGATATCGGGTAGTCCAAGCAGTTTCTGTCGCACACTTTCCGTTATCTCACCGTCAACTGAAACTGCTGCGAGCGCATCGCCGCCGCGTGTCAGTCGAGCCTGATGATACTCGGCGATGTTGACGGCAGCGTCGCCGAGGAGTGTTCCGACTCGGCCGATTACGCCGGGAACATCCGCATTGGTGAGGACGAGAAATGTTCTTCGCGGCGTGACATCCACGATGAATCCGTCAATTCGCGTCAGGCGCGGACCAGATCCCGCCGGTACAATGCCGGCCACCGTTACGGAATTTGATCCGCAACGCACCGTAACCTGCGCGCCGTTCTCAGGATCCTGCGACCGCGCTCTGGCGACAGAAAGGGCAATTCCTCGATTCTCTGCCATTGCGCGAGCGTTGACGAGATTGAGTCGTGCTCCATCGAAACCGTCGATGATCGAATCAAGCGCACCTGCCGCGGCGCTCGCCGCCAGAAGATTGCCCGCATCGGAAAGGTCGCGCCCAACCCTGAGTGAAATTGAATCAACGGCTCTCGCGCCTTTGTCTGCGAGAATCGCGCGGCCAATCGACGCCATTCGCCGAGTGAGAACGAGCGCCGGGCGAATCTCATCCCAGCGTCCGTCAATGCCGCCTGCAATGTTAATCGCGCGTGACAACTCTCCGCTCAGCAGTGCGTCGCGCACTGCCGCGCATACGTCAACCGCAACGTTATGCTGACCCTCGGCCGTTGAAGCGCCAAGATGCGGCGTGAGTACTACATTCGGCAGCGATCGCAGCGGACTTGCCGCGTCGAGAGGCTCCTGTTTGTAGACGTCGAGAATCGCGCCGCCGAGTGCTCCGTCGGTGAGCGCAGCCTCGAGCGCACTCTCGTCGACGATACCACCGCGAGCCATGTTCACCACTATTGACTCGGGCTTCAGCAGATCGAGCTCTGCCGCCCCGATCATTCCGGTTGTCTCGGGATTGAGCGGAGTGTGAACTGTGATGACGTCGCAAGTCTGCAGAAGGTCGTCGAGCGATTTCGCGCGAACGACGCGTAGCAGGTCGAAGCGTTCGTCAGTTACGTAGGGGTCGTACGCAGTGAGGTTCATTCCAAATGCGCGGGCTCTCACAGCGACTTCGCCGCCAATTCTTCCAAGCCCGACAATTCCAAGAGAGCGGCCGCGAAGCTCTGTGCCCAGTAGCTGACTGCGATCCCATTTGCCTTCGCGCATCGATGTGGCTGCGCGTGGCAGATGACGGACCAGCCCGATGAGCGTTCCGAAGAAAAGCTCCGCGACTGCGACAGTATTTCCGCCGGGCGCGTTGATGATGGCGATGCCGAGCTGCGTTGCAGTCGGAATATCGATGTTGTCGGTTCCGACGCCGGCGCGCCCAATTACTCTGAGGCAAGTAGCGCGCTGAAGGACCTCAGCCGGAAGCCGGGTTGCGCTCCGCCCTACGAAAGCATCGTAGTCGCCGATCTTCTCGAGAAGCTCGGCCGGGTTTGGCGTCGGTATTTCATCGACGATGAACGATTGTTCAGCACGAAGGAGATCGACGCCGTCGGGATCGATCTCATCGGTGACGAGGACATGAAAAGTTGCCATCGTTCAATATATCGAAAGCGGATTGCGGATTGAGGACACATGCGGGTCCGCATTTGTCTGAGTCCTCAGCAGTTCGGTTCTAGGAATCGCTGGATTTGGCAGAGTCTCTCAATGCGCGCCGGAGAACCTTCCCGACCTGGGATTTCGGGAGATCGGCGACGAACTCGTATTGGGCCGGCACTTTGTACGCCGCGAGACGTTCCCGGCACCAGGCCTTGATATCAACGTCGGAGACTTCGGCGCCAGGGTTCAATACGATCCAGGCTTTCGCCTTTTCTCCACGCATCTTATCTGGCAGACCCGCCACTCCCACCTCATGGACGGCTGGGTGCTGTGAGATCACTTCCTCGATCTCCCGTGGCCACACCTGATAGCCGCTCGTCTTGATCAGGTCCTTCTTCCGATCGACGATAAAGAGGTACCCGTCACTGTCGATGTAGCCGAGGTCGCCGGTGAAGAGCATGCGATCACCCGAGGATGAGACGCGCAGCATCTCTTTGGTTTCCTCGGGGCGGTTCCAGTATCCCTGCATGATCTGTGGCGCGCCAATCACGATTTCGCCCATTTCGCCCTGAGGCATCTCGGTGTTCGGATCATCGGCGTCAACGATGATAAGATCGACATCGGGAAGCGGCATTCCGACAGATCCCGTCTTCTTGATTCCGCGGACGGGATTCGCGACAACCGCCATCTGTGCTTCGGTGAGTGAATAGCCCTCGACGATAACTCCGCCGGTCAGTTCCTCGAAACGCGTTTTCGTATCGGACATGAGAGCTGCCGCGCCCGAGAAGCAGAGCTTGATGCTCCCCCAGTTCACTTTTCCTTCGCGCGTCATCGAGTGGTTCAACAGTCCGTTGAGAAGTGTTGGAACGGCGCAGATGAACGCCGGCCTGACGTCGTTTATCTCGAGCAGAACGTCGCGGAGCTCGCGAGCGTTCGGAGTGAGTGATATCGGGTTGTGGTTGATGAGAGAGAGCCCCTGCACACCGGTGTTTGCGTAAGTGTGGAACAAGGGCAGCGGGAGCATGATAGTATCGACCCATTCCTCCAACGCCGGCTTGAGCCACTCTCGAAGCTGGAGTCCGGCTATCACCATCGCCTCGTGAAGCCCGACCACTCCCTTGGGTACGCCGGTAGTTCCTCCGCTCATGAGAATGACTGCCGGATCTTTCGGCGAGATCGCAATGCGTGGAGCCACGGCCACCCGCTTCCTGTCGATCAGCCATCCTAGCTCCGAGTCACCTTTGGCGAGCTTGATGCGCTCGCCGTCTTTCTTTTCCTTGAGGAGTGTGTACGCGATGCGCTTGAAGAACGGAAGTGAATCCTTGATGCCGCTCGAGATGACTCGTTTCAGGGCAGTTCGCGGCTGGATGTCCTTTACTTTCTCGTAGAAGCGATTGAGCACGACGGCGGTTTCGGCACCTGTCGCGTTCAGAGCCAGCTCGAGCTCACGGTCGGTGTACGTCGGATTGATCGGACATGCGATCGCGCCCGCTTTCCACACGGCAACTTCGGCGATGATGAATTGCGGACAGTTCGGAAGTAGAATCGCCACACGGTCCTTGGGCCGGACGCCGAGGGAGGCGAGTCCGGCAGCGAGACGACTGCTGGATTTCTCGAGCTCGGCATAGGTGGTCGTTGCGCCCTTGAAGAACAACGCTGGGTGCGACGGCCATTTCTCCGCGTTTTCGCTCAGGTAGTCGAGGAGAGTCCGCTGGGGGTAGGGCCGCAGAGTCTTTGCGACGCCCGCGTCATAGTTCCGCCGGTCGGGCATTTCTGTCATGCGCCAGAATGTACAGTTTGTTCGTTTCGCCGCGAATGCGGATGCGCAGGAAAAAGGCTTTAGATCAAGATGTGCGGGGTTTCGCGTCGAGCGCGGCTGAAATTTTCCTCGGCGCGGTGAGCAGGTATGCGTCGCGAAGCAGGTCGGCAACGGTCGACCAGGATGGTCGCTTGTCGAGATACACTCCTACCCAGCCCGAAGGACCCACATACGGCGGCTTGAAGTATCTGTCCGGATCTTCGTGAATCAGCAAATCCTGATTGACGTGGGTGGACTTGATCCACACCCCTGGACGGCCGTTGCCGTGGTGGTTTGAGCTGTCGGCATACATCGCGAAGAGCTTGTTCTTCACACGGAACGTCGGCTCGCCCCATGCCTCTACTTCGTGCGCCTCGGGAAGAGCGAGGCAAATCTTGCGGAGTTGGATGAGAGGGGATGCTGGCACACTTCGACGATAAAGAGAGCGGCTCACAATCTCCAGTGTCGGAGTCATTCCCGGTCTGATCGACGTTCGATTCTCGGGTTCGGCAGATTTCTCGGCACACCAGGCACAGGCAGTTCCTCCCAACTGACTCATGGTCTCACCAAGGGTAGATGAGCCTCCTCACCGGCGTTAGCTTTTCGCCCCTATGACAATGAGGGAAAAACTCGAGCTACTCGAGCGCCGCCGAGCGGAGTCGGAAGAGGGCGGGGGCGAAAAGCGCGTCAAGGCGCAGCACGCCAAAGGAAAGCTCTCAGCGCGCGAGCGCCTCGATCTCCTCCTCGACGAAGGATCGTTCACCGAGCTCGACCGCTTCGTCGTCCACCGTTCGCACGACTTCGGGCTCGAGGACGAGCGCTACTACGGCGACGGCGTGATCACCGGCCACGGCCGCATCGAGGGCCGGCTGGTCTACGTCTTCTCACAGGACTTTACGGTTTTTGGCGGCTCTCTCTCTGAATCGTTCGCCGAAAAGATCTGCAAGATCATGGATCTGGCGATCCGGAACGGAGCACCCGTGATCGGTCTCAACGACTCCGGTGGCGCGAGAATCCAGGAAGGCGTCGTTTCCCTCGGGGGATACGCAGAAATCTTCTTGCGCAACACGCTCGCATCAGGCGTCGTCCCGCAGATCTCGGCGATTCTCGGCCCATGCGCCGGAGGTGCAGTGTACTCCCCGGCGATCACGGACTTCACTTATATGGTACGAGGCACCTCGTACATGTTCGTGACAGGGCCGAACGTCGTCAAAACCGTTACGCACGAAGACGTGACCATGGAGAAGCTCGGCGGCGCGACGACGCATTCCGAGATTTCAGGCGTTGCGCATTTCGCGCACGACTCGGAGCCGGCATGCATCCAGGCAATCCGCGAGCTGTTCCGTTACGTCCCATCGAACAACGTGGACGATCCGCCGCGAGGTGCAGCCACCGATCCGCGCGACCGCCGGGACGAAGCACTGCTGGATGTGGTACCGGACAATCCGAACAAGCCGTACGACATGCACGACGTGATTCGTCGCGTGATCGATGACGGGACCTTCTATGAAGTACAGCCCGAATACGCCAACAACATCATCTGCGGCTTCGCTCACCTGGGCGGCACGAGCGTTGGAATAGTTGCGAATCAGCCGGCGGTTCTCGCCGGGGTGCTCGACATCAACGCTTCAGTCAAAGCCGCGCGGTTCATCAGGTTCTGCGACGCCTTCAACATTCCCGTCGTGACTTTTGAGGATGTCCCCGGCTTCCTTCCAGGTGTCGCCCAGGAACACGGCGGAATCATCAAGCACGGAGCGAAGCTTCTGTATGCATACTGCGAAGCGACCGTTCCCAAGCTGACGGTCATTACCCGAAAAGCATACGGCGGCGCGTACGACGTGATGAGCTCGAAGCACATCCGGGGTGACTTCAACGTCGCGTGGCCATCGGCCGAGATTGCCGTGATGGGACCAAAGGGAGCCGTCGAGATTCTGTTCAAGAAGGACATCGCTGACAGCGACGACCCGGCAACCGCGACCGATGAGAAGATCGAAGAATACCGGTCGAAGTTCGCTCATCCATACATCGCGGCAGGCCGAGGATATCTCGATGACATCATCGATCCGCGCGACACACGTCCGCGGCTTATAGACGCGCTCGATACGCTTAAAGGAAAGCGCGACAGGAATCCGCCTAAGAAGCACGGCAATATTCCGCTCTGAAAGCGAGAATGGCGCTTCGGATCGAAGCGCCATTCTCTTCAGTAAGTCACTTCTTCTTCGCTGGCGCCACCGTCGCCATTCGCGAGCGATAACGGGCGTTGACGGCAGGGAAGTCGTTCAGCGTGAGCACGTAATCGCTCATGATTTCGTGTTGAAGCCTGTTTGCGTCAACCGTGCGGCCGGCGGCCGCGTAAGCTTGCGCGAGGCGGCCCTTGACCAGCGGATCGGTCTGATCACCTGCCTCGAGAAGTGGAATCGCTTCGGCGAACTTACCTTGTGCGGTTAGAAGCGAAGCTTCCGCCGCTGTGAGCCGGCCGCCAAGGGTAGCGAGATCGGGCGCTGCCTTGCCGGCTGCGATCGCTCCATTTGCCGGCTCCCAGTGCTTCAGAGTGGCGTGGGTCATCGCAGCGTAGTAATCCAGGCGCGCGGCTGGCTGCGGGTTCGCCGTCCGAGCCATGGCGAGATACGAGTGCGCTGATTTTGCGTCGCCACTTAGCGCATAACCGGCTGCAATCTGTGAGTAGAGAGTCGCGAGCTGCGCATTGTTACCCTGCGATTTCGCTTCGTTTGCGGCCGTGAGAAGGTGGGCGCGAGCGCCATTGAAGTCTCCAGCCAGAAGATCGATGCCTGCGAGGTCCCGCATGTAGACGACCTTCTGCGCGGGGATGGTGTTGCGGGTCAGAGCCTGCTGAACGTCGGTACGCGCCCTGTCGTAGTGCCCTTGCAGCGCTTCTACCTCGGCCATGCCGATGTAGCCTTCCGTAAATGATGGGCTCATTGTGACGGCTTCCTGATAGTGCATCAGCGCGTCGGGAAGCTTGCCGCTCCACTGAAGGATCTCGGCATAGGTGTCGTGCGAATTCGGGTTCTTCGGCGTGAGCTGAATCTGTTTCATCGCCGCATCAAGCGCCGCGGCATGATCACCAGCCGCCCACGCGCGGTACGCAAGAGTATTGTAGGCTGGCGCGTAATCCGGATACCTGACTGCAAATTCCTTGGCGGATTGATAGGCCATCTTCGGATCACTGTTAACAATTTGCGGCGCGAACGACGCAACGAAGGGATCGGAAGGCGCCAACTCGCCGGCTGCCTTGAACAGTGTTCCGGCGGCAGCCTGATGGTTCAGGGCAACCTCGCGGAAGGCCATCGCCAGGACCAACTCCGCAGGGCCTCCCTTCGACGCATCCGAAACGGCACGCGCGAGATCGGCGTCCAGTGTGGCCGGCGTGCCACCGCGCCGCGATACGTACATGGCGCGAGCGAGGCCGAAATTCGGGTCCTTGTCCATCGCCAGCTTCAGATGATAAAGGGAGGTCTCCGCGTCCAGTCCTTCTGCGGCCTCCCAGCCTTCGCGAAAATGCTTCACCGCTTCTGGCGATCCTGTGAGAGTTATTTCCTTTGATTGTGCGCGAGCAGTCGTGGTCTGCAGCAGAACGAGAGCTGCCGCAATGCCGACTGCGGCGATCGTATGGGGGCGACGCATTGATCCTCCGAAGGTGGATGGGATGTCAGGACTTTGATTGCCGTTGATATATGACCGTTCACAGCCGGCGGCAACTGCCAACGCGATTACAACCTTTCCTCCAAGGGCGTCGTCAGGGTGCCTGTGGCACTCGGCACGCTCCGGTAGATTTCCCTCCTGTGATATCAAAAGTTCTGATTGCCAACCGCGGAGAAATTGCTCTCCGCATCATTCGCGCGTGCCGCGAGCTCGGCATCGCAAGCGTGGCTGTTTTCAGCGACGCCGACGCTCATGCGCCACATGTGCGAGCGGCCGACGAAGCCGTCAACATCGGCCCGGCCCCATCTTCCCAGAGCTACCTCCTCGGCGACGTGATCATCGCCGCTGCAAAGGAGTTCGGTGCCGATGCGATTCATCCGGGATACGGGTTTCTCTCCGAGCGCGAATGGTTCGCCCGCGCCGTGCGGGATGCCGGACTCATCTGGATCGGGCCGCCGGCCGAGGCGATTGCGGCGATGGGAAGCAAGACGGCTGCTCGGACGCTGGCGGTTCGGAACGGTGTGCCGGTTGTTCCCGGAACGACCGAAGCACTGAAAGACGCTGACGCAGCTCGCGAGGTAGCGCGACAATATGGCTATCCGGTTCTCCTCAAGGCGGCGGCGGGCGGCGGCGGAAAAGGAATGCGTGTCGTGCGCCGCGAGTCGGAGCTCGAGTCATCTCTGGATGCAGCAAGACGCGAAGCAAAGAACGCGTTTGGCGACGACGCCGTCTACGTCGAGAAGTACATCGAAGGCCCGCGTCACGTTGAAATCCAGATCATCGCCGACACGCACGGCAACGTCCTTTCGCTCGGCGAACGCGAATGTTCGGTTCAGCGCCGTCATCAGAAGATGATCGAGGAAGCGCCCAGCGTTGCGGTGTCGCCAGAGTTGCGCCGGGAGATGGGCGAAACTGCTGTTCGCGCGGCCCGGGCTGCCGGTTACGTGAACGCGGGCACCTGCGAATTTCTTCTCGACAAGGACGGCAAGTTCTACTTCCTGGAGATGAACACGCGACTTCAGGTAGAGCATCCGGTCACGGAGCTCGTCACCGGGATCGACCTGGTCCAGTGGCAGCTTCGGATTGCGTCGGGCGAGAAGCTTCCATTTGTGCAGAGCGAGATCGTACCCCGTGGATGGGCGATCGAATGCCGCATAACGAGCGAGGACACCGCAAACGGGTTCCTTCCTTCAACCGGCCGCATAGAGTACCTGCACTTGCCGAGTGGCCCTGGTGTGCGATGGGACGGCGGAATTGAGATCGGGTCGGAGGTCGGCCTTCATTACGATCCGATGCTCGCGAAGCTTATCGTCTGGGCTCCGACACGCGATCTCGCGATCGAGCGAATGCATCGCGCGCTGCTCGAGCTGACTATCGAAGGCGTGGAGACATCGCGCGACTTCCACCTGCGGCTGATGGAAGACGCAGACTTCAGGAGCGGCGCGATCGAGATTCAATGGCTGGAGAGAAAGCTCCCGGAGCTCGTGGCTGTCGCACCCCCTGAAGGTGCTCTTCGAGCAGCAGTCATCGCCGCGGCGCTATTTGCCGATCGCGACCGCAAACGCGGAACATCGGGTACACAGGCTTCAATGAAGAGCGCGTCCGCAGATGTTGCGGGTCCCGCCGATTCATGGAAGCGAATTGCTCGCGCCGAAGGGCTTCGCTGATGGCGCAGATGGTTTCTCTGGAGATCGAGTCGATCGCCGCGGGCGGTGATGGCGTGGGACGCAACAGCGGCCTGGTCGTGTTCGTCCCGCGCACCGCGCCCGGCGAGCTGGTTACGGCCCGAATCAATGGGCGCGGGACATTCGCTCGGGGGTCGTTGCGAACAATCACGCGAGTGTCAGACGAGCGTGTCGAGCCGGTATGTCCACACTATGTGAACGACCGCTGCGGTGGCTGCCAGATCCAGCACATGTCTTATCTGGCTCAGCTTCGGTCGAAGCAGAGAATCATTCGCGACGCCGTAGAACGAATCGGCAAGCGAAAGGCGGATGTCGATGAAGTGCGTCCGAGCCGCGAGGAATGGCGGTATCGGGTGAAGCTGACGCTTACAATTAGAAAGAACTCGAGCGGCGAGTGGTACGCCGGACTCCATCCGTTTGACGATCCGACACGGATTTTCGCGCTCGTCGATTGCCCGATCACGAATGAAGCGGTAGTGAAGACCTGGCGTGTAATAATGAAGCAGGCGCGATTTTTTCCGCCGGTTCAGGAACTGCGCGGGAGTGTTCGGCTGACCAGCGACGGCCCGATCTTTGTTCTGATCGGAGGTACGAAATGGCCGAACGGGACGGACTTCTTCGATGCCGTTCCGGAGATCGTCACATTGTGGTGGGAGAATGATGAAGGCGCTCGGCGGGTTGTCGGCGACAGGCGTCCGCCGCGCTCCTTGCAGCCGCCGTCTGCGTCATTCGGTCAGATCAATCCGACTGTCGCCGATGACTTGAAGACGCATCTCCTTGGCGTTGTCTCGACCTATTCGCCGGCGACGGTGACAGATGCGTACTCCGGCGCCGGGGATGTGGCGATAGCACTGGCGAAAACAGGTATTAGAGTTACTGCAATCGAGCTCGACAACGATGCGGCGCGCTGGTGCGCACTCCGGTTGCCGGAAGGCTCAATATCGGTGCGCGCCCGCGTTGAAGAAGCGCTGCCAAATGCCTTGCCGGCCGATGCGGTGATTCTGAATCCGCCTCGCGCGGGGGTGGACACGCGAGTGACTGAGATTCTCGAGGCAGTGACCGTGAAGCCGAAAGTAATTGCGTATGTCAGTTGCAATCCCGCTACGCTCGCGCGCGACTTGTCCAGAATGCCCAGCTACCGAGTGGCTTCGCTCGTTCCGTTCGACATGTTTCCGCAAACGGCCCACGTTGAATCGGTGTGCGAGCTAGTTCCGAGCGCAGCATGAAATACGTGGTCGATCTCAGTGGTTCGCGTCACGAGGTCGCCATCGACGGCGAATCGGTGACGTTGAACGGTGAAACGGTCACGGCGCACCTCGAGGACATCGACGGAACGCCGGTGCGGCTCGTCACGATCGGCCGAGAGGTGCACCGCGTTGTGGCGAGGCGCGGCGCCACCCGAGGGACCTACACGCTTTGGGTGGACGGCTATCGATTCGAAGGCGAGGCGCTCGACGAGCGCACCCGGGCCATCCGCGATATGACGGCCGCGTCGTCGAAATCTTCCGGACCCGCTCCGGTCAATGCGCCGATGCCGGGTCTCGTTATCCGAATCAACGTTGCCGTTGGTGACAAGGTACAGGCGGGTCAGGGCGTCGTCGTAATGGAAGCGATGAAGATGGAAAACGAGCTCCGGGCATCTTCCGCGGGAACGGTTAAGGCGATTTATGCGGAGGTCGGGAAGGCGGTCGAAAAGGGAGCAATCCTGGTGGAGCTTGCCGCGGATTCGTGACCTCAGCCGACTGCCGCGTTAGCAAGGTTGGGGCAAGACTTGAAGCAATTTGCTCGGAAGGCAAAACAAGCCCCCCGCTTGCGGTGAACTGCGGTTCACATACGTTCTCCTTGCCTGCGCGGCTACGGGTTTTCCCCCGAATCGCCTCCACATCGCGGGTCAATGAAAAAGGACTCGTCAATGAAACGAATTTTCACCCGTAGTCTGCTGCTGCTGGGCTCAACGGTGGGATTTGCACTTCAGGCGCAAACGTCTGCACCGCCACCTCCTCCTAACGTCCTGGTCATCGGACGGGAAGAAGTGAAGGTCGGACACGGGGCGGATCACGCGGCGTATGAGGCCGGATGGCCGGCGACATATGCGAAGTACAAGTATCCGACAAACTACCTGGCCATGACATCGATGACCGGCCCGAATGAAGCCTGGTACATGGTGGGGTACCCGTCGTTCGCAGCGATGGAAAAAGACAACGACATGTCCAGTGCCAACGATCCGATGAGTGCCGAGTTGAAGCGGCTGTCGAAAGGAGATGCGGAGCACATCAACAACAACACCGGCATGATACTTCAGCGTATGCCCGAGCTGGGGTATGGGGCACCCGTGGTGTTGCCGCAAATGCGGTATTTCCAGGTTGCCACCTATCGTGTGCGGCCCGGTCACGATGCAGATTTCGCGAAGGCAGCGACGATGTACCGGGACGCCTACGCAAAGGCGAAAATCGACCATCCATGGGCGACGTATCGCGTCATGAGCGGTGCGCCGGATGGGACGTATCTCGTGATGTTTCCGATGAAGTCTCTGGCACTCCTCGACAAGGGAGCTTCAGAAGACAAGTCATTCATGGACACCGTCGGCAACGATGGAATGCAGGCGCTGAGCAAGCTGGCGAACGATGGAATCGTATCGGCCACGTCCCAGATTTTCGAGTTCAGCCCGAAGATGAGCTATGTATCAAAGGAGTGGAAGGCCGCCAATCCGGGCTACTGGAAGTAGCTTCCGGACCTACAATTCCTGATACCAGGACTACCAGCAATCGACGATCGTCGATTGCTGGTAGTCGCTTGCGGGCGGTTGACTTAAGGGACCTTTTAGCCACTTGCGTACGGTCCGACTGATTCCGAAAACAAGGCGCCCCGATCGGGGTTCACGGGCTTTCGTGGAATCGCGAGGGTGGTCTAGTTCAGCAGATCTGCCGGAACCTTTCCACCGTTCTCTGCCAGCTTCTGCATGACCTGCTTATGAAGCCAGATATTCATCGTGGCGCTGTCGTTCGTGTCGCCGTTGTAGCCGAGCTCTCCCGCCAGCTCCTTGCGCTGCGCGAGACTGTTGTCCATCCCCAGCATCGACATCAGGTCAACGATTGAATAGCGCCAGTTGACTGGATGCGAATACTTCGAGGCCATGTCGGTCAACACACCTTCTACATCCACCTCCGACATCGACTCGGGAGCGGCCGGTACTGGAGCGGTCGTCGACGAACCTCCCTGGACGTCAAAGTCTGGTGCGGCCATCGGTGCTGCTGCCTTCGGATGATTGAAAATCTTGGACATGATATTTCCGAAAATGCTCATGGCGCTTCCTCGTTGTTGTGGATTGTCGTTGCAAGACCGTCACGGTAAACGAAATTGCCCGGAGTTCTCGGACTCTATTTGCCTCAAGAAACGAGCCGAAATACCATGGGGATACGTGCAGGACACGGCGGTCGAGGGGCGTTGACTTAGCCCACTGGAATCCGTAGTTTTAGAGGCTGTCCCCAATTGTAATCAAACGTACTTGCCGGCACCGTCGATCATTCCGACGATAGGTGCGGGCTCTGTGCACGGTCAGACTTTCCTTTTTTTTCATGAAGACTTACAGCGCAACGCCGGCTGACATCCAGCACGAGTGGTTCATCGTAGACGCCGAGGGCATGGTTCTCGGACGCCTTGCGACAGAGGTCGCGAAGATCATCCGCGGCAAGCACAAGCCGATGTATACACCCCACATGGACACCGGCGATAACGTTATCGTCATCAACGCCTCGAAGGTCAAGGTAACCGGCAAGAAAGGAGAGCAGAAGCGCTACTTCCATCACACCGGCTACATGGGCCACGAGCGCTTCACGCCGTTCGCATCGATGCTCGACAAGCATCCTGAGCGCGTCATCGAGAAAGCGGTTTATGGCATGCTGCCGAAGACCGCGCTCGGCCGCCAGTCGCTGCGCCGCAAGCTGCGCGTTTTCGCAACCGACAAGCACTCCCACGCTGCGCAGCAGCCCAAGGTGCTCGACCTCAACAAGAAGAGTGAGACGAAGTAATGGCTGAAGCTGGAACCACGCACACAATTGGACGACGCAAGGAGGCCCGCTGCCGCCTGTACCTGAAGGCTGGCTCGGGCAAGTGGCAGGTCAATGGCCGCACGCTTGGTGACTACTTCCCGCGTTCTGCCCACGTCGCAGCAATTCAGCAGCCGTTCACGGCGACCGATACACTCGGACGCTTCGACATCATGGCTCGCGTTGATGGCGGCGGTCTCACCGGACAGGCCGGTGCTCTTCGCCTCGCAGTAGCTCGTGCTCTCGTCAAGCTCGACGAGACACATCGCCGGAAGCTCCGGGACCTGGGGCTTCTGACTCGTGATGCCCGCGCAGTCGAGCGTAAAAAGCCCGGCCGTCCAAAGGCACGCAAGAAGTTCCAGTTCTCCAAGCGTTAATCGGATCTCTCACTGAATGACTGAACCAAACCTCGATCAACTACTAGCCGCCGGAGTTCACTTCGGCCACCAGACCCGTCGCTGGAACCCGAAGATGCGCCGTTTCATCTTCGCGGAACGCAACGGCATCCACATCATCGACCTCCAGAAGACCCTGCGTCAGCTGGAGATCGCGAAGACGCTGGCACGCAATGTCGTGCTCCGTGGAGAAAGCGTCCTCTTCGTCTGCACCAAGCGCCAGCTCGTCAACATCGTCAAGGATGAAGCCGATCGCGCTGGTGCAATGCACATCACCGAGCGCTGGCTTGGCGGGCTCCTCACGAACTTCCAGACCGTCAAGAAGCAGGTCCGGAAGCTGAAGGACCTCGAAGCCGGCAGCGAGGCAGGCGGAGATTTCGAGAACTACACGAAGAAAGAACAGCTCATGATGAGCCGCCAGCGCGACAAGCTTTCGAAGAACCTGAGCGGCATCAAGAACCTGAGCCGTCTGCCTGGCCTGATGTTCGTGATCGACTCCAAGAAGGAGCGCATCGCGGTGGCCGAGGCGAACAAGCTGGGTATTCCGATCATCGCGCTCGTCGATACCAACGCCGATCCCGATCTCATTACTGTTCCCATCGCCGGCAACGACGATGCGATCAAGTCGGTCGAGCTCGTGACGCACGCCATCGCTGACGCGATCATCGAAGCGAAGAGGGAAGCCCCGATTCGCGAAGAAGCAGAAGAAACGGAGTCGTACACGTACAGCTCCGATCGTGGCGCCGAGCCGGAAGGCGAAGGCGACAAGAAGAGAAAGCGGCGTCCGCGGCGCCGTCGGGCAAAGCCGGAAGCAATCGCGGCCCGGCTCAAGACCGGCGGTGAGGGCGAAGGCGCAGCAGAAGGCGCGGGCGAAGGAGAAGGAGAAGGCGAAGCGACGGCCGAGGGCGATACCATTGGCGACACCGGCATGCTTACCGGCGACGCATCGGACGTTGCGGGGGAATTCGGAGTTAACGCCGTGCATCCGGAAGGTTAACTTCCTCCTGCCTGCGGGCAGACCCGCCGCCGGCCTGCAAAGCCGGCGGCGTTCTTTTAACTGACCACTACGCGCTCAGAGCGCGAGCTGGAATAACAAAGGGTAGATCGATGTTCACAGCAAAAGACGTAATGGCCCTCCGCCAGCGCACTGGCGCCGGCATGATGGAGGCAAAGAGGTCCCTCGAAGAGAACAACGGCGATATGGACAAAGCCGCCGAGCACCTTCGCGTGAAGGGTATCGCAAAGGCTGACAAGCGCGCCGGAAAGCAGACGTCCGAAGGCGCCATCACCAGCTACATCCATCACAACGGAAAGGTCGGAGTGCTCGTCGAAGTCAATTGCGAGACCGACTTCGTCGCACGCACGGATGACTTCAAGACTCTTTGCCGCGAGATCGCACTCCACATCGCGAGCGCTGCGCCCGTTTCGGTAGACAAGGACGGCGTTCCTCAGGAGCGCGTTGACAGCGAGCGTCGCATCGCCGAAGAGCAGGCAAAGGCGAGCGGCAAGCCCGAGAACATCGTCCAGCGCATGGTCGAGGGAAAAGTCGAGGCATACTACAAGGACAACTGCCTCGTCTACCAGCCCTGGATTCGCGAGCCGAAGAAATCGATCGCCGACCTCATCAAGGAAACGTCAGCGAAGGTCGGCGAGAATATCGTGGTTCGCCGGTTCACGCGTTTCCAGATGGGAGAGGAGTAACACCGCTTGACCAAGTCGGCGTATTCGCGCGTTCTTCTCAAGATCTCCGGCGAGGCACTCGCCGGAGGAAAGGGAACCGGGTTCGACATGGACACGCTCGCGCGGATTGCCGGTGAGATCAAGAAGGTCATCGACATGGATGTTGGCATCGGCCTCGTCATTGGCGGTGGCAACATCGTTCGCGGTGCCGAGTTCTCGAAGCTCGGCATGGACCGGGTCGGCAGCGACTACATGGGCATGCTCGGCACCGTGATCAACGCGCTCGCGGTTCAGGACGTGCTCGAGAGAGCCGGCGTCGAAACGCGTGTCATGACTGCCATCAACATGGAGCAGATCGCCGAGCCGTTCATCCGGCGCCGCGCTCTGCGTCATTTCGAGAAAGGCCGCGTGGTGATTTTCGCCGGCGGCACCGGCAATCCGTATTTCTCGACGGACACTGCCGCAGCGCTTCGCGCAATTCAGACGAAATCGCAGGTAATCATCAAGGCCACGAGCGTCGATGGCGTGTATTCTGCCGATCCAAAGAAAGATCCGACGGCAACGCTGTTCACCGAGATCAGCTATCGCGACGTCATGCTCAAGGAGCTTGGCGTGATGGACCAGACCGCGATCGCTCTCTGCCGCGAGAACACGCTGCCGATAATAGTTCTGAACATCAACACTCCTGGAGCGATCGCGCGAGCCGTCAGCGGTGAGCGCATCGGGACACTGGTTCAATGAGCACGATTCAGCAGATCACGAAGGATTCGCGCGCAGCGATGGACAAATCGCTCGAGAGTTCGAAGCGCGAGTTGGCTTCGATACGCACGGGAAAGGCAAGCACCAGCCTTCTCGACACCGTTCGCGTCGAAGTGTACGGACAGACGATGCCGATCAATCAGGTCGCGAGCGTTTCCGCGCCGGAGCCGCGAATGCTGACAGTGACGCCATGGGACAAGGGACAGATGTCGGCCATCGAAAAGGCGATCCGGGATTCCGATCTTGGCCTGAACCCGATGTCGCAGAGCGGCGTCATTCGCGTTCCTCTGCCGGCGCTTAACGAAGAGAGACGAAAGGATCTCGTCAAAGTCGTCCACAAGCTCGCTGAAGAAGCGCGCATCGGCATTCGTCACGCGCGTACTGAAGGCCGAGACAAGCTGAAGAAGCTCGATCACACGAGTGAAGACGACGTCAAGCACGCTGAGAAGGACCTGCAGAAGATGCACGACGACTTCATCTCGAAGATCGACGAGCTGCTAAAGGGAAAAGAAGCAGAAATAATGGAAGTCTGAGCTCGTGTCAGAGCTCACCAGGCGCGTGCTGTTCGCGCTCGTCGGCGCGCCCCTTACCGTTGCGCTCATCTACATTGGAGGCTGGGTGTTCGCTGCTGCGCTTGGAGCAGTTGCGGCAATCGGCGCGTGGGAAATGCTGCGAATGGCACGTGCTGGTGGAACGGAGCCACTCGAGATCCCCGCAATAGTTCTCGCCGCAGCGATTCCCCTCGCGGTGCATGCCAGCTACCTCGGCGTATTCAACGTAACGCTCACGGCCGCAGTGCTCGTGTTTCTCGCGCTGCTGGCAGCGGTGATTTGGGCTCGCGGTGTTGAACGGAAACCGCTGGTCTCATTTTCGGTCACGCTTGCCGCAATCGTCTATCCGTCGCTCGTCGCGTACATGTATCCGTTGCGGTATCACGAATACGCGGTAGGCGCGCTTGCAGGAACGATTCTCGTGATGTTTCCAATCGCCGTAACGTGGGCGACTGACACGGGCGCATACGCGTTCGGGCGCATGCTTGGAAAGCACAAGATGATCCCGGCGGTGAGCCCGGCAAAAACAATCGAAGGTGCCGTCGGCGGACTGCTGGTTGCGATCCTCGGCGCCTGGATCTATTCGCATTTTCTACTGAGGCCGTTCGCGCAGCTCGGGTTGAGTCCAACCGGGCTCGTGATTTTCGGAATTGCGATCGGCGTTGTCGGCCAGCTTGGAGATCTGGCGGAGTCGCTGCTCAAGCGCGACGCGGGCGTGAAGGACTCGTCGAAGCTGCTTCCCGGTCACGGTGGGATTCTGGACAGATTCGACAGCCTGCTCTTCGTGCTGCCGGTTGCCTACCTGCTGCTGGGCGCACTGCTGCTGTCGGCACCGGGATGAACCGGAAGGGAGTCGCGATCCTCGGATCGACGGGCTCGATAGGTACGACGGCGCTGCGCGTGCTCGCTCGTCAGAAGGATCGTTTTGCCGTGACGGCGCTGACTGCGAATACAAACGGTACACTGCTGGCCGAGCAGGCGAAGGAATTTTCGCCACCGTACGTTGGACTGGTTTGCCATGACGAAAGTGCCGGCAGCGATTGGCGGAGCGGCGGCGACGTTCTGGTTGAAGCAGCGACGCGTGACGATACGCATATCGTTCTCAATGCAGTTGTCGGTGCTGCCGGGCTCGATGCCACTCTCGCCGCGTTGCGGGCGGGAAAGCGCGTCGCGCTGGCGAACAAGGAGACGCTGGTCGTCGCCGGCGCGCTCGCGGAGCAGGCGTGCAAGGAAGGCGGTGGCGAGCTTGTTCCGGTAGACAGCGAGCACAGCGCGATCCTTCAATGCATCGGAACGCGGCCGAGATCGGAAGTCCGGAGAATCATCCTGACGGCGTCGGGTGGGCCGTTTCGCGGATGGACGAAAGAACAGCTTGGCGATGCCACTCTCGAAGACGCGCTCAGGCATCCGACGTGGACCATGGGGCGTAAGATCACCATCGACAGCGCCACTCTCGCGAACAAGGCGCTCGAGGTAATCGAAGCTCATTTTCTCTTCGGGCTCGATTACGACCAGATCGATGTCGTTGTTCATCCACAAAGTATCGTGCACTCATTCGTCGAGTTCATCGACGGAAGCGTGGTGGCGCAGATGAGCGTTCCGAGCATGGAGCTGCCAGTGCTCTACGCGCTGACGCATCCTGAACGTGCGCACGACGACGGTGTAGCAGGGTTCGATCCCGTCAGCAACTCACCTCTGACTTTCGAGCCCGTTGCAATCTCGCAGTTTCCGGCGCTTGGTTTGGGAATTGGGGCTGGAAAGCGGGGCGGCGCGGCACCTGCGGTTTACAATGCAGCGAACGAGCAGGCAGTAGCCTTGTTTCTCGGCGGACGGATCAAATTCGGGGACATTCCAAGGGCGATCGCATCTGCGCTGGACAGGCTGGGTGATCTACCTGGCGGGAACCGGGAAGAACTGCTCGAGGCAGATGCCTCGGCACGAATGCACGTAATGGAGCTGTTCTGATGCTGGTATACATTGCACCGATTTTCGTATTCGGTCTCGTGGTATTCGTTCACGAGCTCGGCCACTTCCTGGCGGCGAAAGCTGTCGGCGTGTACACGCCCCGATTCTCAATCGGGTTCGGTAAGCCGCTGTGGCGTCGGCGACATGGCGAGACGGAGTACGTTCTTGCAATGCTGCCGATCGGCGGATACGTCCGCATGGCGTCGAGAGAAGACGAGACCACTGCATTTCTCGAAGGCGGCTCCGAAAACTCCGCGACCCAGCTGACAGAGAGTGGTGACGCGATGGATCCGAACGCGATGGTGCCGTTTGGTCCAAAGCCGATTCCGCCCGACCGGTGGTTCGAATCGAAGCCGTTGTGGGCGAGAATGATGATTCTTCTTTCCGGCGTGACGATGAACGTGTTACTCGCGTTCGTGGTTACGACCGGGATGTTCATTCATTACGGTGATCCGTATTTGACGACGAAAGCCGATTCGCTCTTCGCTGGAAGGCCGGCGGCGTTAGCCGGACTTCAGCATGGCGACAGCATTCTCGCGATCAACGGAGCGAAGGTCGATTGGGAAGGGCTCGTCACTAAAGTCAGTGCATCGCCCGGAGTTCCGCTGACTTTCGATGTATTACGCAGTGGCAGCGTGAGAAAGATCGACATCACGCCGGTTGCTGATACGGCCACTAATCCGGGAACAGGAAAGGTCGAGGGCGTTGGCCGCATTGGAATTGTGCCGAGTCAGTCGTCGCGTCCGATCGCGTTTGGTGATGCTGTCGTTGCCGGAGGTCGCGCAACGTGGGTCATGGCTGGAACGGTGATCGAAGCACTTCGCGGACTGGCGACGCGCAAGGTTTCCGCGAGTGAACTCGGTGGTCCGATCATGATCGCGCAGGCGTCCGTCCAGGCCGCGCGCGGCGGCGGCGAGCAGCTCTTTTTCCTCATCGCGCTCATCAGCACGAACCTCGCGGTATTCAACCTGCTTCCTATTCCGGTGCTGGACGGGGGGCAGATCGCGATCAACGTACTCGAGTCGATCAAGGGCAGCGCGTTCAGCTCGCGTACGCGAGAGTACATCCTCCGCGCCGGTCTCGCCGCGGTGCTGCTTTTATTCGCCCTTGTTACCTACAACGATCTGAGGCGGTTGGTGATGAGCATGATGCAGCGTTTCGGCTGATATTCGCTGCCATGGTTTCTCGTTAACGCGTCCTTGCGGGTGATCCGCCACGAAGTGTTGCCACTGGCGAGCATGTTACCGATCAGTGCGGCTGTGGGTCGCCGGAAAGGGCGGCAGTGAGAGATCCTGTTTCCGGCGGCGTCTCGTGGCCCCACAGCAGCAGCAGCGCAAAGATGCCGTAGGTTGTGAGATGGCCGACCAGCTCTCGCCAACCCAGGAAGGGCAGAGTCAGATTGAAGGGAACCAACGTCACGAGAATGAGCAGCCGGACAAATGCCCCTGAGAAAAGAATCAGACCGATAGTAAGCTCCACGGTGCCCGCTATGAGCAGGAAAGTCCTGTCATCGACCTGCGACATGCCAATCTCGGGAAAGAAATTGAAGTGATGATCGGAAAGAAATGCGAGCCCCATCGGCACGTTCCAAAGCTTCTCAGTGAAGGCGACGACAATGATTCCAGTTGCAATGGAAATGCGCAGAACCGTGACGATGTAGGGAATGAGAGCCTTGATCGGTTGGTGAAGCCGTTCCATCGCCATGTCGAACGCAAGTGGTCCTCTTCCAGTCACAAAGAGAAAGAAGGCAACGCCGAGGATCTCCGGGTGTTCGAGGAGACGAATAGGACCGAAGAGAAAAACCCCGCCCACCCAGAGTATTCCGAGCGCAGCCGCTGCCGGCCGCGCAAGCGCGCCGTAAACAAAACTCAGCCCGATAGCAATTTCGGCCAGACCCATGACGCCTCCGAGAAGGTTCACTGGAAGCTCGAGATTGGGCACGAAAAGCTGCCTTGTGATTCCGCTTACGAGAAGCGTAATACCCATGTGAAGCCCGATTACGAGAGGAACCCAGGAGAGTATTTTCTCATAGTTTTGCCATGTCATCCCGAATCGCACCGGACCAGGCACGATGCTGCGTCGCCCAGCTGCGCGCCACAGCACGAACGTGGCGGCGGCGACACCAATTGCAATCGCGACTGAAGTCAGGCTCTCGGGGCGGCTCCACTGGTCGAACTGGACCGGGAAACGCGCTTCATCGGTAAACCATCGTTCATGCAATATCATTCCATTGCCTCGGTAGTGGATGCGCCACCTGCCTCACACCAGTTTGCAACTCGCGATCAGACGGTCTTGATTCCGAATACCTGACGCAGTGCCGATCGGGCCGCGTGATATCCGCACATCCCGTGGACTCCTCCGCCCGGTGGAGTCGATGCCGAGCAGATATACAGTCCGCGCACCGGGGTCGAGTATGGATTCCAGCGAATCATCGGCCGGAAAAGAAGCTGCCGGAGGGTGTTCGCGCCACCTCCGATGTCGCCGCCAACAAAATTCTGGTTTCGCGCCTCGAGGTCCGACGTGCGCATCGTTTGGCAGGCGAGGAC
Organism: Gemmatimonadales bacterium; assembly: GCA_038253755.1. GTDB lineage: Bacteria > Gemmatimonadota > Gemmatimonadetes > Gemmatimonadales > Gemmatimonadaceae > UBA4720. Next base: position 4,043 of record JBBSGU010000005.1, on the reverse strand, counting down.
GCGCTCGCGAAATCCCGGAGCGAAACGCTCGATCTGTGCCTCGATCCGCGGCAGCATGTCGACAGTCGATCCGGCAGGCACATGACAGTATCCCCACAATGTGTGTTTGCCTGCGGGAGCCCTGGATGAATCGAACCGGCTCTGCTGCGTGACAATCACGAAGGGGCGTTCGGCGTGTTCACTGCGGGCGACTGACGCTTCCGAGGCCGCAATTTCTTCGATCGTCCCACCGAGATGGACTGTCCCGGCGCGGTCGCACTCCGGCGACCGCCATGGCACCGGCCCGGCGAGCGCCCAGTCAACTTTGAATACTCCCGGTCCGTATCGAAACCGTTCGAGTCCGCGGCGATATGGCGTTGATAACAAGTCACCGGCGACCGCCAGCACCTGGCGAGGCGTCAAATCCAGAAGCACTGCGCGCGACGGTGGCAGCTCTTTCAGCGATCGTACCGGCGTGCCCGTCTCGATCCGGCCGCCAAGGCTTATGAGGTAGGACGCCAGCGCAGTAGTGATGCGCTCTGACCCGTATCGCGAAACAGGCCAGCTTACTCGATGAGCAGCGGCCGCCAGCAGCATGGCGGCCGCAGCGGTTCCGGCGGTGTTCAGCGGTTGGACGGAGTGTGCTGCAAGCCCGGCGAGGATCGCGCGCGTTCGCGGTTCGGCAAATTGTCCGGCGAGATTCGACGCGGAACGCAAACCCGCGAGACCGAAACGAGCCACCAGCAACGGGTGCGCCGGGCGGAACAATGGACCGAAGACATCTGCCGAAAGCTCTTCCCATCGCGCGACGAATGGATCCACAAGTGTGCGATATCGGCGCGCATCGGCGCCCAGCCCGCTGGACGTCGTGGAGAGATTCCGCTCGAGCAGCGCAGGCGGGTCGCGGTCGAATGGATGGGCCAGGGCGACCGGAGGCTCTATCCACTCGAGGCCGTGATCTGCCAGCGGGAGTGTGGACAGGAATGGAGATGCGGCGCCAAGGGGATGCACGGCCGAACAAACGTCATGCGAAAAACCGGGCAGCGTGAGCTCCTCGGTCCGGGTTCCGCCTCCGATCGTAGCGGCGGCTTCGATTACGATCACCGACAAACCCGCAGACGCAAGCACGATGGCAGCCGAGAGACCGTTCGGCCCGGCGCCCACAACGATAGCGTCTACATCAGTCATGCGTTGTTCCGGGGCCTCCCATCAGGCGTTTCATGTTCCTGCCCCCGATTGTCGATTCCAGGTTATCCGCTGCCGTGCCCACTGCATGGAGTGAGCCCGGTTTCTGGTCGGTCTATGCAGTTAAACGGTCGCGATCGTAACTTGACGGATGAAGTTCCCTCGTGCAGTATGAGAGGAATCACTGGCTGCGATGAGTTGATCAGGAGCTTGGTTGTTGCGGGCTGATCGCGCTTGGATTCCTCATTATGTCGCTTCCCGATTTACTTCGATATCTCCGCATGGGGAGAATGCGAGGAAGCGCTAGATGTGCCTTGCCATACCGGGAAAATCGTCGAGTTCGTCGCTGGCGAGCCGTATCAGCGCCGAATACGCCGAGGAGCAGATGCGGTTGCTCACGAGCCTCGGTGAGGATCTGGAGATGATGCGCGAGATGGAGGGATACCAATTCAGCTAACACGGTCGAAGCCAGTGACGCGCATCTCGCCATCGTCGGCATGAAATACGTCGACGAGTTTCGCGACGCGCATCTCATCAAACAGGCGGCGGCGGAAATCAAGCGTCTTGCCGATCCATCCAGGCATTTCCGTTTGATGGAAGTCTGCGGTGGGCACACACACGCGATCTACCGATTCGCTCTTCAGGATGTACTGCCCGACAATATCGAGCTGGTGCATGGCCCAGGCTGTCCGGTCTGCGTTCTCCCCATGGGCAGAGTCGATGACGGGCTGTCGATCGCGTCCGATCCGAAGGTGATTCTCACAGCGTTCGGCGACATGATGCGGGTTCCCGGGAGAAACGGCACTCCGCTCGAGCACAAGGCGCGCGGCGCCGACATCAGAATGGTGTATTCGCCGCTCGATGCGCTCAAGATCGCCCAGCAGAACCCCGATCGCGACGTGGTTTTCTTCGCGATTGGATTCGAGACGACGGCGCCCTCGACCGCGCTGACGTTGCAACGCGCCCGCGCGCTCGGCGTGAAGAACTTTTCTGTATTCTGCAATCACGTCACGATCATTCCGGCGATCCGCGCGATACTGGACTCGCCCGACATGCGGGTTGAAGCGTTCATTGGCCCGGGGCATGTCTCGACCGTTATTGGATGCCGGCCGTATGAGTTCATCTGCCGCGATTACGGCAAACCGCTCGTCACGTCCGGCTTCGAACCGCTCGATGTGCTCCAGTCGATCGTAATGATTCTCCGGCAGCTGGAGGCCGGCACCGCATACGTCGAGAACCAGTATGCGCGCGTCGTGCCGTGGGAAGGCAATGTGCCTGCACTTCGAGCGATGGCCGAAGTGTTTGAGCTGCGGCCATACTTCGAGTGGCGCGGCCTGGGCTTCATCTCGCAGTCGGCACTCAAGCTTCGCGACGCATATGCCGAGTTCGACGCGGAAGCCCGGTTCCACATTCCCGGTATTCGCGTCACCGACCCGAAGGCCGCGCAGTGCGGAGAGGTGCTCAAGGGCGTTCTCAAGCCCCATCAATGCAAGCTGTTCGGAAAGGAATGCACGCCGGAGAAGCCGGTTGGCGCGTTGATGGTGTCGTCGGAAGGGGCATGCGCGGCGTACTATAACTACGCGCTTAGAGCGACTGCCGCCGTGACCGCTTAGCGGCCGCAATATCGACATCTCCCCGCTTACCAACGTGCCAGACAGAAAATCGAAGATTCGTTTTTCCGATCCGCAGATCGAGATGGCGCACGGCGCCGGCGGCAAGGCGAGCCGTCGTCTTGTCGAAGGCTTGATTGCGCCGGCGTTTGGCGGCTCACTGCTCGAGTCTCTCGGCGACGCTGCCTATCTCGACATCGGTGGCGCAAAGCTGGCATTCACCGCCGACAGCTTTGTCGTCAAGCCGCTGCGATTTCCCGGCGGATCGATCGGAGACCTCGCGGTGAACGGAACGGTCAACGATCTTGCCGTGTCTGGTGCGATTCCGACCGCGCTCGTCGTCACGCTGATTCTCGAAGCCGGCCTGTCGTCGGAAGTTCTCGAGGTAGAGATGCGCGCGATCGCGTCAGCCGCGGCAACTGCCGGTGTCTCGATTGTCGGGGGCGATACGAAGGTCGTCGAGCATGGTATGGCAGACGGCATGTACATCACAACCGCGGGAATAGGTGCTGTCGATCCCCGTGCATCGTGCTCACCGAAGCGCGTTGGTCCCGGGGACCGGATCATTCTGTCGGGCCCAATTGGCGATCACGGTATCACGATTCTTCTCGCCCGCGGTGAGATCGATCTCGAGACGGACCTTCGATCCGACACGCGTTCTGTCTATCCGATGATCGAAGCGCTAATCGCGCGCGTTGGTAATGGCGTTCATTGGATGCGAGATCCCACCCGCGGTGGCGTTGCGAGCGCGCTCAACGAGCTGGCAGCGGATGCCCGCGTCGCGATTGCGCTGATGGAAGATTCTATCCCCGTGCGTGACCAGGTTCGTGGCGCTTGCGAGATTCTTGGTCTCGAGCCGATGCACATCGCCAACGAAGGCCAGTTTCTCGCCGTCGTCTCGGCCGATTGCGCCGATGACGCGCTCGACGCGGTAAGATCTGTTCCGGGCGGAGAAGCGGCAGTGGTTATCGGTGAAGTGCGCGACGCGCCCGCGCGCACCGTGATGTCGATTTCGGGCTACGGAGGAACACGTGTCGTTGACATGCTCGTCGGCGATCCGTTGCCCAGGATTTGCTGACGGAAAATCAAACGGCGTCGGTGGCCGACAGGCTGCTCGCTCGCAATCCGGTTTCAGATGCACTCTTTGCAACGGAGGCTCGACGCCTCGCCGAGTCGTGCGAAGAAATGGCGCATCGGTTTCTCCGCGGCGGGAGGCTCCTTGCTTTTGGCAATGGGGCGAGCTCTACCGATGCCCAGCATGTCTCGGTT
>JBBSGU010000004.1:0-91755 GCA_038253755.1 Gemmatimonadales bacterium | reverse complement strand
GGCGAGAAGAACCAGGTGGTAGTAGGGCTTGCGGGCGCCGTCGCGCTCCTTGATATGGCGGCTTCCGGGGGCAACGTACGCCTCCATTCCGATAAGCGGCTTGATGCCAGCTTTGCGCGCCTTTTCCTGGAATTCCCAGGCAGCGTGCATATTGCCGTGATCGGTGATTGCAAGCGCCGGCTGCTCGAACTCGTTCGCCCGCGAAATCAGGTCATCTATTCGATTGGCGCCGTCGAGAAGCGAGTACTCGGAATGGCAGTGGAGATGAACGAAGGACACCTTCTAAAGATAAGGGAACGAAGGATTGGTGGCACGTACAGCCGGGTGACTGAAATGGGCGACGAAAAAACGTTGTATACATTGCCCGCTACTGCTTTCCACACTATTGTTCCAGTACAGCCCCGCAATCCCGCGAGCATCCTCTCATCGGGGGAGGTCAGTTGACCAAGGACGGCAGAGTCGCGGTTTGATGAAGGATTTTTGCAGACGCAATCGTTTTGACAGGATGTTGATTCCTGTGTGTTTTGCCATTGCCGGCGCGTCCAGTTTGCCAGCTCAAACGCTGGCGTCTTTGGGTGGCGTCGTTACGGACTCTGCGGGGAACCTTCTTAGCGGAGCGACAGTGTCCATTGCATCGCTCTCGCTCAAGGTCATGACAAATGAGGCCGGCGAGTTCCGGTTTCACTCGGTTCAGTCTGGTTCGGTACGGCTCGCGATCAGGAGGCTCGGTTATTCGCCAGTCGATCGGGATATGCAGGTTGCTGCCCCGGGCGAATCCGCCGGCAAGCTCCACATCCGCCTGGCGGCTCTCCCAACAACGTTGAAGCCGGTGCTGGTCAGCAGCAGCACGGGGGAATTTTCCGGGCGCCTTGCGGGTTACTACACTCGGCTTCAGCGGCGGTCTTCGGGATATTTCATCGCGCGAGACGAAATAGACAAGCAGGGCTATCGGACCTTGAGCCAGATCCTGAAGAACGTTCCTGGCATCAACGCGTTTGACCTCCGGTCCGGTGGCAGCGCGGTACGTATGCGACAGCGCGACTGTCGCCCGCTGGTGTGGCTCGATGGCGTGCCGATGCCGGCCGGCGAGGTTGACCTCGACGCCTTCCCCGTAAGCACTTTTCACGGCATCGAGCTTTACCTCGGGTCGACCACCGCGCCCGCTGATTTTACTGCAAACAGCGGACTATCCAGCTGCGGAACCATCCTCCTCTGGTCGCGGGGAGCCGACACCGATCCTCCTCGAAGATTCAAGAAGGCCGCCGTAAATTTGGAGGCGCTCGTTGAATCCCTGTCAGTCTTCACCGCAAGTCAGGTGGACCAGCAGGCGGAGCCTAGCAATCGCGGTTCCGTAAGCGTTAACTATCCACCCGATCTGTTTGCTTCGAAAATACCGGGGTCAGTTGTTGCAGAGTTTGTAGTTGATCAGAAGGGCGTCGTTGAGACACGCACTATTTCCATTGTGACCTCCACCGACTTCAGGTTCAGCGAAGCAGTTCAGCAGGGCCTCGAAAAATTGAAGTTCAATCCCGCTGTGAAGAACGGTGCGGTTGTAAGGCAGATCGTACAGATGCCGTTCGAATTTGCGCCTGGACTTCGCGATGTAGGTCAGAGTAACAAGTGATGACTCGAATCCGGAGGTAATGGTCCACGAATCACGACAAGGTTAGCGGTTTCGCAGATGAGCAAAAGTTCACTAAGCCGGCCAGATTGGCCGGCGAAATCACACGTATGGAGAACAACATGAGTAAGCGAGTCAGAGCAGGGTTGACGGCGCTGGCCCTGGCGTTCCTTCCCGCCGGGTTGTTGGCCCAAGGCGGAGGAACGGTCAGCGGTACCGTTGTAGATCAGGCAACACAGAGGCCGCTCCAGGACGCCCAAGTCCAGGTCGTGGGAACACAGCGGGGAGCGTCGACGGATCAACAGGGTAGGTATACCATTCAGGGCGTGCCCGCGGGCGTTGTCCAGATTCGCGCGCGCAGGATTGGTTACGGTGTAGGGAATCAGCAGGTTACGGTCGGTGCAGGCGCGACTGCAACAGCGAACTTCGTGCTCGCCACGTCTGCTACGCAGCTTCAGGAAGTTGTCGTCAATGCCGTTACTGGTCAGATTGAGCGCCGTGTTGAAGTCGGCACCAACGTCGGTCACGTGAATGTTGCTGAACTCAACAAGGGCCCCATCACATCCCTCGGCGATGTTCTTCAGGGACGCATCGCGGGAGTGACGCTACAGAGTGCCGCCGGTACCTCGGGGTCGTCCCAGCGCGTGCGCATTCGCGGAGCGAACAGCCTTTCGCTTTCCAACGAGCCGCTGCTCTACATCGACGGCATTGCCGCTTCGAACAGCAAGGGTGGCATCTCGCTTGGGGGACAGGACTATTCGCGTCTGAACGACGTCAACCCGGAAGAAATCGAGAACATCGAGATCCTGAAGGGCCCGGCCGCATCCGCCATTTACGGCAGCGCCGCGAGCAATGGTGTCATCCTCATCACCACCAAGCGCGGTCATGCCGGCAAGGCGTCGTGGCGTGGTTATGCGGAAGCCGGCCAGATGGAGGACAAGAACACCTATCCTCTCAACTATGCAGCGCTCACCCGCTTCGGATCGGGCGATTTCTACAACATCGAGCAGGGCGGAATTCTGAATATCCGCACCCTCTTCGGCGGCGGCGCACCGTACGATATCTGCCCGAACTACAGGGCCGCGCTGGCAGTTGGCACCACTGGCGCATGCACGCAGGATGAGCTGCTCTCGTTTGATCAGTTCCGCGATGCGCGTACGACGCCTTACGAGACCGGCACGCGCTCCAAATACGGCCTCAACGTTTCCGGCGGTGCAGAAGCGCTGACGTTCTTCATCTCTGGCGACCAGGAGCGTGAGTCCGGCGTTCTTCGGCCGAACGATCTCAATCGTGTCAGCCTCCGTACCAACCTCAACGCACGCATCGGCGCGCGCGCAACTGCTGCGATCACCGCTGCCTACATCAGAAGCGACACCCGCCGTATCTCCAATGACAACAGCATATTCAGTCCGCTGATCAATGGTCTCCTTGGAACGGCGCAGTATCTGCCGGGAATGGAGTCGGACACTGTCCTCACAGCTGGTAGCCGTCTGGGTTCCTACTTCGGCTACAACACTGCTGATCAGCGCAAGGTCCAGGCGTCGCAGGATGTCGATCGTTTCGTGATCGGCGCCAACACCAACTACACGCCGCTCTCGTGGCTCAAGGTCAACGGCAACGCCGGACTTGACTACTTCGGCCGCTACGATCGCCAGACGATCAACCCGAACGAGCTTCCGCTCGCCCAGAGCTACATCCTCGGCTTCCGCGATGCTTTCCGGGCAACGAACTACATCTACACGACGAATGGATCAGCTTCGGCGACGTTCCAGCCCCTGGCGAACATCGTCAGCACCAGCACCCTCGGTGCAAGCTACCAGCGATCCCTCTTTGAGAACCTCGAGTGTTACGGCGTCGGAATTCCGGCGGGCACCACGTCGTGCTCGGCGACAACGAGCCAGTTCGCAGTCAGTGAGACGCACACCGACGCGAAGACCGTCGGAATCTTCGGTAGCCAGGAGCTTTCGTACAACGATCGCTTCTTTTTGAGCGGCAGCCTTCGCGCAGACAACAACAGCGGCCTGGTTCGCGATGTGTCGGGACTGAGTTACTATCCTTCCCTCAACGGATCGTGGGTTATTTCGCGTCAGGGTTTCTTCCCGAAGCAGGACTACGTCAACCAGCTTCGCGTTCGCGCGGGTTGGGGTCAGGCAGGACAGCGCCCGGGTTTCGGACAGGGTGACACGTTCTTCGGATCGCGCGTCGTTCAGACCGGCGGTGCTGAAGTTCCCGCCCTTATCCTCACCAGCACGGGAAATCCGAGACTCAAGGTCGAGCGTACCACTGAGTTTGAAGGTGGATTCGACGCGGGCTTTTTCCACGATCGCTTCTCCACCGAGTTCACGGCATTCACTCGCCGGTCAGAGGACGCGCTTATTGCGGTGCCCCTGCCGCCGTCGTCCGGACTCACCGGTAACGTTTTCCGGAACCTCGGAAGCGTTCGTAACTGGGGAACCGAGCTCGGACTCAACGCGAACGTGTTCAGCACCCGCATGGTCGCCTTCACTGCGCACCTGAACGCCACGACGCTCTACAACAAGATCGAGAACCTGGGCGACAGCGTTGCCCCGATTCAGTTCAACCGTGGCGCGCAGGCACATCGTACCGACTTTCCAACCGGCGCCTTCTTCGCCACGCCCATCAAGTACAACGATGCGGATGGCAACGGAAAGTTGTCGAGAGCCGAAGTCACGGTGGATACGGCGAAGTTCCTGGTGGTTCGGAACAAGCTGAAGAACAAGCTGGATACCCTGAATCAGGCGTATGTCGGGCCGTCACTGCCGACGCACACGCAAAGCCTCTCGGGTGATCTGACGCTGTTCAGGAACCTCACGGTCACTGCGCTGTTCGAGCGCCGTGCTGGCGGTAAGCAGCTCAACTACACCTCGTACTTCCGCTGCCGTACGCAGAACGCGAATCCGTACTACGGTCAGTGCTCTGCGCTCTCCAATCCGAACGCTACTCTTCAGGAACAGGCGGCCTACATCGGCGCCCAATTCCTCGGAGCGACGCCTTACGGTTACATCGAGAACGCAGACTTCATCAAGTTCCGCGAACTCTCGGTCCGCCTTGGAATTCCGGAAGCGGTCGCAACGCGCTTTGCAGCATTGCGCGGTGCGTCGATCGCGCTGTCCGGCCGTAACCTCAAGACGTGGACGGATTACACCGGCCTCGATCCGGAGATCAACGAGACGGGCGGTGGTTCGAACTTTACGCAGGGCGAGTTCAACACGCAGCCGCCGGTACGCCTGTGGACGCTGCGCTTCGACTTCAAACTTTAATGGGCCTTTTCATGAAGACATATAAGAATCAACCTGGAACGGGACGGAGGTCACGTTCCAGGCTGTTCCTGGCGCTGGCGTTGGTGCTTCCCCTTGCCGCTTGTAACACCGACAAGTTGGTAGTGGTCGAAGACACTGCCTCACGGCGTCCGGAAGACCTTAATAACGCGGGCGCCGTCCCGGCGCTTGTGAACGGAGCCCTTCGCCAGTTCGTCGGCGGATACAGCGGGTTTGGCGGAGACGCTTTCCTCTCCGGATCTGCGGTCATCACCGATGAGATGTATTACGGCGATACTTTCACGACGCGGGATGCGGCGGACAAGCGCAACCTTCAGCCGCCCATCCTCGGCAACATCACGGATGGAGCGTTCACCAACCTGCAGCAGGCGCGCTTCAATGCACGACGCGCTTTTGCCGTAGTTTCGCAGTTCTCGACCAACCAGACAGCGGCATCCGATGCACAGACCAAGGCGCAGCTCCGGACGATCGAGGGGTATGTCTATGCGACTCTGAGCGAGGGCTGGTGTGGGTCGGTTCCGTTCAGCATCGTCCCGGATACCGGCGCGATCGATCCGTTCGCGATCCAGTACGGCACGCCTTTGAGCACCACGGCAATGAACGACACCGCTGCGGCCCGGTTCAATGAAGCGACCTCACTGGCGCCGACGAATCAGCTTGCCGCTGTTGGCAAGGCGCGTGCGCTCCTCAACAACGGCAAGTATGCTCTGGCCGCTGCGGCAGTTGCCAGCGTGCCGACGCTGTACGTATACCGGCTGGAGCACTCAGCCAATACAGGAGGCGAGAACAACCCGATCTTCGCGCTGACGAGCAACGGCCGTTACGGCGTTTCGAATCTCGAAGGGGGACTCGCGGGAGCCGTTGCGATTCGTCCTGACATCTCGACCCCGGGCCTCACCGCGCCGAGTGCCGAGGGACTGCCTTTCAGGGGTCTGGCCGATCCGCGCGTGCCCTGGTCGGCGCGCCCGGGTAACGGACGCTGCTTCTCGTCGTCCGTTTTCTGCTGGCTGAACAACAACTATCCCACCAACGATTCTGACGTGCCGCTCGCCACTGGCGTCGAGGCACGGCTCATCGAGGCGGAAGCTGCGCTTCAGGCAGGAAATGCAACCGGGATGATCACTACCTTGAATTCGTTGAGAAGCCAGGTAGCGACGCTGGTCACGATTCTCTATCCTGACCAGAAGCAGACCTTCCCGTCGCCGGCACAGGGTGGCTCGCCAACCCTCGCACCTCTGACGGATCCTGCGACGGCCGGCATGACATCGGCAGAGCAGTTTGCCGCCCGCCGCGACCTGCTGTTCAGGGAGCGCGCGCTGTGGTTGTACAACACTGGTCACCGCCAGGGTGATCTCAGGCGCCTAGTCCGTAACTACGGCCTTTCGTCGAGCGCTGTTTTCCCGAGCGGTCCGCACTTCCGCGGTGGCACCTACGGCAACGACGTCGCGTACCCGGTACCGTTTGCGGAGACGAACAACACCAACTTCAACCCTGCCAGCTGCGTTACGACGCAATCCTGATAGGCACAGAAGCAAGTGTAAGTAAGAAGGGGGCGCCAACAGCGCCCCCTTCTTATTGCACCTGCTATCACAGATGGAATAGCGATGACACTGCTTCCCGACTCCGCGTCCGTCGCGCCCACCCGGTTACCGCAGCAATCCGCTGCTTAACAGGCCGGCGCGTTTTAGTTTTGACTGGATGAAACGTCGGAAGAAGATCTGGGCCCTCGTGATAGCTGGAATCGTTCTCAGCGTCTCGCTCACCCCCACTGCTTGTTACCTGAGCAGAGGTGCATGGGAGGAAGGGAAAATCCTCGCGCGGCGCCAGCCCATTGCGAAGCTGGTCGCCGACACGCGTACGGACCCTGTCACAAGGCAGAAGCTCGCTCTCGTTCTCGCCGCCCGGGAGTATGCGAAGGATTCCATCAAGCTTCGAACGAAGGACAGCTTTACGACATACTCGAAGCTCGACCACGATACTCTCGTGCTGGTTTTGTCCGCAGCCTACAGAGACCGGCTCGAGGCATACACGTGGTGGTTCCCGATCGTGGGCAGTGTGCCATATAAAGGTTTTTTCGACTTCGACGCCGCGAAGGCCGCCGCAAAATCATTTCGCGAAGACGGGTATGACGTCGCGCTACGGCCATCGGCCGCTTTCAGCACCCTCGGCTTCTTCAACGATCCGCTGACCAGCACGACGCTTTCCATCGACAGCCTCGACCTGGTGAATACGGTAATTCACGAGACAACCCACAATACTTTCTACGCGCCGGGGCAGGCGGCATTCAACGAATCGTTTGCGAGCTTCGTCGGCGCGCGAGGCGCGGCTGCGTTCTTCAGGTCGCGATCCGAGCCGCTGGCGGCAGCGAAGGTAGACGCCGAGTGGGAAGACGAGAAACTGCTCGGGGTATTCTGGACGCGACTCGCGGCATCACTCGACTCGGCCTACGCGGCTCATCCGGAGAGTAAGGAAGTGCGGATAGCCGCGCGTGACACGGTTTACCTCGAGGCTCGCGCCGCGCTGATCAGCGACATTGCACCTCAGCTCAAGACGATCGGGCCTTTCTACGCGCAGCGGGTTCCACTCGACAACGCATCACTGCTTGCGCGGCGCGTGTACGCGAAGAATCTAGACCTTTTTGACCAGCTCTACGCTCGCGAAGGGCGCAATCTGAAGCGAGCCATAGGCCGGATCATTTCGATCGCCAAGGCGAACAAGGAAGACCCCTACGCCGGGCTGAGAAACTGGCTTGCGAAATACCAGGCTTCCGCGCCGTCGGGTCAGTAAGGTACGGATGAACCGGGGCGGCGGGGACCCAGCTTAGGCTCCGAACCTGCCCCGCAACAGCGCCCTGAGATCCAGCAGTGGCGACATTGGCGCCTCGACCTGCCTGGGCGTCGGAGGTACCCCCACGGCGATTCGTTCCATCCTGTCGCGGACGCCACGATCGATGAATCGCGAAAGCTGATCGAGAGAATAATCGGCGCCTCGCCGCGTCGAATATGCGTTGAGAGGATAGGTGACACTCAGGTAATTCTTTGCTCGCGTCATCGCCACGTACATCAGGCGCCGTTCTTCGTCGGTCTCTTCGTCGTCGCCGAGTGCCCGGGCCGACGGGAACCATCCATCGACGGCCCAGATGAGGAATACTGCTTCCCATTCTTTTCCCTTCGCCGAGTGCGCGGTACTCAGGATCAGGCAATCGTTGTCGTCGTTCGATGAAGGCCCAGCGAGGTCCTGACTCGCCTGCGGTGGCTCCAGTGCCAGTGCCGACAGGAAAGTAGCGCGGTCGGGGTAGCCAGCCGCAATCACCTGAAGCTGGTCGAGGTCCGAGATGCGCGGCTCGGCGTGATCGTATTTTTCGCGGAGGATGCTGTCGTAGAGCATGCGAACCCGGGCAATATCGGCGGCGACTTTCGCTTCGTCGGCTGACGGGCCCGATTGGAGCTCATCGAGAAGCTTCACCAGTGCAGCATGCGCCGTGCGCGCTCGTGGTGGCGCGACGTAGCGGCCGAACGCGGCTGACTCCCACGCTGCCTTCGCCATCATATCGATCGCAGAGCGTGCAGTCGCGTCGCCGATGCCGGGGAGGAGAAGAAGGATCCGATACCAGCTGACTTCGTCGCGCGGATTCTCGAGGATGCGGAGAAAGGCCAGCACGTCCTTGACGTGTGCCGCCTCGAGAAACTTGAGGCCGCCCCATTTCTCGAATGGAATCTTGCGGTTGGTTAGCTCGATCTCGAGATCGGCGGACATGTAGCCCGCGCGGAATAGCACAGCGATCTCGCGAAGAGGAATTCCTTCTTCATGCAGCTCGAGAATTCTGTCAACGACGAACTGCGTCTGCTGCTGCTCGTCGTGCGCAGCGACAAGCCACGGCGGCTCGCCGCCAGTCCGCTCGGTCCAGAGATTTTTGGTGAATCGCTCGGTTGCTCGCGAGATCAGCGTATTCGTCGCTTCGAGAATGGGTGGTGTCGATCGGTAATTCTGCTCGAGCGTGACGATCCGCGTGTTCTCAAACTGTTTCGGGAATCCGAGAATATTCCGGAAGTTTGCTCCGCGAAACGAATAGATACTCTGCGCGTCGTCGCCGACTACTGAGATGTTCGAGTGTGTGCGGCACATTCCGCGGAGAATGCGCGCCTGGAGAATGTTCGTGTCCTGGTATTCATCCACGAGAATGTGGTCGTAGAGTCCGGCGATCTTCGTCGCGAGCTCAGGCGACGCCTCCACCATGAGTGCCCAGAACAACAGGAGATCGTCGTAATCGACGAGGTTGCGCTGCTGCTTTCTGTCAGTGTAGTCGGCGAAGACCTTGCCGAAGTCTTCTACATAGTCGAGAAACTGAGGATAGCCGTCGCGGAGAATCTCATCGACGGGAATGCTGGTGTTGATATGCCGGGAGTAGACGTACTGAAGTGTCTCCTTCTTCGGAAAGCGCTTGGATTTCTGCGCGTAGCCGAGCTGGGAGCGGGAGAGCTGCATCAGGTCGGCTGAGTCGCCCTGGTCCATGATCGTGAAATCTTTCGCGAGGCCGGCGGCGCCCCCGAAACGCCTCAGCAGGCGATGGGCGGTGGCGTGGAACGTTCCGCCGTGGACTTTCTTGCTCGTTGCTCCGACCAAGCGCTCGGAGCGGCTGAGCATTTCCTGTGCGGCTCGTCGGGTGAACGTGAGGAGGAGGATCCGTTCGGGTCTCACTCCGCGCTCAATCAGATGAGCGACGCGATAAACCAGCGTCCTGGTTTTTCCGGTTCCGGCGCCGGCAATGATGAGAAGAGGCCCGTCGCCATGTGTTGCGGCCGCAGCCTGCTCCGGATTCAGCTCGGCCGTCAGGTCGCGGTAAGCGGTGTCGGGAATCACGCGCTCGCGAGCGGGATAAACGCGGGGAGAGGGGACGTCGCTCATCGAATTAATATAGGCTGATTACCGAAAAAGAGCCGAAGGAGCAAAGGCGGGCTGGGCAGGTGCCGATAAGGCGGGTAGTGCAGGTGCCGGTAAGGGCGAGTAGTGCAGGTGCCGGTAAAGGCGGGTAGTGCAGGTGCCGGTAAGGGCGGGTAGTGCAGGTGCCGGTAAGGGCGGGTAGTGCAGGGTGCCGGTAAGGGCGGGCGAAGCGGTGGTAGACTTGCCAATTACCTAAGTCTCGGGGCCGTTAGCTCTTGCTGATAGCTGGTCTCACTTCACACACAGCTGGATATTCTCCGAATGTCATCTAAACCACACCGCAACTGGCTCAACACCGTATCACGCGATCATGTTCGCCTCGGCGCCGCAGGCGGGTTCACGCAGGCTGGACACGGAAAGGGCAGCGGACTGAAACGCCTCTCGCACGGCGATTACCTGGGTGTTCTACTCGCCGCGTACCTCGCTCGACAACGGGGAACTGCTTCAATCGTTCACGGCGATTGGACGCATCACGGACGACGAGCCGTTCCAGGCCGAGATGACGCCCAACTTTCACCCGTGGCGGCGAATCGTCGAGTTCATTCCGTCTCGCGAAGCACCGATTCAGCCCGTGCTCGACAACCTCGACTTCATTCTCGACAAGAAGCGTTGGGGCTACCCGTTTCGCAGGGGACTATTCGAGATTGAACGGCCTGACTTCGTCAGGATTGCCAACGCAATGGGCGTTAAGCTGGCGAAGTAACTCCCGAAACGGCTGGAGCGATGGTGGTCATCGCAAGCACTTCGTCGATCGGCATATCAACTGCTTCCAGAGTGAACGCGTCTCCGAACGCGGTCGCGGCAGCATCGCCAGCCGCATCGACGGTAACTGCAATGGTTGATGCAGTCCCGTTGCGCCGTGTCAGCTCCTCCTCGATCGACGTCATCGTCACGTTATCGATTCCGCATGGAACGATGAAGTCAAAGTATGAAAGATCGGTCGTCACGTTCAGGGCGAAGCCATGCCACGTAACCCAGTCGCGAGCGTGGACGCCGATTGAAGCGATCTTGCGGCCGTTCGTCCATACGCCGGTAAATCCGGCGCTACGTTCGCCTGGAATATCGTAATCAGCAAGCGTCTGAATCAGCGCGCCCTCTACCTGTCGCAGGAACCAGTGCAGGTCCTGCTTATGTCGCTTCAGGTCGATGATGGGATAGCCGACAAGCTGGCCGGGTCCATGAAAGGTCACATCGCCGCCGCGCTCCACTTCAAAAAGCTCGACCCCCTTCGATGCAAGGAAGGTGGGACTCGAGATGACGTTCTTTTGCTTTGTAGACCGGCCGAGCGTAACGACCGGCGGGTGTTCAACGAGAAGAAGGAGGTCTTGGGGAATCGCCCCCGTGATTCTGTCGCGAGCCACTGATCGCTGAAGCTCGAGAGCTTCAGCGTAACCCAACCGCCCGAGCCGAACGACCCACAACTCCCGGAGGGCGGGAGTCTCAGTCACGACAGGGCCTCACGCGTGAATCACTTTCCCGAGCGAATCCAGACAGGCCTCGGCGATCGCTTCCGACAGTGTCGGGTGAGCGTGAATTGCGAGATCGATCTCCTCGACCGTGAATTCGTTCTCCCGAGCGACAACTATTTCGTGAAGGATCTCGGTTGCGTGCGATCCGATGATGTGTGCGCCAAGGATTTCGCCGTACTTCGAATCACGGATGATCTTGACGAAGCCTTCCGTTTCGCCCGACGTGCGCGCCCGCCCATTGGCGGAGAAGGGAAATTTGCCGACTTTGTAGTCGAGCTTCTTCTCCTTGCACTGAGCTTCAGTGAGTCCGACTGATGCGACTTCGGGATGACAGTAGGTCGCGTTCGGGATGTTGCCGTAATTGACCAAGTGCGGCGTCTTGCCGGCAAGCAGCTCGGCAACGACGACACCTTCGCGCGAGCCCTTGTGCGCGAGCATCGGCGGGCCGGCGACGTCGCCGATTGCGTAGATGCCTTTGGCTGATGTTTCCATCTTTTCGTTGATCTTGATGAAGCCGCGATCGGTGAGCTGAACTCCGTTTTCCTTGAGACCGATATCTTCGACGTTTGGTGCGCGGCCTGCGGCGACGAGAACTTTCTCCACTTCGAGCGGCTGCGATTTTCCGCCGATGTCAATTGTCATGCTCACGGAATCCTCTCCGACCTTCACGTTCCCGATCTTCGCTCCGGCAATGACATCGATCTTTCTCTTCTTGAACGACTTGGCGAGCTCGGCTGAGCAGTCCGAATCTTCCAGAGGAAGAATGACTGGCGCGACGTCGATCAGCGTGATCTGTGTTCCGAACGAATTGAACACGTCAGCGAATTCACAGCCTACCGCTCCGGCGCCGACGATTGCCATGGATTTCGGCGCTTTCTCCAGAACGAGAACTTCGTCTGACGAGAGGACGCTGGTCTTGTTCAGTTCGAGACCCGCCTGCGGAAGACCTTTCACGCGCGATCCGGTAGAAATTACGATCGCTTTTGTCGCGTCGTGCTTTTCTTCCTTTCCCTCGGCTGTCTTCACCGAAACGGAGTTCTTGCCGGCCAGCTTTGCGGTGCCGTTGATGGTCGTGATCTTGTGCTTCTTGAAGAGAAACTCCACGCCTTTCGAGTTCTGAGTGCTGACAGCGCGCGAGCGCTTCATCGCAACACCGTAGTCGAAGCTCGTCTCGCCAACATTGACGCCAAATTCCGCAGCCTTCTTGACCTTCTGCGCGACAGATGCGGATTCGAGAAGGGCCTTCGCCGGAATGCAGCCCCAGAGAACGCATGTACCTCCGAGGCCTTCGCGCTCGACGACGGCCACTGTCATTCCAAGCTGTGCGGCACGAATGGCCCCGACATATCCGGCCGGGCCACCACCAATGAAGATCACATCAAAACTTGCCATTGTACCTGTTCCATTTGGATGAAAGGGCCTGGGGGGCTAAACGCCACGCGCTACCCGCCACATGCCAACTGCATAACAGCAACTCGCTAAATCACAAGAAGAAGCGGGTTCTCAAAATTGCGCTTCACTGTCTGGAGAAATCTCGCTCCGGTAGCACCGTCGATAACGCGATGATCGCAGCTCATCGTAACGCGCATTCTCTGTCGAACTACGACAACGCCATCCTCGACAACCGCTTTCGGCTCTACTGCCCCAACGGCGAGGATGGCCGCCTCGGGCGGATTGATGATCGCCGTGAACTCATCGATGCCGAGCATTCCAAGATTCGATACGGAGAACGTCGACCCGGTGTACTGCTCCGGCGTCAGTTTTCTGCTTTTCGCCTTTCCCGCGAGATCGCGCGCTTCGGCCGCAATGTGACCGAGTCCCTTGCGATCGGCGTCGAAAATCACTGGAGTGATCAGTCCGTCCGGAATGGCGACCGCCATCGCAACGTGCACGCGATTGAAGTGGCGAATGTGATCTCCCATCCACCACGCGTTGACTTCCGGGTGCTCCGAAAGCGCGTTGGCGACAGACTTGATAACGATGTCGTTGAAGCTGACCTTGTAATTGTCCCCGAGCTCTTTCAGCTGAGCCCGCATGTCGGCAGCGCGACCGGCGTCGAACTCCGCCGTGAGATAATAAGTCGGAACGGGCCCGATCGACTCGGCGAGGCGGCGTGCGATCGTCTTCCTTATCTGGGTATTCGGAATGTCCTGATAGTCGCCGTCGCGTGTGATGAAGCGTGGCGCTTTCTTCGCCGGCGTGGATGTGCGCTGGGCGCTTGCTGGAGCAACGACGGCAGACTCGACGTCCTTCTTGACGATGCGTCCGCCCGGGCCCGAGCCGTGGATTTGCGAAAGCGCGATGCCGCGCTCAGATGCAAGACGACGTGCGAGCGGTGAAGAGCGACTTCGTTTTCCGTCCTCTGCCGGCGCAGCGCCAGACGAAGCAGATGACGAGCTTGCCCCAAATCCCGCTCCGGAAGCGGGAAGCGGTGGCTGTGGCATTACCGGCGCCGCAGGGGTTCGCTCGCCGGCGGGTTGTTGCGCGGCTTCCGCGCCCTGCGATGCCGGCACAGGGGCCGGCGCGGCTGCGGCATCGCCATTCTGCGGCGGTGCGTCAGGAACGGCCTCAGCGGGCGCAGAAGTAGGAGTTCCAGCTCCCGCGATGAGCGCGTCGATATTTTCATCCGCCGTGCCGATCACTGCGAGCAGAGTGCCGACCGGCGACGCGTCGCCTTCGTTTGCGATCCGCTTCTTCAGTATCCCATCGCCGCGGGCAACCAGCTCCATCACTGCCTTGTCAGTCTCGACTTCAGCGAGAACGTCGCCGGATTTCACGGCATCGCCTTCGTTTTTGAGCCACTTCACGAGGCGGCCCTCTTCCATCGTCGGTGAGAGCGCCTCCATCACAACCTTGGTCGCCATAGTCTTTAGCCGAGGTACATGACTTTCTTGATCGCTGCGATGGCCTTTGCTGCATCAGGCTTCGCGGCTTTCTCGAGATTCTTTGCGTACGGCATCGGTGTCTCCGCCTGATGCACCCGGATCACTGGCGCATCGAGATCATCGAAACATTCGCGCTGAATGAAGTCGGCGACCTGAGCACCAACTCCACAGATCTCCCAGCCTTCTTCGAGCACGACGGCGCGATTCGTTTTCTGAACCGAAGCCGCGATCGATTCAACGTCCATCGGACGAATGGTTCTCAGGTCAACGACATCGACAGCGATGTTTTCTTTCGCGAGCACATCGGCAACCTGGAGTGCGACGAGAACCATCTTGCCATGCGCGACGATCGTGCAGTCTCCACCTTCGCGCTTTAGATCCGCCTTGCCGATCGGAACAATGTGCTCGCCATCGGGCACTTCGCCCTTCGTGTTATAAAGCATCTCACCTTCCAGGAACACGACAGGGTTGTCGTCGCGAATCGCCGACTTGAGCAATCCCTTTGCGTCGGCCGGTGTTCCGGGCGTGATCACCTTGAGGCCGGGAATGTGAGCGAGCCAGCTCTCCCACGCCTGCGAATGCTGCGCGGAAAGCTGAAGTGCGGAGCCATTGGGGCCGCGGAAAACGATCGGCATGTTGAACTGACCGCCGGACATGTACAGCATTTTCGCGGCTGCGTTAACAACCTGGTCGAGAGCCAGTAGCGCGAAGTTCCATGTCATGAATTCGATGATAGGGCGAAGTCCCACCATCGCCGACCCGACTCCGATTCCTGCAAAGCCAAGCTCGGTAATTGGAGTATCGACAATTCGCATAGGCCCGAATTCGTCCAGCAAACCCTTCGACACCTTGTAGGCGCCGTTGTACTGCGCGACTTCCTCGCCCATCAGGAAAACGGACTCGTCGCGCGTCAACTCTTCTCGAAGTGCCTGCGTCAGAGCTTCCCTAAACGTGATAACGGCCATCAGCTCGTCGTCTCCACAAGAACGTCGGTGTAGAGATTCTCGAGCGGCGGCTCGGGGCTCGCGTCGGCAAAATCCCACGCATCCTGACAGATGGCTTTCTGCTCTTCGTCGAGCTTCGAGAATTCGCCATCACTGAGCTCGTTATTTGCGCGCATGACGTCGTGCAGAAGCACGATCGGATCGCGTTTCATGTTCTCCTCGAGTTCTTCCTTTGACCGATACGTTCCGCTCGCGGCATCGGACATCGAGTGACCCATGAAGCGATAGGTGCGCATCTCGATAAGAGACGGGGTGCCATCTTTTCTCGCCTTTGCGACAGCTCGTGCCATCGCGTCGCGAACGGCGAACACGTCCTGAGCGTCGACTGACTCGCCATGCATTCGATATGCAGCGGCGCGCGCTTTCACATCTTCATTCGCGGTCGAACGCGAAATCGCCGTGCCCATGCCGTAGCGATTGTTCTCGATTACGAAAACGGCCGGCAGGTTCCACAAAGCTGCCATGTTCAGCGCTTCGTGGAAGGCGCCAATGTTCACCGCCGCTTCACCGAAGAAGCACACGCAAACCTGATCGCCTTTTCTATACTTGATCGCCCATGCCACGCCGGCTGCGAGCGGAATATGTCCTCCCACAATGCCGTGTCCGCCGAGGAAGCCGAGCTTCTTGTCGAACAAGTGCATCGAGCCTCCCTTGCCGCCCGAGCATCCGTCAACTCGTCCGAAGAGTTCCGCCATCACTGATCGCGGAGTCATGCCGCGCGCGATCGCCTGACCATGATCCCGGTATGAAGTGACGACGTAGTCATCGGGACGAAGTACGGACATGGTGCCCGCCGAAATTGCTTCCTGTCCTATATATAGGTGACAGAAACCACCGATCTTGCCGAGCGCGTACGCTTCAGCGCTGCGCTCTTCAAAACGGCGCTGAAGGAGCATTGAACGAAGGAGCTCCTTTCGAAGCGTTGTCTGTTCAGCGGCAGTCGCTTCGGAATTGCTATTAGTGTTTGCCATTTCCTGCTTTGGTTTGCGGGTACTTGCCCGCTTCATAGTTTCCGTCAAACGCCCGCCGCCTGAACCTGTTCCCAGGCGTGATAACTCGAGCGAACGAGTGGTCCCGACTCAACGTGCCGGAAGCCGAGCGACATGCCGACCTCGTAAAGCTGCCGGAATTCTTTCGGTGTTACGTAACGATCGAGCGCGATGTGACTCTCTGACGGGCGGAGATACTGCCCAAGTGTCAGAATGTCCACGTCTACGCTGCGGAGATCCTTCATCACTTCAACCACTTCTTCCAGCGTTTCGCCCATACCGAGGATAATTCCGGTTTTAGTCGGAATGTCAGGAGCGATGCGTTTTGCCATCCGGAAAATCTCCAACACCCGGAGATAGCGGCCGCCCGGACGGCATTTCTTGTAAAGGCGTGGGACTGTTTCGGTGTTGTGATTGTAGATCTCGGGCCCGGCCTCGAGGACGGCCCGAATGCTGTTCTCGTTTCCCTGAAAATCAGGCACGAGAACTTCTACCGAACAATCGGGAACGCGAGCGTGGATCTGCCTGATGGTCTCGGCGAATATGTACGCGCCAAAATCAGGAAGGTCATCGCGGTCGACTGAAGTGATGACAGCGTGTTGAAGCTGCATCTGGGCAATTGCCTCGGCGACGCGATCGGGTTCCGAGATGTCGTACTTAGGCGGACGACCGTGGGACACGGCGCAGTAGGCACAATTGCGCGTGCAGACATCGCCCAGAATCATGAACGTCGCGGTGCCGTGCTCCCAGCACTCGCCGACATTGGGGCAATGCGCCTCCTCGCAAACCGAGTGGAGGTCGAGCTCGCGCATCATGTGCTTGAGCCGCAAGTAGTTAGGTCCGCCCGGAGCCTTTACCTTGAGCCACGATGGCTTGCGCTCGGGAAGGGGCTCGACGCGATGCCGACCCATGATCTGGTATAGCACTTCGCTCATTTGTCTGGGGGAATCTATCCTAAAAGCGGTCCGGGCGAAATTGAGACAAGTCCGCAGTTACAGCATTTCCGGTGACCAACTCGGTGACTGTTTTTCCCGTGATCGGAGCAAGGAGAATCCCATTCCGCGAATGACCGCAGGCATAGATGATTTCAGGATGATCCGGATCTGGCCCCAGGAGAGGGAGCATGTCCGGCGTCACCGGTCGAAGACCGGCCCACATTGAAGTTGGAGACATCGCGCCGAGCGCCGGGGCGATTTCGGCTGCAGCCGATGAGACGCGGGCGATTCCGTCAGGCGTCGTCACTGCGTCGAAACCCGCGTTTTCCATCGTGCTTCCAGCGATTGTCGTGTTGCCTCGAGGGACGAGATATCCTCGCGGTCCGTAGGTGACATGCCTGAGGCCGATCCCCGAATACGCGACAAGTTGCCCGCGCGACGGCTGGATCGACGCGAGCAGGTGTGCCCCTGAAATCGCGCCAGCCCACGCGCCTGGGGCGAGGACTACCTTCGCGCCGCGAAGACGGCTTCCATCGGCCAGCCGTACCGCTGGCCCGGTGCCGGACGGTTCAATCGCCGTCACAGCAGCGTTGACCCGGGAGATCAGCGGCGAAGTGTCGGCAAGTTCGTTCAATGCGGCCAAGAGAATTCTGTTGTCCACGGCGCCATCATCTGGATTCATCACTGCGCCAAGTGCGTGTCCCAGCGTGGGTTCGAGACCCGTTAGCTCCGTGCGGTCGAGCCACTCGCTGCCAGGCGATGCCGTTTTCCGAAGGCCGCGCACACCGCGCTCCGTGATAGCGACTTGAAGAACGCCAAGGCGATTGAGAGGAACCCGAATCCCGACTGCCTCCGCCAGCTCTTCGAGATAGAGTGGATACATGTCTCTCGATGCGACAGCGAAATCGTGAGCTGGGCCTTCCGCCTTTTCGACCGCTGGAGTCAGCATTCCTGCGGCCGCCGGTGAGGCTTCGCCGGGTCGATGCTCGCCGACGAGAACAACACTCAGGCCGCTCGCCGCGATTGCAGTGGCAGAGCAAAGGCCTATGATTCCACTGCCCACCACGAGCACGTCTGGATGGGCAGTCAAGGCTGAAACCGGCGAGTCGGCGTTATCGTAGTGAGCACATCCACCGTTTTGGAGAGAGGCCCAATGCTCAAGACACTATTCATGACCGGCGTTCTCGTATTGCTTGGCATCTTTGCGCTCGGCTTCGTGTTCTCAATTTTTGGAGGTCTGATCGGACTTACCTTCGTCCTGCTGGGATTTGCGATCAAGGCATTGATTGTGGGTGCGGTTGCCTATTTCGCGATCCGCATCGTAAGTCCTGACACGGCGCGAAAGCTTCGCGAGAAGTGGGCAGGAACGAGCATCCACCGCTACTAGCACCACAGCCAGCTCAGCCCCGGGAACGCTCGAGCAGGTCCACGACCGACCACGTCAACAGGGGCACCATGATTTCATGGTGCCCTGTTATTTCATAGCCCTTTCCGCCTCCGGCCGTCGGGCGCATCACCACATTCATGCGCGGCCGGTAGTGCTGCTGCATGTCGAGATTGCAAGTAATGAAATTGACCGGCTTCCTGTCGTTCAGATTTCGGGCGATTGTGAGGGCTTTCAGAAAAACCTCGGGCATTATCACCGCGCTGCCAAGGTTCAGGACAACTCCCCCGTCCTGAAGTGATGGTAGTGAAGCGGCGAGCCGTCGAAAATCGCGATGGCTGGTGTCTCCAATCGCGGCGCCGTCTGCAGCCGGGTGTTGGTGAATGATCTCGGCGCCGATTGCCGCGTGAACCGTGCAAGGAATGCCGAGTCCGTCGGCCGCGAGAAGCAGTGACATCTCCGGATGCGCGAGATCGGGCTCTTCGGCGAGCGACTGCGCGAGTGCTTCGCCCATTCCCCAGCGATTTCGCATTCCGGCCGTAAAGGCCTGATTCATTCCCGATCCGGTTTCGTCCGCCATTCCGAATGTGCCGTCGACGAGACCGCGCGCGACATCTTCAGAGGTGGCGCCGAATCGCGCGATCTCGTAGTCGTGAATTGCGCCAGAGCCATTCATCGCCACGTGAGTAATGATTCCCCGTTTCATCAAGTCGATCAGAACTGGCGCGACGCCGGTCTTTACGATGTGTCCGCCGAGCATAGCTACGACGCCGCGGCCGGTCAGATGCGCGTTGACGATTGCCTTGACTACTTCGCGAAAATCCCTGGCAACGAGAACGTCTGGCAGTGCGTCGACGAACGCGCGAAAAGAACGATCCTCGCCCGGCGGGGAGGCGAACTCCTCGGTGCGAACTTTGTTGGGGCGCCGTTCGATGGGTACCGTGCGGACTTTCGAAAGGTCAGCCTCGGGCGTCGCCACCGAAAGGTCATCTTCCGGTCGCGGTTCTACTTCCGAGTTTTTGCCGGAGTGTAGGATTTTAAATAGAGGTTGAGAGAACCGAACGACAGCTTTGACTTGACCTGGAGAAGCATGCGCGTCGAGTCGTCCGAGAGCCAGACCTCTGCCTGTCCCTTTTCGGAAAAAATTCCTTTCGTCTTGATAATTGGTTTGACGACAATCGCGTTGAAAGTGCCAGCCGGAACCGTAACCTTTTCCCTTCTCAGGACAGTCACGCGAACCGGATTGCGATCGGGCATGAAATATCGATTGAAGTCGTACGTCTCGCCAACTTTCAGGGGAACGGTCCTCACGAAATAGAGGAACGCGCCTTCGTCGAGCGGTTCTCCGACGGTTCGGTGTACAATGTTCGGCTGCGCAGTGCGCTCTATATAAATGCCTTTCTCCGGCATTATCTCGAAATTCTGTGTGCGCTCGCGTGCGCCTTCTTCGATCTGTCTGAGGAACAGCAGAGAATTCAAGGTTCGTGTGTCGATCCAGCTTTCGTACACGTCATTGACGCGATAGAAGAACGTTCCGCCCTGAACCTGAAATGACGTGTGCCACGAGTCGCGCCCGCGAACTGATTCCACACCAAGTACTTCGAGCGAACCGCCGCCGACGTGAATACTCCCGAACTTCACTTCGAAAGTGCTTTTCTCGCCGGCACCGAACGGCACATCAACTGCGTCGGCAGAAAGCTGCGCGGAAGCGCGAACCACATTTTCGCCCGGTGTTGGGCGCGACGACGCGATGCCGTATGTCGGGACGAGCAGGACAACGGCCAGCGAAATCGCCTTCAACGACCGGATGATCACGATGTCACACGCTCGCGCGCTCGCGCGCTGCGGGAGGTGTAGTTGCGGGAGTCATCGTTGCGGGCGCGCCAACGGCTGTCGGACAGGCGGGCAGGTTTACCTTGCTTCCGCGCGCTGAACGCCCGAATCGAAAAAGCGCCATTGAATCGGCGAATGGCTTGATCCGCGTCGCCCGAGTGCGGAGGTCGTATCGCGGATCGACGGAAATCTTTTCGACGCGCCGGGCGAGCGGCACAGTTGCGATGAGCAGCTGTACATTCGCGGCCCAGCCGTCTGTCGTGACAAGCGGCTTGTCGCCGTAGGTCTTGAGCAGCTCGCGAATCAGCGAGATCCGGTAAAGGCGAAATGAACCGAACGGATCATCGAGGCCGGAGACTGGAACGAAGAAACGAATTGCCCACGGCGCAAGCTGCCGCAGCCGCTTTACTTCCAGCGGCTCCTTCGCCGCAGTACGCTCAGCAACGACGATGTCTGCGCCACCTTCGAAACGCTTGACCATCTCCGGCAAATGCTCGGGCTGATCAGTGAAATCACCCTGCATGACGATCATCGCATCGCGGCGAGGATATTTCGTCCGCCGCGAAGCCTCACGCGCCAGCGCGTTGACCGCAAATGCGTAGCCCCTGCGGGTCTCGCTTCGGATTACAGTAAGCGGAGTTACGTCAGCGTACGGGGTGAGAAGCTCACCGGTTCCGTCGGTGCTGGCGTCGTCGAAAACGAGGATCTCGTACTCGCGCGAGTACGACTGGAACATCTTGCGGATGCGCCAGAGCAGGACGCCGACGGTGGCGCTTTCGTTGTGGACCGGAATGCAGATATAGAGCAATTGCCTTACAAGCGATTGTGGTGACTGAAGATAGACGATTCACGAGAGTATTTGCTACCCTGTTATTACGCCCTGATACACCGCTTCGGTTCGTTCGGTCATTCGCTCGGCGCTGAAGAGAGTCGCCCGCTGGCGAGCGCCGGAGGCCAGGGTTTCCCTCCGTGATGAGTCGCGAATCAGAACTCCGACCTTCTCAGCGAAGACGGCGACGTTGCCAGCAGGAACTAGAAAGCCGCTCTCCTTGGTGATGAGCTCGGGAAGGCCTCCAACTCCGAACGCGACGGCGGGTACGCCAAGCGCCATCGCGTCGATGACGGAGGTGCCAAGCCCCTCTGCGCGAGCGGGATGGAGAAGGATGTCGAGGCCGGCGGTAGCAGACTCGATCTCGTCGACAAATCCGGCGTAATGGGTCGGAATTCCGCCAATCGAGGCGGGGCCATAGCGGGACCCGCCGATGAGAACAAGCCGCGCGCGTTGGCGATCGGCGGGAGGCAAGGCCGCAGCAATCTGCTCGAGCGACTCGATGCCTTTCTCAGCCGTCATGGCTCCGACGACACCGAGGATTACTGCATCGCCAGGCCAGCCTCCTTCAGCGCGCCAATCGCGCGGAACGATGTCACCGGAAGGAAACCGAATTCCCGAGTGGACGACCTCGATTCGCGATGGCGCGATTCCGCGCGAGACCATCGCGTCCCGCACGGCGTTGGAGATCGCTATGAATTTCGTCACGCGTTCGCCGTACTTGAGGCCGATCGACTT
This sequence comes from Gemmatimonadales bacterium, assembly GCA_038253755.1. Lineage (GTDB taxonomy): Bacteria > Gemmatimonadota > Gemmatimonadetes > Gemmatimonadales > Gemmatimonadaceae > UBA4720. The sequence goes on along the minus strand of JBBSGU010000004.1, from coordinate 69,828 downwards.
TGGCGGAAAGATGACGCGCCGCGTGACGATGAAAGGAGTTCTGGAGCCGAGGAGCGCGATTAGCGACAGTGCATGCGATCTGGCATCGTGCGCGTGAACAACATCAGGCTGCCACGCCTTAATTCGCGAGCGAATGCGCCGGGCGGCCTGAAGATCCCAATCCGCGATCATCGGGATAGTTGCGACCGCGAGTCCTTCTGCCCGGGCCCGTTTGACGAGCGGGGAACCGGGTGCGCCGATAAGAAGCGGTTCGTGTCCAAGATTTCGCAGGCCGGTGGCGAGCAGCAACACTTGTCGCTGACCGCCGCGCCAAGTCTGCCCTGAGTCGAGGTGAAGAACTCGCTGCCGATTCACTCCCCGGTCAGCTTATCGGCAAAGGCCCGGAAGAGACCTCGGTCCCAGGGTTCTGGTGAATGGTTCATTTCCTCCGGGTGCCACTGAACCGCGAGGGCCCACCAGTCATCGCCGTCCCACTCGATTGCTTCGATGATCCCGTCGGGCGAAGTCGCGGTAACCCGAAAACCCGGGGCGACATCTTTTACGCTTTGGTGGTGTAGTGAGTTAACGGTTACGTCAGTGGCGCCGATCGCCCGGGCGGTAATTGTATCAGGCTCGATTGATACCGGGTGAACCCGGACGGCTCTGTCGTCGTCGGCGTTGTGGTTCAAGGTGTTGGAAAGTTCGGAAGGAATATCCTGAATGAGAGTCCCGCCAAACGCGACGTTGAGAAGCTGCGGGCCCCGGCAAATGGCGAGGAGAGGCAGGCCGAGCTCTCTCGCGCCGATTGCAAGGGCAATCTCGGTTTCGTCGCGAGCACGATTTGGAGCTCCACACTTTTTACTTTGCTCTTGTCCGTACAGCGCAGGGTCGACATCTTCGCCGCCAGTCAGTAGTACTCCATCGACGCGCTCGAGGATGGACCGGGCCTGGTCGGGGCTGGCGAGTGGCGGGATGACAACTGGTACAAGCCCTGCACTCTCCAGGGCGATCACGTAAGCGCTGTTGAGCCTGACGCGATGTGCGCCGCCGAGTTTTGTGTCGGACGTCGCCGAAACCGCCACAACCGGAGCGATGCCTTTTGGTGAGTCAAGACTTCGAGAGCGGGGAATGTTCTGCGTGAGTGTGGATGACACGTTGAGATCTCTGCGAGTTCGGTTTTTTCTCATCAACGCGGCGATTCTATCGCCGGCTGCCCTTGTCGCACAAAGTCTGGGAGGGGTAGCGGTGCCCTGCAAGGGGCAGATAATCAGCCGCATTGAAGTGAGCACGAAGCCCCCTTTTGAGACAAAGGGCTCGAAGCTTCAGCGTCGTTTGACCCATAAGCTCACTGCTCTCCATGCAACAACCAATCCTCAGGTAATCCTGCGCTTTCTCGCGCTGCAGCCGGGCATGGCATGCAGCGAGCCTCGCCGACTGGAATCGGAACGCATCCTTCGCGCTCAGCCATACCTTGCCGACGCTACGATAACGCCGATAGTCGATGATGCCGGGGGTGTTTATCTCTCGGTCATCACACTAGACGAGATTTCACTCGTAATAGACGGTGGAGGTTCGGGCTCGAATCCCTACCTGAAACTCATTCGCCTGGGCGAACAGAATTTCATGGGCGAAGCTGTTTCAGTCGTCGGTCAATGGCGATACAGCAGGCACTTCCGCGACAACTACAACGCACAGATAACGGACTACCAGTTTCTTGGGCGTCCATACATTCTCTCACTTTCGGGATCGCGGGACGAGCTTGGGGGGGACTGGGGATTCGAGCTACGTCACCCGTTCCTCTCGGATTTCCAAAGGATTGCATGGAGAACTACCGCCGGATCGCGCGAAGAGTTCAGGTACTTCCGGGCTCCCGGTCTTGGGCCGCAGGACGCGCTTCCCGATCGTGGGTTTCCCGCCTTGGGCCTGCAACGCTCGTATGGCGACATCGGTGGTGTGTTTCGGCTAGGTCCTCCAAGTGGACAGCTCGTTTTGCTGGGCGGTTCAGCGTCGTATGAAGACGAAATGCCGAATTCGTTCCCGACAAGCGTGGGCCGGGGAACGACGCAGCGGGATACTATTGGAATTCTGGTGGATCGATACGCGCGTCACAAGAGCGTCCGGCTCAACGCGCTCGCTGGCTTTCGTCATGTGCGCTACATCCAGGCGACTGGTTTCGAGAGCCTTGACGGAAGACAGGACATGCGCAAAGGCTTCGAGCTTGCGACACTCCTCGGCCGAGGATATGAGGCGCTTGGATCGGCTGACGCGGATCTGTTTGCGTCCGCGAACCTTTACATGGGCGGCGGAAGTCCTCTCGCATTCGCGGCGTTTGAAGGAACGGTTGAAGGACGGCGCGAATACGAATCGCACAGATGGGACGGCATACTTGGAAGCAGCCGGTTCGCGACTTATTTCAAACCGGCCCCGCGTCACACGCTCCTCACCAGTTTCGAGTGGAGCGGCGGATGGCGGCAGCGAATTCCGTTTCAGTTGTTGCTCGCCGACCGAGCGGGCGGTCCGCGAGGCTACGCGAGGTCAACACTTGGCGGCGGCCAGCGCTTCGTCCTCCGACTGGAAGACCGCTACTTGATCGGACGTTTCAAGTCCCTCGCGACCATCGGAGTTGCGCCGTTCACCGATCTCGCCAAGGTCTACGCGGGTGATTCGCCATTTGGCGTCACAAGCGGAATCAACGCGTCGGTGGGCCTGTCAATTCTCGCTTCAGTCCCCCCGAAGTCGCAGCGGATGTGGAAGCTCGATATCGCGTTCCCGCTGAACCGGTCGCATGGAGCGCAGCTCAGGGTGTCGCTGCTCAATCGTGACTTCACTTCGGTTTTCTGGAGAGAACCGTCGGATGTCCGGCACAATCGCGAACAGTCGGTTCCTACATCGATCTTCAACTGGCCCTAGCACCGATGACACAGGTGAAAAAAGGTCACAGAGGACTACGCCTTCCCGGTTCGCGTCAGTCTCTTGAGCCAGGGCACTAGAAGCAACAACAGGATCGCCGCGCCGGCATCGACAGCTGCCGGCACGGTTATCTGTTTTTAGTGAGCACTCGCGGAGCTGTCGCGCATCATGCGCTTGATTGGAATTGACAGAAGCGCGAGTACTGCTGCCGCGATGAACAGCGACATGGCAGTGCGCTGGAAGAGTGCCGGCATCTCCTGAAGCTTCTCGGGATCGACATGACCTCCAACGAGACCGGCAATGAGATTGCCGAGCGCTGCCGCCATGAACCACACGCCCATCATCTGCCCGACGAAACGGCGAGGAGCAAGCTTCGTCATCGAGCTCAGGCCAACCGGGCTGAGCGACAGCTCACCGATTGTCTGGAGGAAGTAACTCAGGACGAGCCAGAGCATCGAGACCTTGATCGCCGCACCGCCTCCGGCAATGACGCGGTTGGCAGCAAGGACCATGATCATGAAAGCGAGGCCGGCGAAGAAAAGTCCGAAAGCGAACTTGGCCGGGCTGGACGGATCCTTGTGGCGTCGTCCGAGCGCGATCCACACCGCAGCAAACACCGGCGCGAGAAGAATCACGAACAGCGAGTTAGCGGCCTGGAGCCAGAGCGTCGGAACTTCCCATCCGAAGACCACGCGGTCGGTGAAATCGCGCGCGAAAAGGTTGAGCGACGTGGGCGCCTGCTCGAACGCAGACCAGAAGATCGTCGCGAAAAGGAAGAGCACGATGATCACAGCAACTTTTTTCTTCTCGTCGCCGCTCAATCCCGCGGCGAAGAACAGATAGAGGAAATACAGGATCGCCATTCCAAGTATGACGTTGCGCATCTGCGTTGCGACCGCGACGGGATTGATCGTGAACGCACCGAACATCGCCATCGCAACAACTGCGGCGATGAGGCCAAGCCCGATCATGGCGTATGTACGCACCTTGTTCTGCTGCTCTGGCGTTCCCGACGGTGTCACTCCCAATGGACCGAGCGTGTCGTTCTGCCGCGCGCGGAAGGTGATCAGTCCTACAAGCATGCCGAGCCCCGCTGCGCCGAAGCCCCAGTGCCAGCCCACCCGTTCGCCCAGGTAACCGGTGACGAGCGGCGCGATGAGCGCGCCAACGTTGATGCCCATGTAGAAAATCGAGAAGCCCGCATCGCGTCTCGAGCCGCCTTCCGGATAGAGATCGCCGACGATAGCCGAGATGTTCGGCTTGAGCAAACCCGTGCCGATGACGATGAAAATCAGGCCGAGGAAAAACGCGCGATGCGCGAAGACGGCCGATAGAGCGATGAAGAGGTGACCGACCGCGATGAAAACGCCGCCGTACCATATCGAGCGTCTTAGCCCGAGCCAGCGGTCGGCGATCCAGCCGCCGGGAAGCGAGGCGAGGTACACGAATGCCGCATAAATACCGACGATGGCCGAGGCGGACTCTCTATCAAAGCCGAAACCGCCGCTGGTGAGCGCGGCGGTCATGAAGAGCACGAGAAGCGGCCTTATGCCATAGTAGGAAAAGCGCTCCCACATCTCGGTGAAGAAGAGTGTAGACAAACCACGCGGGTGTCCGAAGAATCCCGTGTCCCCGGTCCATTGCTCCAGGCCCGAGGGAGGTTCGTCGGCGGTGACGGTTGCCGCCTGTGGCTGATTGAAGACCGACTCGTCTGTGCTCATGATGTTTGACCGCCTTGTTGTACGGGTGTTGGTCGCGAAAGCTGCTCGACGATGGGAAAGTACCGCTCTGGCTGCTTCGTGCCACCTGCTTTCTGTTGTTCGTCCCACCCGATCATCGTCGGGGGCTGTTTGATGCACGCCGCGTAGTGCCCTGATGCCTTCTCCTCGAGCGGCGGGTTGATCACCGTGCAGGCAGCGTCCTTCGCGGGATGCTGACACCGCGGATTGAAGACGCACCCGGAGGGCGGAGAGGCGGGCGATGGGACATCGCCCTCAAGAAGAATCCTCTGTTTTAGCATCGTCGGATCAGCTATCGGAACGGCCGACAAAAGCGCCTGCGTATAGGGCATCGTCGGCTCGCGATATAAATCGTCAGCGTCCGCGAGCTCGACGATCTTGCCGAGATACATCACCGCCACGCGGTCGGACATGTGCTTGACGACGGACAAATCATGCGCGATGAAAAGGTACGTAAGACCTCTGTCGCGCTGAAGGTCGCGCAACAGGTTGATCACCTGCGCCTGGACAGATACGTCAAGCGCTGAAACCGGCTCGTCGCAGACGATGAAGCGGGGCTCAACTGCCAGTGCGCGGGCGATGCCGATGCGCTGTCGCTGCCCTCCAGAAAACTCATGCGGGTATCGCGTGGCGTATTCGGCGCGCAATCCAACTTCGTCGAGCAGCTGGCGAACGCGCGCGTCTGCCGCTGCGCCCTCGGCGAGCTTGTGAATCGTGAGACCTTCACGAATCGCGGTGCCGACAGTCATCCGCGGATTCAGTGAGGAAACAGGATCCTGAAAGATGATCTGGATCTCGCGTCGGATAGCTCGGAGCTCGCCGGCGTTCATGGCGATGACATCCTTTCCGGCGAATCGAACCTCTCCCGACGTTGGCTCAATCAGGCGAAGTATCGATCTGCCGGTTGTTGTCTTGCCGCAACCTGATTCACCCACCAACGAAAGGGTTTCGCCCTGAGCAATGTCGAAAGAGACGTCGTGAACCGCGCGAACCTCACCGACCTTGCGACCGAATATGCCCTTCGTGATCGGGAAGGTCTTTCGAAGGTTCTTGACTGAAAGAAGCGGCTCTGTCAAAGTGTCGCTCCTACCTGTTCGACGAGCGGCACGTGCGGATGAGCGCGGCGGTCTGGCTCAACCGCCAGGTGACAACGCGACGTGTGTCCCTGGTCGATCTGGTAAAGCGGCGGATGCTCCTTCTCACACTTCTCCCACGCGTAGGGGCAGCGATCGCGGAAACGGCAGCCGGACGGCCACGCGGTGGGAGGAGGAACCGTTCCAGGAATAACGTTCAGCCGCTCTCGCGAATCCGTTATCTGAGGCATCGCGTGCATCAGACCCTCAGTGTAGGGGTGATGGGCCGAGGCGAACAGGACCTGGACGTCAGCTTCCTCGACAATCTCCCCTCCATACATAACGAGAACTCTCGACGTCGTCTCGGCGATCACTCCGAGATCGTGGGTGATCATCAGAATCGACGTGCCGAGTTTCGTCTGGAGACCCTTCAGCAGGTCGAGGATCTGCGCCTGGATCGTGACATCGAGCGCAGTTGTCGGCTCATCGGCAATGATGAGCGCTGGCGTCATCATCAGTGCCATCGCGATGAGAACGCGCTGCCTCATTCCGCCCGACAGCTGATGCGGATATTGCTTTGCTCTTTCTTCAGGAGAAGGAATTCCAGTGAGTGTCAACATCTCGACAGCGCGGTTCCACGCATCGCGTCTCGAGCCCTTTCCGTGAACGCGGGCAACTTCGGCTACCTGATCACCGACGGTGAACACCGGGTTAAGAGCTGACATCGGCTCCTGGAAGATCATCGAGATCCGGTTGCCGCGAATGTCCCGCATCGCTGCGTCGTCAAGCGTGACGAGATCTTTTCCTTCGAACTCGATCCGGCTGCCGGCTTCGATGCGTCCCGGCTGCTGGATAAGGCGGAGGATCGATAATGCCGTCACAGATTTTCCACAGCCCGACTCTCCGACGATTCCAAGCGTCTCGCCGGCGTTGACATCGAATGAAACGCCGTCAACCGCGCGTGCGAGACCCGCTTCGGTGTGAAAGAACGTCGAGAGATTCTGCACCGACAAGAGTGGTTGACTCATTCAATCACCGATTTTCTTGGTTGAAGCGCTCTTAGCAGTGCGTCACCAATGACGTTGAAAGCCATGACAGTCAGCACGATCGCGATTCCCGGAAAAAAAGAGATCCACCAGTGTGCAGCGATCTGGTCGGAGCCTTCCTGAATGATGTTTCCCCAGCTCGCATCAGGCGGATGGACGCCGATGCCAAGGTAGGAGAGACCAGCCTCCAAAACTATCACGTGGCCAATGCCCAGCGTTGCCGCGACAACCACTTGTGACACCACGTTCGGCAGAATATGCCGCGTGAGTATTCGCGACCGGGTGGCACCAAGCGCCCGTGCCGACTGAACGAAATCCTGCGCTTTCAACGCAAGAACCTGACCCCTTACAAGGCGCGCCAATCCATACCAACCGGTAAGCCCGAGGGCGAGAATGAAAACAGGCAGAGGCGCGTTGTTCCACGCTGCGAAAATAGCGATTAGCAGAAGGAGCCGCGGAATTGAAAGCAGTGCGTCGAGAATTCGCTGAAGAAGCGTTCCTCCGACTCCATCCAGGAAGCCGGCAACAGCGCCGTAGACAGTCCCAATTGTGACACTTACAAGGGTCGCGACGATTGCAACCGTGAGCGATAGCCGGCCGCCGTAGATCACGCGACTGAGGATGTCCCTGCTCGACTGGTCAGTTCCGAACGGATGCAGAAGCGACGGGGCGATGCTTCTCAGCCCAATTATGTCCGGTTGAGCAGATGGATCGTACGGCGCGAAGACCGGAGCCAGCAGGCACGGAAGTGCGATGGCAAGGAGCAAGACGGTCGCAAACGCGGCAGACCTGTCGGATCCCAGCCATTTTCGCTGAGTCGCGATCCAATCGACCCGCGGCAGCGGCGTATCAGAGATCACTGTGCAGCCGGGGATCGAGCCAGCGGTACAGAACGTCCGAGAGAATACTTCCGAGCACGACGAATGTGCTCGCCAGCAGAACCGCCGCAGTCAGCAATGGGTAGTCGCGGCTGCCTATGGAATTGACGATCAGGAGACCCATCCCCGGCCAGCCAAAAATCTTCTCGACGAACACTGCTCCCGTCAGCAGAGCGGGGAACACCACGCCAAGGATTGTCACCACAGGGAGCAGCGCGTTCCGCAACGCATGCCTGGTGACGATAGAGCGCTCAGTAACTCCCTTCGCCCGTGCGGTGGTTATGTAGTCGGATGAAATCGATTCGAGCAGGGCAGCACGCTGGTGCCGCGCGATTACAGGGAAGTACAGAAGTGCGAGCGTCAGCGCTGGCAAAACGAGATGATACAGGCGATCAGCTATGCGAGCGGCGGTACCCATCGTATCATACGCGCCCGGATCGACTGATCCTCCGATTGGAAACCAGCGCACCCAATACGCGAGCGAGGTGAGCACCAACATCGCGAGCCAGAAGTCCGGAACTGAGAAGAGAAAAATAGAAACGCCGCCGAGCAGCCGGTCACCGAACTTTCCGCGCTGTCGAACCTGAATGACTGCGACCGCGATTCCGACAGCGAATGCCGCCGCGAGCGCGATCGACATCAGCAACAGAGTGTTCGGAAGAGCGGAGGCCAGAGCGTCCCGCACCGGCAGATGCTGCGAGAACGAGAAGCCGAGATCTCCTCGCGCCACACTCGCCATGTATCTCAAATACTGCTCGGCCAGCGGACGATCGAGGCCGTACGCGTGTCTCCATGTCGCCCTGATTGATTCGCTGATTCCCGGATTTTCCATCGACGCGCCGAAGGGATCGCCAGGCGCTGTGTGAATCAGAAAAAAAACCATCGTGGCAACCAGCACCACGACGGCCAGTCCCTGTGCTAGTCGGCGCGCAAGGAAGGCCGCCACCCGCTAACGTTTCGGCGAAGTTCTGCCGTCGCGTGCGATTCGCTTATTGGCCGGAATGCTCCAGTCCGGAATCGTCTTCCACCACGCATCGGCGCGAAGCTTTCCAGTTTTTATTCGGCGATTGACTGCCATGATTCGCTTAGGCTCGGCTAACCAGATGGCGGGCGCGTCGTCGTTGATGATTCGGTACGCCGAAGTGAAATGAGCGCGACGGCCCGCGAATGTACCAGCCGCCAATGCGCTGTCGACCTGCGCGTCGAACGCAGGACTCGAGTATGATCCGTAGTTGGTGCCGCCCTTTGCAGCGCCCGCCGAGCCCCACGTCTGCCTGATGCTTCCGGGACTGGCCTCGACATGCCACGCGCCAAAGACTGCGTCGAAGGTTCGACTACCTTCTTTCGCGATAAACGCTGGGAAGTCGAGCTGATCGATGTTCATCTTTACGCCAACCTGTTTCATCTGCTCCTGAACCAGCACTGCCATTCGAGTGCGTGCCTTGCTCGACCCGGGAACTTCCAAAGTGAACTCGAGAGGAATACCGTTCCGGTCGCGCACGCCGTCTCCGTTGGAATCGATCCAGCCCAGTGAGTCGAGCTTCCGCCTCGCCACATCAGCGAAGAATGGTATCGGGGCAAGAGTAGTATCAGTCGTAGCGTACGCCCGAACCGTGGGTCCAAGCGCGACAAACGCGAGCGAGTCATAAACATTCTGGACGATGCTTTTGCGATCTACGGCAGCACTGATCGCCCGACGAAGGGCTCTGTCTCCGAACAGCCTGTGAGGCCGCGACGGCTGCTTCGGATCCTTCAGATTGAACTGAACGAAATTGTAGTCGAGCCCGGGATCGAGGGTGCGTCGAAGACTCGTGTCCCTTGCAATGTCGCCGACGCTCTCTGCGGGAACCTGCTCGAGCATGTCCGCTTCGCCTCCAACGAGCCGCGTAAGAGCGGTGTTGAAATCGGGCGCGATTGTCATAACGACGCGATCGAGATGCGGCCTACTCCGGAAATTCGTCGTATCGGCAACCAGTTGAATCGAAGACCCTGGAGTCCAACTGAAGAACTTGAACCGGCCGGTTCCCACCGGCGTGCGCGCAAGGGACGAAGTCTGTAGCGCAGCACCGGCCGCTCCGTTCAGCAAATGATCAGGCAGTATCGACATGTTGTAAACGGCGTCGAAGAACTGAAGCGGCGATCTACTCTTGAACCAGAATACGGCCGTCATGCTGTCCGGAGTCGAAACCGAATCGATGCTCGCGAGAGTCACTGCGAATGGCGATCCGCTCGCCGTGTCAGTGTAAACGCGAAATGTCGACTTCACATCCTGCGAACGGACCGGAACGCCGTCGTGCCACCTCGCGGCCGGGTCCAGATGGAACGCGATCGACAACGAATCAGGCGCCCATCTCCAGAAGTTTGCCAGTGCCGGCTGGAAACCGCCGTCGCCGACGGTGTTAAGCGAATCGCCGATCTCTGCGAGCTTGTCGTAGACAAGATCCCCGACGATCTGCGCTGGGGTGGTCTCGCTCAATGGCGGGAAAAGCAGGTCGGGATCACCGCCGACGGAGATGACGAGAGTGCCGCCGTTTTCTCCGGCGGGTCGCGTCGATTCGCCCGTCGTGCATCCGCCGACGACGAGCGAGACGAGGGCAACACCAATAGTCAGGCGCATGAGACAAGAAGTTGTGGGTTTACCGCCTCCACGTCCACCATTCGCTGCGGTACTTGTCGAGGTGGCGGGCAGTAAATGCTTCCACGCGCTTTTCATGAAGACGCGTCGCACCGGCGTCTTCGAGCAGAATGACCGCAGCGAATAAAGCTGAGGCCACTTCTTCGACACCAGGCGTTCTTGCCATTGCATGGGCCAGCGTTGCGGCTTTTGCGGCGTCCATCCGAGGCGGCGAAATCGTCAACTCGGAAATCAGGTGCTGATCGTCTTCGATCAGGATCGACCCATGTTGAAGGAGCGCTCCGTCCTCGCGAACCTGGGCGCTGCCGACGAGCTTTCTTCCCTCGAACACCAACTCTCCTTTCGACGGCTCGGCGAAGCACGGGATTTCGCTCGGCGAAATCGCAACCGATTCCGGATTTGCCTCTTCTGCCGTGACACCAAGTGATGCGAGTCCGTCGAGAAGCAATGCATTGATCCGCCGATAACTGTCATTCAGCGAGTCTGCCGAGGAAATTGGCGCAGTAACGCTGTATGTCACTTCGCGGTTATGAAGTAGCGCTCGGCCCCCAGTAGGGCGTCGGACCACATCCATTCCAAGGCTCGCGATCGATTCGAGATCATACTTCTGCAATGCGGTCTGATTGCGGCCGAATGACAACGTCGGTCGCGCCCATGAATAGACTGAAAAGACGGTTTCCCCGGTCTCCCGCGCGCGGTCCATCAGCCCGGCGTCACGAGCCATGTTCCTGGCCCCGCTGCGGGGTTCGGCAAGCATCAGCCGCCATTTCATCTAACTGCTCGGGCGAGTCGGGGCATGTTAAATTGATACGCTATGGCTACGACTATAAAGCAAGTCGATACAGGCCTCGCGCCGGCGGAATCGTTCATTCCGCGACACATCGGGCCGAGCGCTGAAGATATAGAAAAGATGGTGTCCGCAATCGGGTTTGCTTCGCTCGACGAGTTGATCGACGCGACGATTCCCGAAAAAATCAGGTACCGCAAGGCGCTGCGTCTTCCGCCCGGACGCGCCGAGCATGAGGTCCTGGCAGACTTCCGCGCGATTGCCGCGAAGAATCGAGTTTACCGCTCGTTCATCGGAATGGGATACTCCGACTGCGTCACTCCGCCCGTTATTCAGCGAAATATCCTCGAGAATCCCGCCTGGTACACGGCGTACACGCCGTATCAGGCCGAGATTGCGCAGGGTCGTCTAGAAGCGTTGCTGAATTTTCAGACGACGGTCATCGATCTCACGGGAATGGAGATCGCCAACGCGTCGCTGCTCGATGAAGCCACTGCGGCCGCCGAAGCCATGACGATGAGTTACGGAATTCACGGAAAACCCGGCAAGGAAGTCTTTTTCGTCTCCGATCAATGCCATCCGCAGACAATCGACGTCGTGAAAACGCGCGCTTCAGTTCGCGGAATCACAGTCGTTGTGGGCGATGCAATGAAAGTCGCACTGGGGTCCGAGCTGTTCGGCGTTCTGCTGCAGTATCCGGCAACCGACGGCGCCGTTGTTGACAATCGCGATCTTTGCGAGCGAGCGCATGCCGCGGGCGCATTGGTGACGGTCGCTGCGGATTTGCTGAGTCTGGTTCTGCTGACACCTCCCGGCGAATGGGGCGCTGACATCGTCGTCGGCAACACACAGCGTATGGGCGTCCCACTCGGCTACGGCGGACCGCACGCGGCATTCTTTGCCACACGGGATGAGTTCAAAAGGCAGATCCCCGGACGCATCATCGGACTTTCGCGGGATGCGGATGGAAAGCCTGCATTACGCATGGCGCTTCAAACGCGCGAGCAGCACATCCGCCGCGAGAAAGCGACGAGCAACGTGTGCACAGCGCAGGTGCTCCTCGCAGTGGTGGCGAGCATGTACGCCGTGTATCACGGACCTGACGGTCTGAAACGCATTGCTTCGCGGATCCACCAGTTCACAGCCGTGTTGGCCGAAGCGCTCAAGGTTCTCGGATTCGAGATCGCTCATGAGGAATATTTCGACACGATCAGAGTCGAGCTTGGAGCGAAGACATCGTCGGATATCATGGCGGCCGCGACCGACCGCAGGATCAATCTTCGTGCGATCGGAGAGAACGCCGTTTGCATCGCGCTCGACGAGACTGTCAGCGAAGATGACCTCGTCAATCTCCTCGCCGTGTTCGGCGGCAGTCCCGAACTGATCCAGTCTGTGCTCGCGGACGGCACCGATACGAGGTACGACGAGCGCTTCAAGCGCACGACGCCGTTCATGCAGCACGAAGTGTTCAATACGCATCGGTCAGAGACGGAGCTTCTGCGGTACATGCACAAGCTCGAGACTCGCGACCTGTCGCTCGTTCACTCGATGATTCCTCTCGGATCATGCACGATGAAGCTGAATGCGACGGCAGAGATGATGCCGATCACGTGGCCCGGATTCGGAAAAATTCACCCCTTCGCGCCGGTCGACCAGACCGGGGGATACCAGCAACTGTTCGGAGAACTCGAGGATGCATTGGCCGAGATCACCGGATTTGCTGCGGTTTCGCTCCAGCCGAACGCTGGGTCGCAGGGAGAATACGCGGGCCTGCTGGCGATTCATGGCTACCATGCGTCGCGCGGAGACACGCATCGCGATGTGTGTCTCACGCCGCAGTCCGCTCACGGAACCAATCCGGCGAGCGCGGTAATGGCGGGAATGAAAGTCGTAGTCGTGAAGACGGATGAGCGCGGAAACATCGACATTGCCGATCTCAAGGCGAAGGCAGAGTCCCACAAGGATGATCTTGCTGCGCTGATGGTTACTTATCCCTCCACGCATGGCGTGTTTGAAGAGGGAATCAGCGAGGTCTGCCGAATCGTTCATGAGTATGGCGGCCAGGTTTACATGGACGGCGCGAACATGAACGCGATGGTGGGACTATGCCGGCCCGGCGATATCGGAGCGGACGTCTGCCATCTCAATCTCCACAAGACTTTCTGCATTCCCCATGGCGGTGGGGGGCCCGGAATGGGACCGATTGGCGTAGCATCGCATCTCGTGCCGTTCCTTCCCGGTCATCCGGTGATTCCGCAGAAGGGAAGGGATCAGGTCGGTGCTGTCTCGGCCGCTCCGTGGGGAAGCTCGAGCATCCTGCCGATCTCTCATGCGTATATCCGCCTGATGGGTGGCGAAGGCCTCACGCTGGCGACGAAAATCGCAATTCTCAATGCGAACTACATCGCGCGCCGGCTCGAACCGCATTTCCCGGTGTTGTACAAGGGCGAGCATGGGACCGTTGCGCATGAGTGTATCGTTGACACGCGAGTGGTGAAGGCATCGAGCGGAGTCGAAGTCGAAGACATTGCGAAGCGCCTGATGGACTATGGTTTCCATGCGCCGACGGTGTCGTTCCCGGTGGCTGGAACGCTGATGATAGAGCCGACCGAGAGCGAGTCACTCGCTGAGCTCGACCGTTTCTGCGAAGCGATGATCTCGATCCGGGAAGAGGTAGCGGAGATCGAGAATGGAAGCGCGGATCGTGTCGACAATGTTCTCAAGAATTCTCCGCATACGCTCGGTCGCGTCACGGCTGACGAGTGGACGCACTCTTATTCGAGAGAGAAAGCGGCATTTCCAGCGGCGTGGACGCGCGACTTCAAATTCTGGCCTGCGGTGGCCAGAGTGGAGAGTGCTTATGGCGACCGAAATCTCATTTGTTCTTGTCCGCCCACGGATGCCTATGCCGAAGCCGAAGCGTGAGCGGGAGGGAGTAAATGAACGGTTATTTTACTGGCGTAAGCTCTCGCGGACTACTAGTTTAGCGCGGTTCTGCAACGCGGGTTAACCGCTTGCGCAATTCGCCAACAATGCTGCTCACGGAGCCGGTATGAACAAGGCGGAACTGCTTGAGGCCCTCACTCGCCAGACGAAGCTCAGACCCACCCATGTAAAGAGAGTGGTGGATGCGATCTTCGACCCAAAGGATGGCGTCATCTCGCGCCAGGTAAAGCGCGGCGGAAAAGTTACCATCGCTGGATTCGGCACATTCGATCGCCGCTCACACAAAGCGAGAGAAGTGAACAGCGTCTTCACCGGACGAACGGTGAAAGTGAAAGCGCGAAAGATCCCTGGCTTCCGTGCCGGAGTGAGCTTCAAGGACGCGATGAAATAAGGGCGACCCATTGGGTCGCCCTTATCGCTGACCGCTGACTGCTGATGGCTGACTGCTTAGTTCAAAAGAAAAGCAGTCAGCGGCCGAATCAACCAATCTGTGCTGTGTATGCGTCGGGGGTCATCAGACCCTCGACCGCAGCCGCATCGTCTGCCTTCAGCCGAATCATCCAGCCAGCGCCGTAAGGATCGCTATTGACGAGCGCCGGCTCCTGATCCAGACGCGAATTTATCTCCGTGACTTCGCCGGCTATCGGAGAGAACAACTCCGAAACGGCCTTCACCGCTTCGATGGTTCCGAAGACATCGTGCCTGGCGAGCTTCGTTCCAACTTTCGGAAGCTCGACGTAGACAACATCGCCGAGCTCGCCCTGCGCGTAGTCGGTGATTCCGATTTCAGCAACGCCGTCAGCCGTCGTGCGGACGTATTCATGCTCTTCAGTGTAGCGCAGATCAGTTGGAATATTCGCCACTACCCACCTCAGTTGAATTGAGCTCTGCGACACTGCGCAAGAGCGGATAACCGGAATAATATCAGGGCGCTGTCGCGGTATCGAGCGACGATACATCGGAGGAGAGAGCGTCCCACACGCGACTCACTTCGTCCTCGAGATCTTTGAGCGTTCCGGAGTTTTCAATCACATAGTCCGCTCTCGCCCGCTTGAGATCCGACGGCATCTGCGAGGCGATCATCTTCATCGCTTCCGTTTCGTCGATCCCGCGGTCACGGACAATTCGATCGAGCCTTTCCGATCTCGGTGCATCAACGAGCACGATCGAGTCGAATTGATCGGCGAGGTGTCGCTCGAACAAAAGGGGAATCACGCTGACGACGACTTTGTCACCCCGCTGGCGAGCAGCCGCTATTGCTTCGGCGCGACGTCGGGCGACATCAGGATGCACGATTTCGTTCAGTGCATCGAGATCGGTCTGGTTGTCGAAGACGACATGTCGAAGCGCAGCCCGATCGAGATTGCCCTGGTCATCGAGGACGTCCTTGCCCCATTTCCCGACGATCGCCTCGAGAGCCGGGCTGCCCTGTGTAACCGCATCTCTCGCAAGCACGTCGGCGTCGATGATCGTCGCGCCGCGCCGCGCCAGCATGGCGGCAACCGCCGACTTTCCGCTGGCAATATTTCCAGTGAGTCCTATTAGTCGCATGGGGTATGGAAAAGGTTCGACTAAGCTAAGAACATTTGTGAAATGGTACACAACAAATATGCCGTAATGCTGAATTCGTACGTTTACCGGGAAGGGCTAGCCGTCGGCTGAGCTGCCCGAGGTGACCTTCAGAGTGCGGTGAGGTCAGAGAAGAGAAGCCTGTGTTTCATCTTTCTGCGGCATCGAAAAGCACATCCGACACCGTGCCTCATACGATTCGGTGCTCCCGACCATGATCGTCGGAGAATCGTAGGGAGCAGGCTGGCCGCCGATCAGCCGCTGATTTCTGCTGGCAGGATTGCCGCACAGGACGCAAATCGCGTGAAGCTTGTCAACGACTTCCGCGATTGCCATCAACGCCGGCATCGACCCGAAAGGCTCTCCTCGAAAATCCGTATCCGTCCCGGCGATTATCACTCGTCGCCCTCGCCCAGCGAGCGATGTAACGAGTGGGATTATCCCCTTGTCGAGGAACTGGGCCTCGTCAATCGCAATCACGTGCGCCGTGGGATCGATCTGCTGCCCGATCTGAGCGGCCGAGTCCGCGGGAATCGCTGTAACGGTTCGCCCGTCGTGACTCGACACGCTGTAGATACCCGCGTAGCGAGCATCGAGATGCGACTTGAAAACCTGAATTCGTTTCTTCGCGATGATCGAGCGGCGCACGCGACGAATCAACTCTTCGCTTTTGCCGCTGAACATCACGCCGGAAATGACCTCGATCCAACCGCCAGTCTGGTGGAACGACTGGCTCATGGGCGATCGCGCCTTGGTCCGCGAGTAAAGCTTCCTCCGGGACGACCGCTGCCACCCCGATCGCCTCTATCTGCACCGGGCTTCGGAGGACGCGAATCGGAGCGCGGAGGTCTCGCTTCACGTGAGTCATCCCCGAACTTGCGCGGAGGCCGCGAGTTGCCCCGGTCCGACGATCCCCGGTCGAACGGCTTTCTTTCCCCTCCACGCGGTCGGTCAAATCCGCCACGCGAGCCTCGGTCATCCGGGGGTCCGCTCCTCTCCGAAGGACGAGCCTCGGTGCGCGCGGCCTGGGCCTGCTTTGCTTCGCTTTGAGCCGCCTGTCGAAGCACACGCTCCTTCTCGAGAAGACGCAGAGCGGCTGCGGCGATTTCGATTCCGTCGTAACGCTCGAGAAGCGGCTCCAATGCGATCAGTTCCCGGGTCGCTATTCCTCCATCAAGAGCGCGTCCCAGCTCGCGTCGCATTTCGACTTCACGCTCGCGGGCGGCGGCAACCGGTGCCTTGATCGAAAGCGGTTTTGCATCACCCGACATTCGCTTTAATTCATCCAGCTCCCGTGGTTCGGCGAGAGCGACAATGGTTACCGGCGTCGCGGCCGCAGCCCCTTCCAGGTCTGCCCTTGACGAAGGCGCGTCGAAGAAAATCACGGCGTACGTAGAAGGGGCGATTTCTCCGCGAGTAACGCGAACGGTCGCCGACTCAGTGGTATAGCCGAGCATCCGCAAAGCTTCGCCTGCTTCGGCCTCGGCGTGGTCGCTGGAGGCGACGATCGCCGCTGAGGGCGGATCGAGATCGTCGAGCAAACGTCGAAGCGAGATGGCGCGAGTCGCTCCCGAAACAGTCACATAGTGAACCGGAATTGGACTGTTGTCGCCCTCATCCACCGGCAGGTCCCGATGCGCGCGCCGCAAGTACCGTTCTGCAAACGCGTTCACGCGGCCTTCGGATTTGCTCGTGACAACGACACGGGCTGCGTCTTTCGGCAGCTCGCTCATCACGGCTTCGAGGGCCTCTACGTCGTTTTCATCGCCCGACAGAATCTCATCTGCCCAGGCGAGTACAACCGATTTCACTTCTTCGAGCTTGAGATGACTTCCGCGAACAAGATCGCGGATGTCGGACGCCGAACCGGCGATGGCGGCGACCGGTCGGCCAGCAATCAGTCGGCTCGCGCGACGCGACGTCGTGACCGGAATCAGCTCGATTCCAGCGGCGCCGGTCATTCGCAAAACCGACTCTGCCAATGCCACTGCCGTTTCCGCATCTGCCGTGATGACAACGAGTTGAGTGGCGCCTGCAGCCGGGTCGATGCGTTCCAGGGGTCCGGTCAGGAAGCGAGGCACTGAGGCCATCGATCGCGGCAATGTGTGGACGACGTTCTGGCTGCGTCCCGAGCCGCGTTCTTCCTTTTCTTCCGATTCCACTTGGTCGGGCTCCGAAGCGTCATGGCGCAGTTCAAGCCGCGCCGATACTGTTATAATCCGTTGTCGGCGACAGGCGTCGCCGAACGAAAAATAGCGTAATCAGACCGGCATCGCGCACGGCCGATGACGTTCCCTCCTGACCACTCATCTCAATTCCGATGATCACTGCCATCGTCCTGATCAAAGCCGAGCCGAAGTCAATTCCGCAATGCGCTACGCGGCTTGCGGGCATCGAAGGCGTGTCAACGGTGTATTCAGTGTCCGGTGAATGGGATCTCGTCGCGGTGGTTGAAGTCACCGACTACGAGGGTGTCGCGAGCGTCGTAACCGAGCACGTCACAACGGTTCCCGGGATTCGGAGCACCCAGACCCTGACGGCTTTCAGGGCATATTCAAAGAAGGACCTGGAGCAGGCTTGGGACATAGGGTTGGAGTGATTTCATCGGCTGATCGAGACGACAAAGGCAGCTGGCCGGGATCTGCACACGAGGCGCGACGATTCATACAGGACAGGCTTCCTGGGAGCGCGCCGGTCGAGGGCCTCTCAGCCGAGGCCGACAGATACGGTCGCGCCGATGAGCCGGCTACGCTGGTCGAGCCATCTGTCACCGAGACCGACAAGTTTCGCGCGATTACAGTCAGTGCCCCCGATGAGCCGCGTGGAGAAAGCGGATTTACAGGATTTCTCGACGGAACTCAGAAAATCACAATCGTGAACCAGCGCGAAGGCGTCCCGATTGTGTGGGCAACGGTTTCCGCAGCGGTGCGAGTGCGAGCGAACAGAAGAATGGTCTCCTGGCCGAATCGCGGGCCGAGTGTTCGGGGGCGCTTTTACGTTCCGTTTCGGTATCTGGGAGCGGTCAGTGAAGAACTCAAAAGCGATCCGCGTTTTGTTGACACGACGAAGGAAGTGGCGGGCGAAGACGTCCCTTCTCGGCACCCTGCTGCTCTAATGGAAGCAGCAGTGAAGCGGGTCAATTTCGACCGCGAGGATGTCGAGCGAGATCTGGCTGAGGCGTGGTGTCAGACGGAATCGACGGGGCTATACGTAGACGGGAGCATCACGACGAGCCGCATTTCGTCGCGATCAGAGCTAGCCGTTGGCGTCATCAAGTCGCACCGGCGCCTGTATGCGGATGGCGATGCGTTTCGCGTACTCGTGAATCTCCGAGCCGGTGAGCGTTCGTCCATTTTCGCGGTCGCTCCACGAAATCGACATCCGGTTGCGAGTTGGTACGTTCGAGTTCGCGACGCGGTGGGTCATGATGCTCTCTTTGGACTTCTTCGGGTCGAAGCACTGGATTCTCCCAACATGTCAGAGAGAGCTGATAAAATCTCTCTCTGGGTAATGGCTGAGAGCTCGCCATTGGCGCTTCCTGATCCGCGATGGGACAAAATGGCGTATGGCATTCGCGACACCGAGGAATTTTTGAGGGCTATATCGTGAGTGAGGCGCTGGGACGGGTCGTCGCGACTGAGAGAAAGCCCAACACTCCGCACGAATTCCATTTCTGGACTTCGCTGGATTGTCCCGTTGGAATTGGCACGATAGTGCGTGTTGACGGTGCGCGTCCTGTCGCCGGAAAAATTCCGCACATTTACGGTATCGTGGTCGAGGGGTTCAGCTACACGGATCTTCAGTCTCCGATGTACGACGTTCTCAGTCATGATGGGATTCCATCGAAGGCCGGATTCGCCGTAACCGAACGCGCGGAAATCAGGCTCTACACTGCGGCAGTGTTGCGGCAAATTCCCGAAGAGCCTCTTCAGCCTGTTCCAATGGGCGAAGTATTTCTTGCCGGCGAAGAAGACGTCGCAACGGCGCTTCGAATGGACGGATACCTGAAGGACGGCGCGAACACTGGCATTCCCGTTGGAGTTTATCGTGCAGGCGCGACCGACTCAGTCATCTATCTCGATGCCGATTTCCTCCTCGGCCCCGAAGCAGCGCACTTGAACATCTCCGGAATGTCGGGACTTGCGACCAAGACCAGCGCCGTCGAATGGCTGCTGTCGTCACTGTTCGCGCATTTCCCGGCGAGCAAGGGCTCCGTTGCCGCGGTGTGTTTCAACGTGAAAGGCCCGGATTTGTGCTTCCTCGACCAGCCTGGAAAGCTCGAGGACCGCGACAGGGAGATGTACGAGAAGATGGGAGTAACGCCGGGCCCGTTCGAGAACGTCACGTATTTCGCGCCCTACACAGCAAAGGGCTTCGGGCTGAACACGCTTCGGTCGAATGAAGAGCTTCTGTATAACGTCAAGCCGCTCACGTGGGGGCTGCGCGAAGTTCTTCAGTACGCCGAAGTTCTCCTGAACAAAGACGACATCGACGCAAAGGCAGATGCACTGATCGACTTCATCACCGAACGGGTCGTCGATCGAAAGTTCGATCAGGATCCGTACCTGTCGAAAGATCACACCGTTCAGTCGTTCGGCGACCTGGAGAACTGGTTTCGTGATCTACTTCGCGGATTGGAGCGAGCAAACGCCGAGTCTTGGCGAACCCATCACATCGCGACGATTCGGAAGGTTCGCAACCGATTGTCGAACATCTCGACGCGATGTGCGGGCCTGGTAACTGACACTGGTGATGTCAGCGACCTTCCGTTCGGGAGCTTCGAAGACCGGGCGGTGTATGTAGTAGACGTCGCAACGCTCGAGGAAGATGCGCAGGATCTGATCTTTGCGCGCATCGTTTCAAAGCTTCGCGAACATCTCGAGCGCCGCGATCTCGGCGTGAAGCACCTCGTCGTTTTTGTCGATGAGCTCAACAAGTACGCTCCGAACGACGGGCAGGACACCTATGTCCGGAAAATGCTGCTCGATATCGCTGAGCGGGGCCGGTATCTCGGGCTCGTCCTGTTCAGTGCACAGCAATTCAGGTCCCAAGTTCATCGCCGGGTTGTTGGTAATTCAGGCACTGCGCTGTACGGGCGAATGGACGGCGACGAGCTGGCGACTCCGGGCTATTCCGTGCTCAGTCCGGCGACGCGCACCAAGCTCGCGACTTTGGAAAAAGGTCAATTGATGGTCCGTCACCCGCACTTCACACAACCGATCTTCGTTCGCTTTCCGCGTCCCGCAGTAATGCAGGGACGCGACGGGGCGGAAAAATTTCCGCAGGCAACCGACGTTACACTCGAGCACGCTCTGTATCGGTCACTGCGCGGAGTAGACGACAAGATCTCGATGGCGTGGGTCAAGGATCTCGTTTCGCTGTACGATGAAGACGAGCTCATTGCCGCCCGCAACGCGACTCTCGTCGCCAAGCCGGCGCACGTTCGAGCGTTCTTCGAGTCGCGACTAAAGAAGAAGATCCCGGCTCAGCCCGTGTTCAACGGTGGATTGGCTCCTCGCGAGATAATCACTGCGCGCACGCTACCCGACGATGATCCATATGGTTTGTAGGGCGCTCCTCGCGGTGACGTTCGCACTGGCCGCAAGTGCACTCTCCGCGAACGCGCAAGCCGTTCTGCTTCAGATCAATCCGCGGGTAGGCGACACGCTGAGCGTCCGCATGAATCAGGAAGTGGAAATGACGGGGACGCCTACCGGCTGTCCCGCCGGCTCTGCCACGCCCAGGCGGAATACAAAGGTGAACGAAACCCTGCTCTGCACCGAAGCGACGCGCAAAATGACGACCATGACGGAAGTTTTTAGTCGCGCGATTATCAGAAAAACGAGCAAGGATGGCGCAATTGTTACCGCTGTTACCGACTCGATTCGTACTTCCATGTCCAATGGAAAGACCAAGCGGACGGCGCCCACCAAACTCAAGGAACCGAACGACGAGATCGACATGCGTGTCGCCAGGGACGGTGGTGCCGAAGTAATCGATGAAGACGCGAGTGATGAGCTTCGCGCCGTGTTCGGCCAGATGCCCGCCGTGCTCTCGCGGAAGCCGGTTTCCCCGGGTGATACGTGGAAACGCCAGATGAGCATTCCAATCGCCGGTGAGGCCGGTGCAGGTGGGCTCGTGAGCGCTACTTTTCAGCTCGATTCGCTCGGTTCCAATGGAGACATCGCTTATATCTCGATGCGCGGCCGACTTTCACACGACCACAGAGACGGAAGAGTGACCGAGCTGACCGGATGGCTCAACGGTACGATGCAGCTCGATCGCCGGCTCGGGTGGATTACCGAGACCCGGGCGGTAATCGACGCGACGTCCACAATTGAATCGGTCTCCGGTGGACCACAAATGATCGTGCACACACACGTTACGCAGCAGCTCAAGGCCTCGCGTTAGAAATGAAGCTCGTTCACTTCTCCGACCTTCACCTCGGTTACCGCCAGTATCATCGAAGCACAACCGGCGGATTGAACCAGCGGGAAGCCGATGTCGCGATTGCGTTCAAGAAGACGATGGATGCTGTCATCGACCTGAAGCCAGATGTGATCGTGATTGGCGGGGATGTGTTTCACAGCGTTCGCCCGACAACTCCGGCGATCCTGCATGCGTACAAGCAGTTCGCGCGCCTGCGGGAGCTGCTGCCCGACACCATCGTGGTGATGGTGGCCGGAAATCACGACACGCCTCGCACGACCGAGACTGGTCATATCATCCGTCTCTTTTCGGCACTCGGCGTCACCGTGGTTGACACTAAGCCGAAGCGTCTCGTATTCAGAGACGGCGAGCTGTCCATTCTCGCGGTGCCGAGCAACATCAGGCCTCGCCCGGCGTTCGAGCGCGACCCGTCGGCGAAATACAATGTCCTGTTGATTCACGACATAATCGCCGGCGTCGTCCCGCAATACGGCTCGCTGACAGATGCTGACAATCGTGCCCTGACGGTAGACGAGCTCAACACAAGCCAATGGGATTATGTGGCGTTTGGCCACTACCATGTCTATCACAAGATCAGCACGAATGCGTACTACTCTGGCGCGCTCGAGTACACGAGCTCGAATATCTGGGGCGAGATCGACGATGAGGCTGCAAAACGCGTAAGCGGCAAAGGTTTCATCGAGCACGACCTGTCTACCGGGTCACACAAATTTCATACTGTATCGCTGGCTCGCCGCGTCGTTGATCTTCCGGCGATCCAGGGCGCCAGTCTGTCTGCGTCGGAGTTGAGCGATGCGATCACCTTCGCAGTCGAGTCGTCTACAGACGGAATTGAGAACAAGATCGTCCGGCTGGTGGTACGTGACGTGCCTCGGCACGTTCTCCGCGACATCGATCATCGAAAAATCCGCGAGTTCAAGCGAAGCGCGCTGCATTTCCTGCTGGACGTTCGCAAGCCGGCTCCCGTTCGCATCGACATGAGCGGAGCGCCGGGAAGACGCGCCTCGCTTCTCGAGACAGTGAAGATCATGCTCGAGACACGTGACATGACCCCCGGTATAGATCGCCAATCGCTCGTCGATCTGGGGATGCACTACCTGCTGGAAGCCGATCGGCTGGCACCGGCGCTGTCGGGAGACGACGCTTGAAGCTGCTCGCGCTTCGTCTGTCGAATTTCCGCCAGCACGTATCGACGGAGATCGAATTCGAGTCGGGGATTACCGGCATCATCGGTCCCAATGGCGCAGGAAAGACGACTATCCTCGAAGGAATTGCGTTTGCGCTCTACGCGTGGGGTCGCTCAACGCGCGAGCAGATGCTTTCCCTTACCGCCACGGGCCGTCAGCAGCTCAGGGTCGAGCTGGAGTTTGAGCTGGGGCGGCACAAGTACAAAGTTGTCCGGGGGCGAGCCACCGCTCAGCTCTTTCTCGATGGGGATCCTGCGCCGATCGCCGATTCGCCAGCGTCAGTCAGCGAGCGCTTGCAGCGACTTCTGGGAATGTCGCGCGACGAATTCTTTCGAACGTACTTCACGGGACAAAAAGAGCTTGCGCTGATGGCGGCAATGGTCGCCTCCGAACGCGCCCGCTTTCTTTCGAAGGTTCTTGGCTACGAAAAACTCCGACTTGCGCAGGATATCATCGGCGACAGACGGAGAACCCTTAACGGAGAGATTGCCGGTCTTCGCGCGGGAATGCCCGATCCCGACATTGTCGAGCGTGCAGTAACCGACGCTCGCGAACGCGTGGAGCAGGCGAGCTCGATCTCACAGAGCGCGGATCACCGCTACGCGCTGGCCGATGGCACCCTTCGGATGATCGCCCCGAAATGGGAGCTCGCTCAGGGTAATCGCGATAAGGCGCAGTCGATCCTCGCCGACATTGGCGCAAACGAGCGCGAAGAGTCCTCACTCGCTCGCAACGTCGAGCGAGTGGCCGCCGAGCTGACAAATGTCGCGGCAGCGCGCGCCGAGCTCGACAAGCTCCATCGCTCACTCGAGCCAATCGGTGAGCTTCGCGATGAGCTCAACATCCTGGACGAGATGTATCGCGAAGAGGGACGCAGGAAAACCCTCGTCGAAGCGGAGCAGTCGATTCGCGAGGAGCTCGACAAGCAGCGCGCTCGATACACCGTGATCGAAAAGGCTCCCGCCCAGGAAGAAGAAGTCACGCTCGAGCTCGAGAAGAAACGAGCTGAGCTCGAGGACGCCCAGGGGGAGCTGGAAGCACGCCGCACGGAGTGGGTCCGCGACCGTCAGGACGCCGACACTAAACTCCGCGATATGCGAAAGCAATATCAGGAGATACTCGAACAGCGCGAGCGAGTAATCTCACTGGGCGCCAACGGGGCGTGTCCCACGTGCAGCCGAAGTCTCGGCGAGAACCTTCAGACCGTGGTCGATCACCTCACGGAGTCGGCCGAGAGCCTGCGAGTGGATGGTGTCTATTATAAGAATCGATTCGAGCAACTTGCGGATATGCCAACGGATGTCCGCGATCTCGATGAACGACGCCGCACGCTTACGGCGGAGACGGCGGCTCTCGAACGCAAACTGGCGCGCGTGCAGCTTGCGGTTCAGGAGCTGACGGGTGTTGTCCGCGAAATGACAACGAAGGAACGGCGTCTGGAGCAGATGCGCCGTGACATTTCCGTCATTGCCCGCGGCTTTGACGCAGCGCGACACGATTTCGTGAAGGCGGAGATCGGGCGTCTGTCGCCGCTCGAGGGCAATGTCGCGCGCTTTGGTGCGCTGATCGAACGCGAGCCTCAGCTGCTCAAGGAAAAGCTTGAATATTCGGCGACCCTGTCGTCGATCGAGCAGCTTCTCGGAACTCTCCGCGTCCGTCACAAGCAGATGTCGTTCGCCGCGTCCGATTACGACCGGCTGAAGGCCGATTACGAGCGTTGTTTCTCTGACGCGCGCACGGCCGAACTTGACGCTCACACCGCGAGCGGAAACCTTCGGAATGCGAGAGAAGCTTTGGCCAAGGCGCTCGCCGCGAGCGACGAATCCCGGATCGTCCAGGCGACCGTCGCCGAGCGTGAGAAGGAGCGCCGTCTTCACGAAGAGCTTGATCGTGCATTCAACGACATGCGCGCGACGCTGAATGCCACACTGCGACCCGAGCTATCCGAGCTCGCGACGACGTTCCTGCGCGAGCTCATGGATTCGCGCACGGCGGAAATCGAGCTCGACGAGAAATACAACATCACGGTTCTCGAAGACGGAATCGGCAAGCCGGTGCTCTCGGGCGGCGAAGAGGATCTGGCCAACCTCGTTCTGCGTCTTGCCGTATCACAGATGATTGCAGAGCGATCTGGTCAGGCGTTCTCGCTCCTGGTGCTCGACGAAGTGTTCGGATCACTCGACGAGACGCGCAGATTCAACGTTCTCGAACTGCTGCGCGGATTGGGTGACCGATTCGAGCAAGTCATTCTCATTACTCACATCGAGTCGGTTCGCGATGGGCTCGATCAGGTCATCTCGGTGCGTTATGACTCGTCGCTCGCGGCATCGGTGGTGGAGCAGAGCGCAGGCGGCGGAACTGCTCATTCAGGCGATCGTGATGCCAGCGAAGTATTCGAAACCGCGGGAGCGGCCTGATGGCAGTATCGCGCGCCTGGCGACAGCCGAAACCACCTTCGGGTCCGCATCCGATCCGTGAAGCCGACATCAGCCGACTAAACGATGTATTCAGTGAGGCCTTCACCGACCGGTACCGTCGAGATGGACTCGCTGGCGTGCGAGTCCCCAATCTCAATCCGGCAGTCTGGAGATTCGCCATTGCGGACGCAGGCCGGGGTGCGATGCTGTGGCGCGACGAAAAAAACAACATCGTCGCTTTCAACGTTGCCCATTCATCCGGGACCGAAGCGTGGATGGGACCGCTTGCCGTTCATCCGGACTACCAGGGTCACGGCCTCGGAAAAGCGCTCGTTGGCTCTGGTATCGAATACCTGAAGGAAGGCGGTGCAAAGGTCATCGGCCTCGAAACCATGCCGCGAACAATGGACAACATCGGCTTCTACTCTTCACTTGGAATGGTGCCAGGTCACCTGACACTCACCGTTACGATCGAAGGCGAATTCGCCGCGCCGCGTCCGCTTGGTTGGAGCTCGATCAGACTCGGTGGCCTCGAGCCAAATGACCTGGAGAGTGCGATCGACGACTGCACGAGACTCACCCAGACAGTGTTACCGGGTTACGATTTTTCCCGCGAGATCAAGCTCACCGAGGAGCTCGCACTTGGCGACACGGTGATGGTGAGGGAGGGAGATGACCTCGCAGCGTTCGCAGTCTGTCACTCTGTGCCGCTCGTCGAAGGTCGTGTTCGAGAGGAGCTTCGTGTCCTGAAGCTCGTTGCACGAACTGATGAATCATTCGACGAGCTCATCATCGTACTTTCTGACCACGCCCGGCGAAGCGGCACCCGCCGGCTGGCGATCAGAATGCAGAGCAGTTACACGTCAGCGTATCGGCGGCTGGTGAATCGCGGCGGAAAGGTGCGATGGTCGGACTTGCGGATGACACTCGAAGGGTATCCCGAGCCAACTCCAGCGCCCGGGATAGTCTTGTCAAACTGGGAAATCTGACTCGCCTAGTTGAACAGCGACCTGATCGCTGATCCGGCTGTGATCTTTCGAAGGTAGAGCAGCTCTTCCGGCGCGAACGGCACGGGCTCGATTCCCAGCGCATCCTTCAAGTCGTTCTGCGGAATCACGTTGTCGATCGCGAGGAGATCGAGAAGGCCGGTCGTCACGGGCGGATGGGGAAGCAGGTGGCCAGCCATTGCGACAAGTGGCCGCAGCGCACCGACCGGAATGCCAACCAGAACGCGCGACGTATTCATCGCGATGAGAATGCGCTCCGTCATTTGCCGGAGAGTGAGCGGTGTCGGACCGCCGAGTGAGTAGGACTTTCCTATCGAGTTATCGCTGCTCAGTACAGTTGCGACGGCCCGCGCGACATCCGCGACAGCAATCGGCTGAAAGCGCGTACTACCGCCTCCCGGAACAGGGAAAACCAGTGGAGAAAGGCGAACGAGGCGGGCGAGCACGTTCACGAACTCGTCCTCGGGCCCGAAAATCACCGACGGCCGAAGTACGGTCCATTTCAGGTCGCTGGATGTCACCGCGTCCTGGGCAATGCCTTTGCTTCTGAGAAATGGAAATGGCGAGCTGCTGTCCGAGCCGTTCTGCGACATGTAGACAAGTCGCAAAACCGATTCCGCTTTTGCTGCGTCCAGAAGAACTCGAGTGCCATCGCGGTTGCTGTCATCGTACGACTCGCCTGCTTTTTCAATCGAGATGGCCGCCAGATGAACGAGTGATCCGGCGCCTGTCAGCGCGGCGCGCATGGAGTCGGCGTCACGTATGTCGCCCACTCTGATTTCCAGAGGAAGGTGTCCGAGTCGCTCTGCCGCTTTCTGTGTGTCACGCACGACGGCTCGGATTTTCCAGCCTGTCCGTGCAAGTTCAGTGCAGACGTGGGTGCCGACGAGACCAGAGGCTCCGGTTACGACAACCGGTTTATTTCTTTCAACGAAATCAGGCTCGGGTTGCTCTGCTGTCGCGATGCTGGTGGAGAAATCGATCTCAGGCACGAAACCACCGGCATTGGTCACTTCGTCTTGCTTGTCGTCTGGTTTCGATCGCGAGCAGATATCCGCCAGAAAATCACAAAGAAACCAATCGTCAGCAGCAGGTGTACATATCCTGGCGCATCGGTAGTGAACGTTATGCCTGCCCATGCGATGAGCATTACTACCGCTGCGATGATTCTCAGATCCATGATGATGATTTCGTTGACGGTTAGTTTGCCCGCTCGTAAATTATAGTCATTCCAGAGGCGCGAAGTTGCGTTTCTGAGGAACGGGGAGGTTCACTTTTTGAGCCGATAAGTCCTCCGAGAGGGTCCGATAGGTCGTGCTGATGTCATGCCCCAGTGCGGGGAAGGCAGAAGGCTGCGGTGAGGGCCTCACAAATTCGACAGGGCTTCAAAACTCCTCTTCGTTCCAGTGTTAGCAGCTCCGCCGTCGCCGTCGTGTGCCGGCGGAGTTTTTTTTCTGGATCCGCTAGAGTCCTTGGTCTTCAGCCCTCAAACCACAATGCCGAGCGTTACAGTTACGAGGCGCATGCGATTCAACGCCGCGCACCGCGTCTTCAATCCGTCTTTTTCGGATGCGGAAAACGACGCAACGTTCGGGAAGTGCAACAATCCGAACTGGCACGGCCACAACTATACTTTCGACGTTTCGGTTGAGGGCGCTATCGATGAGAGCACGGGATACGTCATGGACCTCGCCCGCCTTCGCGACATCGTCGAGACTTCCGTAATCAGTCTGGTCGATCACCGGAATTTCAATCTTGACGTTCCATTCATGAAAGGCGTTATCCCGACTTCCGAAAACATAATCGTCGCGTTCTGGAAGATTCTCGCGCCGGCGGTGGCGCCTGGAACTCTAAAGCGGCTCGTTCTCTGGGAAACCGAAAACAACTATGTCGAATACAAAGGCGACTGAGGGTCTTGAAGATTCCGTCCGGAGGCAGCTCGAGCTGATCGGGGAGGATCCGGATCGCGAAGGGCTGCTCAAGACTCCGGAAAGGGTGGCGAAATCGCTCCAGTGGATCACGCGCGGGTATGAGCTCGATGCGCGCACGGTAATCGGTGACGCCCTGTTCGATGAGAGCCACTCCAACATGGTGATGGTTCGCGATATCGAGCTGTACTCGATGTGCGAGCACCACATGCTGCCGTTTTATGGACGTGCGCACATAGCGTACATACCGAACGGTCGCATCGTCGGGCTC
Source organism: Gemmatimonadales bacterium (assembly GCA_038253755.1). Classification (GTDB taxonomy): domain Bacteria; phylum Gemmatimonadota; class Gemmatimonadetes; order Gemmatimonadales; family Gemmatimonadaceae; genus UBA4720. The sequence continues at coordinate 41,006 of JBBSGU010000004.1, read as the reverse complement.
TCGAAGATTCCGCGGGTGGTCGATGTTTTTGCTCAGCGCCTTCAGGTGCAGGAGCGGCTCACCGAACAGATCGCCGAAGCTTTGTGCGAGGTTCTCAACCCGCTTGGGGTCGGCGTCGTGATCGAAGCGTATCATCTTTGCCTGATGATGCGGGGAGTCCAGAAACAGAACTCCAAGACGATCACCTCGGCGCTCCGGGGTGCATTCCGCGACGATTCGAAGACGCGGGACGAGTTTCTGCGGCTCGCTCACGCCCACTAGCGAGTGCCTACGTCGTTGTTGCTCTCGGGAAGGACTGCAGTAGTTACCGGAGCTTCGCGCGGGATTGGCGCGGCAATCTCGATGGCCTTGGGCGCGGCGGGGGCGCGCGTCGCCTTGCTTGCGAGGTCGGAGTCGGCGATCTCAGCCGTTGCAGCAAGAATCGGTAACGGTGCCGACGGCATTGTCTGCGACGTCACCGACCCGAAGTCAGTTGCAAGTGCCGCCGACATTGTCCGGCAAAACTTCGGTGGAGCGCCGGATATCGTCGTCAACAATGCCGGGCTCTTTCAAATCAGGCCGATTGCTTCTATCGATCCGGAAGAGTTTACGGCAACGCTGCAGACGACCGTCACCGCGGCCTTTCTTCTCGTACGGGAATTTCTCCAGGCGATGTACGATCGACAAAGCGGGCATGTAGTGACCATTGGCTCGAGCGCCGACCGCACTGCCTTCGCGGGCAATGCGGCGTACGCCGCTGGAAAGTTTGGAGCGCGGGCATTTCATGAAGTGCTGCGCGCTGAATCGCGAGGCACAGGGGTGCGATCCACTCTATTGTCTCCGTCGGGCGTCGACACATCCCTCTGGCAGGACATCAAGTTCCTCGGCGACGAAACTCCGCCCGACCGTTCGAACATGATCCAGGCGTCCGCTGTTGCTGATGCGGTGGTGTTCGCGGTGACGCAGCCGGCTGACGTCACCATTGAAGAGCTGCGCATGTCTCGCAGCTGAACAGGTGAGCTTAGTTGTACATCGAGCTCATCGACCTCCTCCGCTGCCCTCGACCTCACGAAGAGAGCTGGCTCGTCGCCGCCTTCAATCAAATGGAGGGACGTTTTGTCATCGAGGGCAAGCTCGGCTGCCCGATCTGCTCTGCGAGTTTCCCGATCAACGGCGGGATCGCTGATTTCCGCGCCGATACTTCCGGCGTTGCCACAATTCCGGATGCGCTGGATTCTCTAACGGAAGAAGCAACTTTCCGCGCTGCCGGAATGCTCGGACTCACACGCACCGGGGCCGCCGTTGTCCTGTCTCGCATGCCTTCGGAAATCGGCCCGTCTATCGCCGAGCTAACCGGAGTTCGTGTGATCTGCGTAAATCAGACGGGCGATCCGTACGAAGCAGAAAACGTCGCCTCCATTAGTGTGGATGAGCGGCTGCCCTTGGCATCGGGCTCGATAGACGCGATGATGCTGGCAGATCCAGTGTCGGGCGGTGATACGGCAGAAGCACTTCGCGTTCTGAGGACCGGCGGTCGTCTCGTTGCGCCAGCGTCAACAGCGCTTGCCGGGAACCTGCGGGAGCTCGCTCGTGACGAGCGTTACATAGTCGCTGAGTTCACCGGGCCGCTCGTCAGTCTTTCTCGCCTAGCGAACAGCTAGGCGGCCGGCTTCTCTTCGTACATCGCGTCGATGACGTTCTTGTAGTTCTTGTCGACAACACGGCGTTTCACTTTCTGGGTCGGCGTAATTTCGCCTTTTTCCAGCGAGAAGTCGTGCTCGAGAAGACCGAACTTCTTCGGCGTCTCGTAATGGGCGAGGCCGGTGATCTGTGAATTGACTTCCTTCTCCATCTTTGCCTGAATCGTCGGCATCTTCAGAAGCTGAGCGCGATCGGTCCAGATGATATTGCGCTTCTTTGCCCATGACTCGAGCTGTTCGAAATTCGGAACGACGAGCATCGACGGAAACTTTCTCTTGTCGCCGATCATCACCGCCTGACTCACGTACTTGTTCGTCTTGACCAGACTCTCGATTGGCTGCGGCGCAATGTTCTTTCCTCCGGCCGTCACGATGATGTCTTTTTTTCTGTCCGTGATCGCAAGAAATCCATCCCGCAGCTCGCCGATGTCTCCCGTATGAAACCATCCTTCCGCGTCGATTGCTTCCGCCGTCGAAACCGGATTGTTGTAATAACCCTTCATTACCGCGGATCCACGCGTGAGAATCTCTCCATCCGGAGCGATCGAGACTTCAACGCCTTCAACAGGCCGTCCCACCGTGCCGATGCGGAAATCGGTCGGCGTGTTCACCGCAATGACGGGTGATGTCTCCGTGAGACCGTATCCTTCGAGGATCGTGAGGCCGGCTGCGTAGAAGAACTTGTTGATCTCAGTCGCCAGCGGCGCACCGCCTGAAACGAAGTAGCGAAGACGACCGCCGGTACGTTCCTTCAGTCTTGAGAATACGAGCCTCTGGGCAATGGAATACTTTCGGCTCAGCAACCCGCCGGGCTGTTTGCCCGCGAGCCTCAGATCCGCCCACTTCTCGGCCACATCGCGCGCCCATAGAAAAATCTTCCGCTTGATGTATCCGCCCGACAATGCGTTCTGGAGCACACGCGCGTACATCTTTTCGTAAAGGCGCGGAACGGAGAAAACGATCGTCGGACGCACCGACTGCATGTCGATCGGCACAGTATCGATACTCTCGGCGTAGGCGATCGAGCTGCCGGTCGCGAACAGAAGATAGTCGCCCGTTCGCTCGAAGATGTGCGACAGCGGAAGGAAGCTCAGTGCGACGTCATTTCCATGGAACGGAATCTTGCATCGCGTTGCCTCGACATTTGAATGAATGTTGTCATGAGACAGCATCACCCCCTTCGGCGCACCAGTCGTCCCCGAAGTGTAGATCAAAGTCGCGATATCATCCGGCTTGACGGCGTCAGCAGCCGCCCGGTACGCGGCCAGCGTCGCCGAGTTCTCAACAGCTGCTCCCCTCTTGTTCAAGTCACCCAGCGTCATGTCAGCGGCATCGCCAATCTCGTCGAACGCGATGACGTGCTTGAGGAATGGGACCTCCCCGCGAATCGCCGACACCTTTACTGCCTGTTCAATGTTGGAGACGAAAATAGCGACGGTGCCGGCATCCTTCAGGACATACTCCACCTGATCTGCCGGGAGTGTCGGATATATAGGCACATCAGTGAAGCCACACGTCAGGCACGCATAGTCAGCGATTGCCCACTCGGGACGATTCTCCGAAAGAATGGCGACTCTGTCCCCGCGAGTTATTCCGAGAGTGCCAAGCCCGAGCGCCAAGCGCTGAACCTGCTCGGCTACTTCGCGGTGCGAGATTCCGCGATATGTCCCGTTGACTTTGACTTGAAGTGCATCGGGCCTGTCGTACCTGGCAATCGAAGAGAAAAACAGCTCGTTGAGTGTGCCCGGGCGCGGTGCCGGCCCGCCGCTTACAATCACGTTGGCCTCGGTCACGGAGGTCAGGAAGACTTCAGCTTGTACTTCAGGACAAGTCTCACCGGACTTCCGCGGACTGCAGCTCCGCGATAGGAAGCCGATGCCATCACGACGACCGAATCTGTAGCTGACGTCAGTTGCGCGACATTCAGCTTGATCCGGCGCGATGCTATTCCACTTGCGTCGGTCGTATCTGCTGTCGTGCCCGCCACGCCACGGTCGTTCACCAGCTGAGCGAGAGTTCCAGTTGGGCTGACAATCCTGAACGAGACGCGATAGCCGACAACTGCGCTGTCAGTTTCCTTGCCATGGAGCAGCTTTACTCCAAGCGCAGGAGATGTGTTCAGTGTTGTATCCGTCAACGAATAGCCGAGACTGTCCCGCGCATTTGACGCGATCATGGTGTCAGGCTTCAACGCGACGCCGATCGTTATGAAACTCTGAATCGAACCGACCGCCGCGATGATCTGAGCGCCGGTCCGCGCGCTGTCACCCGTGACAATTCCTGTCAGGCTATCGACCTTGATTCCCCTGCTGAACGACAGGAAGCGAAGTCTCGGCGAACGAACGGTGTCGCCTTGAAAATTGAACGCGGTGACGGTGATCGGTTTGACGACACCGAGCGAGTCGCGGAGTGTGTCGCCAACCACGACGCTTGGCGATGGAAGAGGATCGATCGAGAATGAAAGGATATTGTCGCTGGCGGTCGGGATGTCTGTGCACGCAAGAACGGTCGCCGCGAAAGTCATCAGCGCGAACACCGCCGGCGATATACGGCGGCTCATAGAAAACGATCCGCTAGCTGCGTGGCCAGGTTGATGTAGGCCTGCGCCGCCGGATCGGCGGGACTGCGAAGCACAACCGGCTGACCCGCGGCGAATGCATCCGCCGTCGCGATAGTTCGCGGAATGACGATCGGAAAGACGACGTTTGCCGGGAGATGACGGCGGACATAATCGACAACGCGCTCGCTCGCAGCATTTCCGGGATCGAACATCGTCATCAGGATTCCATCGAGCGTCAGGTCCGGGTTAATGGAAACGACGTCCTGAATTCCGCGCAGAATCTGCGGCGTTGTTTGAAGCGCAAGCGGCTCGCATTGCAGCGGAACGATAACGTGCTGGCTGGCTTCGAGGACCTTGCGAGTGATAGGGCCAATGCCCGGAGGAGAGTCCACGACGACGACATGACAGCGCGTCTTCGCAGTCTCGAGTAACTCCGGCAGTATGTTCGTCTCTGCAATGAGCTGCTGATACGTTGCGTGATCCGCATCGTCCGATACCGAACCGGCGAGAATGACTCGGAGCCAGGGAAGGGATGTCGGAAGAATTATCTCACGAAGAGATTTTTGCCCGTTGAGATAATCGGCGAAACCGGCCGTGTCGTGATCGCGTTTGAGCCCGACTCCGTAACGAACCGATCCCTGAGGATCGACGTCGATGATGAGAGTCTTTAGTCCGCGCCGTGCAAATGCGGCCGCAAGATTGACCGCGGTTGTCGTCTTGCCAACACCACCCTTCTGGCTGACAATTGCGAGAACATCACCCATCTACTCGGTCACCTCGGGATACTCACCGGGGTCGAGCTGATCGGCTTCGATCGGAGCGCTGGTTCGGATCTGCTCCAGCGTTTCCCTCGCGTGACGGATCCATCGGTCTGCTTCTGCGCTTGGCGCAGGCGGATCCATCAGGAATGACTCGAGATGAAAGGCGGCGTTGCTTGTTTCACCGCGCCGCAGGAGGAGAAATGCGAGCCCGTAATGGGCGCCCGATAGCTTTGGCTGGATTTCGAGAGCGCGGCGATAGCAGCGAATCGCTTCGGTTTGGCGCCCGGTCCGCGAATATGCGATCGCCATGTTCTGGAGCACGCGATGATTCGTCGGCTGGTCGCGGAGTGCAAGCTGGTACGACGTCAGAGCGGCCTCGAAATCACCCTGACGCTCGAGCGCTAGCCCCTCGCTGAGATAATCGAGGCGCTTCTGCTCATTCTTCGGTTTGTTGCCGCTAAAGCGACTCCAGAAAGACATCGAATCGAATCTACCGACGAGTCCCATATAGAGCTAGGTTCCAAAATACATGTCACCGCGCAGGCAAACTGTCGATCCCGCCGAGGGAGTGCTTCACGTCGAGTGGCCACTTTTCGGCGAATTGTCTCGCGCGCTCGCGCTCAAGGTGTCGCGTGAGTACGACCCGGAGATTGTCGTTGGCGTCGCTACCGCCGGCGTCGTTCCCGGAGCAGTTGTAGCCGCCATGCTTGGCAGGGAATTTCACTCACTCGTGGTGAGTCGCAAATACAGAGCCGAAGAGATTCGCGAAGTGCCGGCCGTCCTGAGCAGCGCTCCGGCAGAGGTTCGCGGACGACGGGTGCTGATCGTGGATGAGACGTGCGATTCAGGCGATACGATGCGACTGGCGGTCGGCGCAATCGTCAATGCCGGGGCAAAGGAAGTTCGAACTGCGGTTGGATTCAGGACAGGTATTTATCAGCCCGATTTTCACGCCCTGGCGACGGCAAGCACGATTGTCCTTCCGTGGGATCGCGAGGTGATCATCGATGGCGAGCTGATGCCGAATCCAGCGTATGCCGAGGCCCTCGAAACCAAATAGCAGTCAGCGGTCAGCAGTCAGCTTGTCCCACTGGTAATTCATCACATCTGAATTGCCGAGCAGAAACCGGCACCGCGAATGATTCCCATGGCTGCACTCGGTCTCTAGCACCGCAACAGGAAATCCTGCGATCTTCCCAAAGAACGAGGCCAGCATTCCGGTTGTGAGCTGACAGCCGGGATCATCCATCGACTCATTGCCCGTGGCTTCCCAGCAGCTGCTGATGTCAATCATCGCAACGCCGTTCTCCTCGTCATGACTGAAGTCCACGTCACCCCAGCCACAATCACGAAAGAAATTAGCCGCCTGATCGCCGAAGTCATCGAGCTGCAACCCTCCGGCATCGGCTTCGTTTGCCGCGCCCGCCTGGACTAGCCATTGCTCGAAAGCATTGTGAATCGACTCTCCACCTGAATAACCAGCTTCGCGAAGCGCCGTCACCGCATCGGTCGCATTCGCTGACGACAAAATTGCCGATCGAAGCTGGCGCAGAGTTGGAACCGCGACACCGACGAGTTGTGTGCTGGAAGTTTCCATCGTTTACCGTTCGCTCTTTTCGGGGACCAAAAAACATTAACCAATTCTACGCAACAGCTCGGCTTCATCGATCACTTCCACGCCGAGCGTCCTTGCTTTTTCCAACTTGCTGCCGGCGTCTTCGCCCGCGACGAGAAAGCTCGTCGACTTCGAGACCGAGCTGGTCACTCTGCCACCCGCTCGCTCCACGGCTTCAGTTGCTTTGGGACGCGTGAGCGTCGGAAGCGTACCAGTAATGACGACTGTTTTGCCGGTAAGGGCACCGCCGGCCGCAACTTGCATCGGCTCTCCAAAACTCACGCCGCGATCCCGCAGTTTCTCGACAAGCTTCTGCGCCGCCGGATCGCGAAAATACTTCACAACGCCATCTGCGATGACCGGACCTACTCCACGGACCGAGCTGATGTCATCGATCGATGCCGCTGCAACGGCGTCGAGCGTTCCAAAGTGCCGGGCGAGAAGCTGCGCCGCAATGCTTCCAACATGCCTGATGCCAAGCGCGCCAAGCAATCGCGAGAGGGGCTGAGCCCTGGACGTGTCAATCGCAGCGAGAAGCGCGCCAGTTCCCTTATCGGCATACCCTTCGAGAGCGAGAAGCTCGTCGCGCGTCAGGGAATAGATATCGGCCGCGTCGCCTACCAGACCGGCATCGATCAGCTGTTCGATTCGTGAGTATGACAGGCCGCGAATGTCCATCGCGCCGCGCGAAGCGAAGTACACGAGCCCTTCGAGCTGCCTGCCAGGGCAGGCAACGTTTGGACAATAAACCGCGACCTCTTCTTCGTCGCGTTCCACCGGCGTTCCGCACGATGGACACTTCAATGGCATTCGCCACGGCTTCCCGCGCGGCTCGCTCTTTTCGGGAACCGACGCGATTATCTGCGGAATTACTTCACCCGCGCGTTTCACCTGAACTACATCACCTTCGCGAAGATCCTTTCTGTGAATCAGATCCTCGTTATGGAGCGTCGCGAGCTTCACGACCACCCCTCCGATCTCGACCGGCTCGAGCTCGGCGTAAGGATTCAGCGCACCGGTGCGGCCAACGTTGACTCTGATTGCGAGGAGCCTAGTCTCCGCGATGTCGGGCGCGAATTTCCTCGCGATCGCCCAGCGCGGCTCTCTTCCGCCAACGACGCCGAGCTCATCCTGAAGGCGCAGGCTATCGATCTTAACGACGGCTCCGTCGATCGCAAAATTCAACGTGCCGCGCACAGTGTGCTCGATCTCGTGCGCCCACTTGTGGACATCCTCGAGCTTTTTGTGCCGCTCGCGATGCGGAGCCACCGGAATTCCCCACGAGGCCAATTGCTCGAGCAGCTCCCATTGCGTCTTGAATGGCAGCGACGCCGGATCTTCGGCAGCGACCGAGTAACCAAAGAATCTCAAGGGGCGTCTTGCTGATACCGCAGGGTCGAGCTGCCGAAGACTCCCGGCGGCTGAGTTGCGAGGGTTGGCGAAAACTGGTTCTCCCGCCCGAACGCGCTCCTCGTTCATCGCCTCGAAACCGTCGAACGGCATGTAGACTTCACCGCGGATCTCGATTCTACCCTTCGGAAAAGCGCCGGTCAGTCGAAGAGGGACGTCGCGAAGTGTCCTGAGATTTTCTGTCACCACTTCGCCTATCGATCCATTTCCGCGAGTGGTGCCTATCGTGAACAACCCATCGTCGTAAGTGAGGCTGACCGCGGCGCCGTCGATCTTTAGCTCAACCGCGTAACCCGACTTCTCGACATCAGTGCCGGCAAGACGAACGGCTCTTTCCGCCCACGCATTGAGCTCGCCGTCATCGAAGGCGTTGCCGAGCGACAACATCGAGACGATATGTTGATGCTTTGCCAGCGATGACTGTGGGGGAGCACCAACCCGGACGGTCGGCGAGTCGGGGGTGCGGAGGTCGGGATCGGCAGCTTCGAGTTCCTGGAGCTCCCTGAACAGCTTGTCGTACTCGCGATCCGACAGCTTTGGCGCGTCGAGAACGTAGTACTCGTGTGAAGCCCGGTTAAGTGCTTCCCTCAGATCCGATGCTCGCTGCTCCAAGCTGCCGGTTCTCGATGTGACTTGCTTCTTCTTTAAATCCATTCGAGTTGCCGTCAGATTCCGTGTGCTCGTTGAATTCGGCGCTGTCGAACCGAACTACGCGATTGCGTCCCGTTTCTTTAGCAACATACAACGCGTCGTCGGCTGCTTTGAGCATCGCTTCGCGCCCATTGATCTTTGGATGGGGCCACGATGCAACACCGAAGCTGACCGTCTTCTTCAGCGTGCCACCTTCGTACGAAAATGTATGTGCATCGACCCGCTGGCGCAGCCGTTCAGAGAATGTCACTGCCGCATCGAGCACCGTTCCCGGAAGAAGCAGGAGAAATTCCTCACCGCCGTATCTTCCGACGCGATCGATCTCTCTCGCTTCCTGCTTCAGGATGTCAGCGAACTGCTTGAGCACTGCATCGCCGACGGCATGACCATATGTATCGTTCACCTTCTTGAAGTGATCGATGTCACACATGACGACCGAGACCGGCTCGTGAAGCCGCAGCGAGTGCTCGAACATCTCGTGCAGACGCATTTCCAGTGACCGTCGATTGTCAACGCCCGTAAGTCCGTCGGTTAGCGAGATTTCCAGGAGCTTGTCGTTCATGTCCGACAGCTCTTTTTCCCTGTCGGCTAGCTGCTGCTGAAGCTTCTTGATCCGAAGCAGCGACCTGACCCTCGCTTCGAGCTCGGCAAAATTGATCGGCTTGGTTACGTAATCGTCTGCACCTGCTTCGAGGCCCGCGACCATTCGCTCGGTGGAATCGAGCGCAGTTTGCATGATGACCGGAATGAATGGGAGGCCAGGATCTGCCTTGAGCCGTCGAACGACCTCGAGGCCATCCATGTCGGGCATCATGACATCGAGAAGGACGAGATCGGGAACCCACCTCGACACCGTATCGAGCGCCTCCTGCCCACTCATCGCGCCCTCCACGTCATAGCCGCGCGATTCCAGGCGGGCGCGGAGAACTTCTACGTTGTCTTCGTGATCGTCGACAACGAGGATTTTCTTCTTGTTGTGATCGACAGCCGTTTCAGTGCCCATTGTTCCGGCCGAGAAACCGCTGAACTTCGGCGACCACGGCTCGGGGCTCACATGGCTTCGCAAGGTAGCCATCGCAGCCCACCTCGAACGCCTTTTCACGATCCGACGCAAGGGCGTGGGCCGTCAGTGCAATAATCGGGATGTGCTTGGTGGCAGGGTCGTGTTTAAGGACCTGAGTCGCCTCCCAGCCATCGATTATTGGAATCGATATATCCATCAGGATAAGGTCAGGGTGCGTTGTTCTGGCCTTCGATATCCCTTCTTCACCATTCCACGCTTCGGTTACATCGTAGCCGAAGTGTTTAAGGATGGTCGAATATACGATACGGTTGTCTTCGTTATCCTCAACAAGCAGAATCATCTTACCAGACTCGCTCATTTTACCTCGCATGGGTATTGCAATCTCTGCGAGTGGAAGCAAATACCTTACCACCCCACTTTCTGAATGAAAAACGCCTCCGAAAAAAAGAGCCAGGCAGCATCCCAACCGGCCCGAAAGCCCCGCGGAAAGCCCTATAAGTCGGTCGTGAACGTCCAATCGGTAAGCGCTTTGGGCGTCGGAATGGTCATCGGCGCGGTGGTCGGGGCCGGCGTTGCCCTCCTCGTCGCACCCCGCACTGGCAGGGAAATCAGGGCGCTGCTGGGCAACCGGGCCTCCAGGATTGGCCGTGGACCCGGCGTCTGGTACAAGCTGGGGAAGGAGCTCGAGCGCGCTGCGGCGGTCAAGCGCAAACAGTTGGAGCGGAAGGAAGCTCACGACCGCGTGCGGGACCACACGACAGCTAAGCCAGCCGAAACGGTTTAGGCAGGAAGCCGCTAATCGCGCTGGAATCTCTCAAAGCGCGGCGAGCTGCGATCGCGCTTCATCCTTGTAATGGTGGTCGTTGAAGTCGACCGCTGGCAGGCGAATTACCGCCTCCAGCTCGGATCGCTCGTGCTGCTTGTCGCCGATGTCTCGATACACTCCGGCAAGGTCGAGGTGATGTACGATACCGTCGGGGTCGTTGGCCACCGAGCTTTCCATGTACGACCGGGCGTCTTTCCAGCTGGCTGAACCGAAGACCTTCCCGCCAAGGAAGTTCTTCGCAACGAGTCGCGTCAGCCCGTTCAGGCGCACCACCTCCGCATTCCACATTCCCATCACGTGCAGACATCCAGCGTGCCTTGGGTCGAATTTCAGACATTCGAGTGCCTGTGAGCGCACCTCTGTGGCATATTTCACGCGGCCGCGCGGACTCTGGGCGAGCGCGGTTTTACCAAGTGCCCGCGCAAGGGCGAAATGGCCCTCGGGGTTGTTCGGATTGATGGAAAGCGCTCGCCGCGCGTATTGTTCGGCTCTGGAAAACAGCGCTGAACGCTTGCCCGCATCCGGCGCGTACGATCCGAGATCCACTGCCGATCGCGACGCTTTCCAAAGCGCAGCAAAACTTCGCGGGTCTGAAGAAAGTGCCCTTTCATAGCTGGACAGAGCGGCGGCGGCGTCCATGGCGGCGTATTCCCGGTCACCTTGAGACAGCAGGTCCGCTGGTGATTGTGCCGCGCTTGTCGTTGCGACGAGGATTGAAAAGATTGCTGCCTGTATTCGCATGAGTTTACGGAGAAGAGACTTGATCCAATGCAGGAATACAGCCGACAGACGATGATCGTTCCCCGGCTGATCGAACGAAAGCGCGATGGAGGACGGCTCGAGTCGGATGAGTGGCACGATCTGATCCAACGGTACGCGAGTGGAAAAATACCCGACTACCAGATGTCGGCACTCCTCATGGCGGTCTTTTTCCGAGGAATCGACCGCGAGGAACTGAATGCCCTGACGGATTCGATGATCGAGAGCGGTGCACGTCTTGACCTCTCGCATTTGAAAATACCACGGCTCGACAAGCACTCGACCGGCGGCGTCGGCGACAAGATTTCACTGATACTCGCCCCGTTGATCGCATCGCTCGGCGCAGCCGTTCCAATGATGTCCGGGCGTGGCCTCGGACACACCGGCGGTACACTCGATAAGCTCGAATCGATTCCCGGTTTTCGTACCGACCTCACGCTCGACGTCGCAACGCGACAAATCGACAGGATCGGTTGTGCGCTCATTGGACAGACAAGCGAGATCGCCCCCGCTGACCGCAAGGTTTATGCTTTGCGCGATGCAACGGCGACCGTCGAAGTGATTCCGCTGATCGCCGCGAGCATCATGAGCAAGAAACTCGCTGAAGGCCTCACGGGACTCGTCCTCGATGTGAAGGAAGGATCCGGCGCATTCCTTCCTGAGAGGGACCGCGGAATTTCACTCGCGAAGGCGATGATCCAGCTCGGGGTGGATCGTGACTGCCCGGTCGTTGCTCTCATCACCGCAATGGACCGTCCCCTCGGCAAGGCATGCGGCAACGCGATTGAAGTTCGCGAGTGCATCGATGCCCTTAGCGGCCACGGCCCCATCGACATCATGGATGTCACCTACGCGCTTGGTGCGGAGATGCTGGTTATGAGCGACATCGTTTCGTCGCACGAAGAAGCGTGGCGCGTCATGCGTGCCGCAATCGATTCGGGAAAGGGGCTCGAGAAGTTCGGAGAAATTGTCGAGGCCCAGGGAGGCGATCCGCGAATCATCGACGATCAGTCCATCCTGCCGACGGCGAATTTTCAGGATGCGTACATTGCATCGCGCGACGGATTTGTCACCGGCGTGGTGCCGCGAACGATTGGGTACGGGATCATCGAAATTCGCGGCGGCCGCCGAACGATGGAAGACACCGTCGATCCGAGCGTGGGTTTCGTCATCGAAGTCAAGCCGGGAAGCCCTGTGCGACGCGGAGACGTTATCGCTACAATCCACGCGCGTGATGAGTCGGGCGTTGCAGCCGGTACGAAAGTTCTGGACGAAGCAATTCTGATCGGCGACGAGCCCGGCGCGTGTCTTCCGCTCGTTTCTAAACGGATCACAACCGATGGAGTGAGCGACTGGCGAAAGCCGACGGTTTGAACGCGTTTTGAAACGGAAAGGACTATCGGCCGCGGATGGCTCGCGCTGTAGCATGCTCAACGCAACGTTCCTACATTCCGGTCCATGACTGACCCGCCTTCGCGCGACAGAAAATTCAACGATGAAGAAGTCGCGCTCATCATCAAGCGCGCGGCCGAGCTTCAGCAGACTCAGCAGGCCGACGAAGAGCCGTCGAATGCGATGACGCTCGCTGAGGTCGAGCAAATCGCGCAGGAAGCGGGAATCGATCCGAAGCTCATTCGCCAAGCCGCTCATGGCCTCGAGCGCCCAGCTGAAGTCGCGCGTCCATCGCCCTGGCTCGGCGCTCCGACTCGCCTGATGTTCGATCGCGTGATCGACGGAGAAGTGCCGGTTGACGAGTTCGAGCCAACCATCAACGAGATCCGTCGTACTTTTGGCGACAACGGCATTCCCAGCGTTCTCGGAAAAACGCTGGCGTGGACGTCAAGCTATCAGGGTGGACGACGTGGCAACAGCGGCAGGATGGTGAACGTCAACGTCGTCTCGCGAAGCGGCGCGACAACGGTTCGTGTGGAAGAAGAAATGCGAACCGTGGCCGGGGCAGTCTTTGGCGGTTGCGTTGGCGGAGGTGGTGGTGGCTCAACGGGCGTGTCGATTGGAATCGGAATGGGAGTCTTTCATTCAGCTCCCGTTGCCGCTGCACTGTGGTTTGCGGTTGCGGGCGGATTCTATACTCTTGCGAGAACGATCTACGGCAGAATAATCGGGAAAAGGGAGAAACAACTCCGCGAGCTGGCCGGGCGACTCGAACAGCAAATCGCAGACTCAATCGCGTCGCGAAGTGCCAAGCCAGCGGATCCGCTTCTTACCCGCGGAACTTAGTTACAGGGCAAACCAAGGTGGCTGGCGAAGCACGGCGCGGCCTCATCGTGTAAGTCTCAAGAAAGGTTCGCGCGCTACAATTCTATTGCTGTCAATTCCTGAACCCCACGAATTAGAGGTTTCAATGTTCCGACCGTCAATTGCGGCAGCAGCGCTTTACGCCGCCGCAATCTCCGCTTCGCCCTTCGCGGCCAGCGCGCAGAATTTCTCGGTACAGAAATACAATATCGGAGGCGAAGGCGGAACGGACTATGTAATGGCCGAGCCGGGAACCGGTCGCGTGTTTGTGTCGCGGGGAACTCACGTCATGGTCGTGGACGGTCCGACCGGGCGAGTCATCGGCGATATTCCTGACACTCCGCGCATGCACGGCATCGCGCTCGCGGCGAAATCGAATCATGGCTTCACGACGAACGGCGGCGACTCGACCGTCACAATGTTCGACCTTAAGACGCTCGCCTTTATCAAGAAGACAAAGATTCCGACCGGCGGCCTCGATGGAATCATGTACGATGACTATTCGGACCGAGTCATTCTCACAAATCACAGCCGGCCGGTCGGCACCGCTGTGGCCCTCGACGCCAACACCGGCGATATCCTCGGTACGGCTGAGCTCGAGGACAACGCTCCGGAAGGCGCGGCCAGCGACGGAAAAGGGAAGCTGTTCGTGAACAACGAAGGAAAAAACACCATTCAGGTGCTCGATGCGAAGACGATGAAGGTCCTCTCGTCGTGGGCGATCGCTCCGTGCGATGGACCCACAGGAATCGCGTACGATCACGCTTCGAACCGCATCTTCTCCGGCTGCGGCAAGACGTCGGTTGTCGTCGATCCATCAAACGGCAAGGTCGTCGCCCAGATCACCAACGGCGATGGCGTAGACGCACTCGGCTACGATCCGTCGCAGAAGCTGATCTACATTCCGGCCGGCCGCGACGGAAACGTGACAGTCGTTCGTCAGGACGCACCGGACAGGTACACGGTCGTTGCCACTGTTCCGACGATGCGTGGCGCGAAGACGATCGCCGTCGATCCGGTCAAGCACATGGCTTATCTGTTCCAGCCAGAGTATGGACCAGCTCCGGCGCCCGCACCCGGATCATCACCGCCCGCTCCAGGAACGCGTCCACCGCGGGGACCGATCGTAGGCGCCTGGTTCTTCGCGATCAGCCACTAGCGTTCGGCGGAATAACAAAAGGGCACCTCGACGTGAGGTGCCCTTTTTTTCACCTAGTGATTTCTAGATGTCAAGATTGCTCACGAACTTCGCGTTCTGTTCGATGAACAACCTGCGCGGCTCGACTTCGTCGCCCATGAGCGTCTGGAACGTCTGATCGGCAAGCACAGCGTCCTCGAGGGTGACCTTGAGAATTGTGCGCGTCTCCGGATCCATTGTAGTTGACCAGAGCTGTCCCGGATTCATTTCTCCAAGACCCTTGTAGCGCTGAATGCTGACCGAGCCTCTCCCCTCGCCGTTGCCCAAACGGCCTATGTAGTCGTCGCGCTCCTTGTCGTCGTAGGCGTAGTACTCGTCCTTGCCCTTCGCGACGCGGTAGAGCGGCGGCTGCGCGATGTAGATGTAGCCTGCATCGATGAGCTCCGGCATCTGGCGATAGAAGAACGTCAGCAGAAGCGTCCTGATGTGCGCTCCGTCAACGTCGGCGTCAGTCATCAGGATGATCTTGTGGTAGCGAACATTCTCCACCGTGAACTCATCCTTGATTCCCGCCCCGATAGCCGTAACGATCGTCCTGATTTCTTCGTTGCCGAGGATCTTGTCAATCCGCGCGCGCTCGACGTTGAGAATCTTGCCGCGCAGTGGAAGGATCGCCTGCGATGCGCGATTGCGTCCCTGCTTGGCCGATCCGCCGGCGCTGTCACCCTCGACGAGATAGATCTCGCAAAGAGCCGGATCGCTGAGCGAACAGTCGGCGAGCTTGCCCGGAAGATTTCCGATATCGAGCGCTGACTTCTTTCGCGTCAGATCACGCGCCTTTCTCGCTGCCTCACGTGCGCGTGCTGCCGAGACCGCCTTCTCGATGACGATGTTCGCAACGCGAGGATGCTCCTCGAGATACGCGCCGAGCATTTCGTTAACGACAGTCTTGACTGCGCCCTCGACCTCGGAGTTGCCGAGCTTGGTTTTTGTCTGTCCTTCGAACTGCGGTTCGCGGACTTTTACCGACAGGACGGCAGTGAGACCTTCACGGACGTCGTCACCGCTGAGCGTCGTCTCTCCACCCTTCTTGGTGGCATTCTTTGACGCGTAGGCGTTGATGGTACGTGTCAGCGCAGACTTGAAGCCGGTAAGGTGTGTGCCGCCTTCATGCGTATTGATGTTGTTGACGAACGAGAAAACGTTCTCGTTGTAGCCGTCGTTGTACTGGAAGGCCACTTCGATACCGACATCATCCCGATCGGTCTCCATGTACACGACTTCGTTGTGCAGCGGCTTCCGGGCGGAATTGAGATACTGCACCATCTCGCGCAGTCCGCCCCTTGCAAGGAACATCTCAACCTTCTGGTGACCTTCGCGCTCGTCGCTGATGTGGATCTCGACTCCCTTGTTCAGGAACGAGAGCTCGCGAAGACGATTAGCCAGCGTGTCGTAGTCGTAGTGAAGCTCGGTGAAAATCTCGGTGTCAGGCTTGAACCACACCTTCGTGCCGGTGTCCTTGAGCGCCACCTTGCTGAGCACCGACAGCTTCGTGCGTGTGTATCCGCGAACGAAATCCATGAAGTGCTCTTTTCCATCGCGCTTGACCCACACCTTGAGCTGTTCGCTCAATGCGTTCACGACCGAGACGCCAACGCCGTGAAGTCCGCCCGACACCTTATAGGTGTTCTTGTCGAACTTTCCGCCGGCGTGGAGCACGGTCATGGCGAGCTCTACACCCGGGATTTTCTCGGTGGGATGCACGTCAACCGGAATTCCGCGTCCATCATCGATGACCGTTATCGAATCGTCAGGATGGATGATTACTTCGATACGCTTCGCGTGTCCCGCGAGCGCTTCGTCGATGGAGTTGTCAACGACCTCATACACGAGGTGGTGCAGTCCGCGAGACGATGTCGATCCGATGTACATGCCAGGTCGTTTGCGCACGGCCTCGAGGCCCTTGAGTACTTGAATCTGGCCCGCGTCGTAACGCGAATTATCGTCGTTGGAGGGCTTCGCCATGTAGTTGGAAAAGAGCAAAAAAGGTAGGACCGAAAACAACCCGAAACACGTGTCCTCGGCAGCTTTAATAATCTAATGCTCGAATACCTTTTCCGCAACGCAAAAACCGCCCGGTAACCTCATGTTAAATAACGACTTAGCGGCGTAGGCGGAAACGGATTTTCCTGACCTTCTCCCGACCCTCTACCGTGTTGAGCGCCGCGAGCAAATCCGGCTCCATCAACGACAGCTCCGTCATCCACGAATGAGTCGCGACCGCAACGAAAAGGGTTCCGTCAGGAGTGATCGAAATTGGCGTCGTTATCGCTGCGATCTGCGGCCCTACTGCTTTGGGCCAATCCATAATCGCTTCGGTCTGCTCCATCCGCTTCGCGAGTCCATGATGCTTCAGGAATCCGCTCAGTGCTTCGGCGATTGGTACCGGCTTGCGCCGCTTTTCGCTCACGATGCCAGCTCCGAGACGATGCCCGATTTGATCTCGCGACGTTCCAGCTTCAGCAGCTCCGGCGGAATATCAGTCTCCCGCGGCACAACCAGAATCGTTTGTCCGAGTCCGGCGCCGCGAAGCAGCTCGAGGATGTTGGCCGAACGATGAACATCGAGCTCTGCGAATGGATCGTCGAGCAGAAGGATTGGTGAAACACCGCGCGACTCGCGCAACGTTTCGCCCTCGAGCATCCGAAGAGCTATCGCCGCGGTACGCTGCTGCCCCGCGGATCCAAAGACCCGCATCTCACGGCCGTCGAGCGTCATCATCAGGTCGTCACGATGCGGTCCCGAGTGGGTGATGCCGCGGCGAATGTCATGTCTGCGTTGACGCTCGAATGCTTCCAGGAGTGCGGCGGCAGGATCGGCTTCTTTGGCCGCCGTGCTGGTGTACGACATCTTCGCCACGCCGCTTTCACCGATTGCGGTCGTCAGACGTGCAAAGTCCTCGCGCTTGTCGCTCACCCATTTCGACCGTTCCGAGAGCAGAGTTGCGCCGTGCTGCGCAAGAGCCGGCTCCCAAACCGAGACCGCGGAGTCATCGCCGGTTCGTGCCGCATCTCTCAACGCTGCGTTTCTCCTGTTCAGCGCTGCGCGATAGTTCTGGAGCGCGGTGAGATACCTCCGCGAGGAAAGCGCGAGCACGAGGTCGAGAAACCTGCGCCGGTCGGCCGGGCCGCCCGCGATCAGCATAATGTCTCGCGGCGAGAACATCACCGACGGCAGCGATCCAAATGCGTCACTCAACCTCGCAGCGACCGACCCGTCCTGCGTTACTCTTTTCTTCTTTCCGGCTGTCTCGAAACCGACGGACATTTCGTGGACGTCGTCGGTTGACGAGCTCGTCGAAACGAAAAACCCCTTCGCGCCAAAGCGAACGAGATCCTGGTCGCGCGCGCCCCGCGAGCTGCGCAGGACCTGCATGTAATAGATGCTTTCCAGAAGATTGGTTTTACCCTGGCCGTTGTCGCCGATGATTGCCAGTCCGTCTTCGGGTATGTCGAGATCGAGTCTCTCAAAATTCCGGAAATCGCGACACGAAAGCCGCCGCAGCCGAACCCGGCCGGGCGTCACCTACCGCTGAAAACGGGCGGTCGCTTCTCCAGAAACGCCTTCATTCCCTCGGTCATATCTTCCGTTGCTGCCAGCAGCCCGAAATGATTTGCCTCGAGTACTAGACCCTCTTCAAGCGACATCTCGAGCCCGCGGTCGATCGCTTCGATGCAGAGGGCAACGGCAAGGGGGCCGTTGGCCAGAATCGTATTCATCATTTCAGTCGCGGCACCCATAAGCTCTTCCGCAGTCACGACCTTATTCACCATCCCAAGGCGATACGCCTCCTGAGCATCTATCACCTCGGCCGTCGTGATGAGTTGAATCGCTCTGCCTTTGCCGATCAGGCGTGCGAGTCTCTGTGTACCGCCGTATCCGGGACACGTGCCAAGCTTTACCTCAGGCTGGCCGAATTTTGCCTTGTCCGACGCGATCCGAATGTGGCAGGCAAGCGCTAATTCGCATCCACCGCCCAGCGCGAAACCATTGACCGCCGCGATGATTGGCTTCGCAGAAGTTTCGAAGCGGCGAAATACTTCCTGTCCTCCGCGGGCACGCGCTTTCGCAATCGTCGGTGTCTGGCTCGATAGCTCGCTGATGTCCGCCCCGGCCACGAAGGCTCGTCCTGCGCCGGTTACGATGGCGCCGCCAATGTCATCGCGCGTTCGGATCTCATCGATTGCCTGACCGAGCGCGGCGATCGTGGCGTCGTTCAGCGCGTTAAGCTTGTCAGGACGATTGACCGTCAGCGTCGCGATGCGGTTCTCAACCGCGAGAGTCAGAAATTGATAGGACATGGCGCGCGAGTTGAGGTGGGGCAATTGAGGTTGTAATGTACGCGGCCGACTAGTCGTTCGCCTACCCGGAGCTGCATGGCAGAGAAATGGATTTGCAGAAAGGGCACCAGGACCAGCGGATTCCAGTATTCCGCACCTGATGGCAAGCGCGTCAGGGACAAAAATCTGCTCGAGCGTATCAATCTTTTGCGAATCCCTCCGGCCTGGGAGGAAGTCCACATTGCCGTAAACCCGCGCGCGGCGATCCAGGTTTGGGGGTTCGACGCCCGAGGGAGAAAACAGTACCGTTATCACCCGCGAGCCGTTCAGAAGGGAGAGATGCGGAAGTTCTATCGCGTCGCGCAGATGGGGCACGACCTGCCGCGGCTGCGCAGGAAATTTCACACCGACCTGCGTCGAAGGGATTTTTCGCCGGAACGGGTTGCGGCTGGAATAGTTCTTCTGATTGGCGAAGCGTTCATCCGCGTCGGGAGCGAGAAGTACGAAAGGGAGAACAACACGTTTGGAATTACGACGCTGCGCAAGTCGCACGCGATCGTTGAAGGCGACGTGGTGACGTTCGACTTTGTCGGCAAGAGATCCATCAGGCACAGGACCAAAGTTGTTAACGCCGGGCTTGCAAGGTTTGTCGAATCGCTTCTCCTGACGCCCGGCGTGCGACTGTTTCGGTACCAGCGAGACGGGGAGTGGTTCAACATCGATGCCCGTGACGTCAACGATTACATAGCGACTGCAATCAACTTCCCTTATACGGCGAAGGATTTTCGCACCTGGGGCGGAACGCTGCGCGCCGCAACGGTGCTCTCGGAAATCGGTTCCGGAAAGAACGAAAGCGGCAGGAAGAAAGACGTGACCATGACTGTGCGCCTGGTCGCAAGTGAGCTGGGCAACACGCCGACGATCCTCCGAAAGTCATATGTGCATCCCGCAATTCTGACGAGATACCTCAAGAACGGCGCGAGAATCCAGCTCGCATCCGGCAAGCCGAAGCGAACATCGCCGACAGCTTACACTTCCGATGAAAAAGCGCTGATTGCTTTCCTGAATGAACATGCGCCAGAGCGTCGCAAGGAGCGTCGCGAGGAATGAGGCAGCGGTGATATGAAACACGTTCTCGCCATCGACGCCGGTACAACCGGAATCACCTGTCTCGTCGTGTCGGCAGAAGGAAAGATTGTCGGTCGGGGATACCGGGAGATCACCCAGTATTTCCCCGAACCCGGATGGGTCGAGCACGACGCGTTGGAGATTTTCGAACACGCGATCGCCGCCGCGCATGATGCGCTCGTTCAGAGCGGTGTTGCCCCTGACACAATCGGAATAACAAATCAACGCGAGACGATCGTCGTGTGGGATCGCGAGAGCGGCAATCCGTTGGCGCGCGCGATTGTCTGGCAGGACCGTCGAACTTCCGAGCGCTGCCGAGCATTGGCAGCAGAGGCAAGCCGCATCACTGCAAAGACTGGGCTTCCTGTCGATCCATATTTCTCCGCAACGAAACTCGAACTACTGCTCGAACGAGAAGAGATCGCGGCGAAAGTTGGAGCCGGCCGCGTTCTGGTCGGCACTGTCGACACCTGGTTGATCTGGAAGCTGACTGACGGCGCAGTTCACGCCACGGATCCGACGAACGCTTCGCGAACCCTTCTGTTCGACATAGCCAAGCGCGCTTGGAGCGATGAGCTCTGTGCGATCTTCAACGTCCCGCCGGCTGTGCTTCCTGAAGTGCGGCCGTCGAGCGGCGATTTCGGAATCGCGTCAGCCCGGCATTTCGGCGCTGCGATTCCAATCAACGGTGTCGCCGGCGACCAGCAGGCCGCGTTGTTCGGCCAGGGATGCACGTCAGCGGGAGAAGGGAAGAACACTTACGGCACCGGCGCATTTCTACTGCTCAACACCGGTCAGCACAGGCCCGCGCCCGGAGATGGCATAGTTGCAACCGTCGCGTGCGATGCCAAAGGGGGATACGCATATGCGCTCGAAGGGTCGATCTTCATCGCCGGCGCCGCCATCCAATGGCTTCGCGACGGGCTCGAAATTGTCCAGAACGCAGCAGATTCAGAAACGATCGCGAAAAGTCTCTCCTCCAACGACGGCGTCTATTTCGTTCCTGCCCTCACTGGACTTGGCGCACCCCACTGGAATCCCGAAGCGAGGGGAACGATCGTCGGTCTCACGAGAGGGACGACTCGCGCTCATCTCGTTCGCGCCGCCCTCGAATCGATGGCTTACGGCACGGCAGACGTTCTTGACGCAATGCGGGAGCGAAGCGGCCTTTCATTCGACATGCTTCGGGTTGACGGCGGCGCGAGCGTCAATGGGTGGCTGATGCAGTATCAAGCCGACATCATCGGTGTACAGGTAGAGCGTCCCGAGATCGTCGAGACTACGGCGATGGGTGCGGCGGGACTTGCAGGAATCGCATCAGGTGTATGGAATGATGCGGCCGAGTTCATGGCTTTTCGCAGGCATGTAACATTTTATCCTGAGATGAACGAAGCCGATCGCTCACGCTTGCGCGAAGGTTGGAACCGCGCAATTCGTTCAACTCTGTTTTGGGCAGACGACAAACGCTCCATGGAGGAGCATTGACCAGATATTCTACTTACGCGGGTCTTGCACTGATGATGAGCGTGGCATCGAGCGCCGCGCTTGCACAAGCAACCACATCCGTCCCACCCACAACTGGAAAATATATGGAGCAGCCGGCGACCCTTGTCACTGCAACCGGGACGATTCATGGCACGCTTGAAATGCCCGCAGCCACCAGGGCGGTGCCGCCCAGCCGAACCACTGACTATATCAGCAAAGTGCCTGTGGTTCTTATCATCGCGGGATCCGGTCCGACCGATCGTGACGGAAACTCCAGAGCCCTGCCGGGCCAGAACAACAGCCTCAAGATGGTCGCCGATGGTCTGGCGGCACACGGAATCGCGAGTGTTCGCTACGACAAGCGTGGAATCGCAGCGAGCGCAGGCGCTGCGGGCAAGGAAGAAGACCTTCGTTTCGACATGTACGTGGACGATGCTGCCGGGTGGTTGAAGCAGCTTCGCGCCGACGGGCGCTTCACCACGGTTTCTGTCGCGGGACATAGTGAGGGATCGTTGATCGGAATGATCGCCGCGCGCCAGGCCGGGGCGGATGGCTACATCTCGCTCGAGGGCGCTGGCCGGAAGCCGGCTCAGATCATTGTCGAGCAGATCACCAATCAGGTTTCTCCCGAGATCGTTGCGACATCGAAGCACATCATGGCTTTGATCGAAGCGGGATCGCCTTCTGACACGACGACCATTCCGCCAATGCTCGCCCCGTTGTTTCGCCCGAGCGTCCGGCCGTATCTCGTGTCGTGGTTCAAGTACGATCCGGCCGTCGAGATCGGCAAGCTGACAATTCCGGCGCTGGTAGTGCAGGGAACGACGGACATCCAGACGAGCATGGCGGACGCGAAAGCGCTTTCCAATGGGTACCCGGCAGCCCGGTTCCTTCAGGTTGACGGAATGAACCACGTCCTGAAAATTGCACCGCCTGGAAGAGCGGAGCAGATGCCGGTTTACTCGGACCCGACTCTGCCGGTGGTGCCGAAGCTGATCGACGAGATGTCCGCTTTCGTCAACGGACTCAAGCGAACAGGTTCTACTCCAACCGGCCATCCTCCCGTTGCGGATACGTTCCTTGGCTCTGACAAGGTCAAGCACTTCCTGATGTCCGGCTTTGTGGAAGTGGTAGGGTTCAGCACCATGCAGCTCGCTGGTGCGAGCCGAGGAAGCTCGGCCGGAGTCGCCTCGGTGATGACAGCTGCGATCGGAGTCGGCCGCGAGGTCCATGATGGTCGCACCAAAGCCCTCTTTAGCTTGGGGGACCTGGCTTGGGACGCGGTCGGCCTGGGCTCAGCCCTGCTGCTGATCTCTCACACCCAGCGATAGGACACCCGCTGGGATGCGCAGGCCTCTATATTCCGTGACGTGAAACCTCGCACGAAATTCCTCCTCGGCGGAGCCCTGGTTCTCGGGACTGCTGGCTATTTGATGGCCAGCTCCATCAAGGACACGGCCGTCTACTATTTGACGCCCGGCGAGCTGTCTGCAAAGACGGTTGCCGATCCAACGTTCTATGACACCGGAGTGAAAGTTGGCGCCCGTGTCGTTCCCGGTTCCATCAAGCGCGAGCCCGGCGGAAAGCAGGTCTCGTTCGCGATGAGCGACGGCGCAAAAACATACAACGTCATCTATCGCGGAATAACGCCGGACACATTCACTGATGGTGTTGACGTCGTCGTCGAAGGCAGACTCGACCGCGCGGGAACGTTTCACGCAACGACGCTTCTCGCTAAATGCGCATCGCGCTATGAGAACGCGCCCGACAAGTACAAAACGACTCCGGGTTACAAAGCGGCGGCCAGCGGCGCGTGATTCTTATCGGTGAGCTGTCGCTCTGGGTTGCCCTGTTGATGGCGACCTGGGCGGCAACAGTGTCCTTCGCTGGGGGAGCATTTAATCGCCGAGACCTGACGGTCAGCGGAGAGCGTGCGATCTACGCGACGCTGGCGATGGTCGTTCTCGCATCGGCGGGTTTGTGGACAGCCCTCTTCACGCACGACTTCTCGATCAAGTACGTCGCGTCGTTCACGAGCGCGAATCTTCCGAAAGTCTATTTGTTCACGTCGTTCTGGGCGGGCCAGTCCGGATCGATGCTCTTCTGGTGCCTGATTCTCGCCGGCTACTCGGCCATTGCAGTTTATACGAACCGCACACGCAATCGCGTGCTGATGCCGTACGTGACCGGCACCGTCGCGATCGTGCTGATCTTTTTCCTGGCAACACTTTGCCTTGGCGCAAACCCGTTCGAGCGACTCGACTGGATTCCGCCCGACGGCCGAGGTATGAATCCGCAGCTCCAGAATCCGGGAATGGCGATTCATCCGCCAAACCTTTATCTGGGCTACGTCGGCACGACGATTCCGTTCGCGTTTGCGATCGCAGCTCTGATCACGCGTCGACTCGATGCGGAGTGGCTGGTTGCGGTACGCAGGTGGACGCTCTTCTCGTGGTTCTTCAACACCACCGGAATTTTCCTCGGCATGTGGTGGGCGTATGTCGAGCTTGGCTGGGGCGGTTACTGGGCGTGGGATCCTGTCGAGAACGCGTCGCTGCTTCCATGGCTCGTCAACACGGCGTTTCTGCATTCGATCATGGTGCAGGAAAAACGCGGGATGCTGCGCAAGTGGAATGTCACTCTCGTTGTCTCGACGTTTCTGCTTTCGATCTTCGGAACGTTCATCACCAGAAGTGGAATCATCTCGAGCGTTCACTCGTTTGCGCAGTCGCCGGTCGGAAACTGGTTTGCCGGCTTCCTGATTCTTGCGATCATAGTCACGGCATATCTCGTCACGACTCGCCTCAAGGATCTTCAGGCAAAGGCGAATCTCGAGAGCATGATCAGCCGCGAAGCCGCATTCCTTTATAACAATGTCGTGCTCGTCGGCATCGCGTTCTCTGTGCTCTGGGGAACGCTGTTTCCGATCATAACGGAAGCGGTTCGCGGTGAGAAGATCACGGTTGGGCCTCCGTTTTTCAACGCTGTCAATATCCCGCTCGGCCTTGCTCTACTGCTGTTGACAGGCATCGGTCCGCTCATCGCATGGCGTCGTGCGTCGGTTGCAAATCTCCAGCGGCAGTTCCTTGGGCCAGTAATCGCCGGGATCACGACCACGTTCGTGCTTCTCCTGTTCGGGATGAGGGATGTTACGGCAGTAATCGCGTACACGTTCGCCGGTTTTGTCGCGATGACGCTGGTGCAGGAATTTTACAAAGGCGTCGGCGCGCGTCGAAAGATGTACGGCGAGTCGGTCATTCCTGCATTTGGCCATCTCGTGGCGCGCAATCGCCGGCGCTACGGCGGGTACGTCGTGCACATGGGAATCGTCGTCGTGTTTGCCGCCTTCGCCGGCCTCGCGTTCAAGAAAGAGTTCGACGTCAACCTGAAGGACGGCGATGTCCGTGAGCTCACCGATGCATTCGGACACAAATGGAAATTCGTGAGCCAGGGAATTTCGCAATACGACCAGCTCAACCGTCAGGTCACGGCTCTCGCGCTCGACGTCTCTCGTGATGGAAAGCCGCAGGGCGTACTGACCAGTGAAAAGCGTCAGCACGTCGATAGCCGCGGGCAGCCTACGTTTGAGCCATCGACCGAAGTCGGAATCATGGGATCGTGGCGGCAGGATGTGTATGTCGTTCTCGCCGGAATGCGCGATGACCAGGTGGCAGAGATCCGCGTGACGTTCAACCCGCTCGTGCGCTGGGTGTGGCTGGGCGGCGGCTTGATGGCACTTGGCGGTCTGATCGTCATGTGGCCACAGGCGCAAAAACGGCGCTTCGAGGGCGGCTACGCTGCAGTGATGCAACCGGAACAGGCAGCTCCAGAAACAGAGCTGGCGGCAGTCTGATGCAGACGAGAAGACAATTCATTTTGTCATCATCATTTCTTGCGACGTCGCTCGTTGCCGGCCGGCGAGCCAACGCAATGCAGACAACGCAGTCATTTGCTGGTCCCATGCAGCAGGACGCGTATCGCCCGGTGAAGCTTGCATCAATCGCCGGCGCCAAACCATCGATGACGGACGCAAAGCGCGACGAGCTCGAGCATCAGATCAAGTGTCAGTGTGGCTGCGTGCTGGATGTCTATACCTGCCGAACGACTGACTTCTCGTGCAGTGTCTCGCCTGCAATGCACGGCGACATCATGGGCCTTGTCGAGGGCGGCCACAACTCAGCGCAGATTCTCGCTGCGTTCCAGAGTGTGTATGGCGAGCAGATACTGATGGCGCCCTTGAGGAGAGGATTCAACCTCGTTGGATATCTGCTGCCATCAGTTGTTCTCGTTACCGGCGGGGTGGTCGTCGCCGGTTTGATTCGCAAATGGGGAGCTCGCGCGAAGCTGATGCCGCAAACGCCGGGAGCACCGGTCGATGCGACGGTTGAAGAGATGGAAGCGCTCAGCGCCGCAGTGAGGGATGACAGTTGACGCCCCTCATTCTCGGAACAGTCCTCGCGCTTGCCGCGCTGTCGTTCGTTCTCTATCCGCTGATCGTGAGTGATGGGACGATGAACAGTATCCGCAGCATTCCCGGCAATGAATCGCCGGATGCCTCACGGAACTCGGCCGTCGATGCGTTAAGGGAAATAGAGTTCGATCGGGCCACTGGAAAGCTGTCGGAATCAGATTACGAACAACTCAAGTCGTCGTACACACAACGGGCCCTGACTTTCATGCGGTCGTCGGGTGCGGTTATTTGCGATGTGTGCGGACCAAGGCCCGAAGGCGACGCGCAGTTCTGCTCCAACTGCGGTCGCGCGCTGTCCAGCTAACGCGTTTCAGACTTCCAGGCTTTCGAGCTTTTTGCGAGCGGTATTGAGCGGCACTAGCGTGGTGATGATGCACACCACCGCCGCCAACCCGAAGCCCCAAATCATGTCCGTCGAATTCTGCTCGGCCCCAAACGACTTTGACGCGAGGTAATTGAATACGGGTCTCGCTTCTAGCGTGATGACGCAGCCGATCATTACGATCGACGCCATCATGAAGAGCAATCCGCCGAACGACGTTGGAATCTGCGCCGCGTTTTCAGTCTCGAAACGGGGAAACAATGCTCCGAACCCAACCGCGAGCCCGCCAATCGCAAACGTCATCATGATGATCGTCACGACAGAGACAGCCATGATGAAGCCCGTTACATGCATCAGAATGCCCGTCGTCAGCACAAGCGCCAGCGCGAAGAACAGGAGTGGTATTGTGCCGACCCAGAACTTCGACCAAAGGAGCTCACGCATGGCGAGCGGGCTCGATCGAAGCAGCCACATCGTGCGCCCTTCGAGACTGATACCGGGAAAAATGAATCGCGCAGCAATCGACGCCAACACGAATCCGGCGAGCACGAGATTCAAAAACGGAATGAGGTTCGAGACGAAAAACGTGACGCCTTCTCCTTTCGTCGGAAGGAACTTGATGTTGAAGATGTACACGATCACCAGAACCCCGAGCAGGATGAGCTGAGACCACTGGGTGGTGTCGCGGAAGAACAACCGTACTTCCTTCATCACGAGCTCGCGACGCACCAGGCCAAGTGGCTTGAGCATCTTCTGAAATGCGCCCGAAAAAACGCCTTGCCTGGCCCAGCGATCACCGCTTTCCTGGGCTTTGGTAAAGCCTTTCGCGTAAAGAGCGCGCTGCAGGAGTGCACCAATGACGACGAACGCGGCCGTAGTAGACCACAGCAGGTAAAGAGGAAGGCCGTCCGGATCTTCACCAAGCCAGCTCATGATCGCCGACTGCACCCATTCGCTCGGCAGATATGGCGATGTCGGTGTCTTGAGAACCGAAATGAACTCGACGAGCGAGCGGAATCCTTCGGGCCGCGCGAGTTGTTCGGGCCGCATCAGACGGAAAAGAAGAATCACACCGCCAGCAGCGAGCACGGCGATCACGCTGAGAATGTCCTTCGTCCGTCGGGCCGGGAAAAAATTGACCAGCGTCAGCGTTATCGCTGAACCGAGCACTGTGGGAATCATCAGAAACGGGACGAACGTGCTGATGACGACAAAGATGAACATCGGCCCGCCGTGGTACGCGATGCCATACGCGGCAAACAAAGGCACCGCCATCAGCAGCACCATCCAGCTCGAATATGCACACGTTTCAACGAGCTTGGCGGCGTAGAGTCGAAGCCAGTCCACTGGCCCGGCCACGAGCAGGTCGAGATCCTTTGCCAGAAAAAACGTAGACAATGCAGAGATGACGTTCGACAACAGCAGCATACCGAAGAAGCTGACCAGAATGAGGCCGAGGAGCTTGCCAGCGAGCAGTGGACCGATTTCCGAAATGCCGCGGAAATACACGAGCAATCGGTAGAGGATCGTGAAGATGAATCCCCAGAACGCGACGCCGATGATGCCGAGTACACTGAGGCGGCCAACCGCGCCCGTCTGCTTCTTCACTGCGCGCGACCGCATGCTCTGCCACTTCGGCGAGAGAAGATGAAGGAATGTTGCCCCGCCCATTGTCTCAGGCATCGAGTACGTCCACGAATTCGCGGGCGGCATTTTCTCCGGTGAGCTTGAGAAAAATCTGCTCCAGGCCTTCGGTACCGTTCGTCGAGCTTGCACGCAGCTCATCCATGGTACCAAGCGCGCGAATCTTTCCGCCCTGGATGATGCCGATTCGGTCGCACATGGTCTCCGCCACTTCGAGCGTGTGCGTGGACATCATGATCGTGTGGCCACGCCGCGTATACTCGCCGAAGAGGTCCTTAAGGATGCGGGCCGCTTTCGGATCGAGTCCAACCATTGGCTCATCGACGACGATCACGTCGGGCTTGTGAATGAAGGCGCTGGCGATGATGAGCTTCTGCCGCATTCCGTGGCTATAGCTCTCGACCAACTCGTCTCGCCAATTATCCAGATCGAACAGTGACAACAGCTCGTGGCCGCGGTGCTCGATATCCTTGCCGTTCTGGCTGTACAGGCCGGCAACGAATCGAAGAAACTCCGCGCCGGTGAGTTTTTCGTAAATGAAAGGCCGGTCCGGGATGTATCCCAGAACGGCCTTTGCGGCCATCGGATTCTTGATTACATCAATGCCGTTGATCTGTACACTGCCTGATGTGGGTCTGAGGATGCCCGCGATCATGCGCAGCGTTGTTGTCTTGCCCGCGCCGTTGGGACCGAGGAATCCGAAGAGCTCGCCCTTCGGTACCGTCAGGTCCAGCGCGTCAACGGCTGTGAATGAGCCGTATCGTTTCGTGAGTGCGTTGAGTTGAATCATGGCCTTCGTATGACGAGCAGAGGGCCTCGCGGGTAAAGCCCAGGTTCAGCCCGTTGGAGGTTTGAGCTTCGCCGCCGCTATCGCGCGCATTAACGCAGACTCTGCTGCGGGCGAATGATCGAGCCGGAAATTCGCGAACGAGAGCTCGAACGTCGTGCGCGAAAACGTCAAACCGCTCGGCTCAACAGCTGCGATCAGTCGTCCTGAAATGTCTACCCACGCAGTCGGCGCTGACGGGTTGCCACCGACCAGCCAACCGCGCACGGAGGTCTGGTGCGCCTTGACCCAGCGGCCGCTTGTAGAATCGAGAGACGCGCTATCGGGGACAAGAAAAAGCGAATCGCGTTCAATTCGAAGGGTGACTGGTTTCACCATCCGAGACGTCGGATCGAAAACGGCGACAGCGACGGAATCGCCAATTTTTGGCTCGCCCTTGAGCATCAGGAGAATTGGTGCGACCGACGAGATAAACACCGGCCGTTGCTCCACAGATTCATTAGTGACCGGCTTCCGCCTTCCATCGAGCGTCGTGACACGGAGTGTCTTGTCTTCACCCTCCTGCATCACGCCGCGCAGAGTGAAGGGAGTCATGTCGCCTATCGCCTGGACAACGAAATCGCGAAGACGCATGCCGCGTGTGAATCTCGCTTCTGACCGCGCCTCTAGCTTGACGGTTTTCTGTCCGAGTGGAAATACGCCGCGAAGGAAATCGACCGCGACGATTCTCTGCTTTGTAGTATCGACGCTCGACGACGCAACACCAACCTGCGCGCCGGATCTCTGAACCGTGTAGTAGTAGACATCCGGTGACACACGCATTCCGGCTTGAACTAGAAACTCCTGAGGACTATGCGTCCCGTTTCGCTTGTACAGAAAGAGAAGGCCGGCGATCCAGAGGACGACTACGGCAATCCCGATGACTCTACGATTCATGCGAGAGTCAAACTCGTCTCACTGTTGATCCATCCGAGGTATCGTTCGAGTCCGCCTGTAACCGGAATCGCCAGTAGTTCGGGCACTTTATAGGGATGGAGCTCGGCGAACGCACGCCTGAGCCCTTCGACGCAGCCGGACCGTGTCTTCAGCATAACTACTGCTTCCTGCTCGTCGGCGATCTTTCCTTCCCATCTATATATGGAACGCGACCCTCCCTGGACCGTCCCGCAGGCGATGAGTCGCCTTTCGAGGAGTGCCCTGATGAGCGTGACCGCCTCTTCTTCGTTGGCGATGGTGGTAAGAACGACGACGGCGTCGGTATGCGACAAGCTAAATCCCGTGAAAAGTCTCGACGAATGTAATACGAGCTTATGAGATGGGCGTCACTTCATTCGAAGCATTCTTGCAGGGCCCTTAAACTGCAAATTTGCCGCGAGGGTCGCCCCGAGTCACCGGCACTCGTCTGTCTCGAAGATCGCTGGGCCCTAATAGAATGCTCGGAGGGCGCTGAGAACGACGGCAAGAATTAAAGGGGACTACGGATGGGTGGGTTGGAAAAAGCAGGAGGTGTAGCAGAATTTCTCCGCAGTACCCCTCTAATCCGTTCCGTACGTCTCAGCGCCCTCTGAGCATGCAGTTCGAGGCCAGCGATCTTCGGGACAGACGAGTGCCAGTCAGCCGGGGCGACCCTCGCGGCAAACAATCGATAAGCCGGCTCCACGAAACGCCTCCAACAGATTCGCCAGCCAGCTCGACTTGTATCAGACATGCCAACCCGTCAACTTACGAAGCTATGCCAGAAGAAGCGCTCATCGTCCGCGGAGCGCGCGAGCACAACCTCCGCAACATCGACGTCACTATCCCCCGCGATAAGCTGACCGTCATCACCGGCCTCTCGGGTTCGGGGAAGTCCTCCCTGGCGTTCGACACGATTTACGCCGAGGGCCAGCGTCGGTACGTCGAATCGCTGTCCGCCTACGCCCGCCAGTTCCTCGGACTGATGGAAAAGCCGGACGTCGATTCCATCGAAGGGCTTTCGCCAGCGATATCGATCGAGCAGAAAACCGCCGGTCACAATCCCCGCTCGACCGTAGGCACGGTAACGGAGATTTACGACTATCTCCGCCTTCTCTACGCCAGAGCTGGCACACCGCACTGCACCAACTGCGGGCGCCCGGTTGAAAAACAGAGCGCCGGGCAGATAGCCGGCTCGATCCTCAGTTGGCCCGAAGGATCGAAGATCGAGATTCTTGCACCGCTCGTTCGCGGACGCAAAGGCGAATTCAAGGATCTCTTCGAGTCCGCACGCAAGCAGGGCTTCGTTCGCGCTTACGTTGACGGCGAGCTCATCGAGATCGCCGATCCTCCAAAGCTCAATCGAAAGCTGAACCACAGCATCTCCGTCGTCGTCGATCGGCTCGTGGTTCGCGCGGAAGATCGCGGACGTCTGGCCGATTCCGTCGAGACTGCGCTCAAGGTTTCAGACGGATTGATCGAGGTCAGCCGCCAGGACGATCGCAGCACGCACTTATTCTCCGAGAAATACGGATGCCCAGAATGCGGCATCTCGATGCCCGAGCTCGAGCCAAGGCATTTCTCGTTCAACTCCCCATTCGGCGCATGTCCTGATTGTGGCGGACTCGGCATCCGCCGCGAAGTGAGCGAGCAACTCATACTTGGCGACCCGAGCATCTCGATTCTCGAGGGCGTGATTCTGCCGTGGGGCGAGCCCGACGGATATCTGCGCAAGGTGATCCTTCCGGGGTTAGCGAAACAATTTCAGTTCTCTCTGAATGCTGCGTGGGGCGATCTGTCGCAAAACGCGCGCGATGTGATGCTGTACGGTTCATCCGGAAAGCGCGGTGGAAAGAGTGACGCGCCGGGGAAGTGGGAAGGCGTCATCTCGAATGTGCAGCGCCGCTACAATGAAACTGAATCAGACTCGATCCGCATCGGGCTCGACGACTACATGCAGGCGAGACCATGCACGACGTGTCATGGTCGCCGTCTCAAGGCTGAATCACTCGCTGTAACCATCGCTGACAAGAACGTCGGCGAAGTCGCCGAGATGCCGATTACCGGAGCGCTCAGTTTCTTCGAGTCGGTTCCGATTCGCGAGAACGACAGCCCCGGCCTCGACGCTGACATCGCCGGTCCTGTCCTCAAGGAAATTCGCGAGCGCCTGAAATTCCTGAATGACGTGGGCCTCGAATATCTCACGCTTGGCCGCTCCGCCGAATCGTTGTCGGGCGGTGAAGCGCAACGGATTCGTCTCGCCACGCAAATTGGATCCCGACTCGTTGGGGTTCTCTACATTCTCGACGAGCCGTCGATCGGTTTGCATCAGCGAGACAACGCCCGACTTCTCGCAACCCTTCGCCAGCTTCGCGACCTCGGCAACACTGTAATAGTTGTCGAACACGACGAAGAGACGATGCGCGAAGCCGACTATCTCATCGATCTGGGCCCAGGCGCTGGAAAACACGGCGGCATTGTTATCGCCGAGGGAACCGTGGATCAGGTCGCGGCGCACCCGGGGTCGATCACGGGTCGCTATCTCCGCGGTGAGCTGTGTATACCTGTTCCCGAGCAACGTCGTCCCGCCGATCCGGCGAGAGTGATTCGCATTGAGGGTGCACGAGAGCATAACCTGCGCAACATCACCGCCGACATACCGCTTGGATTGTTCGTCGCAATCACGGGTGTCTCTGGCTCAGGCAAATCGACGCTAATCGAAGACATCCTGCACAACGCATTGGCGCGTCATTTCTATCGCGCTCGTGTGGTTCCGGGCGCGCACGACCGCATCACCGGCCTGCATCATATCGACAAAGTCATCGACATCGATCAGAGCCCCATCGGTCGAACGCCGCGGTCAAATCCTGCGACGTACACGGGATTGTTCACGCCGATTCGTGAGCTGTTCGCAGAGATGCCTGAAGCAAAGATTCGCGGTTACGGCCCGGGACGCTTCTCGTTCAACGTGAAGGGCGGCCGTTGCGAAGCATGCGAAGGCGATGGACTCGTGAAGATCGAGATGCACTTCCTCCCCGACGTCTACGTGCCGTGCGATGTCTGCAAGGGAAAGCGCTACAATCGCGAAACGCTGGAAGTCCGCTTCCGCGGATTGAGCATAGCTGACGTTCTGGATCTGACGGTCGAGGATGCGCTCGCATTCTTCGAGCATCAGCCGCGCATCTATCAGAAGCTCCACACGCTCAACGACGTGGGACTCGGCTACATCCACCTGGGCCAGAGCGCGACGACGTTGTCCGGTGGGGAGGCTCAGCGCGTGAAGCTCGCGACCGAATTGTCGAAGCGGGACACGGGACGAACATTCTACATTCTCGACGAGCCCACCACGGGCCTGCATTTTGAGGATGTCAGGATGCTCCTCGAAGTGCTGCATCGTCTTGTCGAAAGAGGAAACACGGTTCTGGTGATCGAGCACAATCTCGACGTCATCAAGACCGCTGACTGGATCGTCGATCTGGGACCTGACGGTGGGTTTCGGGGAGGTGCTGTAGTCGCAAGTGGAACTCCGGAGGATGTTGCGGCGGTAAAGGAGTCGTATACCGGACAGTTCCTTCGACCATTGCTTCAAAGGAAGCTTCGGCGGAAAGCAGGCTAGCCAAAGGAGTCTATTCTATATGGTATCGCTCCTGGACATCATCGGGCCCGTCATGGTAGGGCCGTCATCGAGCCACACCGCTGGAGCGTGCCGTCTCGGTCTGCTAGCCAAGGGACTTGTCGGTGGAACGCCTCAGTCTGCGCTCCTCGAGCTCCACGGATCATTCGCTCGCACGGGTGAAGGCCATGGAACCGACAAGGCTCTCGTGGCAGGTTTGCTTGGGTTCCTTCCCGATGACGAGCGAATCAGAACGGCGATCCAGATAGCCGAGAAGGAAGGCCTCGACTACCGGTTCGAAAAGACCAGTCTGTCAGATTCGGCCCATCCAAACACGGTTCGGATGACTCTGGAGCGCGGGGACCTCACGGCCATCCTCGTCGGATGCTCCCTCGGCGCCGGCCGAGTGCTCGTTACGGAGATCGACGGCTATCCGGTCGAGATCAGCGGAAACTTCCACACCATCGCCCTCGTAGCTGAAGACAGGAAGGGTTCCATCGCAAGAATCACGAGGATTCTCGCCGATCACGACATCAACATCGCCACTCTTCGCTTGACACGGAAACAAAGGGGAGGCGATGCATTCATGGTGATCGAGTGTGATGACTCGCCCGGAGAAGCTGTTCGCGATGAGCTGCGAGCGCTCGAATGGGTGCGATGGGCAAGACGATTGGACAAGGTGAGCGGAGCTTAGGTGTACCGCTCATTGCTGGACGCGATTCGCGACGCCGAAGCCGGCGGCATGACGCTCTCTCAGGTGGCGCTGAAACTGGAGTCGGAAGATCAGGGAAAGAGCATCGAGAGCATTCGCGCGCATCTGGCGCGAGCGCTGGAAATAATGCGCGGCGCGATTGGCGACGGGATGACGGGCGACCTTCGCTCTGCATCGGGACTGGTTGGCGGTGATGCAGCGAAGCTTCGAACCGGACCTGATGGGCCGCTCGCGAACACGCCGTTCAGGGATATCCTGGCGCGGGCGCTTGCGGTGCAGGAAGTGAATGCGGCGATGGGAGTTATTGTTGCGGCGCCAACTGCTGGCGGCGCGGGAACACTTCCGGCTGTGCTGACAGGGCTTGGAAAATCGCACGGACTTTCTGACGAGAAACTCATCGACGGTCTGGCGACAGCAGGATTGATCGGTGCCGTCATAGCGGAGCGGGCGTCATTGTCTGGAGCCGAGGGCGGATGTCAGGCGGAGACGGGAGCAGGCGCGGCAATGGCTGCCGGGGCGGCTACCGAAATGCTTGGCGGTTCGCCGACCCAGGTGGGTCACGCTGTTGCGTTGACGATGCAGGGAATGCTTGGGCTGGTTTGCGATCCTCTCGGGGGTTTGGTGGAGCTGCCGTGCGTGTACAGAAATGCTACGGGTGCGGCGATCGCGATGGCAGGGATAGAGATGGCGATGGCGGGAATCACATTCGCGATTCCGTGCGATGAAGTGATCGATGTGATGGGCGAGATTGGAAGAGAAATGGATGTCAGGTATCGGGAAACGGCGGGCGGAGGCCTTGCCGCGACACCTACCGGACGAAAGCTGGCGAAAGAACGGCTGTATCAGATTCGCAGGTCCTGAGCAGGATTTTATTGTAGTCGTTCGCAGGATTGGGTATCTTGGCGGACGCTGGTTCATACGAGGTAATAACCGCACATGAGCATTTTCGACCGACTGGCTCGTCTATTCCGATCAAACGTCAATGATATGATCTCTTCGGCTGAACAGCCGGAGAAGATGTTGAACCAGATCATCATCGACATGCGCTCGCAGCTGGTGAAAGCGAAGCAGCAGGTTGCGGCCGCGATCGCCGACGAGAAGCGACTTCAGGATCAGGCCGGCCAGGAGCTTCGCGAGGCCGAGGAGTGGGAGCACCGCGCAATGCTGGCGGTGAAGGAAGGTCGAGACGATCTGGCCAAGCAAGCTCTCATGCGACGTGGAGAGCACGTCTCGCGCGGGTCGCAGATGCAGCTCACCTGGGAAGCTCACAAGCAGGAAACCGATCGCCTCAAGGATTCACTGCGCGGACTCAACGACAACATCGAAGAGGCATCGCGCAAGAAAAATCTCCTGCTCGCGAAGCAGAGAAGAGCGGAGGCGCAGAAGCGCATCTCCGAAACGATGTCTTCGATTTCCGAGAAGTCGGCGTTCGAAGCTTTCGCCCGAATGGAAGAGAAGATAGACCAGAACGAGCGGCAGATCCGCGCGCACGTTGAGATCAACGAGGAGTTTTCCGGCGATCGCCTTGCAAGCGACTTCAAGCGTCTCGAAGCCACTGCGGGAACGGCCACTGCCGATGCTCAGCTCACTGCGCTTAAGCAGAAGATGGGACTAATCGCGGCTCCGGCCCCCGACACGAACAAGCAGCTCGGTGCCGGTGAGGCAGATGAAATCGCCGAAGTTGAAGAGGTCCACGACGAGAATGCAGCTCATTGAGTGACACACTGGGCGGGCAGAACTTCAAGCTGGGAACCGCCCTTGCAACCGTAACACTCACTGTCCTCGGCCTCTGGCTGGTGGGGGCAACGGCCGGCGTTTTTCTGCTCCTCTTCCTGGCCATCGTCATTTCGTTGTTTCTCGGCGCGGTGCGTGACGCACTTGTCGAGAAGGCGAAGATGCCGCCGCGCCTCGCCTTCTTCTTCGCTGTCATCGGAACGGTAATCGGCATCCTCGGCCTGTTTGCGATTCTGGTTCCGCCGGTAATCGACCAGACTCGGGCCCTGATCACGACACTGCCGAAGACGATTGAAACCTGGGAGCTGGGAATCGATCACTTTGTCGCCCGTTTTCCGGCGATGCGCGATTTCTGGACGCCCGGTCAGCATCAGTTCATTCGCGCAGTGTACGACCGCGTTTCGTCCGGAGCTGGCGATGTAGTTCCAAAAGTGTTCACTGCCGTGAACATGCTGATCGAGTCGTTCGCGGTGTTCGTGATGAGCATTTATCTCGCGCTCCAGCCGGGCGTGTATCGCGAGTGGCTGATCGCGTTGTTCCCGCCAGTTCATCGGGACCTCATTCGCGACGTGCTGCGTGACCTCGCTGACGCGCTGAGAGCCTATATCGTCGCGCAGCTCACCACGATGAGCGTGCTCGCTGCGTTGACTGCATTCGGCTTGTATCTGCTCGACGTTCCGTACTGGCTGACATTTGGAATCTTCACCGGTGCTGTTGCGATCATCCCGTTCTTCGGAACGCTGCTTTCGACGACGCTGCCCGCATTGTTCGTACTCAGCGGCCCGGGTGGCGGAACGCGTGCGTTGATGGTGATGGGGCTTGGCGTTGTCGTCCATCTCATCGAGGGCAACCTGGTTGCGCCGCTGGTGATGTCGCACAAGATCGAGCTGCCACCTGTGCTCACGATCATGTCGGTGCTCGTCATCGGAAAGATTCTCGGTCCGCTCGGACTGGTAATCGCTCTCCCGATGCTGGCCTCGGTGATGGTCATCGTGCGCCGCATCCTGATCAATCGCATCTACGAAGGAAGAGGATTCAGAAAGAGTACTCGCGACCGAATATTTGTTTTGCGAGTGCCGGCGCCGGACGGAGGTGTTCTCGTGCCGAACGTTCCCGGCCCGGATATCCTTCGCGCCCGGGAACGAGTAGATGCGATCGCTCCTCCGGTCGTAGTGAAAACTGCCTGACTGGCGCGACTCTCATGTCTTGAACTAACGCCGCTCGGTTTCGATGAGCGGCGTTTTCTTTTGATGCAATCGGTTGATCTAACGCTGGTATGCTCAACGCATGCTTACTTCACCGTTTTGTCGCGAGGCGTCATCAGCTAAGACCATTCTTCGCGTGCGCGGCCTGACGCGCGCGTTTTCTCGCGGGCTTGCCAGGCGAAACGGCGGATCGTTGGCGCTTGACGGCATCGATCTCGACATTCGTGCCGGCGATGTAGTGGGTCTCATCGGGCCTGAGGGGGCGGGCAAGACTACGCTTCTTCAGTGCATTGCCGGATTACTGCGGCGCGATGCGGGTGCAGTTGAGTGGTTCGGACATTTTTTCCCGGGCGGCGGCAGCGTGCCGGGCGTCGCGTATGTTCCCGCCGTTCCGATCTACTACCCGTTTCTCACCGTGCGCGACGTCGTCGAGTACAGATGGGCGCGGGAAACGACAGGCAGGATTCGCAGTCGCGCAGTCGACTTGGCCATTTCGGAAGTCGGTCTTTCGGAAAAAATCAACCTCCAGGTCGCCGGGCTCTCGAGCGAAGATGTGCGGGCGCTTTCAATCGCAGAGGCGCTGTCATTCGATCCTCAGGCGATTCTTGTCGATACGTCACCACCGAATGAAAATCAGGCGCATTCGCCGAATGCGTTCGATGCGCTCTCGAGACACGCCGACTCCGGGGGAACCGTGGTGATAGCTTCGCGACAAACGCACTCGGTAGTTCGCTGCGTAACGCGAGTTGTGGCTATCGACGAAGGTGCAATTGTACGCACATTCAGCACTGACGGAGGAGACGACCATCGGCTCGATCCCGTCTTTCCTCTTCCCGCAGCGACTGCCCGGTTTGTTGCCGAACGCGTGCACTGAGGGAGCGCTAGCCAGGGCGTCAGGCTCGCGACATTGCGCTTGACCGGGCATGTTACGCTTCCTCGCCACTACAGCGGCGAACAAGGACAAATTCCGCTAGCTTGCACGACATGTCCGATTTCCACCTCTACAATACGATGACGCGGAGCGTGGACCCGTTCGCGCCAGCCGATGAAACCACGGTCCGGATGTATACGTGCGGTCCCACCGTGTACAATCCCGCTCACGTCGGAAATTTCCGCACGTTTCTCTTTGAAGACTTGCTTCGCCGCACGATTCGCCTCCGCGGCTGGCAAGTACAGCAGATCATGAATCTCACGGACGTCGATGACAAGATCATCAAGCGTGCGGCGGAGAAGAAAATGACGATCGGGGAAGTAACCGAGCCGGTGATCGTCACGTTTCACGAAGACCGTCGTTATCTGCGCATCGAAGACGCGGAGACTTATCCGCGTGCGACCGAGCACATTCCCGAAATGATCTCGCTCGTCGAATCGTTGATGGAGCGGGGAATCGCGTACAAAGCGGAAGATGGGTCAGTGTATTACGCGATCGATCGATTCCCGTCGTATGGCCGGCTGTCCCGTCTCGACGCTCGAGAGATCAAGACCGGCGCGCGCGTCGCACAGGACGATTACACGAAGGAAAACGCGCAGGACTTTGCGCTTTGGAAAGCCGCAAAGCAGGAAGACGAGGATACCGAGGCTTCGTGGGACTCACCGTGGGGCCGTGGCCGTCCCGGCTGGCACCTCGAATGTTCCGCGATGGCGATGCGCTATCTCGGCGTCACCATGGACATTCACTGCGGCGGTGTAGACCTCGTCTTTCCACATCACGAGGATGAGATCGCGCAGTCCGAGGGAGCGACCGGCGAGACTTTTTCGCGTGTCTGGTGTCACGGCGAATTTCTATTGACCGACGGAACCAAGATGGCGAAGCGGGTCGGCAACGTTGCGACTGTTTCGGACATGCGGGAGCAGGGAATTTCGGCCGCCGCGTTTCGGGCGTTTGTGTTTTCGACTCACTATAGAAAGCAGCTCAACCTGTCTCCAGAAGCGCTCGAATCGGCGACCGAGGGGGTGCGGCGAGTCGGCGATTTTGCAGAGCGTATGGCTGCGGCGAAGGGTGGGACTGCGGGGCTCTCCAAAGCAGCTGAAGATCTCGAGCGAGAGGCGTCGGAAGCGCTGTTCAATGACCTGAACGCTCCGCTCGCGATGGGCGCGTTGTTCACTTTCATTCGAAAAGCCAATGCCGAGCTCGACCGAAACGGCGATGATGCAGAGTCGCTTGCCGCGGCACGCCGTGCGTTCGAGAGAGTGAATGGCGTGCTCGACATCGTTCCCGACGTCGACAAGGGCGACGATGCGGATGAGATCGAAGCGCTGATTGCCGAGCGAAAGGCGGCGCGCGGGCGGCGGGACTTCGCGAGGTCGGACGCAATCCGGAAATCGCTCGAGGAGCGGGGTGTCGAGATCAAGGATGGTCCAAGCGGTACGAGCTGGAAGCGAATCGGTTAGACGCGAGGTGGATCAATGAGATTACGAGCCGTTGCGTGGATAATGTTTTTCGGATCGGGAGTGGCCGCGCCAGCGTCGACTCTTGCTGCGCAACAGGGGACTGCAAGGCGGATCGCAGAATTATTTTTCTCTGCGGCAGCGGCGGGCCGGTGGAAGGAGGCGGCGTCGTATTTGGATCTCGACGCATTTGAGACGTATCGTCGGCAGCAGGTTCGGTGGTCACGTGTACCACAGCCAGTGCACGAGTTGACCGCCGAAGAATTGATGCGCCACGATCCGGATATGCCGAGGGCGGTGGCTGACTACCAGGTTGCGAAATACAAATCGGGGAGGGGTGAGATTGGTGACGGTCTCAGCTATGAATATGCCGGGATTTCGAGCGCGGACTCGCTGGCTGCGTTGAGTACGCTGGACGCGGCGGCGAGATGGATCCAGGCGCGGGACCCGATCTATCAGATGGAACTCTCGATCGCACGGTATCGCCGAGAGGGTAGCTGCCAGGCGTTACCGACAATGCTGAAGCTTCCGCGGCCTGCTCCCAACCGTATTCTTGGCGTGACGGAAAACGACTCGCTCGCCTACGTCGTGCACGATGATCGCAGCGTGATGTTGAACCCGTTCGAGGAGGCGCCTCGTGCCGGAAAGGCGACGTCAGCCAGGCCGACTCCACACCGCTGGATGACGTTCCCGCCGACAGTGCTTCAGCTGAGGCGTGTAAAGGGCCGCTGGGCGATTTTTGGTGAACTGCGGCAGGGCGGAGTTTTCGCAATGAGCTGCGAGACAGAGGTCACAAGTCCCTCTGACTCTGCCACTCGACACGTGCCCAAGCCGGGTTGACGCAAAGCGCGGAACTCGGCTAAATTACTAGGCTTGCGTAGAATCGCTGTTTGCTGACGTAGCTCAATTGGCGGAGCAGCTGATTTGTAATCAGCAGGTTGCGAGTTCGATTCTCGCCGTCAGCTCTGTCAGTGAAAATCGAATGTGCGGTTGCTCCGGGTTTCGGGCGGCTTGTTTTACGGGATTTGGGTGGGGTACCCAAGTGGCCAACGGGAGCAGACTGTAAATCTGCCGGCTTACGCCTTCGAAGGTTCGAATCCTTCCCCCACCATGGTGGCACGATGGGGCGGGTTTTTTTTGTCGTGTTGTGCGGGAGTAGCTCAGTTGGTAGAGCACTAGCCTTCCAAGCTTGTGGTCGCGGGTTCGAGTCCCGTCTCCCGCTTCCGGTCGTAGGTTGTTGAATTGTTTTGAAAGTTCTTGAAGTTTGCTCGCGTAGCTCAGTTGGTAGAGCACACCCTTGGTAAGGGTGAGGTCATCGGTTCAATCCCGATCGCGAGCTCTGTATTAGGAGCAGCTGTTAGCGATTTGCTATAAGCGGTAAGAGTTTGATAAAAATCGGAAACTGAACAGAGGTAAAGAATGGGCAAAGCGAAATTTGAACGGACGAAGCCGCACGTAAACGTTGGCACGATTGGTCACGTTGACCACGGCAAGACGACGTTGACGGCAGCGATCACGGCGATTCAGGCGAAGAAGGGCCTGGC
>JBBSGU010000003.1:0-116260 GCA_038253755.1 Gemmatimonadales bacterium | reverse complement strand
TGAACTCGCGGCGCAATCCCATGCCGACCAGCAGGAAACCGAAGCCGGTGATGCGAGCAAGCACCTGCGACTGATTGAACAAAGTTCAGATTGGCGGCGATGCTCACCGCCGCGATCTCATCGTTATCCCGTTCAACTTCTCGTGGAGCCGAGCACTCGAGGTCAAAACGGCCGCACAATTTCCGCGTTAACCGCTGATTGAAGCGTTTAACCGATGGTAAGGCGAGATAACAAAACCGCTCAGTCGCAATGGCCGAAGTTTCGCAATGAGGAATACCGTGAACTTCACTGACTTCAAGCTGTGAACATCCTCCTGATTCAGATACGTGGCTCGCGTTTCGGCATCCCGGCAGCGAACGTTGTCGAGCTGATTCGAGCCGTGGCGGTTAGCCCGTTACCGGGTGCGCCGGATGTAGTTTCCGGCGTCATCAACGTTCGTGGCAGCCTCACCGCGGTAATCGATCCCGCAGTCGTCTTCGGGCACGCAGAAAGACCGGTGAAGAGTTCCGACAATTTCGTTCTCGTGGCTATTCCGTCGAGAACTGTCGCGCTGCGCGTTGAAAGCGCTGAGGAACTCATCGAAGTCGCCGACGCTGACATTCAGGCGGCATCGTCCGTCGCTTGTTCCGTCGACCGCCTGGGCGGAGTTGCCACGCTTCCGGACGGCCTCGTCGTTATCTACGATCCAGCCAGGTTTCTCGACGACGCCGAGAGCTTCGCACTATCCGATGCGCTGGCATCGGCATCGGCTTGAAGTCAGCTAACGACAAGAAACCGGCAACCTGGTCGAGTCCTGAGTTTGCACGCATCGCTCGCGATGTAGAAGCCAGGACCGGAATTCTCTTTCCGCAAAACAGAATCGCTTCTGCCGATGCGTCGATGCAACGGGTCATGACGCGCCTGCGCATCACCAATCCTGTGAGTCTGGAGATCGCCGTTTCGCGCCCGAGCATTGCGCGCGATGCGCTGATGGCCGAGCTGACTATCGGCGAATCGTATTTCTTTCGCGAGCCGGCGCAGCTTCGTTTTTTCGCTGAAGACCTTCTTCCCGAGTGGAGTTCGACCTGGCCCGTTGGACGGCGACTCCGCGTCCTGAGCACCGCGTGCGCCGGAGGGCAGGAACCGTACTCGCTGGCGATTCTTCTCAAAGAGAAAAACTGGACCCGCCCTCAGAGAATCGTCGGCACCGACATATCGGAAGCGAGACTTGAGGGCGCGAAAAAGGCGACATTCACGAAATGGTCGCTGAGGACGATGTCGCAGGATCGAATCGACCGGTGGTTTCAGAACGACGGCACGAAGTACAAGCTCGACCCGGCGGTTGCGCGCGAGGTCGAATTCGCGCCAATGAATCTCGCTGACCCGTTTCCGCCCAAGATGAACGCTCAGGACGCGATCTTCTGCAGAAACGTCCTGATCTATTTCGATATTCCGACGATCACTCAGATCGCCGAGCGACTTCTTTCAGCTCTCTCGCCCGACGGCTGGCTGTTCCTCGGCGCATCCGACCTGCACATCGCAGATCTGACACCTTGCGAAGCGGTGGTTCTTCCGGGTGCGACAGCATATCGACGGTGTAGCGAAGGGTTCAGCGGGTATTCGCTTCGTAACGCGCCCCTTACGTTGATCGAGCCGCTTCCCGAGTTCGCTGATCCATTCCCATTCGATGGATCGGTGCTCGCCAGCGACTCTTTCGACGCACTTGGCGAAATCGAGTCTGGCGATCCCGTGCTGGCGGATCATCGCGCCACCTCCGCCGACCATCTCGCCGATACTATAGTAGCAGTACCCGCCAGCTCTCCTTCAACGAAGGAATCGGCAGAATCACGAGTGGCTGAGATTCGCGAATTTGCAAACCAGGGTTTGTTAAAGGAAGCCGGCAAAGCGTTGGCGGCTGCGCTCGAGACATACCCTCAAAGTGCCGACCTTCATCTTCTCGAATCGGTCCTGTTCTCGGAGGCCGGAAAGTGGGCGGACGCCGAACGAGCTGCGCGTCGTGCGCTTTACCTCAACCGGACGCTCACGCTCGCCCACGTCGCGCTTGGCGATGCACTGTCCAAGCAGGGCGATTCGAGGGCGGCAAAGCGCAATTTCGAGAGCGCGGCGGCACTAATTGCCGCCGCAGAGCGTCGTGGAGACACGGCAGACACCGACGGGGTACCTCTGGCCAGACTCCTGCACATAGTGCGTGCGCACCTGTCCGCGATGGGCAGCGGAAGCCCGGATCGGGGACATTCAGTTTTCCGCACGTCCTGAGATCACTGTGGACATAACAGACAACGAGATTCTCGTGCGTCGAGCGCGTTCCCTCGCGACAGCGCGCGCTATCGACACAAGGGTCGACGAGAACGCCGGTGCAGACCGGTACGTAATCGCGCGTTGCGGCAATGAACGCATCGCGCTGCTGCTTTCCAGTGTTGCCGAGGTTTTCAGGCCAGCGAGCGTTACGCCGTTACCGAGGCCAACGGTTCCGATATGGGGCCTGGCAGCGTGGCGCGGTCGGATTCTTACGATCGTGAACATTGGTGACTGCCTTCCGGGCTCTGGGTCAGGAATGATCGCGGTGATGGCGGAGGGTCCAGCAGCGTTCGCTGGAGTGTGGATCAACGATGTAGAAGAGGAAGTGCTCATCAACAGCGACGACATCTCCTCCGCGCACGGACTGAAAGGTGGACGTGAATTCTTTCTTACGGGAACCACGGGAAACGCAGTGCTGGTTCTCGACGCAGCTCAACTCAAAGTATTGCTCGAGCGGGAGTCACCCGTTCCTGAAAAAAAGCAGTGAACAAACTCGATGAGGAACGGCAGATGAGCGTAGAAGATTCCGAATGGACCGTTGGACGGCGCGTGGGCACTGGCTTTGGGCTCGGTCTCGCCCTTATCGTTGCCGTGACGCTTGTCGCGTGGTGGGCTCTCGGGCGTACAGTAAACTCGTATGAATCGGCGCTCCAGCAGCGAAAGGCGCTTCTTGCTCCCGCGCTGCAGGTGGAATCCCAAATCCGCGGTGCAAATGTAGACTACCTCCGCTACATGCTCGAAGGCGAAAGACGCTACGCTACGAGCGCAGATAGCGGAATTCTATCCGCACGAGCGACCGCCATGCAGGCGCAAGGCACAGCAGGAATGAACGCTGACGCGACGCAGAGCTGGAAACAAATCGTGGCGCTTCTGGATCAATGGGCGGCCGGAGTGGATTCCTCGATGGCAGTGCGCGGCGCAGGTAATCAGGCCCTGGCCATGACCATTCGATCGACCGTGATCGAGCCCCTGCGAGGAAAAATCGACGCGCTTGTTGACCAAACTGCGTCTATACTTACAGCGCAGACGGATGTGCTCGTCGATGACGCGACCTCCCACGCGAGCGCTGCGCGCAAGACACTCATTATCGGCGCGCTGATGGCAATGATTATAGGAATCATTTCTGCCGTGTTCCTGAGCCGCGCGATCAACCGGCCGCTTCAGGAAAGCGCGAACGTAATCGCCGCGAGCTCCGCCGAGATACTCGCTTCGACAACTGAACAAGCCGCTGGAATCAATGAATCAATGGCGGCCGTCACCGAGACAGTCGCGACGGTCGATGAGGTCGCGCAAACCGCAGCACAAGCTGCCCAACGAGCGAAAGCGCTCGCCGAATCGGCTCAGCGCGCAGCCGACAGCGGAGCCGCAGGCAAGACCGCGGTTGACAAGTCGGCCGCGGCGATGCGGGCTGTTGAAGCCGAAGTCGATGCGATTGCGAAGGGAATCGTCGCACTTGCCGCGCAGGCATCGGCGATCGGCGAGATCACGTCATCGGTTGGTGACATCGCAGAGCAAACAAGGCTACTCGCTCTCAATGCCGCAGTGGAATCAGCGCGTGCTGGTGAGCACGGTCGCGGATTTGCCGTTGTCGCGGCCGAAATCAAGGCGCTCGCAAATCAGGCGAAGGAATCGACATCGCAAGTTTCACGAATCCTCAGCGAGATCCAGCGAGCTA
This sequence comes from Gemmatimonadales bacterium, assembly GCA_038253755.1. Lineage (GTDB taxonomy): Bacteria > Gemmatimonadota > Gemmatimonadetes > Gemmatimonadales > Gemmatimonadaceae > UBA4720. The sequence goes on along the minus strand of JBBSGU010000003.1, from coordinate 112,287 downwards.
CAAGTGCGGCGGTCATGGCAACAGAGCAAGGAACCAAACAGACGGCATCAGCTACGCACCAGGTAGCGGAAGCCGGCGACATAATTGCCAAGCTCGCCGACGTCGCATCAGAGGCATCGCGCACCGCAGCTCAGATCTCAGCATCGGCGGGTCAGCAGGCGATTGGCATGGAGCAAATTCGCCAGGCAATATCAAACATTCACGATGCAACGCAACAACATCTCACTGCTACGCAACAATCAGAATCGGCGGCGGAGAATCTGAGCGCACTGGGCAGCCGCCTGGTGAGGATGGTCGGAAATAACCGGAGAGGATGACGTTACGCCGCGGCCGACCATCGGAGCGATGAAACGTGAGCGATAGTGGCGCGGGCGACTCGCTGGCGACGCGTCTAACGATGACGTTCGCGGCTGAGCTGGACGACAGCCAGCGGACTCTCGTTGCTGATACGCTCGCGCTGGAACGCGACCCGTCCGATACCGAGAGGCAGCGCTCGGTTTTCAGGATCATGCATACACTGAAGGGCGCATCCCGCGCCGCGGGAGTGCCGGCGATAGAATCGCTGTGCCATGCGATGGAAACCGAGCTGGCGCGCGCAAAGGACTCAGGCGCGCCCCTCTCCCCATCTCAGCTCTCCCTCCTCCTTGCCATCGCCGATGCGTTCAATGACGCGGCCCAGCAGTTGAAGCGCGGCGAGAGAGTCACGGATGATTCGGTCGCCGCACTTCTGCATCGCGTTGGCGGACGTGGATCGACGCCTCAATCGCGGGAGGCGACGAGGCCAGCGCCGACGATTGTCCCCCCCCCGCGCGTAGCCGTCTCGACAGCTCAAGTGGAGCCGGAGGCAAAACCTGACTTCTCTGGCGAAACCGTCGATCAATCACGACGATCTGCCGACAGCGATGACCAGGTGCGAATCGGCGTCGCCAGCCTCGACGGATTGCTCGCAGTGACCGGCGAATTGCTTCGTCTCGCAGCACGAATGGAGGATCAGCCGGCTAATCTTGGTCGAGCGATCGCCGAGATCGAAGATCCAACGATGAGAACGGCGATGATGCAGCTCGCTCGCCGATTCGACAGTGACGTGCATGTCCTCCACACATTGTCGTCGCGATTGATCGAGTCGGTAAGGCGGTTGAGACAGCGGCCGTTCGCGGACATCGTCGAAGCACTGCCTCGCGCGGTGCGGGACGTTTCATTGAGCGTCGGGAAGCCTGCAGAGCTGATCATCGAAGGCGGAGAGATCGAAGCCGATCGTCCGGTGCTGGAGATGCTGCGCGAACCCCTTCTCCATCTGGTCCGGAACGCCGTTGACCATGGCCTCGAAACGCCAGCCAATCGTGCTGCCGCCGGCAAACAGGCAGAGGGAACAGTTCGCGTCAGAGCGGCGATGCGAGCTGACAGGCTGCGCGTGACGGTCTCGGATGACGGAGGCGGCTTGAACGTCGATGCCTTGCGGAGACGCCTGACGTCGCTCGGTCTTCCAATTCCTGCCAGGATGCACGAGCTGGCTTTGACAGTATTCAACGAAGGGTTCAGCACGAAAGAAAAGGTCACCGAAATTTCCGGCCGCGGAGTTGGACTCGGCATTGTGCAGACAGCAGTCGAAAAAGTCGGCGGAACCGTCGACGTGTCGTGGCAGCCGGGAGCTGGAACGACGTTCACGATGGAAGTGCCGGTCACAGTTGCCGTCCTGCGGGCCGTCATCGTCGACGTTGACGGCCATCCGGTCGCCATCCCGACAGCTTACGTCGAACGTGTCACACGGATAGGACGCGACGAGATCCGAACTATCGACGGAGCCAGCGTACTACCTGACGAAGACTCACCGATTCCGTTCGTGTCTCTCGCCAGCCGGCTCGGCCCTCCTTTTCGCGATGAGCCACCTGCCGACGGAAAAGTCGTCGCGTTGCGACTGGCTGCCGGGTCGCGTCGCCTGATGGTTGTCGTTCGCGATGTCATCGACGAGCGTGAGATCGTGATGCACGCATTGGAGATTGCGGGAGGAAGCCGAAAGTCGATGCTAGCGGGCGCGACCCTTCTTCCGGATGGACGTGTCGCGCTCGTTGTCGATGTGCCCGCATTACTCGCCAGCAAGGCTTCCAGTCAGCCGAGCAATTTTGCGCCCGCCCGCTCTCTGGTACGTCGTCGCATTATGATCGTCGACGATTCGATCACAACGCGTTCTCTCGAGGAGAGCGTGCTTGGCGCTTCAGGATACGACGTGAAAACGGCTGTCGATGGCGCGCAGGCGTGGGAGTTTCTCCAGAATGGTGAGTGGGATCTGGTCGTGTCCGACATCGAAATGCCGAGGATGGATGGAATCGAGCTGTGCCGAAAAATCAGGGAGTCACCGCGCATGCAGTCGTTGCCCGTAATTCTCGTCACATCGCTCGACAAGGCAGAAGACAGAATGCGAGGTCTCGAAGCCGGGGCCGACGCATACATAACGAAATCGAGCTTTGACCAGGACGCGCTGCTCGACACAATCCGCCAGCTCATCGGACGCGGCGAAGGAGCAACGACGTGATAAGAGTCCTCATAGCCGAGGACTCGCCGACGGCACGGACGCTCCTCGTGGCGATGATGTCGGCAGATCCTGAAATCGAGATTATTGCCGAGGCGAAGACGGGCATCGAGGCGGTAGAGATGGCTGAGCGGCTGCGTCCGGATCTGATCACGATGGACGTACACATGCCCGAGCTGGACGGGCTCGAGGCGACCGAGCGGATCATGGCATCGGCTCCGTGTCCAATCCTCATTGTTTCGTCGAAAGCCCGGGAGTCGGACATCAGCCTGTCGCTCGATGCGACCAGAGCGGGCGCGCTGCTCGTTTTGCCGAAGCCTGAAGGTCCGTTCTCACCCAGATTCGAAGGAGAGAAGCGTCACCTCGTTTCGATGGTAAAGGCGCTTTCTCGTGTGAAGGTTGTTCGTCGCCGCGGGTCGAACGATCGCAATGGCCCACCCCGGACAGGCAGGCAGGATCCATCGACTTTTGAGAAGGATCGGACAACGCCGACTCGCCCGCGGGTAGCTGCAACGCTGGTGGCAATTGGATCGTCGACAGGCGGACCAGCAGCGCTGCGCGACATCGTGTTGGAGCTGCCGCATAATTTTCGCGCGCCGATTCTCGTCGTTCAGCACATCGCTCGCGGTTTCGTCAACGGACTCGTCAAATGGCTCGGCGATGGTGCCGGTGTTCAGGTGAAGGTTGCCTCTGACGGAGAAATCGCTCGAGCCGGAACGATGTACATCGCGGGCGACGACAGGCACCTGGAAGTGCGTAAAGACCCGTCCGGTGGTTTCAGGATCGCGCTGTCGAACTCGGGCCCGGTAGGTACGTTCAGGCCATCGGCGACCAGGCTGTTTGAATCGGGTGCGGAGGCGGCGGGTGACAAATTTGTCGCCGTCATATTGACCGGCATGGGCGACGATGGGGTGCAGGGCTTGTCCTCTGTAAAACATCGAAAGGGAACTGTCATCGCTCAGGATGAAGAATCTTCGGTGATTTATGGAATGCCACGTGAGGCGGTGAGAGCGGGAGTGGTAGATCAGGTGCTTCCGCTTCACTCTATCACCGGACGTCTCATGGGACTCACATGACGTCCGTTCACGACAGGCACGTCGCACAGGCAGGAGGCGTTCGCGTCCTCGCGGTTGAAGACAGCGCGACGCAGGCAGCCGCACTTGCCAGCCTGCTCGAGCGAGAAGGCTACGACATCTTTGTCGCCAGGAGCGGGGAAGAGGCAATCGCGACGATTCAATCGAAGCCGATCGACATCGTGCTCAGCGACGTAGTCATGCCGGGAATGGACGGTTACGAGCTTTGCCGGCGAATCAAGGAAAGCCATCCTGCGCTGCCGGTGATTCTCCTCACGAGCCTGAACGATCCGCTGGCTATCGTTCGCGGGCTCGAGAGCGGTGCCGACCACTACGTCACGAAGCCCTACGACCCCGAGCAGCTCATCGCGCGCGTTCGTCATGTCCTGCATCGCGTTGCCACCACAACGCCGATATTTCCAAAGCCGGTGGTTGTTGACCTGCTCGGAACTCCATTCACCATCTCGGCAACCAAGGAGCAGATACTCGAACTCCTGGTCTCGAGTTATGGCGATCTCGTCAGGTCGAGCGAAGCCGTTGGTGAGGCTGCGCAACGAGCGCGTTTCCTGGCCGATGCCGGTGTGTTGTTGTCGGCTTCGCTCGACGAAGAGCGCATCTTTGGCGATCTTGCGCGACTGTGCACGCCTTATCTGGCGGGAGCGTGTCTCGTAGACATGCTGGGCGCTGCGGGCGCAGTGACGCGCGTCGAGCTCGCCGTTTCGGAGGCAATGCCGGCGGCACTTGCATCGGCCATCCGCGGAACGCAACCGCTCGATTCGATCAGTCGCTTCAGCGAAACCCAACAAAGCGCCACGCCTGTTTTGATATCTGGAACGCTTCGCGAGATATTTGCGGCGTCTCACCCGGAGCGCGCCGGTTTCGATGGCGGATCCGAAGTCATTTCTGCAATCATCGCCCCGTTGATGGGTCACTCCGGATTGTTTGGAACCCTCACGTTCATCTCGCGGCGACCGTATTCGCGCGACGACCTGGTGCTGGCGACAGACATTGCGCTGCGCGCGGCGATTGCACTCGACAACGCGCGACTGTATCGCGAGGCGACTCAAGCGACGCGCGCACGGGATGACGTCCTCGCTGTCGTGTCGCACGATCTGAGAAATCCGCTCAATGCCGTGCAGATGAGCGCGACGTTCCTGCTGGACCTCCTTGCAACTCCGGATGCGAAGCCCCCGTTCGAGCAGCAATTGAAGTCGATCAATCGTGCAGCGACGCGGGCGAATCGCCTCATCGGTGATCTCCTGGATGTCAGCCGCATCGAAGCCGGCACCCTCGCAGTAGAGAGATCGCCGATCGATGCACTTCAGGTCCTGACGGACGCGATTGAAGATCAGCGTGGGCTCGCAACGGAAAAGGGGTTGACCCTGACGGGCGAATGGACCGGGCAGCCGGCAAGAATAGCGGTCGACAAGGAGAGAATCAGCCAGGTTTTCTCCAACCTCATCGGCAACGCCATCAAGTTCACTCCAATGGGCGGATCGATTGTGGTAACCGGTTGCATCAACAGCGGGTTCGGAGAGTTCGACGTCGCTGACACCGGCCCGGGAATTACGGAAGAGCATCTTCCACACTTGTTCGACAGGTTCTGGCAGGCCAATCGCGCGACGAGAACAGGTGCCGGCCTTGGCTTGTCGATCGCGAAAGGAATCGTCGAGGCTCACGGTGGAGTGCTGAAGGCGGAAAGCGAAATTGGCAAAGGGACGAGTTTCACGTTCACCATTCCGCTGTCGAGCACCGTTTCAGATTGGTGACACTGGCGGAACTCGCCTGATTCAGCGTTTTGACCCAAATTGAAGGCGTGTCTTATCCCGCGGCACCATTAGCCGACCTCTCCGCGCCAGTTGGCGCTCTCTCCAACCAAAGCCCGCCAGCCAATGAGCTGGCCGCGGCTGCGCCTGTAAAATCGCGTTATGACCGATCGATCGTAGAAGGTCCCTTGCTTCCCGCAGTCTGGAAGCTCGCGTGGCCAACGATGCTTACGAACATCTTTGGCGGTCTTCAAGGCATCATAGACAACATCCTGGTGGGCCACCTCATTGGCTATCAGGCGAATGCGGGCATCGGCGTCGCGAACCAGATATGGATCGTGGTGATCGTCTTCATCATGTCGGTATTCACCGGCATGAGTGTACTTGTCGCGCGGTTCGTTGGCGCCGGTAACGAAGAGATGGCCGATCGCACCGTCTATCAGGCATTCATCACCGCTGCGGCGATTGCTCTCGGTGTGCTCGCTCCAATCGGAATCTTTGCGGCGCCCAGCCTGCTCCGATTGGTCAACGCCGCGCCCGCTGTCCAGGCGCAGGCGTTGCCATTTCTTCGCATCATGATGATCTTCTCGAGCGGCATGCTCGTGTTCTTCATGCTGAGCGGCGCGCTTCGCGCCGCAGGTGACGCTCGAACGCCGATGGTCCTCGGCATCGCAATGACGATCATGAACATCGCGTTCAACATCGTACTCATTCGCGGGCTGGGGCCGATCCCGGGATACGGCACCGCGGGTGCGGCCATGGGAACCGTGCTCGCATCAGGACTGCTCGCCGTCTACTCGTTGTGGAAGCTATGGAACGGAGGATGGGTAGTCCGCTTTCCGCGTAACCAGGGTTGGGCACCCGATTGGACGATCATCAAGTCGCTTTTCAAGTTTGGCTTGCCGACAGGCCTTCAGGGAATTGCGATGAACATCGGCGGACTGTTGATGCTTGCATTCGTCGGCTCACTGGCAAAGAGCGCCGAGTCGCAGGCAGCGTTCGCGGTTTCGTATTCGCAGCTCTTCTCGTTCATAACTTGGACATCCGTCGGTCTTCTCGGTGCTGCATCAGCGGCCGCAGGGCAAAACCTCGGTGCAGGTCATCCGGAGCGAGCAAAGCAGGCTGTTCATGTCGCGGCGCGGATCGGTGTGGGTGGTGCGGCGTTCATCGGTATGTTCTTTCTTTTCCTGCCGCGATTGCTTCTCGGCATTTTCGGTATGGATGAGCCGAACGTGGTCGAGATCGCCGTGCCGCTCCTGCGAGTGCTCAGCATCTCTGGCTTGTTCGTATCAGTCGCGCTCGCTTACACCGGCGGATTGCAGGGCACCGGCGACACCAGGAGTCCGTTCTATATCTCCGTGATCTCCCAGATCGTCGTGCCGCTCGGTGCATGCTTCATCATCAAGCGCTTCAGCACACTCGATCCAATCGATATCTGGCTGGCAATTCTTGCTGGACATGTAACGAGATGCACGTTGAGCGTTGTTCGCTTCAATCAGGGCAAGTGGCGGAACATCGCGATCGATGTTCGCGCCCATCCGGCGCGCTGACACCAGTCAAGCGGTTTCATCAACCTCATCAAAGGATGTTCGGATGGCACAGACTTCGTCAGGAATGAATTACGGACAGTCAACCGGATCGGCGCTTGTAAAGACGTGGCTCGCAGTGGCAGTTACCGACGCGCTGTTCGCATCGGCTACGGGAATGTTCATCCCTCCGGTCGTGACCCCGGCGCGAGTCTTCCGAGGAGTCGCAAGCGTACTGTTCGGGAAGAGCGCACTCGATGGTGGAGCGCCTAGCGCGCTGATTGGACTCGCGATGCATTTCGGTGTAGCACTTTTCTGGTCGACGCTGTTCGTGCTGGCCGTGCGCAACAGTTCATGGGTGCGCGAATCTCTCGAGAGCTGGCCCAGAGCGTTGCTGCTTGCGACGATTTACGGTGTGTCGATCTGGCTAATCATGACGTGGATCGTCATTCCATCGATGCTTCACCGGCAGCCCACGCTCAGCACGAAATACTGGGTTCAGCTTGTTGGTCATATCCCGTTTGTGGTTGGGCCGATGATTCTCGTAAATCGGCGCGGAGCACGCTCGTAGTCTGCCTGAAACAACTTCCGAGCGACCTCGTACTGGTTTAATGGGCTGAATCGTTGCCTCCATCCGAACCAGTGCGGGGTCGATGACTATTCGAAAAGGCATGCACGGGGAGCAGACGAAAATCCTCCTCGGGATGTTTCTCGCTATGTGGGTGATCTTTGCGTTCAGCTCTGTAACGGGCGGGGCGCTTCTCTGGCTGGGCGTCATACCGCGCACTTTGCTGGGAATTCGCGGTGTTCTCTTTGCGCCGTTCCTGCACGGCAGCATGACGCACATCGTGTCCAATAGCGTTCCGTTCCTGTTTCTCGGCTGGCTCGTGATTCTTCGTGATCCGCGCCACTTCCTGCCGGTGACGTTGATCGCAATGATCGGCTCGGGAATGATGGCGTGGGTATTCGGCGCTCCCGGCTCGGTTCACATCGGCGCAAGCGGCGTGATCTTCGGCTATCTCGGTTTCCTGATGCTGAGCGGTTGGTTCGCGCGGAGTTTTGGCAGCATCGCTCTCAGCATTCTCGTGATCGTGCTATGGGGCGGAATGGTGGTCGGTGTAATACCAGGGACCAATGGTGTGAGCTGGCAGGCGCACCTCGGTGGATTGATCGCCGGCATCTCCGCCGCCCGCTATTATCGAACTTCCCGAGTCCGAGGAATGTCACCAGCCTGAGCTCTTGAAGTATCTTCAACAAACATGATCGTACATCTCATCGACGGCACCTACGAACTGTTCCGTCAGTTCTATGGCATCCGCCGCTTTTCGAAATCCGACCCGCCGCTCGGCGCGGTTCTTGGCGTTGTGCGGACAGTTGTACACATGCTCGAGGAGGGTGCGACTCACCTCGGTGTCGCAACCGATCATGTGATCGAGTCGTTCCGCAATCAGCTATGGGACGACTACAAAACCGGCGAGGGAATCGAGCCGGTGTTGTGGAAGCAGTTCCATCCGCTTGAAGATGCTTTGGTGTCGATGGGAGTCGCGACGTGGCCGATGGTCGAGCTCGAGGCGGATGATGCGCTTGCATCTGGAGCGCATCTCGCAGCGCTCGACGCGCGAGTCGAAAAGGTCTGCATCTGGACTCCCGACAAGGATCTCTCGCAGTGCGTTGTCGGGGAACGCGTGGTCCAGATGGACAGAAAGAGCGGGCAGATTCGCGATGAAGCAGGGGTGAAGGCGAAGTTTGGCGTAGCTCCTGAGTTCATCGCCGATTATCTGGCGATCGTCGGTGACACGGCCGATGGATATCCCGGCATCGCTGGCTGCGGCGCGAAGACGGCGGCGCGCCTCATCGAGAAAAACGGACATCTCGAGGACTTTCCGCCCGAAGCACTCGGCGGCAATCTGAAAGCCGCTCTTCTTTTCAAGACGCTCGCTACACTCAGAACCGATGCGCCGCTCTTCAAGAACGTTGACGACATCAGGTGGACCGGCCCAACTGATTCGTTTGCAGAAACCGCCGAAAAGATTGGGGATGCCGGTCTGGTCGGTCGACTCGCGAAGGTAACCGCAGCCTTGTAATCACGACATGCTCACTCCGAGGCGAATCCTCCTTGCCGACGCCGACGCGTTTTACGTCGCGGTCGCGCGCATGGTAGATCCGGACGGGGCAGGGAAGGAGCCTCTTCTAATAGTTGGCGGATCGCGGGAGAGCCGAGGCGTTGTGTGCTCCGCGTCGTGGGAGACAAGAAAATTCGGCGTTCGATCGGCCATGCCCATTTCGCGTGCGCTGAGACTCTGTCCTGACGCGATGTGCGTCCCCGTTCCACGAAAAGCCTGTTCGACAAAGAGCGGAGAGATTCGCAGAGTGCTCGAACGCTTTGCTCCGATGGTGGAAGGCGCCAGCATCGACGAGTGGTACCTCGACCTTGGTGGCACCGAGGGCGTCTACCACGAAGAGCATCTCTCTCAGACGGCCCATCGAATGCGGACGGCCGTGAGAGACGAAACGGGACTTTCGATCTCCATTGGTGGAGGAACGAACAAGCTCGTCGCGAAGATGGCGGTCGAGCGGGCAAAGCCAAAACCGGGAACAGGAGCCGATGGAGTTCACATCGTCGAGCCGGGAAAAGAGGCCGAGTTCCTGGCGACGTTTACGCTTGCTGAGATTCCGCTTGTCGGACCGAAATTTCAGGAACGTCTCGCCGCGCTCGGAATGATGAAAGTTCCTGACGTTCTCCAGTACGACGTTCCAACCCTGAAGCAGTGGCTCGGCGCCCGAGAAGCGGAGTGGCTGTGGGACCGCGTTCACGGCGTCAGCAGCGCTCGGGTCGAATCACATGGCGACGCGAAGAGCATCAGCCGCGATGAAACGTTCGCGGAGGATTTGCGCGACGACGAGGATCTGGGTCGAGAGCTTCTCGCGCTCGTGACGCGTGCATCCTACGATCTGCGGCGCGATGGGCTGACGGCGCAGACGGTCACTGTTCGCATTCGCGACATGGACTTTCGCACGAGATCGGCTCAGCGAACAATGTCGCAGCCGGTCGTTTCGGATAGAGTAATCCTGCAGGCAGCTCACGAGCTGCTCGCGAAACTCCGAAAAGCGCGTCCGGTTCCGGCGAGGCTTCTGGGCGTCCAGCTGTCGTCGTTGGCTCAGGATCCGGAGGCTGACCAACTCGCGCTCTTCCCGGCGGGAGCCAGCAAGATGGACGAGACCGATCGCGATCGCACTCTCGCGAAGGCAATCGACCGTGTAAGGGAGAAGTACGGGGCCAAGGGTATCCTCCCAGCGGCACTCACCCGAGATTCGGATTGATATCTTTCATTGATGCCATCAGGTCCCCCACGTCGCCGCCGAAAAGCGTCTCCCTCCCGGAAACCGCAGGAACACACATCGCAGCCGACGTCGCGTAACGCCTACATCGAGACCCGCGAGTGGCTGCTCAAGACACACGGGCCGGTGTGCGCCTACTGCGAGCGAAAGGTTCGGACGAGTCTCATAACGCTTGATCACGTTACGCCTCGCAAGGGAAAGACTGCTTACGACAGGCGCGACAACCTGGTGCTGGCGTGTCCTGCGTGTAACATCGAGAAGGCCGACAAGTCCTTTCTCGCATTTCTACTTGCGAAGAAATCGCGCGCGGCCTCGGTGCTTCGGTATGGTGCTCACTTGAGCGGAATGCTGACAAAGCTCGCGAGTGAAATTGCCGGTCCCGAAGCAACAGCCCGGGCTGCAAGACTTGCTGATCCGGATTATCCCTACCTGGACTGAATCAGGAGAGTTAGAAATGTGTCGTAATATCAAAGTGCTGGTCAACTTCGAGCCAATGGCGACTCACGACGAGATCCGCGCGTCGGCAACTCAATTCGTTCGCAAGCTCAGCGGCACGACGAAACCATCCCGGGCCAACGAGGCCGCCTTCAACCTCGCAGTAGAAGAGGTTTATGAGGCGGCTCACAAGCTGGTTCACTCGATGATCAGCAACTCGCCCCCGCGAAACCGCGAAATCGAGGCACAAAAGGCCCGTGAACGTTCACTCCGCCGGTTTGCGTAGATTTACGGAATAACCTCAATCGGAAACGGAAATGCGATCTGGACTGGCGAACGTAATCACGGGCTTTGGCGCGATCTTCATGGGATTTGGTTTCACATTTCTCGTGGTTGGTCTCCTAAGCGTGCATTTCGGCGCCCGTTCATCGCTCGGTACTGCTGGAATGATGGCGCTGATAGGCCTTGTCGGTGGCGCAGTGATGTTTGGCGGCGGAATGGCGATGGGAAAATCATCAAGGGCGGACGGGTAGCGAACCACTTCCGCCCCCAGCTCCAATGAAGCTGGCGAAATACATAGCGAACCTCGGCTACGGCAGCAGGCGTGAAGTGATGCGTATGCTCGACAATGGCCGGGTGACCTCAGGCGATGGGACTGAGCTGACAGAAGGTGACGACGTTGCGCACGCGGACATACGTGTTGACGGTGAGCCGCTCGATCCGCCTCTGGGAAGCATCCTTATGCTCCACAAGCCGGTCGACTTCGAGTGCTCGACGCGGGGAAGCGTTCGCACCATCTACGAGCTCCTTCCTGATCGCTTTCGATTGCGATCTCCCATCATGGCGCCGATTGGACGGTTGGACGTCGATACATCGGGCTTGCTGTTACTCACCGATGATGGACAGGTAAATCACCGGATCACCTCTCCGCGTACGCATCTGCCAAAGATCTACGCGGCCGAGTTGGCAAATGATCTGACGGGAACCGAGGCGGCGAATTTCGCGAGTGGAACGATGCTGCTCGAATCCGAAACGGAGCCGTTACTACCGGCCGACCTTGAGATAATCGACAGCAGGCGTGCGCGGCTCACGTTGACTGAAGGCAGGTATCACCAGGTGCGGCGCATGTTCGCGGCCGTTGGAAATCACGTCGTCTCGCTTCGAAGAACAGCGATCGGAGGACTCGAGCTTGGCGATCTCCCTGAGGGTGAGTGGCGAACGATAACGCCGGACGAACGAAAACTGCTCGGACTCCTCTAGTTTCTGGTCGCGGAGAGAACTTTGAATCGTCGGCCGTCGTGAATCGTTGATACCTGACCGAATCGCTCCTTTATCGGCAGCTCATACGGAAGCGTTCGATTTGCGACGAGGAAAATCCTGCCGCCCGGCTTCAGCACTTCCCATGAGTCCTCAATGAACTGAAGCGGAACGCTAAACTCCGTCTGCTTACCGACATGGAAAGGTGGATTGGTAACGATGACATCGAATTTTTCATTGAGTACAGTTCCAGCGACGTCGCTTGGGAGTACTCGAAAGTTGGGGACATTCGCAGCCTCAGCGGACTTCTGCGCCGAGCGCACCGCTTCGACATCGGCGTCAAGCATCGTGAGCGGCCCACCACCGCTCAATTTCGACGCGACGATTCCTAGTGCTCCGCTGCCACAGCCGAGGTCGAGAACTGATGATCCGCCAGGAATGTCGAGGTTGTTCGCGAGCACCTCGGTTGCTTCGTCGAGGTGGTCCCAGGAAAAGACTCCCGGGCGAGAAAAAAGAACGAGAGGATTGTTGCGAAGTGTGACACTCAATTCGCGAAATGCATCGAAGGAGACGAAAGGACCTTCGAAAACCGTGGGATCTGCCGGCTGATTGGAATTTTTTGTCGCCGAGAGAATCCGGCTTCCGCCTTCGTAGGCGAGGAGATTGGAGTTGCCGAACGCGCGTTCGAGCAGTTTCGCGGCGGACTTGATCCCCTCGTTGATCGCTCCAGCCACGTAGCATCTGCCGCCGATTTTTAGTGTCCGGAATGCATCGTACAGGAGTTGAACGAAGGCGAGTTTCTCGTGCGGGACGCGAATCGCGGCCGTGTCAGCAGCTCCGTCGGACACGACCCCGAAAGAGCCGTGCTGGGCGATTACTTCGGTGACAGTCGCGTCGTTGGCGGCGAGTGTTCGCCTTGTCGCCTCGACAGATACGATGTTGCGATCCGTGCAAACAATTCGGGCCGCTTGGGCCTGTCGCGAGAGAACTGCAGGAACAAACCCGTTGCCTGAGCCCATCGAAATAACAACATCGTCCGGCGCCACTCCTACATACGTGGCCAGCAGAACTGCGGCGGAGTCGGTTCTGCCGTGGGCGAAAACGCCGGGCTTAGTGGCCACGGCGACTTCACCGGCGGGCGAATCGACGGTTACAATCTGCCAGGTTCGATAGGAGTTTCCTGACACTTGTTGTCTTTCGCTCCGCACGCGGGTAATCGATCTTTCTGCGAACCAACGACCTTCAATAATAGCCGCCCGCGCCGGCAGCCAACGCAAGCAGGTATCCATGATTCGCTCTCTTGTTTTCACAGCTGCGCTTCTCATCGCGGGCAACGCCAGCGCGCAATCGCACAACGACTCCGTTCCTGACCTGGCACAACTTGCCGCGTTTCCAACGAGCGAGATGGCGGTAGTCGTCACGCGCTTTGCGGAAGATCTCAACTCGCTGCAGCGGCGTTACGATTCGCCGAACTCCCCCGCGGAGCGGCCGCGAATGCGTGCGTTCTACAACGATTGGAGCAATCACCTTCGCCAGATCGATTTCGACAAGCTGAGTCAGGAGGGCAAAGTCGATTATGTGCTGCTCAACAATTATTTCAAGCATGAAATATTTCTGATCGACAGGCAGGAGAGACTCCGGACTGAGACGTCGCCGCTGGTTCCGTTTGCGGACCGGCTGCTCGCGCTTCAGGACACTCGCCGCGACCTCAAGCCGGTAGACCCGCGCGCAGCCGCGGCGACTCTCGCTGCGGTGGCTCGGCAGGCAGACAGTCTTCGTGGTCTGATGGAGTCCCCGCCGAAACAGGATACCACAAAGGGCGCAAAGCCGAAGCCGATCGCGCCGAAGGTTTCGCGAACCATAGCAAATCGCAGTGCGAGAACTGTCGATCAAATCCGCGCAACGCTTGCCGACTGGAACAAGTTCTACACCGGCTACGATCCTCTCTTTACGTGGTGGAACAAGGATCCCTACAAAAAGCTGGACGAGGCACTCAGTGCGTATTCGAAGACTCTGAAAGAGCGCCTTGTCGGATTCAAGTCGAGCGAGGCAACCGCGAGCGGCGGCGCCAATCAGGGCCCGATCATTGGAGATCCGATTGGTGCTGACGGTCTCAAGGGGGATCTCGCGTACGAGATGATACCCTACACGCCCGAAGAGTTGATCGTGATAGCGCAGCGCGAGTACGCGTTCAGCTTGAGCGAAGCAAAGAAGGCATCGCGCGAGATGGGTTTCGGCGACAACTGGAAGGCGGCGATGGAAAAGGTGAAGGAGACCTACGTCGAGCCCGGCAAGCAGCCCGATCTCATTCGGGACCTGGCGCGTGAGGCAGAGTCATTCTTCGCGCAACACGATTGGGTGACGATTCCCGAGCTGGCGAAAGAAGACTGGAACATGGAGATGATGAGCCCGGCGCGTCAGCGTGTTGCGCCGTTCTTCCTTGGTGGCGAGGAGATTCTCGTCTCGTATCCAACAGACGAGATGACGGAAGAAGACAAGATGATGAGCCTTCGCGGAAACAATCCGCATTTCTCGCATGCGACTGTTTTTCACGAGCTGAATCCCGGACATCATCTGCAGGGCTTCATGTCGTCGCGGTACAATCCTCATCGCCAGCTCTTTGGAACTCCGTTCTGGCACGAAGGACAATCGTTGTACTGGGAGATGTTTCTCTGGGATCACGGATTCCAGGTTACGCCGGAGGACCGCATGGGCGCGCTTTTCTGGAGAATGCATAGAAGCGCGCGAATCATCTTCTCGATGAAATTCCATCTTGGCGAGATGTCACCGGATCAAGCCGTGCAGTTTCTTGTCGATACGGTGGATTTCGAGAGAGCGAATGCCGAAGGCGAAGTCAGGCGGTCATTCAGCGGTGATTACTCACCTCTGTACCAGATCGGTTACATGATCGGCGGCCTCGAGCTTCGGGCGCTGCACAAGGAGATGGTCGATTCCGGGAAAATGACCGACCGTGCGTTCCATGACGCGGTTCTCCAGGGAGGTCCGATGCCGATTGCGATGGTGAGGGCGCGTCTGGCGAATAAGACCCTGACGCGGGATGGTCCCGCTCCGTGGAAATTTTCGGAGGGGCTGCCGCCTCCTGTTCCCGCACCGGTAAAAGGAGTGAAGTGATGAAAGAAGTCGCACGAATCGCGGTGCTTCTTGTCGCGCTGCTGCACGTGTATTTCCTGATCATGGAGATGTTCCTCTGGACGAAACCGATCGGTCTAAAGACTTTCGGACTGACACCGGATCAGGCCCAGACGTCGAAAGTGCTTGCGATGAATCAGGGCTTGTACAACGGGTTCCTTGCTGCGGGCCTGCTTTGGGGAATCAACGGAGGGGGTTTTCACGTAACGCTTTTCTTTCTGGTGTGCGTGATAGTCGCCGGAATTTTCGGTGGACTGACGGCGAATCGGAAGATTCTCCTCGTGCAGGCGCTCCCTGGTCTGATTGCACTCGTTCTCCTGCATCTGACTTGATTCAAGGGCGGATCTCGTGAGCGCAACGGTTGTGGTGGAGGATGCTGCGAGTGCCGATGACATCGCAGCGGTTCAGATCGGGCTTCGCGACTTCAATGTTCGCGTCATCGGCGATCCTGATGAAGTTCCTGTAACGATCTTCCTTCGCGACGAGGCCGGCGCCCTCGTCGGCGGACTCCTCGGTCACATAAAATGGCGATGGCTGTTCGTGTCGAAGCTCTGGATCGGGGGCTCGCACCGCGGCAAGGGCCACGGGTTAGAGCTCATGAACGCAGCAGAAGACTTCGCGCGGTCGAAGAACTGTATCGGTTCGTACCTCGACACGTTCGAGTATCAGGCTCGGCCGTTCTACGAGAAAATCGGATACGCAGTATTCGGGACACTCGAAGATTACCCGCCCTCCAATAGGCAGTTCTTTTTGTCTAAACGGTTTTGAGGCAAGCGGCTCCTGCAGGTACCGGTCAGAGCGGGCAATGCGGTCAGGGCGGTCCGCCAACGCCCCTGTCGTAGGGGATATCGCTAAACGCGGGCAAACCTGCCGTCGTGATGATGTGCTGGAGGCCATCGCGCTCGTGGAATTCCGTTCCGTCCCGATTGATCAACACCGTGTTCGGATACTCCGGTGCCAGCCGCGCGAACTCATCGTCGATCAGCCGAAACCTGCGCACCATGTTCTCCACTCGCTCGTACGCTCGGTGGCGCTGCTTGATGTGTTTTTCGATGGTGTCGGTGCTCGACGTGAGAATGATTGTCTTGTCGGGCTTCCATTCGTCGCCAATCGAAAGAACTTCGCGCAGCGCGGCGTGATCCTCTTCCGGATACTCCACGATGTGGGCTTCCAGAGTGATTCGCGCACCTTCGATGAAAATCACCTTGTCATCGCGGTCATGCTGCGCGGCATCGCGGTAGTTGGCGTCGTATAAGCGGCCGAAATACTCAGTTACTCCAACAGCGTTTCGCCCCGCTTCGATGTCGATGAGCACTTCCGGCTCCCACACTCCTTTCTCACCCTCGCCGTACGAGCCATGATGATACAAATCGCCCAGCTGCCGGAGCAGCGTGCTCTTTCCGACACCGGGTCCGCCGACTATCGAGACAAGCATGTACGCTCAATATTGATTTGCTGATGAATCAAAGCTGTCATTGTTTGGCGTTGAAGTTGCCCGGGTAATGACGACAACACGCTGGTGCCCCCAGGTGACTTCTGGCACGGTAACGTACGCCCGTTGACCACAAGAATGCCACGATCCGAGAAAGCAAATGCAACGACAGCTGACCGCGTTAGTCAAGGGATTTGAGTCAGCGCAGCTGAGGCTGGAAAAGCTCTCCGACAACATTCCCGACGCTGCGTGGGAAGAACGCACAGAAGCCGGCAAGTGGTCGGTTGCGGAGTGTGTCGCGCACTTGAACCTCACGAGTGAGGCGTACATTCCGAGAATTGAGACTGCGCTCCGCGAAGCGGGAGCGATGAAGAAGACAGGCCGCGGAGAATTCAAGCGCGATTTCGCCGGCAGGTTTTTCGCGATGATGGTTGGACCACTCCCGATGCTCGGCAAGATGCGAATCGGCAAGGTGAAAACTGCCCCGGATTTTGTACCGAAAGGAATGCATCCGAAGGGCCCAACACTCGCGACGTTCAAGCGGGATCAGGATCAGCTCATCGCACTCGTCAAGGAGGCCGATGACCTTCCTATCGACGAAACAAAAATCAGGTCGCCATTTGGCGAAAAGATCAGTTATAACTGCTACTCGGCGTTCGTCATACTCGATCGCCACGAGCACAGGCATCTCGACCAGGCAACGCTGGTCTGGTCTTCGTCGAAGGACGCGCTGCGCTGACACTCAAACTGGAAACGAAACAGGCCAAGCGACCGTAGTGTCAATCACATCGGCTTCAGAGGTTAATGATGGCGCAGGGCTCAACAGGAAACGTCATTGCCGCGGTTTGCAGCTTCTTCATTCCCGGTCTCGGTCAGCTCGTGCAGGGAAGATTGTTCGCCGCTATCATCCAGTTCGTTCTCGGCGCCGTGCTGTGGTTCTTCCTGCTCGGCTGGCTCGTTCACCTCTGGTCGATCGTCGATGCCGCGAGGTACAAGCCGGCAACCTAGGTGAAGCGCGTAGCAGTTATCGGCGCCGGCGCGGCTGGATCCATTGCCGCGATCTTTGCAGCTGCGTCGGGGGCCGATGTGGTGCTGATCGAACGGACACGCGACGGTGGGAGGAAGATTCTCATCAGCGGCGGCGGTCGCTGCAACGTCCTCCCAATCGAGCTCGATGAGACCCGCTTCGTGACCGACTCGTCACCGAATCTGCTGCGGAAGATGTTGCGGTCTTGGCCGCTCCGCGAACAGGTCGCATTCTTCGAGAGCGATCTCGGAATTCCGCTCGTTGATGAGCCCGAGCTCGGCAAGCGGTTTCCAGCGTCTCACAAGGCGCGCGATGTGCGCGACGGACTGCTGTCACGCGCGCGCACCAATGGCGTTTCGATTTTGTTCGACACGACTGTGGCCGACATTGCGCCTGACGCTGATGGATGGAGTATCGCGCTCGAGAACGGAGCGCCGATCCGTGCCGACGCAGTAATAATCGCGACCGGCGGTCTGTCGGTTCCAAACACTGGCAGCGAAGGAACGGGTCTCCGTGTTCTCGAAAAGCTCGGACACGAGATGCACCCCACGTACGCGGCGCTCACTCCGCTCACGTCGAACGAAGCCGCGTTCGGCGCGCTGAGCGGAATCTCATTTCCGCTGACGCTCACTGCACGATCAGCAGAGAGAACAGCTGCTGCATCCGGTGGATTTCTCTTTACTCACCACGGATACAGCGGACCGTCAGTGCTGAACATTTCTCATGTCGTAGTTCGATCGCGACTAGATCACACCGAGCCGGCGAAAGTTTCCGTTCGCTGGACCGCACTCGGCGACAAGGAATGGGAGGAAGCCTTCAGGCCCAAAGGTGTCCGCACAGTTATGGCTGCGTTGCGATCGGAGCTGCCGGATCGGCTCGTCTCCGTTTTGGTCGCCAAGTCGGGAGTAAATCCGGAGCGCCAACTTTCCGAGTTGAGACGCGATGAGCGGCTCAAGCTCATAGATATGCTCGTTCGCGGCGATCTGCCATGGTCTGGTGATGAAGGCTACAAGAAAGCGGAGGTCACCGGAGGTGGTGTCGCCTTAAGTGAGGTAAATCCGCGGACAATGGAGAGCAAACGGCACCCCGGCTTGTTCATCTGCGGCGAAGTGCTCGACGCGTTCGGGCCGATAGGCGGTTACAACTTCGCCTGGGCGTGGGCCACTGGACGCGCAGCCGGAATTGGAGCGGCGATCACTGCATCGTGATCGCCGACGAACTACTGCTCCTGCTACTACTCCGATGCCTTACCTAGCGCCTCGCTGATTCCCGGCCAGCCATCATGGCTGTATCGAGCAATGGTGTCGAGATAATGATCGCCATCGGCGCCGTGTTTTTCCCGAACGGCCGCGATTCCCTTGAGAACGCCGTCGTTGTTCGTGTAGGGAATCTCCAGGTCATCGGGCATCTTGCCGTTCTCGTGCTTCACACCGGCTGCATCGAGGAACGTCGTTTGAATTCCCGGCTCCAAATCCACGTATAGCATCTGAAGCAGATCGAGCTCATCATTTGGCGTCTCGGCTTTCATGCGGACGATTTCTTTCGCGAGCTTATCGATCGGCCATGTTTTCAAAGTGACCGCGCGAAAACCTCCGCCCCGTTGAACAAGACGCTGGATGAACTGATCCCGGCCTTCCTTGCTCGATTTCATCACGTGAGTGACGAGCGCAACTCGGCGCTCTGGGGGCAGCGAGCGATATGGTGATAGCTTTGACATGCAGGGAAGTTAGCTCGTTTGTCTTCGGCAAGAATCGGAAATACCATGGCCCTTCTGGGCATGCAGGACGTCAGCATCGCCTTCGGCGGACCACCACTTCTCGATCACGCGGGATTCAGCATCGAGCGAGGGGAGCGAGTCTGCCTGATCGGACGCAACGGGGCGGGGAAAAGCACAGTGATGAAGCTGCTCGACGGAACGATCATTCCGGATGCCGGGGAGATCGTCCGACAGAGCGGCGTCACTGTGGCTCGGCTCGAACAGGAGATTCCTGAGGATGTCTCAGGGTCGATCTTCGACGTGGTTTCCGCGGGACTTGGCGAAGTTGGTCGCCTTCTGGCGCGGTACCATGACGCAAGTCACCGCGTTGCGACCGATCACAGCCCCGAAGCGCTTCGGAATCTCGACCGCCTGCATCACGCGCTCGACAACGCGGACGCTTGGCAGGTGAACTCGCGTGTCGAAACTGTCTTGCTGCATCTGGGGCTCGATGGAGACATTGACTTCGACAAGGCATCAGGTGGACGAAAGCGGCAGACGCTCCTGGCACGCGCGCTCATTCGCGAGCCGGATGTCCTTCTGCTCGACGAGCCGACGAACCACCTCGACGTCGATGCGATCGAATGGATGGAGACGTTTCTCATCGAGCGTGAGGTGACGCTCGTCTTCGTCACGCACGATCGGGCATTCCTGAGAAGCCTCGCGACAAGAATTGTGGATCTCGAACGTGGCCGCCTGGTTGATTGGGGCAACGACTACGACGTCTATCTCGAAAGGAAAGACGCTTCGCTCGCGGCCGAGCAGCGCGAGTGGGAAGAGTTCGACAAGAAGCTCGCGAAGGAAGAAGTCTGGATTCGCACTGGCATTCAAGCGCGTCGTACGCGGAACGAAGGTCGCGTCCGCGCGCTGGAATCGCTGCGCAGGGAAAGGGTCGCGCGGAGGGAGCGAACTGGAACGGTCAATCTTCGAGC
Organism: Gemmatimonadales bacterium; assembly: GCA_038253755.1. Taxonomy (GTDB): domain Bacteria; phylum Gemmatimonadota; class Gemmatimonadetes; order Gemmatimonadales; family Gemmatimonadaceae; genus UBA4720. The sequence continues at coordinate 92,067 of JBBSGU010000003.1, read as the reverse complement.
TCAGGAGGCGGATCGATCGGGAAGGCTCGTCGCCGACGTTACGGGCGTCATGTTCGCGCGTGGCGACAAAAAAATCGTTCGCGACCTGACGACGACAATCATGCGCGGCGATCGAATCGGCGTGATCGGTCCAAACGGATCCGGCAAGACAACGCTTCTCCGCCTCCTGCTTGGCGAGCTGCAGCCTGACAGCGGGACCGTCCGAATCGGAACGGGACTCGAGATCGCATACTTCGATCAGATGCGCGAGCAGCTCGATCCTGACCGATCGGTGTTCGACAGCATCGGCGACGGAGCTGATTTCATAACGATCAACGGAGCCGAGAAGCATGTCATCGGATATCTCCAGGATTTCCTTTTTCCTCCCGACAGGGCACGCGCCCCCGTTGCGGCGCTTTCCGGTGGAGAAAGAAATCGCCTCCTGCTCGCTCGACTATTCACCAGGCCGTTCAATCTATTGGTGCTCGACGAGCCGACGAACGATCTCGACATCGAGACGCTCAATCTTCTCGAAGAGCTGTTGATCGACTACGCCGGCACGCTGCTGGTGGTGAGTCACGACCGCGAGTTTGTCGACAACGTCGTGACGGGTACGCTCGTGTTCGAAGGAGGTGGAAGATTCGGCGAATACGCTGGTGGCTATTCCGGCTGGCTGCGCCAGCGGGCGGCGCAGATAGTTGCAGGGCCAAAGAAAATCGAACCACCACCGGCGGTGCAACCGACCCCGAGAGCGGCGAGAAAAAAACGCCTTAGCTTCAAGGAATCGACGGAGCTCGCTGCGCTGCCCGATCGCATCGACGCAATCGAGCGCGAACGCGAGCAGGTCTACGCAAGCCTTTCAGATCCGGCATTCCTTCGTGATGGCGCGGCCACGGCATCAGCCAAAGCCCGTTTGGGAGCACTCGATTCCGAGATTCAAAATCTTACGGAGAGATGGGAAGCCCTCGAAACCATCGCTGCGGGCTGACAGACAAACAGGGGAACCCCATAACAGCGGAAATCCATAACAGCTAATTGGGGAGAACGGCGGGAGAGAAACCGGGAGACAGGCGAGAGTACGCAAATAGTTTCCCATTTTTTGTTTTACAAAGACATTCAACCGGACGTTGCGTTGTTACCCTTAAAAACCTTTGAGCAACTGTGTCGGCATGAAACCTCCCACCATTCTCCCTGTTTTTGTCTCCCGCCGTTCTCCCCAATTGGCCGTTATGCGTTTCCGCTGTTCTTTAGTTCCGCTGATGGGTAGTTCCGCCCTCTTCCCGAGACTCCAAAATGCAAATCGAGATTCCGCAGACACTGATCGATATGACCGCGCCCTGGGGCGACTTCGTGAAGCATTCGAAGCTCACCAAGACAATCGTGATCTTTCTGCACCTCGCGCCGATCGTCGTCGGCGGAGGAATCGCAATCGGTCTCGACCGGCTCTCTCTGCGTCTCTCCAAGGGCAACGCCAACGATCGCGGAAGTCATCTCGCTGAGCTCGCGCAAACCCACAATCTCGTGATCTGGTCGCTCGGCCTCTCGATTGTCAGCGGCCTCGCTCTTGTTGCCGCTGAAGTAGACAACTTTCCAACATCGTGGATTTTCTGGGTGAAGATGGGATTCATCGCTCTCCTTCTCCTCAACGGCGTCAGAATGAAAAGCATCGAGAGCCGCATGGCCGCCGCCGGGCCCACCGATGCCGACTGGACGCGCCTTCACTCCGTCGCCATCTCGAGCATCAGCCTCTGGCTGATCGTCACGTTCCTCGGCGTCGCCCTCAGCAAGTTCTCCTGATAAGCATGGCGCGCCCCGCGCGCGTGGCCGCGATTCGGCCGATAGTGTATGGTTGAGAGTGCCAAGCTCAGCGACTCCAGTCGTTAAGGTCTCCGGCTTTCGGAAGACATACAAATCGTTTGTCGCTGTCCATGACATCTCCTTCGAGGTCTACGATGGAGAGATTTTCGGACTGATTGGCCCTAATGGCGCCGGCAAGACAACCACGATGGAATGCGTCGAAGGACTCCGGACTCGCGACCGTGGAACGATAACGGTTCTCGGACTCGACCCTTTTCGGGACGTCTACGACCTGCAGCAGCGCATCGGCATCCAGCTTCAGGAGGCGCAGCTCCAGAAGCGCATCAAGGTTCGAGAGGCCGTTCATCTGTGGGCGTCACTGTATGGAAAAAGACCGACCGATGGCGATCGGCTTCTCGAGCAGTTGGGACTCTCTGAGAAACGCGAATCAAAATTCCTGACGCTTTCGGGTGGTCAGAAGCAGAGGCTGTTCATTGTCCTCGCGTTAATCAACGATCCCGAGCTCGTCTTTCTCGACGAGCTGACGACCGGTCTCGACCCTCAATCACGACACGCGATCTGGGAACTAGTTCGCGGCATTCGTTCGCGAGGGAAGACTGTTTTCCTGACGACCCATCTCATGGAAGAGGCAGAGCGTCTGTGTGATCGCGTTGCGATCATCGAGCATGGCCGGATCATCGACATCGACAGTCCCGAGAAGCTCATCCGCCGCCATTGTCCGGAACGATCGGTTTTGCTGACGGCCGAGGATCCGACGGCGGAGGAATGCTTCCGGTCGATCGCGAGCGTCGATGAAGTCTCGCGCGATAAAACGAGATTCACCATTCGCGGAACGGGTGAAGATCTCGTGACGGACGTAATTCACTGTCTATCGGATGCGCACATTCGAGTCACTGATTTCCGCACTGTACTCCCGACCCTCGAGGACGTTTTTCTCAAGGTCACCGGCCGGTCAATCCGCGACTAAGGGGTAACTTGCGCGGACTTGTAAAACTCACCTGGATCGAGCTGAAGATTTTCGCTCGCGAGCCACTCGGTGCGTTGGGCACGGTTTTCGTTCCTGTGCTGATGTTCATCGCATTGGGCAAGGTCGGTACGAGTCTATTGCCGCAGAGCCAGCTGGTGACGGGCCGCGCGTTCGCAGTGGACGTGCCGGTCTTCGCGGCAATTTTGATTGCGCTCAACGCCGTTCTTTCGCTGGTGTCGATCATTTCGATTTACCGCGAGGGCGGAATTCTCAAACGGCTTCGCGCGACTCCGCTGCGTCCGCAGACGATTCTCACGGCCCACGTCCTCGTAAAGCTGATCCTCTCCGCGATTACCTTGGTTCTCACATTGTTTGCCGGCAACCGCTACTTCCCGACAGGACTGAACTTTCATCTGCTCGGCTTTGTCGCGGCATTGTTGATCTCTACCTGCGCGATTCTGTCGATAGGGTTCCTCATTGCCAGCATCGTCCCTACGGCGCGGTTCGCTCAGCCGATCGGGGGCGTAATTCTCTATCCGATGATTGCGCTGTCGGGGCTGTTCATACCGCTCGGTGCAATGCCGCCGGTCATGCGGATGGCGTCACGGGCCCTTCCCCTGACCTACGCCGTTTCCCTTCTTCGTGGCGCCTGGCGGGGTGATCCATGGATGACCCTCATCGGCGACGTAGCCGCACTGGCGCTGGTCTTCGCGATTTGCATCGCGCTATCCACAAAAGTTTTCAAGTGGGAATGACGCATTGACCGCATATTATTGCTGACCGCCGTACGGGTAGCGGTGCCGGTTTTATGTCACAATTCGGCGTCCCTTTTGCACTAGGAGTGCCCCATGCCCGTTCTTGCATCGATAATTGACGTCTTTACTCGTGGATCAGACCGGCCTGTACGCCGGCTGATTGCCTACTATTTGTTTCTTGGCCTGATCGCATTCGGCCTCGCGCTCGCCTTTCCTCCGTTGCGCGAAATGCTTGCCGGCAAGAAACTCGAAGGAGTGCCTGGCGGTGCGAAAGCCCTCCAGGATGGCCTTACAGGCGGCGCGGCCGGGTCGCCGCTGTTCGGTCCGGGAAGCCTCGGCGATATCACGATTTCGACGCTCGTGATCCTTGTCGGCACGCTTCTGCTGATGCTGCCGGTTTCGTGGGTGTACATGTCTGCAAGGTCGGTTCAGGGCCACAGTCAGTCTGTCGTGCAGACGCTGATCATTCTGCCTCTCGTTGTTGCCGGCATCATCATCATCGTCCAGAACAGTCTTGCTCTCGCTTTCAGTCTCGCAGGCGTTGTCGGCGCGGTACGGTTTCGGACGAACCTGAAAGACACACGTGATCTCGTATTCGTGTTCCTGAGTATTGCAGTCGGATTTGCGGCCGGTGTCCAGTCGCTTGCTGTCGGCGCGCTTCTGTCGATGTTCTTCAACTTCGTGTTGATCATTACGTGGAGGTACGACTACGGCCGGAACATTCTTACGCCGACGGCCTCGTCGCAGTGGGCAGGTCCATTGCAATCGCTCGCAAGCGAGACCGGACAGCACGAGGTTCCGGATCGCGACCTCATACTTTCGCTGACGCCCGAGAACGCAGACGTCCTCGCCGAGCGTTTTGAAAGAGTCAGCGATGCGCTTGGACGGAAGAAGAAGAAGCCCCGCTTCAATTCGGTGCTGACGATCGCCACCGACGAAGTGACGCGCTCGCAGGACGCAGTTCAGGACGTGCTCGACAAAAACGCCAAGAGATGGAAACTCGACGAAGTAATCATGAACACCGGCAAGCCATCGGTGATGTACTACCTTGTCCGGCTCAAGAAGTCGGTTACGCGCGATGAGTTCCTGACATCCGTCCAGGCCGAAGCGGGCGGCTTGATCACGTCAGCCGATCTCGAGATCGGCGAGCGCATTCGGGAAGAGGATACCTCGAAGGCATGAAGACGCGGAGTGCTGCGGCGCTGTTCATCGGCGTGATGTCGGTCACCCTCGGATGCACCGAGACCCCGCAGGGAGGCGCAACGCAGCTGAAAGCGCTTGGAAGCATGCGACAACGTCAGCTCGCTTCGAGGCTGGAAAAAATCGACAAGTCGGGCAGGAAATCCGATTACTCAAAACCGGTGGCAGTTTGGATAATGCCGCCCGAGCTTCGCGAAATCTCGGGCCTGGCGCTGACGGCCGACGGCCGGGTACTCGCGCACGACGATGAAGCCGCGAAGATCTACGTCATAGACGCGAAGCGCGGAATCATGCTCAAGCAGTTCACGCTGGGCACGGGAATCCGCGGTGATTTCGAATCGATCACGGAAGCTGGGAGCGACATTTACATGCTTGCGTCGAACGGAGTGCTGTATCAGTTCCAGGAGGGCGCTGATGGCGCAGGTGTGCCGTATTCGGCCAACGATCTCAAACTCGGGAAGGAGTGCGAGTTCGAGAGCATGGTATATCAGGCCGACAGCAACTGGCTGGTGATGCCGTGCAAGAACGCTCATGACAAGACGCTCGAGCACAACCTCGTGATTTATCGCTGGAAGATTGGAGGCACGGCCACGGACCGCTTGTCCATGGTAAGCGTTCCGTTTGCGCAGCTCGTGGGTAACAACAAGTGGAAGAGCCTTCATCCGTCAGACATCACGATCGACCCTTCCACCGGCAATTTCGTGATGATCGCATCGCACGAAAATGCGTTGATCGAGATGACAAAAAATTTCCATCTCATCCAGGCCGAGCCGTTGCCTTCTGGACACAGTCAGCCTGAAGGAGTCGCAATTACCGTGGACAGCATTTTGATGATCAGCGACGAGGCAACTCGGAAGCCGGCCGATATTTCGCTCTACCGGTGGCACCCGTCACAACAAACCGACAGCATTCAATGAGAAACGTCCCCAGGGATACAACGATCCTGCTGTCGGCAATCTGCGTAGTGCTGGTCGGTTCGTCCGTTATAGCGAATGCGCAAAGTTCCACTGCAACAATCGGCACCGACAGCGTGATGGTTGCTGCCGGCTCCGACTACGCGGCAGGCGGCTTTCATCGGGAGCTGCTGGGCGACAACTATCGGGATGTATGGAAGTCGTCGATCAAGGTACCGGTACTCGATTTAAAGCGTTTCGCCGGCGGTCTCACGCCTATCAAGCTCGGCGGTGGACAGCAGACCAGGTCTTTGCGTTTCGGCGCGCCCGACAGCTCGGAGTGGGTCTTTCGGTCGGTGCACAAGGGATCGAACGTCCTGTCGAAGGAATTCAACCACACGGTGGCGTCGTACATCGTCGAGAATTACGGGAGTGCGTCGCATCCAACGGGGAACCTTCCGGCGGCGGTGCTCATGCAGGCGGCCGACCTGCTGCATCCAACACCGAGGCTCGCGATCATGCCCGACGATCCAGCTCTGGGAAAATACCGCAAGGAATTCGCGGGAATGCTCGGAACAATCGAGGAATATCCGAGCGTTCCAAAGCAGGGCGTGGCGTTTGCCGATGCGAAGGACATCATCGATGCCGAAGACCTTCTCAAGAAGATCAACAAGAATCCGAAAGACCGCATCGACGACCGCGCTTTCCTCACCGCGGTCCTGATGGATCTTTTTCTCGGCGACAACGACCGCCATCCCGATCAGTGGAAATGGGCGCAGCTGGGCGGAAAGAAGTCCGACTGGGAGCCGATCGCACGCGACCGGGATCATGTGTTCGTTTCCTATGGAGGCGTAATCGGTTCGCTCGCCCGACTCGCGATGCCGAGCCTGGTCAGTTTTAGCGGACACTATTCGGAGCCGACAGCACTGTTGGCAAATGCCGTGGACTTTGACCGCAGAATGCTCTCCGGTTTGAACCGTGCCGTCTGGGATTCGGTCGCACAAAGCCTGACGAACACTCTGTCCGATGCTGTTATCGATAAAGCCATAGCGGCGCTTCCTCCGCAATACGCGCCGACATCGCTCCGGATTTCCGCATCGCTCAGGGAAAGGCGGAATGCTCTCCGCGAGGAAGCCGATCACTATTACGAGATTCTTTCGACAGTTGTAGATGTTCAGGGAACCGACGCCGACGACAAGGCGGACATCAAGCGCAACACTGACGGATCAGTAGACGTAAGACTTTCTTCCGACAAGGGTGACACCTATTTCTCGCGCAGATTCCTGCCGGGCGAGACAAAAGAGATTCGCGTCTACCTTCACGACGGCGACGACAAGGCGACAGTTACGGGAAGCGCACCAGGCAGCATTCACACTCGCGTGATCGGCGGCAACGGGAACAACACCCTTGTCGATCGCTCATCTGTGGGCGGCGACAAGCATCCCACTCATTTCCTTGATGAGGGCGCAACACACGGCGTGTATTACGCAGTCGACAGCGAAGCGGTGAAAATCAACGTCGACGACGAGATGAACCATCGATACAACCGTCGTCCGTGGCTTGTGGCATACGACACGCTGATTCCACCGCAGCGCGACTACGGTTCGTCGGTGAAGCCGACTGCCAAAATCAACACCGGCCGTGGACTTGGCTTCGTTCCGAGAGTCGGCTTCTCGAGGTTTACGTTCGGATTCCGCGATGTGCCGTACTCGAGCCTGCTGAAGGCAGATCTCGCATATTCGACCAAGCACCGCGGCTTTGCGACGAATCTTCTTGCGGACAAGCGGTTCGAGAGCACGCAGGTTCACGTCCCGGTGTCGGCGCAGCTCACGCAAATCGAGATTGTACAGTTCCGAGGTTTCGGCAACAACGTTCCTGATTCAAAGGACACGTTCTACGAGGTCCGCCAGTTCCAGAGAAACTTCCGACCTGCAATCGGATTCTCACCGAACCCGGTGAGCGACATTTCCATTGGCCCGATCATTCGGTACACGACCACCGACAGCCTGAGGAATCGCTTCATTTCGCAAAGCAATCCTTATGGCACCGGTAACTTCGGCCAGGCCGGAATGCAGCTCAAAGCGCACTACGAGACTCGCTACAAGCCGGATACGCTCAGGCCGCGCGGAGTGCTCGATTTTGCCGGAACAGGCTATCCCTCATTGTGGGATGCCAAGTCGGCGTATGGGTCTGTTGGCGGATTCGCCGCAGGGTTCATGACTCTGCCAATAGCAAAGAAGCCGGTCATCGCCCTTCGCGCCGGCGGAAAGAAACTTTTCGGGGACTTTCCGTACTTCGACGCCGCATTCCTCGGCGGCTCCAACTCGCTCCGGGCAATCGATCATCAGCAGTACGCGGGCGACGCATCGATGTACGGAAACGCTGAGCTCCGCGTTCCGGTCGCGAAGTTCCCGTTTATTCTTCCGCTCGATGTCGGGCTGATCGGGTTCGCTGATGCGGGGCGTGTCTACGTCGACGGAGACTCACCCGGCGGCTGGCACTCGGCTGCCGGCGGTGGTCTGTGGATCGGCCTGCTGAACCCGGGGACGAATTTCAACATTCTCCTCACCAACAACAAGGACCGGCGCATCACGACGAGCATCGGCTTCGCCTACTAGGAATGGCGCTCGACCGAAGGAGAAATCCGAACCGCGCGCCCGGCGAGAAGCCGAGTGATTTGGATGCCCGTGGAAATCGGCTGCACACTCCGCCGCGTGGTACTGAGATTCCCGATGCTCTTGAGCATTCCGCGACGGCGGAAGAAATCAGCGAGTCGCGAGAACGACTTTACCGGCAGCACATGTTCTCAGCCGATCACTTCGCGACGAACGCGCAAAAGCTCGAGGACCGCGGACCCGGATCGCTTAGTTATGAAGAGATCTGCAGTCATGGAGCCTATGTCACCGGCGCAGTTTTCTCGTCCGCGGCATTTCTTGAAACGTCGATAACCGACCTCTACCTCGAGCTGAAGAAACTCAGCGATGGGAGAAGCAATATCAGGAAGGAGCTCGCGATGCTTCCGCGAGTGTGGCCGGAGATCACCGGCGCGCCCTTGCTGCATAAGTATCAACTGGCATTGTCCGTTGCCGATGCGGACCAATACAATGCGAACCGATCGCCGTTCCTGGACGCCGACAGCCTCATTCGGCTCCGCGGCGCATTGCTCGACTACAATACAGAATGGGACGATGCTCGCGGGCAGCATCACAGTCTCGAGAAGCGATTGCTCAGCAAGTTCGCCCCCAACCCTTTCGCTTCGCCTGACTCGCCGTGGTTTCCAGATCGTTGTCTCAGCGCCGGCTGCGCCAGGTGGGCTGTTCGCGCGGCGCAGTTTTTCAGCGACGATTTCTGTCATCGCATGACTATTCCGGCCCGAGCCCAGGTGAGTTGCGATCGGCCCTAGGTCGCCAGAGAGCGGACGACAAAGCGTCGGCAAAAGAAGATTGGAAGAGAATCGTTGCCACTTCTCTCGACTGCCTTACAAATCGCTTGCATACTCGGTGATCCGAATCCATTTTACCGGTCAGTAAACCGTGGTTAGCTAAACCCGAGACCGGGATTTCACGAGTGACTCGAAGTGCTTCGCTGATTCTGATTGCTGCCGCACTGTCGATCACCTCGGCGGTCCCTCGTCGAACCCTGCCTGCCGAACGAAGTAAGTCCGTCGAGCCGGAATCGTTCGTAAATCCGGCAGTTCTGCAAAACGTCTCGCGCCTGCCTCATACCGTTGAAGTAACGCTCACCGCCAGGAAAGAGCGCATCGCGCTCGCGTCGGGGAAGATGACCGACGTTTACGCATACAATGGCATGAGCCCCGGTCCGACGATCGAAATCCGCGAAGGCGATCACGTCATCATTCACTTCCGCAACGAGCTGCCGGAGGCCACAACCGTCCACTGGCACGGTCTTCACATACCGGCGGATCAGGACGGAAGTCCGCTCTATCCTGTCATGCCGGGCAAGGCGCACGACTACGTCTTCAACATCGAGCACGGTACCGCCGGCACTTACTGGTATCATCCGCATCCCGACATGACTACGGGATACCAGGTCGCGAAGGGATTGTTCGGTGCTTTGATCATTCGCTCCGATGACGATCCGCTGCCGGCTTCGCTGCCCGAAAGAATCATCGTTCTCGCTGACAACCGCTTCACGCCCGATGGCTCTATCCACATTGCCGATCATGCGTCGATGGCGGGTTTGATCGATGAGGAGAATGGCCGCGAAGGAGATACGTTTTTCCTCAGCGGACGCGTCATGCCGACGATTGGAATTCGCAGCGGCGAAGTTCAGCGGTGGCGGATCATCAATGCGTCTGCATCACGCGTGTATCGCCTTTCACTCGGCGGACAGCCGTTCACTCAGGTAGGCAGCGACGGTGGATTGTTCGAGCATCCGGTCAACATGAAGGAAATTGTCCTCTCGAATTCGGAGCGCGTCGAAATTCTTGTTCACGGCACAGGCGCGCCGGGAAGCGCGGTGACCCTTCAATCGCTTCCGTATGATCGTTACGCTACGCAAACTCGGCCGGCGGGATGGGGAAAGCCGATCGACATCGCAACGCTGAAGTATTCGAACGAGGCTCCCGTTAAACCGTATCAGGTACCATCGACACTGCGCGCCATTCCCGTGCTCGATACGCTGAAGGTAACCGCAACACGGTTCTTCGCCCTTGGTCAGGGGATCATCAACGGGAAGACGATGGACATGAACCGCGTCGACACACGCGTCAAACTCGGCGCGACGGAAATCTGGCAGATCGAGAACATCGTTGGAATGGACCACCCATTCCACCTTCACGGGTTCAGGTTCCAAGTACTCGATCGCAACGGAGTGCCGGAGACGGACCGGCGCTGGAAGGACACCGTGAACGTGCCGAAGCACGAAACGGTGCGATTAATCGTGAAGTTCGACGATTTCCCAGGGAAGTGGATGTATCACTGCCACATTCTCGACCACGAAGATCATGGCATGATGGGAATTCTGGTAGTGAAATAACCCCACGGAGGAGACATGATTCGCTCGGCCATTGCGTCGCACGGAAGGACATCCTCATCGAAGGTGCTGTTGGGTTCACTGTTGGTCGCAGCGGTCGCGTGCACGAGTCAGGGCACGACGGCAAATCCGGCTGGAAGCATGCTCACTGGCGATGCGAGAAAGGCGCAGCTTCTTGAGGGCAGATATCTCGTGCTGAGCCACGATTGCGGAGGTTGTCACGGCGGAGGCTCGGATCCGCGATCCCCGTTGTGGCTGTCGGGAGATCGGAGCCCTGAGGGTGAATTCAAGATTGGCCCGTTCACGACACGTCCGAAAAATCTGACTCCCGATAATCAGACCGGAATGGGTCGCTTCTCGGAAAGACAAGTTTTCAATGCGCTTCGCTATGGCTTGAGGCCCGAGGAAACGCCAGACGTAGACATCACATCCATAGTCCCGGGACAGGGAAATTTCCCACTTCATCCGCATTACCTTGCCATTCCGATGCCGTGGCCTTCGTGGCGCCATATGCCCGACAAAGAGCTCTGGGCGATCGCGGCCTATTTGAAGAACGGTGTGAAGCCGGTGAACCATTTCGTGAAAGACAGCGAAGGGCCGCCTGATTTCTGGGCCAGTCAGTACGTCCCTGACTCAATCGGGACGTTTCCCGCTGCGCCATTCCCGACGGCTAACGAAAGAGAGCGCTAGAAACCTCTTGCTAGCCCGCCGACTCCGTTGTCGGCGGGCTACTCTTCCATCGCTTGTGGAACCAGAAATATTGCTCCGGAGCAACTCGCACCTGTCGCTCCAGTCTTTCCGCGAGATCGGCCGTTAACGCTGTTACGTCTGTCTCGAGATCGCCGGTACGCGCGACGGCCACTCGCTCGCCGGCGATTTCATATCTCACATCTGCACCAGGCAGACGTCGCGCGATGCACGAAAACACCGGTGCGTTGAGTCGTAGCGCAAATAGTGCAGGACCGCGATGGGTTGACGCCGGACGTCCGAAGAACGGAACGAAGATCCCAGATCTACGCGCATCCTGATCTCCAACTATGCCCACCACTCCATTTGCGCGAAGGAGCCGTGGGACGCGCGCAGGCGCCTCGCTCTGGTAGATAGTCTCGACGCCAAGTTTTCTGCGAAGTTCATGGAGGCGTGCATCGACGAGGCGATTGCCCTGACGCCTCACGATTGCCGCAATCGGAATCCCTCGGGCTGCAACGGTCGCTGCCGCGATCTCCCAGTTTCCGTAGTGGCCAGTCACGAGGAGCACTCCACGCCCTTCGCTCAACGCCCCTTCCATCTCGTCCCATCCGGTCGGAATGGTTCGCTCAATCACGGCTTGCGAATCGAGCTTCGACAACCGCATCATCGCCGTTGCCTCGCGCCCGAGATGCTCGTACGCCTTGCGAGTGATCGCGCCGATCCACGCGTCATCTTTTTCCGGATAAGCGAGGCGCAAATTGTCATTTACAACGTCGCGCCGGATGGCCATTCGGTATACGAGCTTTCCAATATGCCGGCCGAATGAATCGGCCGCGCGCTCAGGCATCGCGGAAACGGCTCGCTCGAGCGATCGCGCGAGTGCGTATTCGGCCCTGTGTGCACGCGAATGCTTGTGCGCCCGCGGCTTCGGGTCCGACGCCCGCTCGGCTGCCGAAGGAGGGCCTGACACGGCGGTGGTGATGGTGGCTGAGGAGTCTTGCATGGTCGATATCAAGATAGCCGCGACAGGGTCCGAGAGCCGATATTTCCTGTCCAGCTCGCACACCGACTCTCAACCGGAGACTTCATTGACAACCAATCGCCGTCGCTTCCTCTCGTCTGCAGCGGCCAATGCTGCCGCGTTCGCAGTTCTGCCGGCAACGGCCTTTGCGGCAGTGCCGCGTGAATTCGTGCTGTCGGAGTCCGCCGCATCTGCCGAGTGGGACCTGAGCTGGACAAACAGACTCAAGACAAACCACAAGGCGGTATTCGATTGCACCGAACCAGAGAGCGGAAACGGAATTTGGCGCTCGTGGGCCTGGACTCGGCAAAACATTGACGTGCTGAAGGTCGCGCCCGCGGACATTGTTCCGGTTATCGTCATGCGACACGACGCGATTGTTCTGGCGATGCAGCAGGCGTACTGGGATAAGTATGCTGCGGGCGCGAAGAAAAAAGTCACTGACCCGATGACCAACGAGCCGACGAACAAGAATCCGGCGCTTCTCGACGAGAAAGATGGAGTTCCGGCCCCCTATAACATGGCCGGTCTTCACAAGCAGATCGCAAACGGCGCAATTGCCCTCGCATGCAGCGTTGCTTTCGAAGACTGCATTCAAACCGTGAAGCAGAAAGACGGAGTCTCAGATGAAGAGGCAAAAAAACGCGCCATGTCCTATCTCGTGCCGGGGGTGATTCTTCAGCCGTCCGGCGTGTTCGCCGTGATACACGCCCAGGAAGCCGGCGCTCTCTACATCAAGGCGAGCTGAGCTACTCCTTTGATTTGCACTGTCGTCGTTATCCGATTGAAAAACCTCGTCGATGCGGAGTCCAGTTTGAGGCTGCCCACGCTGCTAGTGGCCGTTCTACCGTTTATTCTCGTGCTCTCGTCGAGCGCCGGGGGTCAACAACGGCACGTTGACTATGAAATCTCCTTTACCAATGCGGCTCAGCACGAAGCTCGCGTCACCGCGACATTTGCGGGACTGGCGCGGGGAACGAAGCTGCACGTCCGGATGAGCCGGTCGTCGCCGGGACGGTACGCTCCGGCCGCATTCGCAAAGAATGTCTACGATGTCTCGGCCACCGATGGACACGGCAAGGCCTTGTCAATGACGCGGCCTGACTCTCATGGATGGGACATTGCAGGTCACGATGGAACGGTCCGCGTTCAATACACGGTGTGGGGCGACAGGATCGACGGCACCTATCTCAGCATTGATCATTCCCACGCACGGATGAACATGCCCGCAACTTTCATGTGGGCGCACGGAATGGAAACGGCGCGGATTCGCCTGACCGTTCATCCACAGGCGGGATGGCAGGTCGCAACCCAGCTCGTTCCCACCGCCGACTCGACAGTCTTCAACGCTCCGAATCTTCAGTGGTTCATGGATTCGCCGACCGAGGTCGGTCCTGTGACCTGGAGACAATGGACCGGCACTTACAACGGCAAGACATCCACCTGGCGAATTGCCGTTCATCACCTCGGCACCGAAGCGCAGGTTGATACCTTCGTGACGATGGTCAAGCGTGTCGTGGCCGAGGAGGTGGCGATGTGGGGAGAGCCGGCGGGATACGACTATGGGACGTACACTTTCCTTGCTGACTACCTGCCATGGGCCGGCGGAGATGCGATGGAACATCGCAACTCCACATTCCTTTCGAACCGCAGGGGAATGGAGACCAGGCCCTACCTCATGGACCACCTCAGCAACCTCGCTCACGAGTTTTTCCACTCTTGGAATATGGAACGATTGAGGTCGAACGAAATTGAGCCGTTCAACTTCGACCGCGAAAACATGTCCGACGCCCTTTGGTTTGGCGAAGGCTTCACCAACTATTTCCATCCACTGATGATTCGCCGTGCCGGTTTCTACACCGACAGCGAATACGTCGCGGAGCTCAGCGCAGCAATCGTCGCGACGATGAACGCCGTTGCAAGAAATCATGGATCGCCAATCGACATGAGTCGAGCGGCAGTTTTTTTTGATGGGGGCACATCGCTCGATCCCACGAACCGCACGAACATTTTCCTCAGCTACTACACGTGGGGATCAGTCGTTGCGGCCGGACTCGACCTCACGCTTCGCGAGCGCTTTCACAAATCGCTCGACGAGTACATGCGGCTCTTGTGGCAGGACTACGGAAAGCACCAGTCAAAGGCGCTGGCGCCTGAGCGGCCATATACCGTTGCCATTCTTCGGGCCGAGCTCGGGAAGCTCGTCGGCGACAAGGTGTTCGGCGATGAATTCTTTCGTCGCTATGTAGAGGGCCGGGAAGTTCCGGACTTTGCGTCCTTGTTGGCACCCGCCGGCATAGTCCTGGTGAAGGATCCCGCAACGCCATACTTCGGCGCGTCGATGGACAACGATCCGAAAGGAGTCTTCATCAATTGGTCGGCGCCTGGATCTTCCGCTTACGCAATGGGGCTCGCCAGCGGCGACATGGTCGTCTCGATTGACGGCGAGCCAACTACTTCGATTGTCTCTCTCAATGAAATCATCGCAAAGCACGAAATCGGCGACGTGCTGAAGGTAGAGTATCTACAAAAGGAAGCGACGCGCGCAACTATGTCGATGACGCTGATGGACAGGCAGGCAATGAGAATGACGACCTTTGAAAACGCTGGAATGCCCGTAACCGATGCCATCCGCGCGTTCAGAACCGATTGGCTCGGGTCGAAGGTAAAGCAATGAAGTGGCTGCCCGCTGTACTACTTGTCATATCGGGTTCAAGCGCTGCGGCGCAGGCATCGATTGCGACTCTTGACGTTCCAGCGAATGCGCAGCCCGGATCGATCATTCGAATCGGCCTTGACGCTCCACCCGGCCGCGATTCGGTCTCGTCGATCACGGGGTCGATGTCGGGCGAGCCGTTGCACTTTCATCAAATGACGCGAGGAACCTGGCATGCGATTGCCGCGATCTCCCCCGACGCAAAGGGTATGGTTGCAGCGACCGCAGTGATTGCTTACAGCAACGAGCAAACCCACAGCATTTCCGGATATACAAGAGTGCCGGTGCCGCCCCCGTCGCACGGTAAGCGGCCTGCACTTTCGGTATCAACTCGCTTTACGCAGCCGTTGGACTCCGCAACCCAGGCGCGGATCGGTAGAGAGAATGCGACGGCTCGCCAGATCGGTCGAGAATCGCACAATACGCCGGTGATGTGGTCGGAAGCGTTCAGTCGGCCTCGCTCTGCCGTCATTACGAGCCCGTTCGGGTCCGGCCGGCTCTTCAACGGCACTCTCACCAGCAGACACCTTGGCGTAGACTTTCGCGGAAAGACGGGAGATCCCATCGTCGCAGCCAACCGTGGCATCGTGGCACTGGTTGATAACTTTTTCCTCGCCGGCAACGTCGTTTACATCGATCACGGCGGAGGCATTGTCACCGCATATTTTCACATGAGCAAGTCGCTCGTTGCGAAAGGCGACACTGTAGAGCGCGGACAGACAATAGGCCTCGTGGGTGCGACTGGGCGGGTGACGGGACCGCATCTGCATTGGAGCGCTCGTTACGGCACCCTCACAGTCAATCCGCTCGACCTTATCGCCCTCGGCAGCTCGTGGTAAAGATGAAAAAAACACTGAAGGAAATTCTTTCCGAGTACGGAGCGATTGCGGTCGTGGTTTATCTGGTGTTGTTCGCGGTCGTCCTGATTGGATCATTTTTCGCGATCCGCTTTGGATGGACTGGCAGGAGCGCGGCGAGCACCGCCGGCGTTTGGACAGCCGCTTACATCGTGACGAAGCTGACCCAACCGTTTCGAATTGCAACAACCGTACTTCTCTCTGCTTTCATCGGACGCTTTTGGGACCGCAGGCGAAAGCCGGAAACTCCCGCATGAGTCCTGTGAACTTGGACGAGCCACAGAGATTGGAGTCGATTCTGCAAAGGTGACAACCCACGATACCGTCTGGACAGTTGGCCACTCCACCAGATTGCTCGAAGACTTTGTCGCTGTGCTCTCTGTTAATGATATCGAGCTCGTTGCCGACGTCCGACGATTCCCGGCTTCGCGGCGACTGCCGCACTTCAATGCGGCAGACCTCGAGAGAGGACTCGCTTTGGCGGACATCGACTACAAGTGGCTGCCCTCGCTGGGCGGGCGTCGGCACCCCCGCCCCGATTCCCCGAATGCCGGGTGGACCAACTCCGCATTTCGCGGTTACGCCGACCACTCGGCGACCGAGGAATTCGGTGCCGGGTTAACCGATCTGCTGATGTTGTCCGGAGGCCTGCGCACGGCGGTGATGTGTGCAGAGCTCCTCTGGTGGCGATGTCACCGGCGAATCATTGCCGACGTGCTGGTGTCGATTGGATCCGAAGTCGTTCACATCCGGGATGCGAATTTCAGCGAAAAGCACCGGCTTGTCCCGCCTGCCAGAGTGATCGACGGCGAACTGAACTATGCTTCCGACACATCACTGCAATTGGGCCTGACGTTCGGCGTTTGAGGCGATCGCTAGCTCCGTGGCAGCGGTCGGGCATCGAACCCACCCAAACGTTTGAGGCATCGCCCGAGGCTCCGAAAGAGACAGAAACTCCATTACGGAACTCTTACACCTTGGAGGCCACTGTCGTGAAACATTCCGGTGTCACACGGTCGTAGTGCGGAGACAGGTCATTCCCTTAACGGGTGGCGTCATGTCGCAGTTCTCAACCTTTATCTCGAGCTACGTATGAAACGCGTCTTGTTCGCGGTTCTTTCCCTCCTCCTGGTCAGCGGAGTCACATCGGCTCGTGCGCAGGGACCATCGGGCCCCGGAGGCCCTCCTCCATCGGCAAACGGCGAAGTTCGCGGCGTCGTCATGGATGGAGAAGCCAGTACTCCAATCAAGGGCGCGACGGTTGCCCTCCGCGCCAAGGTCAGTTCAGCTCTCGTCACCGGCGCAATTGGCCGGGACGATGGCACGTTCCGAATCCAGGGACTACGCCCGGGCACGTACTATCTTCGCGTCACCTCAATCGGCTACGGCCCAAAGACCACCGAAGACTTCACAATCAGCGGTGCAGCCCTCCAGGCGAGCATCGCTCCAGTCAGGCTTTCAAAGGTTGCAGTCGCCCTCGAAGGCGTTCAGGTCACGGCCGAGCGCGCGGCAGTCGCGATCGAGCCCGATCGTAATACCTACAACTCGAAACAGGTTGCTCCGACGGCAACCAATGCCAGCGATGTGCTCGACGCCGTTCCTTCCGTGCAGGTTGACGGCGACGGCAAGGTCAGTCTACGCGGCAACGAGAACGTCGCCATCCAGATCAACGGACGCCCGACTCCAATTACCGGCGCTCAGCTCGGCGCCTATCTGAAGCAGATTCCGGCGAGCATAGTCGATCGAGTCGAAGTTGTTCCAACGCCGTCCGCACGCTATGACCCCGAAGGTATGGCCGGCATCATCAACATCGTCCTAAAGGCGAATGCCGATCTTGGCATGAGCGGCGGCGTGACGGTCGGATCGGCGACCTCGAGCGGACGCTACAACGGCTCCGGCAATCTCGGTTATCAGTCGGGACCGTGGACCACGTTCACGACCTACGGCTACAACGCAGACGATCGCGGTGTGGACGGCATCAACAACCGTGAGCGCTATCTGAGCGGTTCGCCGCTGTCGTTCACCAACCAGAGCATCGACGGACGCAACGGAAACAGCGGTCACAACTTCACCCAGAATGCGGACTACAAGCTCAACAATCGCGACGTGCTCACGAATGCGCTTGCGCTGAACTTCCGCACTTCCACCGACAACTCGCTCAATGCCTACACCGAGCTCAACGGAGCCGGCGTTTTTTTGAGCCAGTACAATCGCACGCGGGATGACAAGGTGAATTCGTACAACGTCGACTATACGCTCGCCTGGAAGCGCACGCTCGAGCCGCGCAAGCACGAGCTCTCCACCGAGTTGAGATTGAATCGCCAGAACGACAAGGACAATTCGATCCTGTGGCGCCAGCCGTTGACGGCGGCCGGTGCGATTGCATCGGGCCTGCTCGAAGGTGAGCGCGACAAGACTGACGCAACGACATCGTCGTTCAACGCACAGCTCGACTATATGCGGACTCTTGCTCCGCGCACCAAGATCGAGACGGGTTTCAAGGGGACTGGTCGCTGGCTCGACAAGGATTACGAAGTCACCAGGGACGCGCTTGGAAACGGAACGTGGGCTCTGAGCAACCTCAGCAATCAGTTCAACTTCAATGACCAGGTCGGAGCCGTATATGGGGTTCTCAGCCAGGGTGTGGGCAAGGTCGACCTGCAGGGCGGTCTGCGCGCTGAGTACGCGAATCGCGATTTCTCGCTGAAGAACGCGGCCACGAAGTATCCATATAGTTACGCGAGCCTGTTCCCGAGTGCGGTCGCGCTCTACAAGTTCGACGACCTCCTTCAGGGCAAAATCGCGTACTCGCGCCGTATTCGCCGGCCGGGCACGCAGGAGCTGAATCCGTTCCCAACATTTTTCGACGTACAGAACGTGTTCATCGGCAACCCGAAGCTGAACCCGGAATACACCGATGCACTCGAGCTTGGTCTTACCCGCACCGGGTCGCTCGGCTCGCTGCAGTTGTCGCCGTTCTATCGACGGACGACAAACGTCATCCGCGTTGCAATCAACACGGCCGATATGGTTGACGGGCGTGAAGTCACTTCGGTGAGCTTCCAGAATCTCGCGACGAGCAACTCGTACGGAACCGACCTGAACGGGTCGCTTCGACTCGGCAAGAAGTTCAATGGTTTCGCATCGTTCAACGTTTTCAAGCAGGTGACCGACGGTGGATCGCTTTCGACGCTGTCGTCGAACGCGGTGACATGGTCGTCACGCGTCAACGGAACGATGACGCTCAATCCCGACCTCACTCTCCAGGGCAGCTACTTCTATCGCGCGCCGACGAAGATCGAGCGCGGTAAATTCTCGAGCACGCAAATGGCGCAGTTCTCCCTTCGGCAGAAGCTGATGGAAGGCAAGGGAGCTATTAGCCTGCGCGTCGTCGATCCATTCGATACGATGCGCTTCAAGATCAAGACGGGCGACGACCAGCTCATTCAGTTCACCGAGCGAAAGTTCGGCATACGGGGAGTGTTCCTGACGTTCCAATACAACCTTGGCCAGACGCCGAAGTTCAGAGTCCCGAAGCAGGATGACACTCCGCAGGGCAACACGGGATTCCCGCCTCCGTGATTCTCCGCCGAGAAGGAGAGAAACGCCCCGGTAATTCCGGGGCGTTTTTTGTATGCGTCTCCTGGCAGAGCTAATTTTTCGATATGATTGAAATCAGAACGGCCGACGAAGCGGATGCGCTCGAGACGGCTCGTCGCCTCATCCGCGCACACTTCGCCGCGCATTCAACCGCGCACGATCCAGCGACCTCGGAAGCGATCGTCGCCGCGCTTCCTGTACCTTACGTGCCTCCGCGCGGCGGCCTGTGGGTTGCGTTCGTCGATGGCATGGGGCGCGGGTGCGCAGCTCTCCGCGAAATAGATTCGGAGACAGCCGAGGTGAAGCGGATGTACGTCGATCCGGAAATGCGCGGAAAGGGCATCGCTCGCACACTCGCACTACACGTAATTGATCAGGCGCGGGCTATCGGCTACAGGACGCTTCGCCTGGGAACGCTTCGCTCGATGCGGCCGGCTCAGGGCCTCTACGAGAGTCTCGGCTTCAAGTCGATTCCTCCCTATCGGCCGATTGAATTCGGCGACACCGTTTTCTATGAGCTCGACCTACGCGATCGGCCTCCCGGCAAAACTCACGAGCGCATCGACCATCTCGTTTCGGCGAGCGAGACCGACGCCTATTTGGCTTTCGCCGGTCCTGCTGTCTGCGACGTGAACACTTCCACCGAAAGAGTGAACGTCCGCTGTTCTTCCGGTTGAAGAGATCCCACGCCAACCATCTGGCGTGCGATCTCCTCGCCCTTTTCGTTCTTTACTGACACCATCAGCGAATATTCCCACGCTTCGCCGACCGAAGGATGCTTTACCGAGCCCTCGACGCGTAGCGCAGAGAAACCCGGCGGCTTATGGCGCTCGGTATGCGGATCCCACCGGAGACTCTTCCGGCATACCGGGCACGAGGTCGAGCTCTGAAGAATTGTCGCCTTGCAGTGAGGGCAGGTACGCGTCTTTCCCGCCGCCTGTCCGCCATTGCTCATGCGGCGGTGCCAGTCTCCATCTTCTTCGCCGGCATTCCAACCTTGCCTTCTTCCCAGCCGAACTCTGCGTTTCCACGCATTCGCGAACCGGCTGCGACTGTCAGTGATCCAGCTTTCAGGTCCCCGTTCAGAACGCCGGACGCCAGCAACTCGACACGTGACGCAGCATCGACATTGCCCTCAAGCTCGCCGGCGATCGTTACTGTCTGTGCACGAACGCCGCCGATGACCTTGGCGCCCTGCTCGATCGTAAGATTGCCTTCGACGTTGACGTCGCCCTTGAACTGACCCGCCACGCGAACGTGTCCGGCACCCTGGATCTTTCCTTCGATGGAAAGATTCGCTGCAATCAGTGTCTCTTTCTGGTCGGCCATGCTTGCTCTCGGCGGCTGGTTATAGGCTGGGGGAGTGGAGGCAAAAGAATCTTCCTTTGCGGGGGCTGCTGGCGGCGGCATCGGCGGCTGGTCTTTTGTGGCGTTTGTCTGTTCCTTCCAGATTGCCATGGATCGGTACTCCTAGAGGGCGCGGGTTGGGCAGGGTGCTCAAAATCCCTGACGACAGCTTCGCTGCCGAACGTTATCACACGCACTGGCACTTGGCACTACCTGCAGCGATTGCCGCCCGAGTGCGCAGAGCCCTGGCAGCAATGGTTTCATCCCGCAAGATAGCGGCCTCGCGGCGCTCCCGCGCCAGGGGGTGAAAGCCCGCCCGGTCGTATCTACGAGGCTTCCGGAGCCGGCTCGATAAAAAGCTCCTCAGCAAAACACCATCCCCAGGCCTCGCCAGGCTGAAAACTCCGCATGATCGGATGCCCGGAGTTGTGAAAATGCTTCGTTGCTTGCTTGTCGTGCGGACGACACACCCCAAACTTGGCGCGGATGACGCAGCAACGGCAGGCTTCGCGTGCCTGATTCTTGCCAGAATCGGATACTTATGAATGCTCGAAGCGTGTTTTTCGGATTTGTAATCGCGGCAGGACTCGGCGGCTGCGGCTCGCCGGCCACACTTCCGGTCTCCGCGGGAACCGGTCCGTCACCAATACTGCCGAAACCGCGCGAAGCCGTCATTCCGGTGATCAACGTCGTGACCGCGAAGGGCTGGAGTGCGAATGGTCATCCCGTTGCAACGTCAGGCACGAGAGTTGTCGCGTTCGCGCGCGGAATGAATCATCCGCGATGGGTTTACGTGCTTCCCAACGGTGATGCGCTGGTTGCCGAGACGAATGCGCCTGTTCGGCCGGATGACGCGAAGGGAATCAGAGGCTTCTTCTTCAGGTATTTCATGAGGAAGGCCGGCGGCGCGACGCCAAGCGCGAATCGGATAATCCTTCTTCGCGATTCCAATGGCGACGGTGTAGCGGAAACACGAACAGTTTTTCTGACCGGCCTAACTTCGCCGTTTGGAATGGCGCTCGTGGGCAACTCACTCTATGTCGCCAACACTGACGCGATCGTTCGATTTCCTTACAGCGCAAATGAAACTCACCTCGCCGCCGCGGGAACGAAGATCGTCGATCTGCCGGCGGGATCCATAAACCATCACTGGACGAAAAACGTCATCGCCAGCGCCGATGGGTCGAAGCTATACGTCGCAGTGGGCTCAAACAGCAACGCGGTTGAGAACGGAATCGATCAGGAAGAGGGACGTGCGGCCATCTGGGAAGTGGACCCCGCTACAGGCGCGCACCGGGTGTTCGCGTCGGGCCTGAGAAATCCGGTCGGACTGGCGTGGGAGCCAACGAGCAGGGTGTTGTGGGTCGCAGTCAACGAGCGCGATGAGCTCGGCAGCGATCTCGTGCCCGACTACATGACTTCAGTGAA
This sequence comes from Gemmatimonadales bacterium, assembly GCA_038253755.1. GTDB lineage: Bacteria > Gemmatimonadota > Gemmatimonadetes > Gemmatimonadales > Gemmatimonadaceae > UBA4720. The sequence continues at coordinate 69,801 of JBBSGU010000003.1, read as the reverse complement.
AGACGGTGGATTCTACGGATGGCCCTACAGCTACTTCGGACAGCACGTGGATACGCGTGTCGAGCCGAAGCGTCCGGACCTGGTGGAGAAGGCAATTGTGCCCGACTACGCGCTTGGGCCTCACACGGCATCGCTTGGTCTCGCCTGGTCCGACGGAAACACCCTGCCCGCAGCGTTCCGAAGCGGAATGTTCGTCGGACAACACGGTTCCTGGAATCGATCGCCGAGAAGCGGTTACAAGGTGATCTTCGTCCCGTTCTCCGGAACCATTCCCAGCGGATCTCCGATTGACGTTCTCACCGGTTTCGTGAGGGAGAACGGCGACGCGATGGGTCGTCCCGTCGGTGTCGCTGTAGACAAACGCGGCGGCTTGCTGGTGGTAGACGATGTTGGAAACACAGTCTGGCGTGTATCGGGGGCTTCGCGCTAAGTCCCGGAGGCCCTAGTCTTCTTTGCTGGCCGAGTCGATCGATGCCTGGTGCTTCGTGTCTACGTCGGACATTGCGATCGCCTTCTTGACGACGCCCGAGCCCGGGAGGCTGCTGGCCGCCAGGACACTGTCCTTTTCACGCTGGCTCATTTCTTCGCGCGGCTTGTCTACCTTCACCGGTGCCGCGCAAGCTGCAGTGCACAGCACAGCGGCCGCAATCACCCTGAAACGGGTTTTCATGAACAATTGACGCTTTGGAGGGTCAAGCAGTCACTAACAAGAGTCCCGACGCGTCCCGAGGATCACCGATGAACCCGATTCGCAGTTACATTCCCGGAAACCTTCACATTGGCACGGCGGGCTGGAGTGTTCCTGCGCTGTCTCGCGAGCAGTTTCCGGAAACGGGCACTCACCTCCAGCGCTACGCCTCAGTTCTCAAGGCAGCCGAGATCAACTCCTCGTTTCACAGATCGCACAAGCTGGAGACGTATCAGCGATGGGCCGAGAGCGTGCCGGACGACTTTCGATTTTCGGTCAAGGTTCCGAAGACCATCACGCATGCTGCCCGACTCATCGATTGCAGCGTACTTCTGAATCGATTCCTGAGAGAAGTGTCCGGCCTCGGGTCAAAGCTGAAGTGCATTCTCGTTCAGCTGCCCCCGAGCCTCGAGTTCGACAATCAAGCAGCGAACGATTTCTTTCTGGAGCTGACGTCCGCGACGCTGTGCGATGTGGTGGTTGAACCGCGACACAAGACGTGGTTTGCGTCCAGCGCTACGCAGATGTTGCGAACGCTCGGAGTAAGCCGCGTCGCTGCGGACCCGGCGGTGGTGCAGGCAGCGAGTGAGCCGGGTGGCTCGTCGAAGACAGTCTACTTTCGGCTCCACGGATCACCGACGAAATATTTGTCGCCGTATACCGCATCCTACCTCGACGGTCTGGCCTTCAGGCTAAGGAAATATTCAGCGGAGCGGGCGCCGGTGTGGTGCGTTTTCGACAACACCATCAAGGGCGAAGCCGCCGCGAATGCGCTCTACCTCGACAAGAGAATTGCGCTCGCTGAAATGGGGGCAAGTCGATAAGGGCAGCGAACACGTCCAATAGTTTTAGCCCCTGGTTTAGTTTCCGCAATGCTGCTGCCGCTCATCGTATTTGCACAAATCGCTTCAACCGACAGTGTTTATTCGTCGAGCCATCTGCGCGATTTCGTATCTCAGGCCGCAACTCAAAACCACGCGCCACCGCCCGAGTTTCGCGGGTATACCGCACATGTAGAAACCGAGATGTCGCTGCTGATGCGCGACACTCTGGGCAGAGAGCGCGCGGCCCAGATCGAACAACTTGCTTCCACAGTGAAGTGGACACGCGGAACGGAGTACGGAATGCATGTCGTCGGTTACCGTGCTCAATCGCTCGGTCCATCCATCTCGACTCTAAGCTTTCTCACCGGGTGGACCGAGCCATCCCTCTACGGCGAGCGAATTCTGCTCGGAGCACAATTCATTACCGACACTGCCAGAATAGCGAAACGAAAATCGAACGGAGATTCGCTGATAGCGGTTCATCCATTCGCCTCCGATCGTGATCGCTACTACCGATTTTCAGGTGGCGACACGATCACAACGCTAAGAAGCCCCGGCCGCACGATTCCGATCCTCCGCATTCACGTTACGCCGCACCTTTCGGGCACAACGCGATTTGCCGCCTTCGACGGCGAGATAAACGTTGATGCAACTCGCCATCAAATCGTTCGCATGCGCGGCCGGTTCGTCGTCCTTGGAAAAAGAAAGTCGGGCAAGTCGATGGTGGAGCGAATTCCCGGGCTCGTGGCCGTTGCATACTCGGAGTTCGTCAACGCAGAAATTGATCAGCGGTATTGGCTCCCCGCTTCCCAAAGAACCGAGTTTCAGACAACTCTCGCGCTCCTCGGCCGCGACCGCGCGGTGATGCGAATCGTTTCGAAATTCGGCAACTATGCAGTCAGCGACACCAGCGCGCTCGCCGGTCCGTTGAACGACTCACTGCACATTCCGCATCGAACGACATGGGCCAGATCGGATAGCGTCAGTCATTTCGACGGATGGACAGCCCCCCTCGGCGAAGCGACAACGACTGTAAGCGCAGGCGACTTCGATGACGTCGCCCCCGACGCTTGGAAAGTCACGGGTTCCACGATAGTCGAGATCGTACCGACGAACTGGGATAACGTGGTTCGGTACAACCGGGTCGAAGGTCTGTTCACCGGAGCTGAAGTGAACGTGAGAATGCGAAGTCAATTCCCGGGCTTGTCATACGGAGGTTCGGTCGGATGGGCATGGACGGAGGAGGCGGTCAAGGGAGGGATGCACGCGTCGCTGAAGCGGCAGCTCAACACGTATTCTCTTGGTGTGGAGCGATCGCTCGCATCGACCAACGATTTTGTTCTTCCCGGTGAAGGGAAGAGTGACGGCATCAACGGTCTACTCGCCTCATTCGATGATTTCGATTACGTCGATCGCCGGACCGGCTTGGCGACGGTGTCACACATCGTCGGGTCGATCGATAGAGCTCTCATTTCGGTTCAGGCAGGCGGCGGAAGCGATCGAAAGGAAATAGCTCGGCTCGATCACGGAGTCATCGCGGGAGGACATTTTCGCCCGAACAGGGGCGTCGATGAAGGCTCTTATGCTATGGCGGTTGTTGACGCCGATCTCCATCCGAGCGCCAGCGAGGAATTCGTGCAGGCGGGATTTGGTGCACGAGTGCGATACGAGATTGGCCGCGGCGACTTGAACTGGCAGCGCACCGACATTGGACTGTCCGGTCGTGAGTACTGGGGCCCGATCCTGATCGCGCTGCACGCGGACGGCGGCATCGTAACCGGTCGCACGATTCCGCCGCAAAAATTGTTCGAGCTCGGCGGAAGCTCGATTCTGCCTGGATACTCTTATAAGGAATTCGCTGGAAACCAGTCAGCGCTTTTCCGCGGATACGTGAGCTATACGTCCCCGGTTTTGCGCGCGCCTCGTCGAGTGTGGCGCTCGCTCTACTTGCCGGGACTGGCTCCGGGTTTTGCAGCTGGAATTCAAGGCGGGTGGACACGGTTCTCCAATGATGCCGCGCGCGAATCGCTATCGCGTCTTGGTGCGGGCTCGGTGACTCCCGTCTCCAGAGCGACAGACGGGATAAGAGCGACATTTGGCTTCGGCGTTACACTATTCTCCGGTAATTTTCATCTTGGTGTCGCACGACCGATCGACAGTGGCGCCAGGTGGCGGCTTGCGGCCGGCTTTGGGCCTTCGTTTTGACGGCCGGGTTTCTGTAGCTTTCGATCATCCGAGACCAACGAGCGTAACGTGACGGAATCGCGCAAACTGTTGCAGCACTTTCTTGCCGCGCTCGCGTATCGAACGCAAAAGGCGCTTCGTGGAGCTCCACCGGGATATCCCGACTATCGCGCTGAGATCAACTCGAGAACTCCGCATGAGTTGATGTGGCACATGACAGGGCTTTTGGGATATGCACGGACGATGCTCAATGGCGGGACGTTCGAGCCACCCTGGTTGCCAGTCTTCGGGGACGAAGTGGCCCGGTTCCACTCTCTGCTGCACGAGTTGCTGACCGACTTTTCAAATCCGTCGCTCTCGGCCCGAATATCAGACGAGCAGTTCCTTCAGGGACCGCTGGCGGATGCAATGACTCACGTCGGCCAGCTGGCGATGTTGCGTCGGCTCGCCGGGGCGCCGGTGCCGTCGGAGAATTTTATTTATGCCAGCATCGATTCAGGCAACGTATCGGCAGCGCAGCCGATGCCTGCCGCGCCAGATGCATCGTGGCGACCCGATGCGCCGCCCCAGGCACCGGGCGGAAACAAGGTTGCAAGTATCGCGGGCGGATGACCGCTAGCGCGCTAAGCTGAGGCGGTCGTAAACCGAGTCAAGCCGCATGGCGAGAATGTCGTACCGCTGTTCGACGAGCCGGCGCGCATTGCGGCCAAATTCGGGTAGACACGACGAGTCGCTGACGATTGATCGCAGAATTGTTTCGAGCTCATCCACATTTCGTTCGGACACCAGCCAGCCGGTGCGCTCGTGGTCGACGATTTGGGGAATGTCGCAATGTTTCGTCGCGAGGATCGGCATTCCGCTCGCCGCGAGCATCGTCATCACGACCGGATGTCCGCCTTCGGCATCGCCGCTCGTTGCAGTGACGCTCGGATGGAGAAGCAACTCGTGCTCGTACGCGAGATCGAGCAGCTCGTCGAGCGTCATGAAACCTTGAATGGACACCTGTCGTTCCACTCGATGCCGCAGCGCGATTTCCATGATCTGCTTTTTGACCTTCGCGTCCTTCGATGATCCGCTGTCGCCGACGATTGTCAGGCGCATTGCCGGATTGTCTCGAGCAACTCTGCAGAAACACTCGACTCCGTAAGGGATTCCTTTTTTTTCGACGAATCGCGACGCCATCAGAACTCTCAGCTGGTTCCCACTCCTCCGTCGCTCGGCGAAGGCAATTTTAGCGACGTCAACGCCGAGCCGATGAACCACGATTTTGTCGTCCGGGCAGCCGATCCGCGCTAGCTGCCGGGCCGCTGCCGGGCCTTCGGCGAGGAACAGCGCTCCCGCTCTGAACACTTCGGCGTACTTCTGACGAAGTCCCCGCTCCCCGTCCGGATGCTTCCACATGTCAACGCCGTAGAACGACACGACCAGCGGCACGCCAATCCGGCTGGCAGTTGAGGCGACGAACGTCGCAATTCCGCCACCGTGAGCGTGAATGATTTTGACGTCCTCAGCCTCTCCGACGCCAGCGAAGAATTGTGAATAACCGCGGCGTGGCGTGAGAAAGCGGTCGAGAAGCCGGGTGTGAAGTGGAGCTCTCGACAGACTGTTCACGGTCTCGAATGGAAAAAGGTCTGCGTTGGCGATTGCCTTTGACGCGAACACCGATCGGTACCGCTCGATGTGCTTCACCTGCGTATAAATCCAGTTTTCGGTTCGCGGCAGGTACGTCCGTACGACCTGGAGAACCGTGGGCTGGGACGTCAACCTCGTAGCGATTCGCGAACGGCATCGATGACATCCGTTACGTCGTCATCCTCGAGGTGCGGACTGAGCGGAATCGAAACAGTGCGTTCGCTTATCCACGTTGCGTTGGGGAAATCCTCCGGGCGCGTTCCGATGTTCTCGCGATACCACGGATGAAGATGGACTCCGATGTAGTGGACGCCCGTTCCGATATTCCGGTTGTGCATGCGAGTCATGAACTCGTCACGGGTGATGCCGGCGGCTGCCGGATCGATCATGAGAGTGAAAAGGTGCCGGGCATGTCTCGATCGGGGATCGTCTGCTGCCGGCAGTCCGACAGGAAGGCCACGGAGCTCGTCGGAATACCGCTGCCAGATCTCGTTGCGGCGATCGAGCCAGATCTCCACGTGATCGAACTGATGAATTCCGATCGCCGCCTGAAGGTCCATCATGTTGTACTTGAACCCGGGAGAGACGACTTCGTAGTGCCTGTATCCCGCGTCCGAAAAACGCTTCCATGCGTCGCGTGACATCCCGTGCAGCGCCCGGATCTTGATTCGGTCGGCAAGCTCTGGATCAGCGGTCGCGACCATTCCTCCTTCGCCGGTGGTGATGTTCTTCGTCACGTAGAAGCTGAAGCACGTCAGGTCACTCATCGTCCCGACTTTGTTTCCAGCGAAACGGCCTTCGATAGCATGCGCGGCGTCTTCGATGACTCGAAGTCCGTGGCGGCGGGCGATCTCACCGATCGCTTTCATGTCACACACCCGACCCGCGAAGTGAACCGGGATAATCGCTTTTGTGCGCGGCGTTATGGCGGCTTCGATCTGCTCTGTGTCGATGAGCTGGGTGTCGCGTTCGCAATCGACGAATACAGGGCTGGCGCCGGCGTGAATGATGGAATTGGCCGTGGCACAGAACGTCATCGGTGTGGTGATGACTTCGTCTCCCGGGCCAACGTCGGCTGCGAGCAGTGAGAGGTGGAGCGCCGCCGTGCACGAGTTAACGGCGACAGTATGGGCAGCACCGGTATACTCCCGAACCATCGCCTCGAATCGAGCCACTTTTGGGCCAGTTCCGATCCACCCAGACCGAAGCGAGTCAACGACTTCGTCGATCGACGCGTCACCGAGGTTAGGTGCGCCGAAGACCAGATACGTTTCTCTCAAGGCCGTCTGGAAAAGTGGAGTTCGGCCGCCGCGAGAGCGATCCGCGGCAACTGTTGGAAATCCATTTTGTAATCGAGCATTTGGAATTAGCGAATCGTCGTTTACTGCTCTCTATCCTTACAACCGCGCACAGGTTCTAGCAAGGTTTCCTCGGCAGTTACATCCGCGTCCCGGGGCAAATCGGGGACTGGCCGCATCATGACGCGATGGCGCATGTTTCGCGCATGAAATCAGCCAATACCAAGCCTTTTCTTGTTTTGGTCATTGGGGCGGTGCTGACCGGGTGCGCGAGCACGATGGGTGCGCGCCCAAGCGAGCCCGGCGTTGCCCGTGGAATCGCTGTCGCAGATTCGCTGGTCGCGGCCGGCGTGGGAACCGCGTTCCCCGGCGCCGTTCTGGTCGTTACGAAAGACGGGTGCATAATCCACAACCGGGCGTTCGGCTTTGCGAACCAAGGCCGCGGCGTCATCTCCACCACCGACGCGAGGACACAGACGGTTCGCTTTCAGAAAAGCCCCGGGCTCATGAAGACGTCCACGGTCTTCGACCTCGCCTCCGTCACGAAAGTCATGGCAACCACATTGGCGATGATGGCGCTCGTCGATCAGGGGAAGGTCGATCTCGACGCTCCGGTCTACACGTACCTCAAGGATTTCCGTGGCCCCCACCTCGACAGCATCACACCGCGGCATCTCCTCCAGCACTCTGCGGGGCTCGTCCAATGGCAGCCGGTCTACTATCAGGCATCGACGACGGCGCAGACATACTCCGCCATTCGTGACATGCCGCTCCAATGGGGAGTCGGCGAAGATCGTCACTACAGCGACTTCAGCTTCATGCTCCTTGGCGACATCGTCGAGCAAGTGAGTGGTCAACGTCTCGATGTGTTCGTTGACAGCGCGTTCTACCAGCCACTCGGACTCAGCAGGACGACCTTCAACCCCAAGTTGAAGGGTCTGACCGATTTCGCGGCGACGGAGTTCGGGAATGGCTACGAAAAGCACATGGTTTACGACACGACGTTTGGATACAGGTATCGTGGCGACCCAACCTCATGGAACGGGTGGCGCGACCGGCTCCTCGTAGGTGAAGTGAACGATGGCAACTCATTCTACGCCAATGGCGGGATCGCTGGCCACGCGGGATTGTTTTCTACGGGGACCGAGCTGAGCATACTCCTCCAGGTACTGCTCAATCGAGGATCATACGCCGGTCATTCATACATCAGGCCCGAGGTGGTCGATCGATTTCTCAGACTCGACAAATATGAGAATTTTCTGGGCTGGCAGCACCAGGCCCAATTGCCTGATGGTTCATTCTCGCACACTGGATTCACAGGCACCTACGTGTTCGGCGATCCGCGCGACCGTTTGTCCATCGTTCTCCTCACGAACAGGCAGGGGCATGGAACTGACGCGAAGGGATTGTTCCCGAATCTCACTCCGCTTCAGACCGAGATAGTCAAGGCGATAATCGATGGAGTGACTGCAGACGCCCCCGTGAAATGACATTGGATCGGCGCGCCAGGTAGATATCAGGGCTCCGAAACGCGAATGTCCCGTGCCTTTGAATTTCCGCCTGCGAACAGTAACAGAGAATCGCCCTCCTCCGGGTCTCGAATTGCCGTTGGACGCAGAGACCACAGAAACGACACTCTGTGGTCTTTTGCTACGAACGCATCTCTTTCGGGAAAGTTTCCAATTTGGGTTTAACAACGGGACGACGGTCGTAAAGTGGAAGGTAGTCCCGTAGTTACCCCAAATTCCATAAACGGTGATTTTGCCAAGAGCCTGCGCCGCGGACGACGAATGAATGTCGCTTCTGCGGTCTCTGTGGTCTCTGTGTCCAAAGCAGTTGTAGCTTTTATGAATCCGAACTTTGACTTCGTGAGGCATGGATGAGCGGAAAGGTCGTTGTGATTACCGGAGCGAGTGGCGGAATTGGTGCCGCCGTTGCCGAGCTCGCGGCTTCGCGTGGCTATTTGGTCGTTCTTGTCGCGAGACGCGAAGCGCAATTGAAGGAGGTCGCCGCGAAATGCGGCGCTAACGCCTTGGCCATTGTAGCCGACATGACGAAACGCGATGACGCTCGCCGAGTTGTACGCGAATCAATTGCACGGTTCGGACACGTCGACGTCTGGGTCAACAACGTGGGGCAGGGAATCACTCGCGTTCCGTCACAGCTGACCGATGACGACATCGACGACGTCATTCGCATCAACGTCAAGTCCGCCATTTACGGCATGCAGGAAGTTCTTCCGCACTTCAAGGAGCGCGGAACGGGGCAGGTGATCAACATCTCGTCGATGCTCGGTCGAATTCCGTTTGCCGTCATCCGGTCCGCCTACAACGGAGCGAAGCACTTCCTGAACGCGATCACTGCGAATTTTCGCACCGAAGTTCAGCAGAAGCACCCGGGAATCCAGTTCACGATTGTTTCGCCGGGTGTCGTTCGCACTGAATTCGGCAAGAACGCGCTGCATGGTGGTCCCGATTCCAGGGAACTGCCGCAATCACAGAGTGCTGAGGAAGTTGCGGTCGTCATCGCGGACGTCATGGAGTCACGCTTGCCGGACGTGTACACTCGGCAGGGTGCACACGATCGTGTGGTCGAGTACTACAAAGCCGTCGGAGTCGATCCCTAGCGCTGCCGCAGGCGCGGCGCCGGCCGGCTCTTGTCTTTGCGCCGAGGCGCGGCGTGCTGCTCCAGCCCGTCGATGATTGCAATCGTTCTGATCGCTGCTCGCTCCCAATGCGTTTCCACGGCAAGCCGCGCCTTTTCCGCATCGCCAGAGCGAATCGCAGAAATAATTCGAACGTGCTCGTTCGCCGATGGCTCGTGCTCAGCGTCGAGGCGTGTACCGTAAACCCACTCGTACCGCTGGACCTGCGGCCTCAGGACCGCATAAATGCTGAGCATGTGCTGGCCGGCTGTTTCATCCACAAACAGCTGATGGAACGCTGCCTGGAGCTCGAACAGCCGGTCGAAGTTTCGTGGGCGGGCAACCGCGGCGACGAGAAGCTGGTCGTTGAGCTTTACAAGATCATTTGCGAGAAACTCGCGCCGATCCGGCGGAAGGGTCGATGTGGCGCGAACCGCGTGACCTTCGATCGCGCCGATCATCCCCCACAGCTCACGAACGCTGTCGCTCGAGAGCGGTGCAACGGCAACCTCGGTCCGCCTGCGTCCCGGGATCGGCTGGAGATATCCCTCTTGGACGAGTCGCGCGAGAGCTTCACGAACTGGCGTCCGACTTACTCCGAATCGCAGGGCAACTTCTTCTTCCATGATGCGAATGCCCGGCGCAATGCGTCCGCGCACGATCATGTCACGTAGCTGCTGGTAGGTGCGCTCCGGGAGTGTGCCGTGGATGGCAACGTCAATGGAGCCGGCTTCCAAAGGAAGTGTCATCGCGACTTTTTCAGGAGAGTAATGTTGGGGCTTACGAAATAACCTCTGCGAGCCGGGTGTGCCAGCAGATGTCTCCAACATACTTCCAAAATTGTATACAAATCCTTGTGTTGGTTGGCTTTTTCAGGCTTCGCATCGAGCGATAGATCCAAATTCAACGATGTCGCGTATATACGGTATCCCCTCGGTGTGGCCTCGGGGAACACTATCGAATTAGACCCGCTGGGCCGTTCTCGTTCATTCTTGGAGGCGCCATTAGTTTGGCTCGTTGTATGCAAATGTCATGACCGCACTCGGTGAGCGAAGTTTCTTCTCACCGCGATCAGCCGCCTTCGCGGCCGACTCTCCTTGCGTCGTCAGCGGCGCTCCGAGAAAGTGAAAAAATCGACTGAAGGGGGAGAAGGCGATGGCGAAAAACGAAAAAATGATGACCGTCTCGAGCACTGCGCAGCTGTGGGAACGCTCCACGCGCCGGGACTTCATGAGACTCATGGGAATCGGTGGTGCTGTGGTGTTCATGCCGAGCATCCTGACCAGCTGCAGCGACGACAACAACTCGGGCAACTTGACCGGGCCGGGAACAGGTTCCACCGTAACGATTGACTTCTCGAAAGGCGATGTGGCTGTCCTTCAGTTTGCCTACGCGCTCGAGCAGCTCGAAGCCGACTTCTATACCAAGGTCGCCGCAAACTTCTCCAACTCGGGCCTTAGTACGGCCGAGCAGACGGTCTTCGGCGACATCAAGAATCACGAAGTCATTCATCGCGACGCTTTGAAGACAATCCTCGGCGCAACCAACGGGTTCACGCTCACGCCAACCTACCCGGGCGTGAACTTCAGCAGCCGCACTTCGATTCTCTCAACCGCGAAAGCGTTCGAAGACCTCGGCGTGTCAGCATACAACGGTGCAGCGCAGTACCTAAAGGACATCAATAACCTCCTCGTCGCGGGAAAGATCGTCTCGGTCGAAGCACGTCATGCTTCTGCCATCGCCGACCTCATCGCGCCAAAGACGACGCTGTTTTCTCTCACCCCGTTCGACGACGCGTTCTCTCCACAGAAGGTGGCTGGGGTAGCCCAGGGATTCATCACGGAGAAACTCGCATTCGCCGGCTCAGTGCCGACGTTCGTCCAAGGCCCCAACAACAACGGATAAGGGATAACTACAATGGAACAGACACCAATTATTCAGACGCTCGATCCGGAGATGATGGAGCCAATCCTCTCCCGGAGAGACGCAATAACGAAGGGCGCATCGGCCAGCTCGAAAGTGATGGCCGCGCTGGCTCTGGGCTCTATCCCGATCGCACTTGGCGCACTTGCCAGGGATGTATACGGACAGGCGCCCTCCGACGTGCTCGATGTCTTGCAGTTCGCGCTCACGCTCGAATACCTCGAAGCCGATTTCTACACCAGAGGCGTCGCTGCGTCGGGACTAATTCCGTCTTCGGATCTCGTCATCTATACGAATATCCGAAATCACGAGAACATACACGTTACTGCACTTCAAGGCCTGATTACCGGTAAGGGTGCAACGCCTGTTGCAAAACCTGCTTTCGATTACACCGCGAAGGGCGCAGTAGCAGGCTTCAACTTCGGCGCGAGCCAGTATGCAACGTTCCAGGCGCTCTCGCAGGCATTCGAAGACACTGGCGTTCGGGCTTACAAGGGACAGGCCTATCGGCTTGTCAACGACAAGCCCATTCTCACAGCGGCACTCACGATTCACTCAGTCGAAGCTCGCCATGCCTCTGAAGTCAGAAGGCTTCGCGGCCAGAAAGGATGGATCACCGGCAAGAGTATCGGCGATCTGCCTGCATTCACGCAGCCGATCTACGATGGCGAAGACAATGTCACGCAGGCGGGACTCGACATCACCGCACTAGGTACAGGCAACGGCGGTACGGCGGCCGTCACCGAAGCATTCGATGAGCCGCTGACGAAGGCTCAGGTGTTAGCTATAGTGGGGCCGTTCCTCGCGTAACAGCGTTTGCGGCAGAGTCGGTATCCCAGGACCGGCTCTGTCGTGAACACCGTGCTCTGCTGGCCACCCAATTCAGCGGCCGACCGCGGATGTGGAACGGATAATTTGCGTCGCTACCTGCGTCGCACGTGCAGTATCAGGCTGCAAAACAAAAGACACTGATGGAACTCCTATGACAGCAACCGCAATGACAGACAGCGCCCGATCCGGCAGTGAAGTCTGTCGACAAGTCCATCACGCTCTCTACGGGCGCGCTCTCGGCGCGCATCTATACGCCGGCGACGGGCTCGGGTCCGTTCCCTGTCGTTGTTTACTACCACGGCGGAGGATGGGTAATCGCCAACAAGGAGATATACGACGCAGGGGCTCGTGCACTCTCGAAGCTCGCCAGCGCCATCGTGATTTCAATCGACTACCGGCAGGGTCCAGAGCACAGGTTCCCAGCGGCGCACGACGATGCGTATGCCGCGTACGAATGGGCGCCCGCCAACGCTGCGTCCCTAAACGGCGACCCGAAAAGGATTGCCATAGCAGGAGAGAGCGCCGGTGGAGGCCTCGCAGTCTCAACGGCGATAATGGCGCGCGACAAGAAAGTTCAGATACCGCTGGCAGTCGTTTCGATCTATCCCATCGCGGGAACGGACACGACCACCACATCTTACGTCGAGAACGCCGATGCAAAGCCGCTGAACGGCCCCATGATGTCGTGGTTCTTCGACAATCCGCGCCTGAATCTCGTCGCGGCTAATCTTGCGGGATTGCCCGCGACCACGATTATCAACGCTCAGATCGATCCACTTAGATCAGACGGCGAGCTTCTGGCCGAACGACTTCGAGCCGCAGGGGTTCCTACGGAACAGAAGACGTTCGACGGTGTCACCCACGAATTTTTCGGCATGGGCGCCGTCCTGGACAAGGCAGTGTCTGCTGAGCAAATGGCCGCTGACGCGCTGAAGAAAGCGTTCGCCATGTAGTCGGTCAGGCGGGGATGAACACCTTGCCCCAGCGGGTACACATCTGCGACTGGTGCCAGTTGGGATCGTCGAGTAATCGGCCCGAGCTGGCGCCCGATCGTTGCCGGTCGGCCCACGTTCTCTTACGTTCACACGTACATTGACCGAACACAGAAGTCTTCACTCAAGGAGGCACGATGTCGCGCGCCGCACTGCTTTTGATCTTACCAGTTCTGATCAGCTGCTCGAAGAAGGAAGAGCCCGCCGCCGATACAACCGCCGCCATGGCACCCGCCGCAGTCGCCCCTGCACCGGCCGCAATGAACGTCGCTGGAAAATGGAGTATGCGTGTGATGCCCGACGGCAAGGACACGACGCTTCTTACCTACATCCTTGAAGCGACGAACGACAACACGGGGTGGAAGATGACCCTTCCGAACCGTCAGCCGATGGATATTCGAGTCGTCGCCATGAGCGCGGATAGCATCGTGACGGAAAACGGGCCTTACGCGAGCGCGTTACGGAAAAACGTGATGGTCACCACTCACAGCAACATGCACATGGACGGCGACAAGATCGTCGGGACTACAATAGCCCGCTACGATACGAAGGGCGCCGATTCAGTGCTTCACCTTCGAATGGAAGGAATCAGGCAATAGCTACCCGGACGATCGATCGTGCGCGAGCTCGCGATTGAGGTGCTCGCGCGGGATCGACCGTCCAACGACGATCGTAATGTTGTCTTCGCCGCCGCCGCCAGCGTAGCGACGGTCTGGAAGTATTTAGTAACTCCGGACTTGCAGCTTACTGGCCCGCCTAATTGAACTGCCGAAGCTCGACGCGCGAGTTGTTTAGAAGGACTCCGTAAATGCGGACGAAATCACCGTTTCGGAGTCTCTGAAACCGGTCAATGTCAGCCTGGCGAGAATTATAGGGAAGCGAAACCGAAAGGCTGCCATAATTGCTTCCGGTGAGCTGAAAAACACCATTTGTACGATCGATGTTTCTCACCGTCCCTTCGAACTGCTGCGCGTTTGCAGTATTGCCGTAGACGTTGCCGTTGTTATTGCTCGAGACTGACTGGTCTACCTGAATGAGGTCTGTGTAATACTGGTTGTTGTTGTTATTCGTGGTTGAGATTCGTGCCGTGACTTGATCGCCGTACTCGAGGTTGTTCACCGAGTAATTCTGATTCTGGTAGACAACCCGTGTCTGGTTGTCGTAGTTGACCGTGAAGTTCTGACCATTGCTCTGTTGAAGCGACAGCTGCTGGTTTCGCGTATTGATGTTTCGCACTACTCCTGAAACCTGGTTCTGGCCCTGGCCCTGGCCAAGACCGCCGAGAATGTTGCCGAGTCCGCCGGTGCCGGAGCATGCGCCAGTCGTTGCAAGTGCCAAAATCGCTAAGCCGCGTCCCGCGGCCTGTTGAATCGAAATCATATGATCTCCCGTTGTGAATTACGGGGGCATAAAAGGCAATGATGGTGCCATCCCGAGAAAAACGTAACTGCCATTTAACACGATGGCAACAGACGAAGGAGATGCACAGATGAGTACGGAACTACGGTAAGAATCAGGGGAACCCTCCCGGGCGACGGCTGTTCCGTGGTCCCCTGTTTTCTGTTTTTCATCCGTGGCATCTCCTTCGTCTGTGCCATCGTGTTAAATGGCAGTTCCGCTTGTCGCCGGTTGCACGACGGCTAGAGTTTTTTCTCTCTCGGATCCGGCTTCACCAGGAAAGTCTGCGTTAGAGTTTTTCCGTTCGCGGTGAGCTTTGCTGTAAAAATTCCAGTCAACGGAGTCGATTCCCTGAATCCTCCACCTGCGGCGCCGGCTGGCGTTGCCGGAGGAGGGGCAACGGCGTTCCAGATCACTCGATGCATTCCCGCCGCGCCCGAGAACGGCTCAGGTGCGGTACGCCACAAGGGCGACACGTTTGGAATTCCTCCAGCATTTCCTCTTCCCGCCGGTGTCCGCGTCTGCTCTGCCGGATCGGTGCTGAATTTCTGAAGGCTGGTGCCGGCCGAATCCAGGATCTCCAGGGTGACGGCTCCTGTCGCCTTCGCGGCGAGATAAAAGTCGATTGTTGCCCCGTTTGGAGCATTGTGTGCCTGGGGCTCATCCTTCTGAGTCGGCGTTCCATTATCGCTCGTCGAGATGAAATTCACAGCATCGGCAGGCCTGAACAGCCACACGTCTGATTTCATTACGGCCGCATCGAGCTGGCGCAGCGGACTGATGTCGTCGATTACCCAGAACCCTCGTCCGTGTGTAGCTATGATGAGATCATCCAGGTAGATCTCCATGTCTCGCATCGACGTCGTCGGCAGGTTCTGTTGGAGAGAATGCCAATTGTCTCCATCGTCGATCGAGAAGTAGACGGCGCGCTCTGATCCGGCGAACAAGAGGCCGCGACGGGAAGGGTCCTCCTTTACCGTGTGCATATAGACGCCCGCCGGCAGTCCGTTCGTGATTTTCTGCCATGTATTTCCTGAATCCCTCGTCCTGTAGATGTAGGGATTGAAATCCTGAAGCTGATGGCGGTCGACGCTTGCGTAAGCCGAGTTCTGATCGAAGTGCGAGGCCTCCATCATCGTGATACGACTCCAGGTTGTGATTGCCTCCGGAGTCACGTTCTTCCATGTCTTGCCATCGTCGTTGGTAAGCTGGATAAGCCCGTCGTCGGTGCCGATCCAGATTAACGGTGCAACACGAGGAGATGGCGCGATCGTATAAATCACTCCCCGCTTCTGATTGCGATCGATGGCCGCTGCCGCCGCTACATCGAGCGTCGATGGAATGCCGGCGTCGGAACGTGTGAGGTCAGGACTGACCCGCGTCCACGTCTGCGCTCCATCGGTTGTCTTGAAGAGAAACTGATTGGCGTAATAGAGTGATTTCGGATCAGCCTTCGAGAACACAAGCGGCTGAGTCCAGTCGGTGCGCGCCGTCTCGGGCGACTTCGGATTCGTGGTGCCCTGAATCGGAGTATTCGTTTCCAGGTCGTAGCGCGTTCCTGCGCCGCCGAAAACGATTCCGGGATTGAGTCTGTCTCCCGCCGTGTACCCACTTTCGCCGCCGGGCGCGATTGGCTCCCAGTCGCGCATTGTGATCGTCGCGAACTTCCCACGCGACCGAACAGCCACCGCTCCGCTGTCCTGCTGCGCCGCCGTCACCCAATACGGGAACCGATAGTCAACTGACAAGTGATACAGCTGCGCGGTGGGCTGATTGAGCCACGAGCTCCACGTGATCGTGCGGGGATCTTCCGCCTTTGCGTTGTGTGTAATGATTGCGCCCTGATCACTCGCGACGATCATGATGTTCGTGTCTTCCGGGTTTATCCACGCCTGATGGTAATCGTCACCACCAGGCGAGCCGCGCATGACGTCCCATGTCTTTCCGCCGTCCTTCGAGCGGCTCACGGCAACGTTCGGTACGTAGACGTTGTCGGCATTTTTCGGATCGACAGTGACTTTCTCGAAGTACCAGCCGCGTCCCCACAGGGCTATGTCGTTTGACATCCTGGTCCACGTCTCGCCACCGTCGTTCGATCTGAAGAAGCCGCCTTGACCCGGAGGCGCGCCTGCGCCTGTACGAACGCCGCCAGCCGGTGTCGCAACCGGCGTACCTAGCGGCGGCTCGACAGTTGGCGGCGCTTCCGGAATCAGGCAATCGACTACGGCGTAAACTCTTTTTGGATTCGCCGCCGAGAGTGCGATCCCCGTTCTGCCGATTCCTTCATGCGGCAATCCATTCGTCAGCTGCGTCCAGCTCGTACCGCCGTCGACGGACTTGTAGATCCCGCCGCCCGGACCATTCGTTGGGGCATAGGTAAACCATGGCGGCCTGCGCGTATTCCACAGTCCGGCGTACACAATTCGCGAGTCGGTCGGATCGATAACCACTTCCACCGCGCCGACATTCTCATTCTTGTAGAGAACTTTCGTCCAGCTCCTCCCGCCGTTCGTGGTGCGGAAAACCCCACGCTCTGAATTTGCCGCGTACAGATGACCGATCGCCGCGACGAAGACGATGTCAGGATTGTGCGGGTCGATGGCGATCTTGCCGATGTGCTGCGTGTCGTCGAGGCCGATATGTGTCCACGTTTTGCCCGCGTTCACTGACTTGTACATGCCGTTTCCGAAACCAACGGAATCACGCAACGTAGACTCGCCGCTTCCCACATAAAGAGTGTCAGGCGCTGACGGCGCTACGGAAATCGCCCCGATCGATCCGATCGTCTGCGAGTCGAAGACGGGAAGCCACTCCCGGCCCCCATCGATCGTTTTCCATACACCGCCATTCACCGCGCCGAAATAGAATTCTGCCGGTCTTCCCACAACGCCGGACGCGGCAGCCACTCTGCCGCCGCGAAACGGACCGAGCATCCTCCATCTCAACCCCGAATAGAATCTGGAAATGTCGTCGGGTGGTGCCGCAACCCCGGCGGCCGCCAACGCTCCGTCCGATTCGGGGTTGCCGGCGCGCAGGAAGTCGAACACGGATGGACCGACGATTGCCATTGCCGAACCAACTTCGCCGGCCCGCAACAGGAACTCACGACGATTTACAATCGATCGCATTGGTACCGACTCTACCTTGGGTGAAACAGCAATAATGCGTGAGCGACAGGCGGCGTAACAAGATCGCGAAGATATTTGCGAACCGCGGCGACACGACGCAGTTTGCATTGAGTTACCCGAGGGCCCCTCATGCAATCCGAGTATTACCACCTTCGACGAACGGCCATAAAGGACCTCGCAGCGTATTGCGGGTTCCTCCTTGGTTTCCTCGGCTCCGCTCCATTTGCGTGGGAACTTCTCGCTTCACAGCTCGACGTCGGGAATTTTGCGCGCGGACTCTGGTATTTCTTCGGGATAGTGACGGCCGCGGGAATTTTCGCGGGCATCGCGGGACTGGGAGTTGGATTTGTAGTCGGAGTGACATGGGAACAACTCCACCGTTTCCGCCGAAGAGCGCGTGCCAGGGAGAAGGCGGCTTTGGAAAACTCCCGCAAGCGCCCTTCGGCGGGCGATTCCAGTGACGACAGGCAGTCAGTGCCGGCTCCGATCGGCTCGAGCGAGGGGGAATCTCCCCGCCTGCGTCTTGTGTCCACGCCCGCTCCATTTCCGGACCTCACCGGAAGACGTCTCGGCTCGATTCGATTTCTCACCCGGACCGTCGAAATTGATTTCGGGGGAATTGTCGTTGAGGTGTCCGGAAGCCCGCTGGTGACGGCCGGCCCGAGACGGTTTCGCTATCCGGAACCCGGAGCGCGCGATGCTCTCTGCGCGCTCATCGGCTCGAGAGTGGTAGAACTGTCGTTTTCGCCAGGCGATCGCGCCGAGATGCGCTTCGATACCGGCTGGCAGCTTTCAATTCCGCGAAGCAGCAGCGCTGTGGCCTAGCTCGTTTCCGGCTGCGTTAGCGGCATTCGGAGGATGAACCTGCTTCCTTCACCAATATCACTCACTACGATTAGGTCACCGCGCCTTCCGCGGCCTGTTGAGCATCTGGCGTGAGCTCACCTAAGCGAGGCCACATCCCGCCGAAAGCGTTGACGCCTGAGCAGCAGTTCAAGAAGTCCCTCGCGGAGTTCGATGCTCCGATTCAGGATTTTACGACGACGTGTATCTCGAAGATGAGGAAGCGGCTCCCTCGGTTTCTCGAGCTCGTGTACGACAACTACAACGCCCTCGTCGTCGGATACGGGCCCAACGAGCGGGCGTCGGATGCTTTATTCTCCATAGTCATCTTCCCTCGATATGTCGGCATCTGCTTCATCACCGGCGCATCGTTGGTAGACAGGGACAAGCTCCTGCAAGGCGCTGGAAATGTTGTGCGCAACATCCGTCTATCGACCCCGACATTCTCGATCATCCCGGGGTGAAGGTTCTAATGAAACAGGCGGTCGACCGCTCCACGGTGACGATCCCCTCCACTCAGAGTTCACGCATGATCATAAAATCGATATCCGCCAGGCGACGCGCACGAAAACCGTCAGCCGCCGCGAGGAAACGAGTTGTGAAATACCCATCTCAACCCCGCATGAAATGATGAAGCGGACAATCACTGTGTTATTCCCATCCGCTCCAACAGCAGACTCCTGCCAATGACTCAGGAGCTCTGGAGCGCGGTAGACGACTACATCGATGGCCAGCTCGCACTCAACGACGCCGCGCTCGAAGCTTCCATAGTAGCGAACGCTTCGGGCGGACTTCCCGCCATCGACATCACAGCGAGCCAGGGAAAGCTGCTTCAGATGCTAGCGCGGCTCGCCGGCGCGCGACGCATTCTCGAGATCGGCACGCTTGGCGGCTACAGCACGATCTGGCTTGCGAGAGCGTTGCCAGCCGACGGACGCCTGATCACGCTTGAATTCGATCCGTCGCATGCCGCGGTGGCGAAGTCGAACATCGAAAGAGCAGGACTGTCACACATCGTTGAAGTCCGCGTCGGTGCTGCGCTTGATTCACTTCCTGTCATTGCGTCTCGAAACGAAGGCCCGTTCGACCTCTTCTTCATCGACGCTGACAAAGTCAACAATCCCAACTACCTCGAGTGGTCCATCAAGCTTTCGCGTAAGGGCAGTGTCATCATCGTGGACAACGTCGTTCGCGAAGGCGGCCTGGCCGATGCAGGCAGCAACGACGAAGCGATAATCGCGTCGAGGAAGGTAGTGGAGATAATCGGCCGCGATCCGCGCCTGGAGGGAACCGTCATGCAGACCGTCGGTACGAAAGGCTACGATGGCTTCGCAGTCGCGATTGTAGTGTGAAGCGATACTTCTGCTTTCTCCGGGCTATCAACGTCGGCGGACACACCGTAACGATGCAGCAGCTTCGGAAACTCTTCGAATCGATGGGCTTCTCCGATGTCGAGACATTCATTGCCAGCGGCAACGTCATCTTCAACTCGGCGCACCGCGACTCTCACTTGACGGAGCGCCTGATTTCGAAAAAGCTGAAGGAATCGCTGGGCTACGAAGTCGATGCATTCGTCAGAACCCGGGAAGAGCTCGCGGCGGTGGAGGCCTTCAGGCCGTCCTCCGACGACAGAATTGCGAGCGCGCTCTCCTATCACGTGGGTTTTGCCGGTGATGCGTTCGACAAATCTGATCAGAAGAAAATTGAGGCGTTCTCCACCGACCTCGACGATCTTCGGGCGGAGGGAAGGGAGGTCTACTGGGTGGCACAAACCCGCTTCAGCGATTCAAAAGTCAGCAGCGCGGCCCTAGAGAAAGCCCTCGGGCGAAAAGCGACGTTCAGAAACATCAACACGGTCCGGCGCTTGCTCGACAAGTACGCGGTACTCCCAAAATCAGCCAAGAAAAAATCATGAAATCCACGTCATATCGAATTCTTGGCGCATTGGTGACGGCGATGTCGCTCGCCGCCTGCGAAACGTCGCCCGACCAGAAGGCAGCAGCCCCTGCCGCGGACTCCGCCGTCTTCCCGAGAGACATGAGCTCCTTCGCGTATCCGGAGAAAGCACGTGTGGCGAATGTATCGCTGGACCTCACTCCTGATTTTGCGATGAAAAAGCTGAGCGGCACGGCCCGGCTGGCATTCGTGAAAACCGGCAACGCCGACAGCATAGTTCTCGACACGCGCGACCTGACGATCAAGTCCGTGAAGGACGCGGCTGGAAATCCGCTCGCGTTCAACATGGGCGAGACGAAACCATCCCTCGGTACTCCACTCACGATTGCGCTTCCGAAATCGGGCGACACAATCGTTATCGATTACGAAACGTCGCCTCAGGCCGCCGCCGTTCAATGGCTCGACGCTGCGCAGACCGCAGGTAAGAAGCTGCCGTTCCTTTTTACCCAGGGCGAATCGATCCTCACCAGAAGCTGGGTGCCAACTCAGGATGGTCCGGGAATCAGGCAGACGTGGGACGCGACGATTCACGTTCCGGCGGGAATGCGTGCGGTGATGAGCTCAGGTCACGTTGGCACCGATGGCGAGAAGGACGCGAATGGGCTCGGAGTCTACCGGTTCAAAATGGATAAGCCCGTTGCTCCATATCTCATCGCGCTCGCGGTCGGCGACATTGCGTTCCGGCCAATCGGTACCATTACTGGCATCTACGCTGAGCCGGCCGTTGTAGACAAAGCCGCGAGCGAATTCAAGGAAGTTGACCAGATGATCGCTGCGGCTTCGAAGCTTTACGGACCCTATCGCTGGGGACGCTACGACATTCTGGTGCTTCCGCCTTCGTTTCCATACGGAGGAATGGAGAACCCGACTCTCACATTCGCAACGCCAACCGTTCTCGCCGGCGATCGGTCGCTCGTGAGTCTCGTCGCGCACGAGCTGGCGCATTCGTGGTCGGGCAATCTGGTCACGAACGCAAACTGGAACGACTTCTGGCTGAACGAAGGCTTCACCGATTATATCGAGCGGCGAATCATGGAAGAGATTCGCGGCAAGGATTACGCGGACATGCTTCGGGTTCTGGGACGTGAGAGCCTTGCCAGCGCAGTTACCGATGCTGGAGGTCCGACTTCGAAGGATACCCAGCTTCACCTGGATCTCGCCGGACGAGACGCCGATTTCGGCACGGGGAACATCGCGTACGAGAAGGGCGCGGCGTTTCTCGAGACAGTAGAATCGGTTGTAGGACGCGAGCGTCTCGACAACTTCCTTCGTGACTACTTCGACCACTTCGCGTTCCAGCCAATGACCTCGGACAGAATGGTTGCATACATGAAAGCAGAGCTCCTCACGCCGGAAGAAGTGCAGAAGATCAACGTGCAGGAATGGGTTTACCAACCAGGAATTCCGGCGAACATCGTCCCCGTTCACTCAGCCGCGTTTGCTGCCGTGGACAGTCAGGTAGCAACGTGGAAGGCGGGTAGTGCCGCGTCCGCTATTCATCCTGCCAGGTGGTCAACTCACGAGTGGCTCCATTTTCTCGGCGCGCTTCCCGATACGATTGCGGAAGCCCGTCTCGCCAATCTCGACCAGGCATTCAAGCTTTCAACAAGTGGAAACAGCGAGATCGAATTTGCATGGCTCAGGATCGCGATTCGAAATCATTACACTCCGGCCTTTGCAGGTCTCGATCATTTCCTCACCTCGCAGGGAAGGAGAAAATTCGTCGCTCCGCTCTACGCTGATCTCGCGAAGACGGATTGGGGAAAGAAGATGGCGATGGATATCTACAGGAGAGCACGCCCAACCTATCACCCGGTATCCGTCTCGACGATCGACAAGACGCTCGGCTGGAACGGCGCCAAAGTAGAAAATCCGTGACGTACATGCGCGTCGTCGTCAACGACGTGATGCAGCAGGGCTACGCGTACGACCGGAGTGAGCCGGTGGGCCGGAACTTCGACGAAGGGTTCGAGCCGGAGCTTTCTCCGCGCGAGCTGCTGGCGCTCGGAGTGTTCGGCGGACGCTACATGACGGATTGTGCCGACGAATTTCCGGAGACATGGTTCCGGTCGGCGAAATTGTCGCCCGGGTACCGGGACCCGTCACTCAATTATTTCAAGGTCGATGCTTCGCAGTCACTCAAGGAATGGCGACGAAAGGGGTGGATTCGAAAACAGGATCCCCGCGGCTGGTTCCAGTGGTACTGCCGCTACTACACTGGCAGGCGAAGCGAGGATGACTCCCGTCAGATCAGGCGCTGGCGGCAAATGGCCCGCCACGTCGCTCAGGTCAGACAAGGCTGCGTTCCGTTCGATATGGATTGTCGCCGGCGACAGCGGCAGGCCCTGCTGCATTGGGCCTACGACAGTCGCCGCATTTGAGCTGCTCGCCTACGCCTCGTAGGCGGGAACGAAACCCACACGAACGGCAAACCGCACAAGGGCCGTGACATCGTGCACGCCAAGGCGCTTCATCAGTGCCGTACGGTGTGACTCGATGGTCTTTACGCTGAGGCCGAGAGTCTCGGCGATGACGCGTGTGGTGTTGCCGCTGGCCACCAGCCGCAGCACTTCGATCTGACGGCGCGAGAGCGTCGTGAGGGGCTTCCGGACTTCAAGCGCCCGGTCAATGACGTTGCGAAGGCGCTGCATGTTGCTCTGGAGAATGATCCCTTCTGCGCCTGCGCGAACGGCGGCAACAGTGGCTGACTCGTCGATCGAGTCGACGATGAGAATCACTGGGGCGGCAGGGCAGAGCTCCTGAGAGATGCGAAGCGTCTCCAGCGCTGATGATTCGCTCGTCGCAGGAGCCACAATGACGTTTGGCTCGAGGCGGAGCAGGGTGGCAGCGAATGAATCGGCTGTATCGGTCTCCTCCTGGATGACAGTGAGATCATCACCGGCGAGGTCCGGTGAGGTTGCGACTTCGTCGCGATCCTGAAGGAACAGGACCCGGATAGATGTTTTTTTGGCCAATTTGACGCGAGCTGTCATGGGGTTTCCACAGGACTATGCTGTAGTTGCAGGAATACGGGAACGGAGCGATATTAGCCGCCGGTGTCGGGGGGCCATAGTTAAACGAGCATCAGCTTTGCTATCCTTTGCTCGTCATCGTATGACTAACAGAATAGACTACCTGATGGAACGGCTCCTCTCTATCGGGATAAACCCGTAGGGTCCACGTGAAAGACTCTGAAGAACTGCTGGACATCGGTCGAGCCGCTCAGTTTCTCCAGGTGAGCGAAACCTCCCTGAGGCGCTGGACCAATGCCGGCCACTTGGCATGTCTTCGGGTGGGACTGCGCCGCGAACGGCGATTCCGTCGGAGCTCGCTCCTCGAGTTCATGGAGCAACAGCCCGGTATTCACACTGCGGCAACCGAAACATCCACCACCGCTTCACGAGGCTATGCTGTGGTTGGTGGCATCGAGACCGCACACGGAACTCACTTCTGCGGCATTTATGGAAGTGACCGCGCACGAGGTCAGCTCACGGTGGCATTTCTCGCCGGCGGCCTTCGCACCGGGAGCAAGTCCTTTCTCGTAACCGGGCCGGGTGTGCGCCGGGGTCTATTGGAGAACCTCCAGCAGGAAAGACCATCGCTCAAGTCCGATATTGAAGCCAATCGACTTGCAGTATGTCGCTATGCAAAAAGCCCCGATGCGCAGATCGCCTGGTTTCATAACGAGTTCGATCGCGCTCTTGCATCGGGTGTTCGCTCGCTGCGAGTACTGGGAGATGTTGCCGGCCTCGCCGCCAGAATGTCTCCAGATGGTCTCGCAGACTACGAATCAGCGTACTCCGAGCTGATCGCCACGAAGTACCCCGTCGTCACTCTTTGCCAGTATGATGTTCGCGCGTTTTCGGCATCGGATATTCTGACGGCTCTTCGCGGGCACCCCGACTCACTCAATCCCGCCGCGAGTCGATGGCTCGCCTGACTCTCAGGGAAACGGCCTAGTCTCGTTCGACCGCTGACTGGCCAGCAGAATCTCGAGCTACTGTTTCGGCGAGATATCAACCGCCGGGTGAATCACTGATCGTCGATTCGATCCTTCGGTCTGGAACCAGCCACCACGCCGCAACCACCACAAAGAGAACCTCTGAGAAAATCGGGTTCACGAAAGCAAGTCCCACCGAAAGGGAGTAGAGAGCGGCCGACCCGATTCCCTTTGCGTCCCTTCCGATGGCTCTTGCGATCGCGGATTGCCGGCCCTGTTGCTCGATGATGCACTGCTGCAAAACGAAGTACGCGACGCCGGCGAAGAAGAGTATGCTGCCGTACGTTGCCGCTGGCACCGCCTCGTTGTGATGATCGCCGAGCCACGCAGTCGCAGCCGGGACGAGCGACAGCCAGAATAATAAATGCGAGTTCGCCCAGAGGATCTTGCCGTTGACTCTCCTGGTTGCTTGCAGCATATGATGATGATTGTTCCAGTAAATGGCCAGGAAGACAAAGCTCAGCACATACGAGAGCAGGTGCGGCAGCACCGGACGAAGCGCATTGAAGTCGCCGCCGCTCGGAACCTTGAGTTCCAGTACCATGATCGTGATGAGGATCGCGATCACTCCATCGCTGAAAGCCTCGAGCCGTGTCTTCCCCATTCAATAAGGATATTGCGCCTGCCTGTTGTTGCACCAGATTGGACGCGGAGGTAACCGCGTGATTACGCCATCTATCGAGCACAGAGAGACGACGTTTCGCGGGGTGGGAAACGTCGATTTGTTCGTCCAGACATGGCAGCCCGCTGGCGCGATCCGTGGCGTAGTCGCCGTTGTGCATGGAATCAGCGAGCACTCGGGACGCTACGACTACCTCGTCGACCGCCTGACGAGAGAGGGGTTCGCCGTTGCCGCGTTCGACAACCGCGGCCATGGACGGTCAGGAGGTGTGCATGGACACATCGACTCGTGGGCTGACTACCGCGAAGATGTGCGTGCCTTCACACGATATGTCTCCGCTCATTTCATGCGGCTCCCGCTTTTTCTCTACGGCCACAGTCTCGGCGCTCTGATCGTGAGCGACTATGTCCTTTTCTATCCTGAGGGACTGGACGGCGTGATTCTTTCCGGACATCCGCTCCAGCCGACGGGTGCCGCAAAGCCCTACCTGGTTTTGATCGCGCGTGTCCTGTCACGCTACAGACCGCTCATCGCACTACCGCTCGGCGTCGCCGATGACGTCCTCTCGCGGGATCCAGCCATCGTAAAAGCATTTGGATCGGATCCGCTCGTGCATCGAAAGGTGACAGCCCGCTGGGGTGTGGAAACGCTGGCCGCGATCGATCGGGTTCGGGTAAGGGCAGGCGAAATTCAACTATCCTTGCTCGTTTTGCATGGCGGAGCCGACCGGGTCAATTCCGCGAAGGGAAGCGAGGAGCTTTTCAAGCTCGTGTCGAGCACTGATAAGCAGCTTCGCATTTATCCCGGTGGCTACCACGAGCCTCACAACGATCTCGACCGCGAGACTGTTCTCTCGGATTTGATCAGCTGGCTCAATGAGCGGACCGCGTCAATCCCTGTATACATAGACAGCTAATCTCTTTACGACGCGGTCGGCGGTCTCGCCGCTGGAGTGGCGCATCATGAATCGCAGGTGAGGTTCGTCGGTTCGTCCAATCGCACAGGCGTTAGATTTTCTGAGTCTGCCTGGTTCAACACTCGAGGAGCTCCAATGTCAATGATTCGATACGCCGCAGTCGCAACCATCTGCGCTACGGCTATGCTTGCATCTACTGCTTCAGCGCAAAGCGCAACGCCATCGTCTGCTACAACAGCTGTGACTTCGCCGCCGGCTCCGCTGCCGCCAGAGACGATCGACATCGGGCGCGTCGCTCCAGACTTTACGCTCGCATGGGCGGACAGTGTCGGAGCCCGCAAGACGCCCCTTACTCTGAGCAGTCTCCGCGGGAAGGTCGTCGTTCTCGCGTTCTATCCGGGAGATCGGACGTCCGGCTGTACGGCAGAGTTGACGAAATTTCGCGACGAGTACTCGCCCATGTTCGGCTCGAATACGGTACTCGTGCCGATTTCGGTTGACAGTCTTGCGAGTCACGCATCCTGGGCTCAAGACATGAAATTCCCATTTGCGCTCGCTTCCGATCCCCAACTGACAGTGGCCGAACTGTACGGCTCACACAACGCCGGTCGGAGCTACGCCAGCAGGACGGTGTTTGTCATCGGGAAGGACGGGCGGATCCTCTGGCGAAATCTCAAGTTTGGCGCGCTTAACGAAGGTGCCTACACAGAGCTCGCTGCCGAGGTCGCAAAAGCGCAGTAACGCAGCAGTAGCTCATCTCCATGCGCTCTTCCGATCATCCTCGGCGACACTTCTCGTCCGACAACTGGTCCGGGGTTCATCCCGAAGTGATCGCTGCGATGGTCGCGGTCAATGCCGGTCATGTGCCGTCATACGGTCACGACACCTACACCGCCGCGACGATCGCGCGACTGAGGGATCTGTTTGGCGACCGCGCCGAGATCTTTCTTGTATTTAGCGGAACAGGCGCGAACGTACTTGGACTTCAGACGCTCGCGTTGCCATTCAATACGGTCATTTGTGCCGAGACCGCCCACATCTATACATCGGAGTGTGGCGCGGCCGAAAAACATGTCGGCTGCAAGCTCTCCCCGGTTCCGACTCGCGACGGCAAGATCGATAGAGATGGGATCGTGAGCCATTTTCATGATTTCGGGAACGACCATCACGTTCAGCCGAGCGCGGTTTCGATCTCGCAGGCGACAGAGTACGGTACTGTTTACTCCCCCGATGAAATTCGCGTGATCTCCAGCTTCGTTCACGAACACGGATTGAAGTTGCACATGGACGGTGCTCGTCTGGCTAACGCAGCCGCGCACCTTGGCGTTTCACTGAGAGAGATATCAGGCGACGCTGGCGTTGACGTTCTGTCGTTTGGCGGAACGAAGAATGGAATGATCGCCGGAGAAGCCGTCGTGTTCTTCGATCCTGAACTCGCGCGCAACTTCGCCTATCGGCGAATGCAGGGGATGCAGCTTTCCTCGAAAATGCGTTTCATCGCAGCCCAATTCGACGCGCTTCTGGATAACGACCTCTGGCTGCGGAGCGCCAGCCACGCAAACCGAATGGCCTCGCTTCTTGCAAGGGGACTTGCATCGATTGAAGGCGTGCGGCTGACACAGGAAGTGCAGGCGAATGAAGTCTTCGCTTCGATCCCGCGCGAGCACATCGCCGGCCTTCAGGAGATTGCTTCGTTCCAGGTGTGGAATGAAGCAATCTCCGAGGCACGATTCGTCGCCTCTTTCGATACGACCGAGGAAGATGTCTCGGCCTTTCTGGCCGGCGCACGAGCAACAATCAGCGGCTGACAGCGGCCGCTCCACGACAATAGAGAGGGAACGATGGATCTCAAGCATGGCAAGGCGCTCGTCACCGGCGGAAGCTCCGGAATCGGGTACGCAACCGCCCAGCTGCTTCGCGACCGTGGCGCTGACGTGGCGATCTGCGGGCGGAAAGCCGACGCAGTAGAGCAGTCAGCGGCCGAGCTGGGCGCGCTTGGGATCGTCGCCGATGTGTCGCACGAAGACGACGTCGTGAGGATGGTCGAGCGAGTGATCAAGGAGCTGGGCGGTTACAACATCCTCATCAACAATGCCGGATCCGGGAGTTGGGCGGCCCTCGTTGACATCAAGACCGCCGATTTCAGGCGCGTTTGGGAGACGAACGTACTCGGCGCGATGCTCGTCGCCCGGGAATCGGCCAGGCACTTCGTAAAGCAGAATACGGGCAACATCGTGAACATCGCTTCAACCGCTGGAAAGAAGGGAAGCGCTGGAGGCAGCACGTACTCTTCCACAAAGTTCGCCGTTAATGCACTGACGGAGAGCTGGCGCGGTGAGCTCAGGAAGAACAACATCCGTGTGATGCAGGTGAACCCGAGCGAAGTTCAGACGAATTTCTTTGCCAACGCCGGCGGCAGTCGTCCAAAGAATTCAAGCAAGCTCGAAGGCGAGGACATTGCCTGCATCATCTGCGATATGCTCGAGATGCCCGATCGCGCGATGATAACCGAAGCGACCGTTTTCGCGACCAACCCGCAGGACTAGCGTCAGCTCAGCGCAAACCTGACTCGCGCCGCGGCAACGATTACGTCCGCGGCTCCGGCGATGCCGAGCGATTCCGTGTTGACAGACAAATCGTAGTTCGACGGATCGAGCCATTCGCGATTCCAGTGCTTTCGAACCCACTGTTCGCGATGCGAGTTTGTGTCGTCCACTACTTTCGCCGCTTCCTCCTCGCCAATTCGGTCACGCGTCATTGATCGGGTGATAAGCGACGCGCGGGGGGCATGACAAAAAACGTGAAGTGCGTCGCTCCTCTCAGCCAGCATTGACTGAGCACCTCGTCCAACGATAACGGCGGCTCCCCGAGCGATTGCTTCGTCAACGATGTGGCGAGTAACCTCGATCACCTGAGCGTCGGTAGGCGGACGCTTTCCTCCGCTGAGAGCCCCGGTCCAGTCCTGGGAGCTCAGGGCCATGGTCTCAACGAGGCGCTCGACCAGGGACGGCACCCTTTCTTCGCGAGCTGCCACCGAATCCCGGGTCACACCGAGCCGGGCGGCCACTGCGTCGATAACTGCATTGTCGAGGAGCGACCATCCGAGTGAGCTGGCCACTCGCGCGGCGACTTCCGAACCACCGGATCCGTAAAGACGGGAAACGGTGACGATGGACATCTATTCCTGGTAGGGCCGGCGGCGCTTCTCTTCGTGCGATCTCGCGTACAGTCCTGCATCGCTTCGCGAGATTTTGCGGCGCGCGACGAGCGACTCGAGCACGAGCTCGCATGCTGCGGCGACAAGCGGCTTGTCGTTCTTGTCAGCAAGCGCAGTCAGCTCGACGATCCCGAGGAGTCCCGGGACGGACCGAAATCCCTCCACCACTGCGGTCGCCGAGACGTCGTCGTTCACCTGAAGCGCTCCACCGGCGTCGAACCACATGACGATGTCATCACTGTTTACTCCGCCCGTGCGCTCCTGAAACGTCGCATCGGCTGCACGACGGATTAGCTCTCGCGCGATGTTGTGTCCGCCGACCAGCTCGCCTTCGTACTCGAGTTCGATTTTACCGGTAATGGCTGGCAGCGCCGCGTAGATATCGCCAATCCTCGGAACAATGTCTGTTTCGCCGGTCGCGAGTGAGCGTCTCTCTGCGTTGGAGACAATGTTCTCCATCACCGTTATCGGCATGCGTTGCGAAACGCCGGAGCGTTTGTCGATGCGCTTGTCTTCGCGGGCCTCGAATGCGATGCGCTCAACGACTTCCGCGATGAAATCCGGTACGCGAACCGGCTTGGCGCCCCGGTCAATCCACGCTTCCTGCTCCGTTATCGTCATTCCTGTCGAGACTTCTTCCGGATAGTGAGTCTGTATCTCACTTCCGATCCGATCCTTGAGCGGTGTTATGATCTTGCCGCGCGCAGTGTAATCCTCAGGATTGGCCGTGAAGCACAGAAGCACGTCGAGCGGGAGCCTGATCGGATATCCCTTGATCTGGACGTCGCCCTCCTGCATGATGTTGAAGAGACTCACCTGAACCTTGCCGGCAAGGTCAGGAAGCTCATTGAGCGCAAAGATTCCGCGGTTCGCCCTCGGCAGCATTCCGTAGTGAATGGTGAGCTCGTCGGAGAGAACATGCCCGCCACGCGCTGCCTTGATAGGGTCAACGTCGCCAATGATGTCAGCGACGGTAACATCCGGAGTGGCGAGTTTTTCGACAAACCTGCTGTCTCGCTCTATCCATGCGATGGCAGTTGCCTCTCCGCATTCGTCGAGAAGGTTCCGCGCATAACGGGATATCGGCGCGAACGGATTGTCGTTGACTTCACTTCCTGCGACAATCGGAATGACGTCGTCGAGAAGGGTCGTCATGGCTCTCAATATTCGCGATTTAGCCTGCCCTCTGAGCCCAAGAAGAATCAGGTTGTGGCGCGAAAGGAGGGCATTGACGATCTGCGGCATGACCGTGTCCTCATATCCGACAACGCCTTCGAACAGAGGTCCGCCCCGGGCAAGCCTGGCGAGGAGATTCGATCTAAGCTCGTCCTTGACCGACCGAATGGCGAGCTCGGGTTGAGCCCATTTCGAGCGCTTCAGGGCGCCGAACGTTTCCGGGAAATGCGACGACAAATTGACTCCGGAGTGCTGCGTAAAGAGGAAGGTCTTAATCTAGTCTCGGGTAGGTGGCCCAACTACTCCATGCCCCCCTTCTCGGCGGACCGAAAAGAGCTATCTTTAGATACTGTACCACGGGTGTCAGCTCCTCTTGACACTCATTTTTGAGACGATAACTTTTTCGCCGCGCCATTAACGAGCATCGCGACTTGCGTGCACGGACCGGCGTTTAATCACGTTGGCCCCTCTCCAGGAGAATTTTCAAATGAAGCGCATCGCACTCGTTGTCGCAGTTCTTGCCCTAGCCGCTTGCACCAAGAAGGACGACGCCATGGTTGACACCACTGCCGCAATGGCACCAGCTCCGGCCGCAATGGACACCGGCATGAAGATGATGGATTCGATGGCCATGAAGGATTCGATGATGAAGGATTCGGCCATGATGAAGAAGTAAGCTTCTTCTTTCGCAGCACAAAAAAGGCGCGACTAACCAGTCGCGCCTTTTTCTATTGTGGCAATCTGCACCGTGCACTCGCCGCCGTCCCACCTTGCATGAAGCGTCGTACCAGGCGGCACCTCCCGCCTGACCATCGCGAGCGCGACGCCCCCCTGCCGAGGTGACATGGCAACACTCCGGATGTCGCCGACCACGTTTCCAGTATCATCAGTCAGCTCCGCGTTGATGGGAGGAACCGACGCGCTTACAAAATGAAGCCGCCGCAGAAACCGGTTGACGTGTCCACGGAAATGAAGGCGAGCCACCGTTTCCTGACCCGTGTAACACCCTTTGGTATATGAGATGGCTCCCAGGGCGTCAAAATTGGCTTCCTGAGGTATCGTCGCATCATTCATGTCGATTCCCCACTCAGGACGCCCGGCCTCGATCCGGGCGATTTCCCACGACTGCGGCGAGCCTGGAATTGCGCCGTTCGAAAGAAGTTCCTGCCGGATGGTCTTTTCGAGCGCGATGGGAAGAAAGATCTCGTAGCCATCAGGCTCGATCTCATTCACCCGCACTACCATGATGCGCGCTCCATCGGCGCCCACTGTTACATGACCGTAAGGATGAAGCTGCTCGAGCGCATTTTCGTCTGCTCCCGTTGCCGTCGCGACCATCCCGCGCGCCTTCGGCCCAAAGACTCCAAGGTCACGCGTCTCCGCTGAAATGTCACGGTAGGGTGCGATTCGCGGATTGACATACTTGGTGATGATGTCACGCCATCCAGCGGTCGCGCGAGCGGATGTATCGGTGAGAAGGCCATCCTCATCAGCAAAGATCCGGACGTCGGCCGCAATTTTTCCTTTCGGTGTGAGCGCGGCCGCGTACTGTCCATGGCCCGGCGTCAACGCCAGAACATCGTTCGTAACGAGCCCCGTAACGAGCTCCGCCGCACGTGCTCCGCCAAACCGGATCCGAGTTCTGTCGCTCCGATCGATCAGCAGCGCACCAGCGCGCATGGCCGCGTACTCGCTCGCATCGGACATACTTTCAATTAAGCGAAGGTATCGCCGAATGCCAACGGTGACGGACCTGAGCCGACAGAAAAAATGTTCGTGGGCTCAGATCTTCATCGCGTAAGATGCGTCGAGAATGTCAACGGGGTGAATTGCTCTCGCCCTCGAACCCGACCTTATCAGCCCGGCGCCGATCTGCATCAGACATCCTGGATTTCCAGTCGCAACGAACTGAGCTCCGGTGTCCGCGATGTTCTCGAGCTTGGGTGCCAGCACCGCATCCGAAGTCTCAGGCTCTATAAGGTTATAGATACCTGCGCTTCCGCAGCAATTCTCGGAATCGCGGAGCGGTACCAACTCGAGGCCGGGGACTGCCGCCAGAACCGCGAGAGGTGGAAGCGTAATCCGCTGAGCATGAACAAGATGACACGGCGCGTCATACGTCACGCGCAAGGGCATTCTACCGCCTGGAATCGGACCTGCAGCGGCAAGCAGCTCACTGACGTCCCGCACTCTCGCGGAAACGGCCGCTGCGCGCTCGCTCCAATCGGGATCGTCGTGAAGGAGATGGCCGTACTCTTTCATCATCGCGCCGCATCCCGCGGCATTCACAGCGATGTACTCGCTTGGCGCCTTCTCGAAAGCATCGATGTTTCGGCGCGCCAGCGTTCTGGCGCTCTTCAGATCACCGGCATGCGCATGCAGAGCTCCACAACAACCCTGTCCGGGTACTGCCGTGACCTCGTAGCCATTTTTGCTGAGAACGCGTTCAGTCGCGCGATTCGTTTCCGTAAAGAGTCCTTCCATCACGCAGCCGAGAAGCACCGATGTGGTTCCGTGCCGGCCGGACCCACTGGCGTCGTAGGGATCCCGCTCCAACGGCGATCCGGTCGATGCAAGCATCGCCATGGCGAAACCCGCTCGCCCGCCCAGACGAGACATCAGGCTCGGTATCGGCGTAGCTGCGAACAGGCGCGATGCGAACATCGCAAGCTTGAGCAGAACCGGATGCGCGAAAACAAAGAGAATCAGCCGCGCAGTGAGTGGAGGGAGCTCCGCCTCGCGGAGAGTTGCACGCGTTGCCTCAAGCAATTGACCGTAAGGCACTCCAGAAGGGCATGCAGTCTCGCAGGCCCGACATCCGAGACAGCGATCGATGTGCGCGCGCACAGAGCTGTCGTTCGGCGTCACCGTGCCCTCGAGCAGCGAGCGCATGAGAAAAATTCGTCCGCGCGGACTTTCATTCTCGTCTTCGAGCGTGAGATACGTCGGGCAGGCCTGAAGACAGAATCCACAGTGCACGCACGCATTGATTCCCGGCAATGCCGCCGCCAGGGGCGTTCCCTCCAGAGCGCACGGTCGATTCGCGTCGGCCGGCGTCGGCGACTCGTCGGTGACCGAAAAAGTTGTAACCGTCATATCAGCCGAGGATGCCAGGGTTGAGAATGTTCGCCGGGTCGAATGTTGACTTTATGCGCCGCGAAACCGGATCATCGATGACCGACGGCGAGATGAGCGGCCAGATCTCCCGCGGCATGCGCTCACACACCAGTGTTTCACTCATGCATGCCTCGAAAATCGCATGCACGGCTTCGAATCCTGCGGTGGGCGGAAGAATGCAGCGGACAATTCCGAGCCCGGCGCTCGCGTGCATCCTCGCGCCGGGTATTGTCTCCATCGTTTTCTCGAGAATCGTCCACATCTCGCCGATGCGGCCCGGGAGTCCTGACGCTCGTACAACGATATTAGGGTCGTTTCTATTTGCCCCCGGATCGCCGGCCGGCACGTCGTCGACAACTCGCAGTCGCTCCCAGACCTCAGGAAATATTTCGGAGACTCCGTCGAGCGAAGAGATGGCGTTAACCTGCGCGTCCACCGCAGCGCGATTGCCGTCAAGCCGAACGAGTATCGCTTTTGTGCATGGCAGGCCTAGAAGTCCGGCAACTCCGGCATCCACGATCTCAACCGACATCGGTGTAATCGGCAAAGAGAGAAGAGCCTTCACTCTCTGTGAAAACTTCTGTTGGCCGTCGGGCACGGTAAGGGCGAGACTGATTGGATGCGGCGGAAGCAAATAGAGCCTCAGCGTTACCTGCGTGATCACTCCAAGGGTACCCCACGAGCCAGTCACGAGCCGAACGAGATCGAAACCAGCGACGTTTTTCACGACGCGTCCTCCGCCTCTCACGACGCTTCCCTCACCAGTAACGAACTCAACTCCAAGTACAAGGTCGCGCGCCCGGCCGAATGAGTGAGCGAGCGCACCGAACGATCCGGTGGCGATCGTTGCTCCGATGGTTCCGTCGTCGCTGCCGTGCGGGTCGAGTGGAAACCACTGACCCTTCTCTCGCGTGACGCGATCGATTTCGCGGAGCGTCATCCCGGCGTTTACGGTGATAGTCAAATCACCCGGCACGTAATCGACGACGTCGTCATGCGCGGCCAGCGAAACGAGCTTTGTCGCTTCAACCGGTCGCCCGGCATCGATCCAGTTGGATCGTCCGGAGACTCGTAGCGGAATCGCGCTTGACAGCGATTCCTGAATGGTTTCCTGAACCGCGGAGGCGACCGAAGACGACGCCAGAGACGTGCCGCTTTGAATGCTCACGTCGAGGCTGCGAATGACTCGACGGGATTGGGGGCTCGACCTGACGGAGCTGCCTTCCATTCCTGGCAAGCGTGAATCGGGATGACTTTACCTGGATTAGAGCGATGCTCAGGATCGAAGACTTCGCGCAGTCGGCACATCGCGCGCAACGAGTCCTCGGAAAAGATGAGATCGATGTACCCGATCTTGTCTAATCCAACGCCGTGCTCACCGGTGATACTCCCGCCGGCATCGACGCATGCGTGCATTATCTCACCCATCGATTTGTGCACGCGTGCGGCCTCGTCCGGGTCATCGGCATTATAGGGAATGTTCGGATGAAGATTTCCATCGCCTGCGTGAAATACGTTGCAGACCGTAACGCGGTTCTCGGCCGCGATCGCGCCGATCTTTTCGAGCACTTCAGCTAGCTTTGTGCGAGGAATCACGGCATCCTGCACGACAAGATGCGGAGCCATTCGTCCCATCGCTCCGAACGCCTTCTTCCGCCCCTGCCATAGCCGGGTCCTCTCGGCGTCATTGCCCGCGACCTTCACCGATCGTGCGCCGCCGGACACGCAGATCTGGCGAATGGTATCGCGATCGAAGTTCACACCGCCTTCGGTTCCGTCCACTTCTATTAACAGCACCGCTGCGGCATCGGCAGGATATCCGGCCGCATAGACCGAAGATTCGACGACCTTGATCGTCGGGCCATCCATGAACTCGAGCGCTGCCGGAACAATGCCCGACGCGATGATCGCCGATGTTACGTGAGCTGCATCTTCCACTGACGTGAAGTCTGCGAGCATCGTTCTGATTGCGGCTGGCTTTCGGGTGAGCCTCACCGTGATGTCGAGCGCGATACCGAAACAACCCTCCGAACCGATGAACGCGCCACGCAGATCATATCCATCGATCTCGCCTTCCGGATTGCCGAGCGTGACAATCTCCCCGTCCGGAAGAATTGCAGTGATCGCGTAAACGTGGTTAAGGGTCACGCCATACTTGAGGCAGTGCGGGCCGCCCGCGTTTTCCGCGATGTTGCCACCGATCGTGCAAGCCGCCTCGCTCGACGGGTCGGGGGCGTAGAGCAGACCAAGCGGCGCCACCGTGCGATTGAGAACGAGATTGACGACTCCGGGCTCGACGACCGCCCGAAGATTTTCATGATCAATCGACATTACGCGCTTCAGGCGATGGAGGCCGAGGAGCACCACGTCGTCGGCGAGTGCGCCGCCCGATAAGCCGGTGCCCGCTCCGCGCGGAACGAACGCGGCCCCCGACTCGGCCAACGCGCGAACGACCGCGACGGTCTCTTCACGAGTTCCCGGAAATACGGCCAGCCGGGGTTTCCGGCGGTACCCGGGCAGTCCGTCGGAGTTGTAGACGAGCAGGTCGCCCTCACGGCCGAGGACGAAACGCGCGCCGACTATCTCTTCCAGTTTTTCAGCAAGTGCGGTATTGCCCATGACACAGTTACGTGCGAGGTGAAGCTTCTCCTGACGGGTGGCTTGTTTCGCCGCCTACGAGCAGGAGTATATCCTTCTCCAGCTCATACTCCACCGGTGTATCGACAGATTGTGCTTCTCCGTCGAACGAAATTCTCGTGTGGCGGCGCCGCATGGAGATGGTGCAGCGCTCGACGATGAATGCGTCCAGCTCCGGTGTGCGCGAAGCAGTGTTCACTCCACGCGAAAAGGCATCGAGCGCGAGGAAAAAGAGTCGGGCCCTGCGCCGGCCCCGGACGATCATGACGTGAAGGCCGCGTTGCCCGTCCTTAACGCATCCGCCAAGCGTCGGGATTTTCAGCTCGCGCTCTCCAACAGCTACGAACAGAAGTGGCGTCCGATAGATCTGGCGCTTGCCTTCGAGCTCCATTTCTACAGCGATTGTAGGCATCGTGAAGAAGGTCCAGATACCGGCCACGAAGGTCGCGATCTTGTAGCCGAGTTTCGACTCGAGACGATCGCGATGCCTCATGAACTGGACGTACGCGCCAATTGAGCTGGTGCCGTGGAACAGGTTTTGTCCAGCGCGCCCAACGTCGACAGGGCCGACAACCGACCCGGCGGCAACCTTCGCGGCATCGTCAAGGTCGAGAGGAAGCTCGTGATCCTTTGCGAAGTGGTTGAGCGTTCCCGAGGGTAGCACTGCGAGTTCAACTCCGGTTCCCGCGACAGCTTCGACGGCGGTACGGATGGTTCCGTCGCCGCCCGCGATGAGTATTCTCTTAGGGCCTTCCTTGACCGCTGTCTTGATCGCGTCTTTCAGTTTGTCGGGCTGAACTTCACGGACGTCGAAAGGGCCCGTGGCTAATGCCTTACGGGCCCCTTCTGCTGTTCCTGATTCCGGATTGACGAACGCCGGGATACGCTGAGCGTCCGTTGCCATCGTCCTGCTCCAGTTAGTCTGCTGTCCAGAATCCTGAGAGGGCTGCTCCGTCTGGTGATTCGCGGAGCTTCTCAAATGCACGCTCGCGGATCTGACGGATGCGCTCGCGAGTGACACCCATGAGCGCTCCGATCTTCTCGAGCGTCATGGCGTCGGAACCCTGTTCCAAGCCATAGTACAGATGGAGGATCTTCCTTTCGCGCGGCGTCAGATACTTTCTGAACACCTTGTCGATGAACTCCTTCATCAGGTGGAAATCGGTAACCTCTTCGATTTCGTCACCGTTGACGCCGGCAAAACGCTCGCCAAGTGTGCAGGCTTCGCGATCGGAACGGTCGATTGGAGCGTCGAGGGAGATTTCCGTTGCCGACATCTGCTTGGCTGAGCGAACGGCCTCGGGTGTTTCTTCGAGGAGGCGGCCAATTTCGTTGTCGGTGGGATCGCGCTTGAGGACCTGGGAGAGAACTGTCTGAGCGCGGGCCAGCTTGATTAGCTGGGAATTCTGGTTGAGCGGGATTCTTACGGAGCGGGTTTGTTCGGCGAGCGCTTTGAGAACTGCCTGGCGAACCCACCACACGGCGTATGAGATGAATTTCACGCCCTGTTCCGGATCGAACTTCCGAACCGCCTTGAGAAGTCCTTCGTTTCCGATGGCGACGAGCTCGCTCAGGTCGAGTCCGTGACCCTGATACTTTTTCACATATGAGATTACGAATCTCAGATTAGCGGTGACCAGTCTTTCAGCCGCCTTTTCGTCTCCTGCCTGGGCACGTCGTGCCAGCCTTCGCTCTTCTTCAGCGTCGGTTATGAGCGGGAGCTTCTGAATGTCTTGCAGGTACTGGTCGAATGCTGTGGAGGGGGACGAACG
Organism: Gemmatimonadales bacterium; assembly: GCA_038253755.1. GTDB lineage: Bacteria > Gemmatimonadota > Gemmatimonadetes > Gemmatimonadales > Gemmatimonadaceae > UBA4720. The sequence continues at coordinate 32,003 of JBBSGU010000003.1, read as the reverse complement.
GAAAAAGCCTCTAGACTTGGTTTCGGTCGAAGTCTGCATTCACGCCCCAGATGAGTTGTTTGCGCAAGCAGATCACTCGCTCGCTCGTTTCACCATATGGGGCGCACGTTAACGACCGCACATGATTCGGTCAACAGCCACATTCCATGCCATGATGAAATGTGATGTTGAAACGCAGAAACGTTCGGGTTTCTCCCTATTTTCAGCTGAACATCACATTGGCGACGGCGGATCTTTGGTCTTCGTTCGGCTCGTGCCGGTCAGAATCCCGATTCCGATCAGGACGATTACTCCCACGGCGATCCACATTGTCGGCACTCCGACAAGAAAAGCGGCGACCGCCAAGCCGATGATCAGCACCACGAATCCGATCAGATAGGTACTAAATGAGGACATAGATGTTCTCCTGTTAGCGAATCCAGGGGCAAATCGGGGGCCAGCTAATCAATGGAGGCTGTCACCGGCGACCAGCGGACCCATGGGATATGGATTCCGCCTTGCGAGTCCGTCGATGAGATCGGCCACGGCGCTGAGATCAGGAATCAGGTCGAGCTCTACCAACGTGGGAGGAAGCAGATGCTCCTCGCCTTTCGCGACGAGAACCGCCTTGCCTCTCTGTCTCCCGAACCGAGTGGCCTGACTGCACGACGGGGTCCAGATGTCGAGTGTGGCGCCGATCACGTTACCGCCGGTATCGTCGACGAGATAGCGGCCCAGGTATCGCCTGCCCATGAAGACTTCGACGTAGCGGGCCAACGGGAAAATTCGGGGATCAGCCGCGACGATGCCCGGCCGCACGAAACGACCGCGACGTGTCGTTCCCTTGAGACAATATTGCGTGAGCGTGATGGGGACTTCCTCGCCGGGCTCAGCTTTCGCGAACTTGCGCGGGTCAGGCAGAATTCCCGCGGCGCGCATTCGAAGCGCCTCGCCAGCGGACGCTCGGTGATACTGTCCCGCATCCTTCACGATTTTCTTGGCCGTGACGACGAGCGGATCAAGCAGCGGCTCGGCGTAAACGAGAACGGGCGCATGAACGTAGGCCGTTCGCCCAAGCGGGAGGTGGGCCGCCCCTGTTCCAATGAAAATAATGGCAATGATACTGGCAACAGCCAGGGTCAGAACATCGCCACGTTTCATTTGAGTACCTCCCTTACGATTTCGTCATCGACAGATACGGTCCAGCCGGAATCCGATCCTGCCATTTTTCCGATCGTAGCGGGCAGCGAGTACTGGATAGTGCCGCCGCGCACTTTCTTGTCGGTCCGCATCATTTCGAGCATCCGATCGGCATCCATACCTGCCGGGCGCGCAACCGGAAGTCCTGCCCCAGCCACCGCACTGCGAATCGTTTCCGCAGTTCCTTTCTCGGCCACTCCGGCGAGCTCGGCGATCAGTGCTTCGATCACCATACCGATCGCCACGGCCTCGCCGTGACTGATCGTGAATCTGCTTAGAGTCTCGACAGCATGACCTGCAGTGTGACCGAAGTTGAGCACTTTTCTGAGCCCGCCTTCGTGTTCATCCCGCGAAACAATTCCTGCCTTGATTCCAATACTTCCGACGACGAGCTGGTTGACCCGGTCACCGGCCTCGGCAACTGAATAAACAATTGCCGGGATGGACTCGACCACCGATTCAAAATAACGCCGATCGGCGATCACGCCATGCTTGAGTGCTTCGGCAAATCCCGTTCTCAACTCCTTAAGCCTAAGCGTAGCAAGTACTTGCGTGTCAACCAGGACGCCTTTCGGCTGGTGAAATGCACCGACCATGTTCTTCCCCGACGGGGTGTCCACCCCGGCTTTTCCACCGATCGCTGAGTCGATCATCGCGAGCAAAGTGGTCGGGATGTGGACCACGGGTATGCCACGCATGTACGTCGCCGCGACGAATCCGGCGAGGTCGCCGACCACCCCACCGCCAAGAGCAATGATTGCCGAATCGCGACCAAAGTTTCGCGATAGCAGCTCGTCGGTGAGCCATCCCCAGCTCCCGCGCGTCTTGCTCGCCTCTCCAGCCGGTACTGCAAGGATGTCGTCATGACTGACGCCGATCGAATCGGCGACAGATACTCCATATAGTGGTCCGACGTGCGAGTCAGTGATGATCGCGTATCGAAAAGCCGGGGCGACGCTTCGAGAGAATTCGCCCGCACTCGTGCGAGAGCCCGGTTCGACGATGACCGGGTAGGGAAGATTGAGCCCCGTGATCTGTGTGAGACTCATCGGGCAGGCAGCGAGGTTACCATGTCACCTCGCCGGCGCCGGCACGCGTGTTCGCGACGCGGGCAAGTGTGAAGAGCAGATCTGAGAGGCGGTTGAGATACACCACCACGATCTGCGGGATCTCGACGTCCCTCTGAAGATGAATCACCCGTCGCTCGGCCCTACGGCAGACCGTGCGCGCGACGTGCAGTGCCGCCGCCTTTGGAGTTCCACCAGGAACGATGAAAGCTTTCAATGGCTCGAGCTCCTTCTCACAGGCGTCGATTGCGCGTTCCAGCTCGGTGATGCGGGTCTCGTCCACCTGAGCTTTGACCAGGTGGTCGTGCATCTTCTCGAGGTCCGGCGTAGAAAGTAGCGCGCCTATGCTGAATAGATCGCGCTGGATGGGGACGAGAACTTCATCGATCCTCGGCATCATCTCAGCCGCTCGGGCGAAACCAAGGACCGCATTGAGCTCGTCGACATCGCCGTAGGCTTCGACGCGCGGATTATCCTTCGAGACGCGGCCACCGCCAAACAGACCTGTCTGACCAGCGTCACCGGTCTTCGTGTAGATCTTCATATTGTCAATCTCGCTATATTTTCCCCGATGCACGAGATAAAGGACATCACGATCATCGGCGGCGGTCCGACCGGGATTTTCGCTTCTTTTTACGCAGGAATGCGGGGTGCCACGGCTCAGATTGTAGACACTCTTCCGCAGCTTGGCGGCCAGCTGACGGCGTTGTATCCCGAGAAGTACATCTTCGACGTAGCTGGGTTTTCCAAAGTCCTGGCCAAGGACCTCGTACACGAATTGGCACAGCAGGCGGCGCAGTTCAATTTCGAATCGTTCCTCGGCCAGCACGTCGTCGATCTCGTTGAGGAGGACGGACACTTCGTCCTGGTTACCGAGACCGACCGCTTTGCGACGAGATCGGTGGTGATCGCCGCCGGGATCGGTGCGTTTTCGCCGAGGAGGCTTCCGCAACAGTGCGCGGATGCGTGGTACGGCAAGGGAATTTTCGATAACGTAGCGAATCCCGAGGATTTCCGCGGCCAGAAGATTGTCATCATCGGCGGCGGGGACTCGGCTTTCGACTGGTGCCACCAGCTCCGCGATCGCGCGTCGGCAGTGACGCTGGTTCATAGGAGTGACAAGTACCGAGCGCACGGCGCGACAGTGACCGAAGTTCAGGCCGCCGTCGATGCTGGCAAGACAGTACTGCTTCCGTTTCATGAACTTCAGGATGTCCTCGAAGTCGAAGGACGCCTGTCGGGAATTGTGCTTCGCGATGTGAAAACGAAAGAAACGAGGACTGTCGAGGCCGATGCGGTTCTGCCGATGCTCGGTTTCATCAGCGACATCGGGCCGCTTGCCAACTGGGGGTTGAATCTCGAAAAGCACGAGATCGTGGTGAATTCCCTGATGGAAACCGGTCGAGCAGGGATCTACGCCGCCGGCGACATCACGTCATATCCGGGGAAGCTGAAGCTCATCGCCACAGGATTTGCGGAAGCATGCACCGCCGTGAATCAGGCATTCCACTGGATTTACCCGGAGAAGAAGGTGAATCCGGGGCATTCGTCTAATCTGGCTGTCTTTGGGCAGAAAGACGATTAGATCTCAATCCTCGCAGTTAGTCGAGGATCAGGTGTAGGCGACACGAGGATCGGCTTTAGCATATGCCAAGTCAGTAATCAGATTCACGAGAACGAAGACCACTGACAGGAAGAGAACTGATCCGTTGATCGCTGGAAGATCGCGGCGCGAAATGGCGTTCACCACATAGCGCCCGATTCCCGGCCACGAGAAGATCGTCTCAGTAAGAATCGATCCGGTGAGGTAGTACCCGAAATCGAGCCCAAGGACCGTGATGATCGGGATCAGTGCGTTTCTCAGCGCATGACGAAAGATCACGACTCCTTCACGAAGGCCTTTCTCTCGAGCGGTCCTGATAAAGTCGCTGCCGAGCACTTCAAGCATCGAAGAGCGAGTAACGCGGGCGAGGAACGCGATCGACCGCGAGCCGAGCGCGAAGGCGGGGAGAATCAGGTACTTGATGCCGCCGTACCCTGACGGCGGCAGCCATTTCAGAGTTACAGCGAATATCAGAATCAGGATCAATCCGACCCAGTAGACCGGGAAGGAAATTCCGAGGTACGCGAATCCGAGCGCCAGGCGGTCGAACCATCCGCCGGGATTGCGTGCACTGAAAACTCCGATCGTAACGCCAATAACTGTCGCGAGGAGCATCGCTGTTCCCGCGAGCAGGAGCGTCTTCGGAAAACGCTCCTTGATGTCGTTTATTATGGGGCGCTGCGTAATGTAGGAGTTGCCGAGGTCTCCACGCAGTACGCCGCCGGCGTAGAGGGCAAACTGTTTCGCGACCGGCTCGTCGAGATGCAGCTCCTTCCTGAGCCGCGCGATTGTCTCGGCGTCGGCTCGCTCTCCGACCATGTCCTGGACCGGGTCGCCCGGGGCGACATACAGAAGTAGAAATACCACTATCATCACTCCGAGCAGAGTCGGAATGGAAAGCGCGAGCCGGCGAACTATGAAGGCGAACATCGAGGGTCCCTACCTTCTCATCATTGAGGTCTGCTGATAGTCACGTCGGTCCAGCGTTGGCCGGTGAAGATAGTGGGGACGACGAAATTCTTGATCCAGGGCTGAACGGCGTACAGCTCCTTGTAGAAGAACAGGTAGATCATCGGCGCGTCATTGAACGCCATCTCGTCGGCCTCCTTGTACATCGCCGTACGCTTCGCTTCGTCCTGTTCGCGTCGTGCATCGCTCACGAGCTTGTCGAACTTCGGATTGGAGTAGAACGACACGTTGCCGCCCACTCCCTTGTTCGCGCTGTGAAGAAGAGGATAGAGGAAGTTTTCCGCGTCCGGGTAATCCGCAAACCAGTCCTTGAGCGCCATGTCCGTTTGTCCTGCCCGGGCGGCTTCGCGCATGGACGACGCGTCACGCTGAATGAGCTTTACTCGCACCCCTGCTTCCTTGAGGTTGGCCTGAACCGTCTGAGCAATGCGCGGGAACGGAGGCGTCTGCGATGACCAAAGCTCAACATCGATTCCGTTTGGGAATCCGGCAGCGGCGAGCAATTGTCTTGCTTTCGCTACATCGTGCAAATATCCCTTTCGCGTCGAATCGCCACCGGGCAGCGTAGGCGGAATGACACCTGCGGCGAGATTCCCGCGGCCGCTGACGATTCCATCGAGAATCGCCTTGGCATCAGTTGCGTAATTCAGCGCCTGCCTGACGCGCACATCCGCGAGTGGTCCGCGCGTCGTGTTGATCGAGATATAGAAAACGCGAAGAGCAGGTGCTGACTCCAGCATCGCCTTCTTTTCGTCAGTCTGTTCCCAGTTGCGCGTCTCACCTTCAGGGACATACAGCACGTCGACGTTGCCTGTCTCGAATTCAGCCACGGCGGTGCTCGGCTCGCCAATTATGCGCGCCTTCAGACTATCGGCCTTTGGCGCGCCGCCGAAGTATGCCTCGTTCTTCGCGAACAGCAGATAGTCGTCGTGCTTCCATTCCACGAACTTCCACGGGCCAGTTCCGATTGGGTGTTCGCCGAAGTTCGCCGGAGTGGAGTCGGGAACGATCGCGGCGACTGGCATTGCCAGCAGCTTCGGGAAGATCGCGAACGGCTCGGCCAACCGGATGACTATGGTTGTGTCATCCGGAGCGGTGAGTCCGAGTCGGTCCGGACCCTTGCCTTCGGCGAACGCTTTTGCGCCTTCGATCGGATAGAGAGGCCATCCGCGGCCGCCCTTCGACTTCGGGTCGAGCACTCTACGGAAGCTGTTGATGACGTTCCGCGAGGTGAATGGTCTTCCATCGTGGAACTTTACGCCGCTTCGAAGGTGAAACGTGTAGGTAATTCCATCGCTTGAAACATCCCAGGTTTTGGCAAGGCCGGGGACGACTTGAGCGTCGGGCGTGAAGCGAACGAGCCCGTCGAAGACGTATCCGACTGCTCGACCAGTTGGTACGTCGGTTGACAGTGCCGGGTCGAGGGAACGTGGATCGTATGTATCGCGCGAATCGATGAGAGTCCGGCGCGCCGGGGACGATTCGCCACCCGTGCATGCCATTGCCGCAAAAAGAGTCACAAGGAAAAGTCGCGGTCTGCGCATGATTGTACCGTTGACATTGTGGGTGCGGACGCGAGAACTTATCGGGCCCTCGAGAAGGCGTCAAACAATGAGTGAAGACTACTATTTTAGGCGCCAACTCGCCGCCGCTGATCTACTGCCCGCAATCGGGGTGGGAATCGCGGCTGGTCTGGGCGCTTTTTATCTGGTGCAACTGTTAGTCCAGCGCACGCCGCTGGTCCCTTCGTCTGCAGTAGTCCGCGAGCCGCCCTTGCCAGACAGGAAAAGTGGGCCGGCCGGACCGTGGGACAGAAAGCGCGGCGGCTGATGGGCGGCGGGTACGCGCGCTCAATTCTTTTCCTCAGCTGCGCTCTACTCGTCACTGCACTCGCGAGACCTGCTTCAGCCCAGGAAGTAAACTGCGATCCTGGTGACAAGGAGGTCCGGCATCTCCAGTTCTCCGGGAACACCGCGTTCACGGACGCCGAGCTGGCGAGGATCATCGTCACGACGCCGTCGCCGTTTGCGCGGACGGTTCTTCATCTCCCGCTCACCGTCAGGCGTTGTCTGGATCGAAACGAGCTTCCGAAGGACAGGGCTCGTCTCGTCATCTATTATCGTCGCCGCGGATTTCCGGATGCAGCGGTAGACACGGCTGTGCGTGAGGCCGGACAAAATGCGGTTGACGTCAGTTTTGCGATTCACGAAGGACTCCCGACGATGCTTTCTTCACTCGTGATCGAGGGACTGGACTCGGTTCGCACCAGCTCGTCCATCACGAAAAATCTTCCGATCCGCGCGGGTCAGCGTTTCGATCGAGTTAGCGTCGAGGCCGCGCGCGATACCGTTGGACGCCGGCTTCGCAACAGCGGATACCCGAGAGCGGTGGTCAACAATTCCTTCGACATCGACGACGAGCGTCGCCTCGCATTCGACACGATCAGTGTCGTTCCAGGGCCGTTCACGAAAATCGGAAGGGTCAGTCTCACGGTCGTCCCATTCGGCTCAAAGTCACAACAGATTCCCAATTCAGTCGTCCGGCGTCTTATTGGAATCGATTCGGGTCGGGTCTACCGGGAGAACGAACTACTCGACGCGCAGAGAACGCTTTATAGAACTGAAGCTTACCAGCACGTGTCACTCCTGCCTGACACTGCGTCAGGCCCGAACGATTCGACAATTGACATCAATGCAGTTCTGGCCGAGAACACGACGAGGTCTGCGCGGCTGGGCGCGGGGTACGGAACGCTCGACTGCTTTCGGCTAACGGGCGAGCTGTCGAACTACAACTTTCTGAATCGCGCGCGGCGACTCGACCTGACAACGCGACTGTCCAAGATCGGAATCGGTGATCCCTTGTCCGGGGCCAAGGCACTTTGTCCGCAGGCGCAGAACGATCCCTTCAGCCGGAAGATCAACTACTACGTCGGCGCGACGCTGCGGCAGCCGGTATTTCCCGGCTTGCGGGCGCTGCCGACAATGACCGTCTTCAGCGAAAGGGTTTCGGAGTACAACGCGTATCTCCTCAACTCCTCAATTGGAGGCGGTGCTTCTCTGGACCTGAGACTGTGGCGAACGGTTCCCGTCAGGTTTGCCTACTCGATGGACCTGGGACGCACCGAAGCGCAACCTGCGCTCTTCTGCGCGGTGTTCAATTTCTGCGCGGCTGAAGACCGTCGGAGAGTTCAGCAGACACAGCGCCTGGCCGTCTTGAGCGGCGTCGTTTCGCGCGACCGTACGAACAGTCTCGTTGCACCGTCGCGCGGGTATCAGTGGCGGGTGGAGGCGCGTCATGCATCGCGGTTCATCCTTTCTGACACGGCGCTCCAGTTCAACAAGATCGTTGGAGAGCGGTCGCATTACTGGGGTATCGGCAACAGCAGCGTGATAGCGTTCAGGGTTCGCAGCGGTGCCGTGTTCGGTCGGAGCTTTGGTAATACGACGGGGTTCATTCCACCCCAGGAGCGTCTCTACGCCGGCGGCCCGACAACGGTGAGAGGTTTTTCGCAGAACGAGCTCGGATCGGCGATCTACATAGCGAATTCGTTCAGAGTTGTACTCCCGGGTGATCTTGGGCAACCCGACACCCTTTTCCGCGTGGCGGATTCCACGGCGGATTTTCGGCGCTCGGTCCCGGTTGGCGGTAACTCGATGCTCGTTACGAACCTCGAGCTGAGGCTGCCGAGTCCGTTTCTTCCTGACGTGCTGCAATGGACTTTTTTTACAGACGGTGGAGATGTCTGGAATCGAGGGCAGACCAACAGTTTCCAGAACTTCTCATTCAAGGTTACGCCAGGCATTCAACTCACTGCATTTTCGCCGGTCGGACCGGTGAGGATCGTGATCGGATACAATCCGTACAGGCGCACCGCCGGCCCGCTGTACTACGAAGTTCCAAATAGTGGAACGGGAGACGACAACGGCCCGGCGCCAGGAAGTCTTCCGTGCGTAAGTCCCGGCAACATCATTCCGGTGCATCTCGTCGTCGATCCTGTAACGCAGGTTGGCCGGCTTACCCAGAACGACGCTCGGTGTCCGGCGACGTTCATACCGAGATCGTCGAATAGTTTTCGAAGCAGACTGACGTTCGGCCTCGCCATCGGGCAGGCGTTCTAACCGGAATGTCGCGCCGCCGCCAAATCGTCGCGTGGAGTGCAGTGGCACTCGTCGTCATTCTTCTGGTGGTGGCGGGATTTGTCGTGTCTCTGACCCAGACCGGGTTCGGACAGAATCAGGTTCGATCATATGTGCAGTCGTGGGTATCAGGAAAGGTCCGCGGAAAGTTCTACGTGGGGCGAATCAGCGGGGGCTTCGTAAACGGCGTCACGATCGACTCGGTCGAGATTCGTGATGAGGAGGATTCGCTTTTTCTTGCGACGGGACCTGTGCGCATTCGCTACGACATGCGCGATTTGTTCGACCGGAGGATTCTGCTCAGTCATGTGAACGTGGAGCATCCGGTTGCCCATTTCAGGCAGCACGAAAAGGGCGACTGGAATTTTCAGCGCATCTTTCCCTCTGGTCCAAAGAAGCCGCCATCGGCGACGCGCGGATTCGGCGACTACATCGTGATGGATTCGGCCGACATTCGCAACGGAAGCGTGGTTGTCAGTCTCACGTGGCATCCGTCGGACACTCTGCGGGGCGCAAAGCGGGACAGCGCGATCAGGCACGCGCTAGGATCGCTGACCCGTGTTTCGCCCGGCAATCAGTGGCGCAGCGAGATCAATCGCACGCGTGAAGGCTATTCGCGCATTTACCGGTTCAGCCAGTTTCAGGCGAGCATCGGCTATGCGCGCATTGCCGATCCCGACAGCGCTGGCCGGCTGGTCCGCATCACGAACGCCAGTCTCAATTCGTTCGATCCACCGCTTTCGGTAAAGAGCATCGCAGCCGATGTCCGGCATCGAGGCGATTCCGTCTGGGTAACGTCGCCCGCGTTCAGTCTTACTAATTCCACCGGAAGACTTCCATCGGGGAAAATTGTCTGGGGAAGCAAGTTGCCGGTTCGGTATGACGTCCATCTTATCGGCGACAAGGTGGCGATGAGCGACATCGCGTGGGTGTACGAGACGCTTCCCACCACCGGTGGCGGCCGGATGGATCTGTACATCAACAACATGGCGCATCCACACGTCGTGGATTACGCGATCAAGAACATGGATGTGCGGACCACCAAGTCGCACCTCACGGGCGACATGACGTATGGCGTGGGCGGCCCGGTGCTGGTGTTAAAGGACGTCCGCGCAAATGCGTCGCCGCTCGATTTCGAACTCATCAAGCAATTCAACGGTAAGCCGTTTCCGTACCCATGGCGGGGCCAGCTTACCGGCTATCTCCGGGGATCGGGGGGTCCGTTGAATCGCTTCAAGGTCGACGACACAAAGTTCACGTTCAACGATGCGAACGTTCCGGGCGCGGTCGCGCGCGGGTCCGCGCATGGTGAGCTGGACATTCTTTACCCGGCATTCACCGTATTTCGCGGATTGGACGTGAATGTCGAAACGCTCGACTTCCGGACGATGCAGTTCCTGAATCCGTTGTTCCCTGAGATCAAGGGAACCGTGTCCGGAAAGGCGCGACTCGATTCGTCCTGGCTCGACGTTCGTTTCTCGGACGCCGATCTCACGCACCACGACGGGTCGCTTCCGACGTCGCGAATTACCGGCAGTGGACGAATGACATCGCTGCCGAAAGAAATGCAGTATGACGTCGACCTTCAGGCCGCGCCGGTCTCGATGACGACGCTGCACAACTCGTATCCGAGCATCCCGCTCAGAGGAAACTTCACCGGTCCGATCAAGGTCAAGGGTGTTCCAACGAATATGGACGTTGTCACCACGCTCACCGGCGCTGGCGGAACCCTGTCATTCACCGGTAAGGTGGATGGTAGTCTTCCCGATTATGGATATCACGGATCGGGTACGCTCGCAGACATCAACCTTCGCACCCTGATCGAGAACCCGAAAGCGCCACGAACGATGCTCGCGGGAGATTACTCCATCGATTTCATTGGAGATTCACTGGTCGTCGGTGCAGGAACGATCAAGGGATCGCTGCACGGCACGGCAGAGAAGCTGAAGATCGCTTCGTCAACCGCCACTGTCCGGCTCGATCACGGTATCGCCCACATCGACACATTTCTCGTTCAGAGCGATGTGGCCCACGCCAGCGCGTCGGGAGAGCTCGGGCTGATCGAAGGAAAGGCGGGCAAACTCGGCTTTGTCGTTTCGGTAGACTCGCTCGCCGACGTGAAGCGCTACATCGGGCAACACTCTTCCATCTCCGGCGACTCCATTACCGGATCGCTCAGAATTGCAGGTGATGTCGCTGGGACGAAGGATCATCTCACTCTCGACGGCACCATGACCGGCCGGGATTTGTATGCGGAAGGGAAAACGGTCGGCCACATCAACGGAAAGTTTTCGCTCACCGACCTCACTGGAACGCCAAACGGCGATGTCGAGTTCAGCGCCGATACGATCCGGGCCGGTCCTTTCGGCTTCACTTCGCTTACCGCCGCAGCCAGGGTCAACTCGGCCAGCAGCGCCAGCTTCGATGCGCGACTGGCAAGCGAGGGCGGGGTGATATCGACCATCGCCGGAGCAGCCAGCATGGTCGGCGACACGACAATGATTCGGGTGGACAGCGGCAACGTGGTGGTTTCCGGCGGCAACAGCTATCGTCTTGAAGCGCCGGTAAACGCCCGGCTCATCCCGGGTGGTGGCTCTCTCGACTCGCTTCTTCTCAGGCATTCGAGTACGGCCCGGCTCGCGGTGCGCGATGTAAAGCTCAGTGGCGACTCTGTTCGCGGAAATCTCCGAACTGACAGCGTGGATCTCGGCGTACTCGAAGCATTCATCCCTGGATTCACGGCGGCACATGGACAACTCGTTGCGAACGTGGACGTCCGCGGAACCGTAAAGCAACCCGTGATCGACGGACAGTTCAGGATAAAGAACGGCGCGCTGACGCTGACGAATGTCGGCCTCGCCCTGAATCAGGTGAATGCCGATGTTCTGCTAGAGCGCGATACGGTATTCATCCAGAGGATGTCGGCGGAAACGTCCCGGGAGCGCAAAGGAACGCTGGGAGTTGACGGCTTCATTAGTCTGGCCGAATACACCAATCCGGTATTCGCGCTCAGGATGCAGGCAAGGAATTTTCATATCGTGGAAAAGCCGGGTCTGGCCTCGCTCGACATCTCCACCGATCAGCCGTTGACGCTCACCGGGCCTTACAAGAACGCCCGCGTGACTGGAGCGATAAGGGTCGATCGCGGGACGATTTACATCCCCGAACTCATCACCAAGCAGATCGTCGACCTGAGTGACCCGGAATTCGCCGGGATCGTCGATACCTTGCTCTCTCGCGACCGTAAGCTCCTTCCGGAAACGCCGAGCGAGTTTGCGCGGAATCTCACGCTGGAGAATGTCGCGGTGAACATCGGCGACGGTGTGTGGCTGCGGTCGTCCGAAGCCAACGTGAAGCTTGGCGGTTCCCTCAACGTCACGCTCGGGCGCAGCCCAACCACCGGCGATCGTTCTCAGCTCGCTCTCGAGGGAACGCTGAACGCAGTTCGCGGCACATATCGGCTGACGCTGGTCGATCCATTCGTCCAGCCGACCTTCGACGTCGAAAGCGGGAGTCTCCGGTTCTTTGGGACGCCGGACTTGAACCCGACCCTCGACATCCGTGCAATCCACACCATTCGCCAGCCAACGCAGACGAGTGCCAACTTGCGAGACATTCGCGTCCGCGTGACAATCGGTGGAACGCTGGCTCTGCCAAATCTGACGCTGGACAACCCTGACAACCTGCCGCTCTCGCAGTCCGACTTGCTCAGCTATCTGATCACCGGTGAGCCGGCCATCGCGCTCGACAACTCTCAGGGCCTGTACAAGTCACAGATCGCATCGTTCGGATTGAGATATGCCGGTAATCTCCTGACGAACGCGATTCCAAGGAGCCTGGTCGACATCGTAGAGCTCCAGACAGGCCGGATCAGCGATACGAACCGGGCGCAACAGGCTTCAGATCCATATCTCTACAGCCTCCTCAATTCGCGGGCGATTGTCGGAAAGCAGATCGGCAACAGCTGGTTCCTGGGATTGAGCACGGGGCTGTGCGTGGTCAACGCCAGCAACTTCCGCGATAACTTCGGGTTGAAGATTGAATACCGGTTCAACTCGATCTACACCGCGCAGGCAGGTGTGGAGCCGGGATCGAGTGATATTACTTGCGCGCGCAACGCACCGCAGATTCAACAGCAGACCCCGAGGCAGCTGGGCTTTGATTTCTTCCGCACGTGGAGATTCTGAGTGACTGAGCTACGCGAAAAGGACGCGATGTTGTGCCGCGCGTGCGGAAACGAGGAGCGCGCGTCCGAAGGCTATCCGTGCACCCACTGCGGTACTTTCATTTGCGTCATGTGCAGTTTCCGTGGAGTCGTCCAGTGTCGCAACTGCGCTGACTCAGCGACGAAACCGGAAGTACCGCCGACGCCGCCGCGCGAAATTCCACTCATCGACTGGCCAGAGCATTGAGTCCACGGTTCGTTCGCGTCCGCACGCCCATCGGCCCAGTATTTCGCGAACCGAAAGCCTCGAGCGTTCAGGAAACCCAGATTCTTTATGGGCACTGTGCCGAGATTCGCGAGACGGAAGGGAAGTGGCTGCGCGTTCGTGGAGGGGACGGCTACGAAGGCTGGATTCACGAAGGATTTTGTGAACTGGCTGAAGGCTCCGGCTGTGATGAGTGGGGCTGGGAAACCGAGAAGGAAATCTCAATGGGTTGCAGCATGCGCGACGAGCGCGGCGTCACGATTGACCTTCCGCTAGGCGCGATGCTTCACGGCGGGCGATGTCATGGTGGGCGCGCGCTCGATCTAGCTCGCCGCCGTGAAATCTTTCCTGGTGAGGCGAACGCGATCGTCGCGTCCGCGACCGGTCTGTTTCAGGGCACATACTACCAGTGGGGTGGAATCACGCCATGGGGCGCTGACTGCTCGGGAATGGTGCAGACTGTTTTCGCGCTACATGGGGTGAAGCTTCTTCGCGACGCCTGGCAGCAGGCGACTCAAGGGGTTCACATCGCGGGGGGACTCGAGGCGATTGTTCCCGGCGATCTTCTGTTCTTTTCAGACCGGGAAGACGGGCACATCACCCACGTCGCGTTGACGGTCGCGCCTAATTGCTGCGTCCACCTCGCAATTGGTCGCGGCGGTCATCATATCGAATCGTTGGACGGGCCGGACGAATATGTTCGCGGCTTGTTAGGAAATTTTCGATTCGCGCGAAGAATTCTTGCCAGCGCCAGCTGATCGCTAGCTGAACATTCCCGCTGCCTGCGGGAGGACTACCGGCGGTGCGCCAGTCACATGAAGCCGCACTTCCGCGGTTGGTGTCTTGTCGAGTGAAACCTGCATCGTGTAAAGGCCCGGCATATTCAACGGCAGGTCGATCACCGCAATGATCGGAAGATCCATCTCGAACGACGGGTTGGGCCCTGGAGCCACGTTCAGCTCCCCGTCAGAAGACCACAACGATTCGCCGGCGGGATTCACCCAGCTGAAAGTCAGCGTGTGGGCTCCGACGTCTTCCATGCTCCCTTTGAGCCGCACGACGAAATGAGTGCGCGGATGCAGGGACGGAAATCCACCGACATGAAGCGCGTCGAACACGCCGAGTACGTTGAGCTTTCCCTCCTGAGAAAGATTGGCGCCATCGGCAAATACGGCAAATGAGATGTGCATCGGCGGAAAGTAGCAGGAGTGAACGGTGACCGGCTAGTTTATGCCCGATGACTCAGAGCCATAAACAGGCATTCGGGAAGACCGATGCGTTGCTCCTCCTCATGGCTCTGATCTGGGGCGTGAATTTCACCGTCGTGAAGTTTGGGACGACGGTGTTTTCTCCTCTCGCGTTCACAGGTCTTCGTGTTTTTCTCGCCGCAGTCGTTCTCCTCGGCGTCTCGGCCACGCGAAGCAAGCCCTGGCCTGTCAGAAAAGACATCCTCGGCCTGATGACGCTCGGAATGCTGGGCAACGGCCTTTATCAGATTTTCTTTGTCGAAGGAATTTCACGAACGAACGTCGGGAACGCGGCACTGATCGTCGCTGCGGCGCCTGCGTTCATCGCGATCATCAGCAGAGTTGGCGGCGTCGAACATGTTCACAAGCGCGTGTTGGCAGGCATTGCGTTGTCACTCGCTGGTGTCGCACTGGTCGTGTTCGGTAGCGCACGGTCTCCGCAGGGAACCGCCACACTGTTCGGTACCTTGCTCGTGTTCTGCGGAACGCTTTGCTGGACGGCCTTTACGATTCTCCTTCAGCCGTACGCGCGGCGACTCGACCCTGTGCACCTGTCGGGATTCACGATGTTGGGAGGCTGCGTACCTCTGCTTACGGTGGCGCCGGTCGCGTTGATACACACCGACTGGTCGCGCGTCGGATTCGCGGCGTGGGGAGCGATTTTCTATGCGAGCATTATTTCGATGGGGGTTGCCTATCTGTTCTGGTACCGCGGGTTGAAAGTACTCGGAGCGACTCGCACCGCGGTTTATGGGAACCTCCAGCCGGTGATCGCCATCGCCGTCGCATGGATTTTTCTGAGCGAGCCCCCGACCGCCTGGCAGGGAGTAGGAACAGCGACAATCATGACGGGACTTTTCCTCACACGTACATGAGAGTTGTTCTTTTCGACATAGACGGGACGCTCCTGAGGAGTGGCGGGGTTGGACGAATTGCGATGGAGCGAGCGCTGATCCGCGTGTTTGGATCACCGGGAAGCAGCGAGTATCACTACGATGGCAAGACAGACAGGCAGATTGTCCGCGACCTCATGCGCCTCGACGGTTTGACCGACGCCCAGATCGACGCCCGGATGAACGAGCTGTTGCACGAATATGTGGGCGGCTTGCACGAGGAGCTCGCCTCGGGCGAACGCGAAGTGCAAGTATTTGTCGGTGTGCGCGAGCTGCTGGACGAGCTCGACAGCAGGGACGACATCGTTCTCGGCCTGCTCACTGGCAACGTCGAGCCGGGAGCACGCGCGAAGCTCGGTGCCGCGGGAATAGACATCGACCGGTTCAAGGTCAACGCGTACGGGTCGGATCATGAGCTGCGCCCGGAGCTCCCCGCAGTCGCTCAACAGCGTGCACGCGAAGTCCTTGGCAATGACATTGCCGGCAATCGCGTGATCGTGATCGGTGACACGCCGGCCGACATTCGCTGCGGCGAAGGAATAGGCGCGCGCGCCATAGGAGTGGCGACGGGACGATACTCAAAGGAGGAGCTGCTCAGTCACGGTGCGTACGCGGTCTTCGATGACCTCGCCGACACCGACGCTGTAATGCAGCGAATCCTCAATGCGTGAGGTCGAGCTCAAGAGTGTAGTCGATGATCTTACAGCTCGACGGAAGCAGGTCGAGCGGGCAGGCGGGAAACTTTCGTTCGGCGGACAACTCATCGATCGCAGATACGATTCTGCAAATGGTGATCTGATCAGCCGCGACCACGTGCTGCGCCTGCGTGTCTACGAGAGCGAAGGAAAGAGAGAAGCGCATCTCGACTGGAAAGGCGAGACGCGGTACGAAGGCGGATATAAAGTGCGCGACGAGATCTCCACGGAGGTCGGTCATCCTGACGCTCTCGCGACCATGCTTTCAAATCTCGGCCTGAGGGTTATTCGGGAGATCGAGCGCGAGATCTTTCAATATTCGCTGGCCGGCGCAGTCGTTCGCTTCGAGCGCTACCCTCGAATGGATGATCTCGTGGAAGTCGAAGGGTCGCCGGAAGCAATCGAGCGCGCGATCGCGATGATTGGCCTGCCTCGCTCGGGTTTCATAGTTTGGCGATTGACTGACTTCATCACCGCTTACGAGACCCGAACCGGCCAGCGCGCAGCCGTCTCCGCACGGGAGATGCAAGGCGAGTATTCGCTTTCGCGGGATTCCGCCTAGACGAGAATCCGGGTTGGATGCAGCACGGAGCTCCCGATTGCCCCGCCAAAGTATCTCGATAGATTTACTCGGCAATGAAATCAGGTCTTAAAATCGGCCGCCTCGCGCTGCTTGCGATGGCGGTTTTCGCAACCAGAGCTGGAGCCCAGGAAAACTCGGCCAAACGGCTCGCGAGCATCGTAAGTGTTGCCGTTGAAGAGTATGGCAAAGCTGTCGACTCCAGCGGCCGCCTCATTTCGGCCGACGAATACGGCGAGACGACAGGGTTTCTGGATGATGCGCGGCTGGTTGCAAAACGCCTGAAGGGATACAACGCCCCTCAGGCTCAGGCTGTACTCGATACACTGATTTCCGAGGTTAAGGCGAAGCGCCCGCCGCACGAGCTACAGCTTCTGCATGCGCGATTTACCGGAGCGCTTGGAACAGAAGGAGCGCTTGATCTGCCAACGGCGGCGCTGGATACGGTTCAGGGCCACGCACTTTTCACAAAGAACTGCAGCAGCTGTCACGGTGACCTCGGGTTGGGCGATGGCGTCGCCGCCAAGTCTCTTGGAGTGGCAGTTCCAGGAATCGGCTCGATTTCGGCGACTCCGACGCTCAGTCCGACTCTCGCATACAACGTCGTCTCTGTCGGCGTTCGCGGTACTCCGATGCCGTCGTTCTCAGCGGCGTTGACCGCCCAGGACCGTTGGAACGTCGTCAACTACGTCTATGCGATGCGCGGTACCAGGATGGACCTGCCCTCACCTGCCGACGCAACGGCGGCGCCAGGCACCGCGGCGGCTCACTCGGTGATGTCGCTTCTCGACAGCGCGATCGAGTTTGCCCGAAATGGACGCGCCGCCGAAGCGGGGGACCGGGCGTTCGATGCGTACATCGCATTCGAGCCACTTGAGACACCAGCCCGGGCCCGCCAGCCCGGACTGGTTGCTTCGATGGAGCGTCACTTCGCCGACTTCAAAGGCGCTCTTCGGGGAAGTGATTTGTCCGTCGCAATTCGTGCACGCGATGCGATTGCACTGGACCTGCCGCGAGTCGTAGAGCTGACAAAGCCAACCGGCAGTGGATGGACCGCGTTTTTTCAGTCGTTCCTGATCATTCTTCGCGAGGGATTCGAAGCGATTCTCGTCATTGGTGCGGTCGTCGCGTTCCTCATCAAGACCGGCAATCGCGACCGGCTTCGCTCGATCTGGGTCGGAATCGGACTTGGGCTGCTGGCTAGTGCAGTTATGGTCGTCGTGTTTCAGACAATCTTTGCGCACCTGCCCACGAGCAAGGAAGTGGTGGAGGGGATAACCCTTCTCCTGGCAGTCGCTGTGCTGTTTTCCGTCAGCTACTGGCTCATCTCGAAAGTCGAAGCCGCGAAATGGCAGAAGTTCATTCGAGAAAAAGTCAGTACCGCTCTCGACCAGGGCGGCGGAAAAGCGCTCGCGCTCGTCGCGTTCCTCGCCGTATTTCGCGAAGGGGCCGAGACTGCGTTGTTCTATCAGGCTCTGTTTAGCGAGGGGAACGTTGCGATTCCGCTGTCGCTTGGGATCGCCGCTGGATTTTCAGCGTTGGCGGTCATCTTCACGCTGTTTTACAGATTTGGCGTCAGGATTCCGATGCGACCATTCTTCACGGTCACGAGCATTCTGCTGTACTACATGGCGTTCGTCTTCATCGGGAAGGGAATTCGGGAGCTTCAGGAAGGGAACGTCGTGCCGATCACGGTCGTATCCGGCATGCCGAGCTTCCCATCGATGGGAATCTTCCCAAGCCTCGAGACAGCGGTGGCTCAGGGCATTCTGCTCTTGCTTTTCATCTTCATGATCGCGAAGACATTCATGCCGTCACGTGAGGCCGCTGCCTAGTTAAATGGCCGTTATCGCAGTTAGACGATCAGGTCTCCGAGCGCTTTGAGTAAATGCCCGGCGCCCTGGGTGTAACGTTCCAGCGCATTGCCATCCAGATGGCGCCGAACAGCGCAAAACCAATTGCGATCACCTGAGCCGTTGTCAGTCCACCTGCAAAGAAACGGTCGTCCTTCGCGCGGAAGAACTCGACGATGAATCGCTCGACTCCAGCGAGGAGGCAGTAAAAGCCGAACAGCCAGCCGACTGCGTGCTTGTGATCCCTGAACCGCCATACAATCAGGAACATCACGAATCCCATAAGTACTTCGTAGATCTGAGTGGGGTGAACGGCAACGACTTCCGAAGGCGACATGCCGGGGGGGAACTGGACACCGAACATTCGCGACATGTTGCCAACGGTGGACGGCGGTGCGCCCTGCGGGAACATCACGGCCCATGCGCCATTGAACGGGCGTCCGTAGTCATCGCCGACGGCCCAGCAGCCGGTCCGGCCGATTGAGTACGAAGCAGGCAATGCCAGAGCAACGGCGTCACTCATTCTTGCCACACCAAGCTTCTTGTGGATTACCACAGCCACCACGGCGATGATTCCGCCGATCAACCCGCCCCAGAAAACAAAACCCGCGCGGCTGAGCAGTGACGTCATGTCGTGCATGAGGACGGCGTAGTAGAGCTTGGCTCCAAGCAGGCCCCCGATCACAGCCGCGAACACCATGTCGCCAACGGGAGCGGGATCTTCGCCGCGGCGCTCGAGTTCATTCGTAAGAATGATCTGGCCGATCACGAACGCAAGCAGCATCGCGAGCCCGAAACCGGTCGCATTGAATGGACCGATCTGGTACGACACTGGGTGATGAACTATTGAGGCGAAAATGCGAAGCATCGTTTATGGCTGAATGTTCAGGCGGCTGCCAGGCCGGGTATCGGCAGGCTGGCAAATGCGTTTAGGTCGAGTCCGGCACGCTCCCCCCGCTCGAACCGGAACAGTCCGGCCCGCGCGATCATGGCAGCGTTGTCCGTCGCCAGCCTCGGCGACGGCGCGAATACAGTAGCACCAATCGAGGCTGTTCGCTCGCGCATCGCCGCGACCAGCGCCGAATTGCAGGCGACTCCGCCGCCGAGGACGATGCGACTGCGGTTGAACACATCGGCAGCGCGGAAGGTTTTTTCGACGAGCGATGAAATCAGAGCGTCCTGAAAACCACGCGCGATGTCGGCCTTGTCGCGGTCGATGTTGTCGGACGATTTCACTGCCTTGAGGACAGCGGTTTTCAGGCCGCTGAACGAAAACGCATAATAGTCGGGATTGTCCCGAAGATCGTTGCGGCGAATCATCGGAACGGTAAAACGTGATTGCGCCGGATTTCCCTCGCGCGCAAGGTTCTCAATCGGGCGACCGCCCGGATAGGGAAGTCCGAGCAGCTTCGCCACTTTATCGAACGCTTCACCGGCCGCGTCGTCACGAGTGGCCCCGAGCAGCCGGTAACTTCCCCACGCTTCCACGTCGAGGAGCAGCGTGTGTCCGCCCGACACGAGCAATCCCGTGAACGGTGGAACTGCGCCGGCGTTCTCGAGAGCAGTTGCGAAGAGATGGCCCTCCATGTGATGAACGCCGATCACCGGCTTGCCGAGCGCGAATGCCAGTGACTTTGCATAGCAGACGCCCACGAGCAGCGCGCCGATCAATCCGGGCGCGTGGGTAACTGCGATCGCATCGATCCGAGACCGATCAATGCCGGCGTCGCTGAGTGCCCGAGACACTACCGGCACGATGCTCGTTAGATGCGCTCTCGAAGCAATCTCCGGAACGACGCCGCCGAACACCTTGTGGACATCCTGCGACAGGATGACGAGAGACCTGAGCGTGACATCATTACCAGTTCCCTCAAGAACCGAGGCCGATGTTTCGTCGCATGAAGTCTCAATCCCAAGAATTATCGCCAACTATTCCGCCGGCTCGGCCAGAAGTCGCTCGATCAGCCCGCGGTTGGCAGGCGAATTCCAGTTGGTCGCTCCGAGGAATTTTCTGCGAATCACTCCGTCGCGGCCAATGATGACCGTCTCCGGATAGCCGGTCGTCTGATAATCGTGGCTGACTTTTCCTTCCTGTCCGCCCCGATCCCGCAAAATCTCGAAGGTCAGCTTGTATTGCTTCACGAATTCGCGGACGAGCGCGTCGGAGCCAGAATCATCTACACTGATTGCGACGACTTTAAGACCCTTGCTGGCGTAGGCGGTGTGGAGCTGCTCGATGCTTGGCATCTCAACGCGGCACGGACCGCACCATGTCGCCCAGATGTTGATCAGCACGACGTCACCTTTGTAGTCGGCGAGAGTCTTTGTCACTGGAGTTGAATCGAGCGTCGTCGCGGTGAAGTTGGGTGCTCTCGCGCCGAGACCAATGGGAGCAAGTTCGGCGGCGAGGAAGAAGCGGCCGGCTGCGATAAGGACGACCACGAGGATAGTGATGCTTGCGACAACGGCCATCTGTCTACGGCTCGTCATACCGACGCCGTGCAGAGTTTGCGAAGAACGGTAATCTCCGCCTGCGGCTTCTCCGCTGTGAAGATCGCATTGCCGGCCACGAACGTGTCGGCGCCTGCTCTCCATGCATCCTGGATAGTCTCGTGGGAAATACCACCATCGACTTCGAGCGCGGCCCGGCTGTGGAATTCATCGAGCAAGTGACGCGCGCGTGCGATTTTGTCCAGCGAAGCGGGAATGAACTCCTGTCCGCCAAATCCCGGATTGACGCTCATGACCAACAGCAGGTCGATGTCAGCGACGGCTTCACGAACTGTAACCAGCGAAGTCCCCGGATTGATTGCTGCACCAGCCCAGCAACCGAGCTCTCGAATTCTGACCAGCTGTCGCTGAAGATGTGGGGCAACTTCAACATGGATCGTCATTCCGGTCGCACCGGCTCCGGCAAAGCTGTCGAAATATTTCTCCGGCTCGCGCACCATCATGTGCACGTCCAGCGGAAGCGATGTCAGCTTACGAACGGTAGCGATGACCTTCTCGCCAAACGTGATGTTTGGCACGAACCGTCCGTCCATCACGTCGAGGTGAATGAGATCGGCGCCGCCGTCAACGCACATCGCGATATCGTCGGCAAGCCGGCCGAAGTCGGCGCTAAGAATTGACGGTGCAATTTTCGCGTTCATCGAGCAACTCCCGGCGACTGCTGCAACGAATCAGTGCGGGACGTGTCGATCGACGGGGCTCGCGGCGGAGGCGGGAAACGTGAAACCCGTAAATTGACGCTTGCTCCGGCGGAGACGGCTGCGCCCGGTGAGGGAGCCTGCCCGAGGATCGTGTTTTCCGGCATGAAAGAGCTCGTGTCGCGGCTGGTGGAGCCGAGGTGCAGTCCGAGCTGCTCGAGTGTGGAG
The DNA here is from genome assembly GCA_038253755.1 of Gemmatimonadales bacterium. Classification (GTDB taxonomy): domain Bacteria; phylum Gemmatimonadota; class Gemmatimonadetes; order Gemmatimonadales; family Gemmatimonadaceae; genus UBA4720. The sequence goes on along the minus strand of JBBSGU010000003.1, from coordinate 9,974 downwards.
CGGGCGTCGGGCAGAGTGCGTCCTGTTAGATCCGGTATCTGAACGGTTGAAGGTCCCTGGCTCAGGATGATGCTGACGGTGGCTGGTAGCTGAGTTGTTGTGCCAGCGGGCGGAACGCTGCTGATCACTGCGCCGCGCGCCAGGTTGCCTGTCTGCTGGCTGATCGTGCCGAATGTGAATCCGGCATTCTCGATTGTGATCTGCGCCTGCTGCTGTGACGAGCCAGATACTTCAGGAACGGTTGCCGTTGCCTGTCCACCGCTGACAGCAAGCGTTACATCGGCGCCTCGCTTTTGAACGCTCCCTGCAGGCGGATCCTGTTCAAGAATGATGTCTTCAGGGATCGTCTTGTGGAACCGCGTCTGTCCACGAAGGGCATGGAAGCCGGCCTTATCCAGCGCGCTCGACGCTGCGTCGTAGGTCATGCCGACCACTCGTGGGATTCGACTGTTATCGGGCAGTACTTCATTCGGAAATGCAAAGAAAAACAGGACGAGATAGGCGATCAGAAATCCGCCGACACCAACAATGAGATAGGGAAACGCACGCCTCGAAAGGGTGCGAGCGTTCACCTACTGGCTCCGGCGCAAACGCGCGGCAAACGCTCCATCGCTGCCGTGAAGCTGCGGAAGCACGCGGAGATAGCCCTTGTCGATCGTCTCCGGTGGAACCGAGCCGGCAGGTGGTGGCTCGAGCGACCACTCAGGATTGGTCTTGAGGAAAGCTTCAACCTGGATCTCGTTTTCTTCCGGTTCGAGCGAGCACGTGCTGTAGATCAGCAATCCACCGGGACGAACGACATTTGCTGCGGCGCGGAGAATCGTTCTCTGAAGCGCCGACATGACCGACAGGTCGGAAATCTTCAGACGCCAACGTGCATCTGGATGGCGCCGGAAGGTGCCGGTTCCAGTGCATGGAACGTCTATCAGCACGACGTCAGCATTGCGGACGACCGGCATGCGCGCGTCGCCGACGGCAACGAACAGGTTGTGCGCCTCGAGTCTCGATCGATTGTCGAGCAATCGCGCAAGGCGGTGCTCCGACTTGTCCACTGCGAGCACCGTTGTCGCTGTTCGCGTGAGCTCCAGCGACTTTCCGCCCGGTGCCGCGCAAAGATCGGCAACGAAGGAATCGGCTGGAATTGCGGCATACTGAGTCACGAGCGTCGAGCCCGGATCCTGCACAAAGAACAATCCCTGGCGAAATGCCCCAAGGTCCGTGAGCGAGATCATCCCGCTGATCTGAATGCTGTCTCGAACGAGCGGCGCGTCTTCAACGTCTACACCCGAGCCCTCGAGCATTGCCTCTAGCTGCTCACGCACAATCCCGAATGGCCGGATAACCACCGGTGCTTCGGCGTTGTTCTTCATCATCAACACGGCTGTGGCTTCTTCACCCCAGCGAGCGAGCCAGCGAGCGATCAGCCACCGGGGATGCGAGTACTTGATCGCGAGATCGTCGAGTTTGTCGCCGGTGCGGGGAACCGCCAGCTCATTTCTCTCACGATCGACTCTGCGCAGAACGGCGTTCATCAACTTGCTCGCGCCGATGCCGTGCCGAATCTTCGCCAGCTCCACAGTCTGCGCAATGGCGGCGTACGCTGGTACGCTGCCCATGTGAAGAAGCTGGTAAACGCCGAGCCGCATGAGGTCGAGCAAATCGGAATCGATGCGCGCCAGGCCGCCGCGAACTCTTTCTTCGAGCTGCGCGTCGATCGTCCCGCGCTGGCGCAGCATTCCATAAATGAGCTCCCGCAGCCAGCGGCGATCGCGCGCATCGAGGTTCGCCGCTCGGCGATCGAAAGACCCGTCGAGCATTTCACCATCGCGGATGTCCGCGCAGATGCCGGCCGCGACAACGCGAGGCGCCGTGACTCCGCCAATTGAGACCTGAAGCGCGCCTTCCTGCGACATCATTCGAGCATTCCCGTTACCGGAGACGATGGCACAGCGGTCTCGCGACGCGGCATGCGGCCCGCGAGATACGCGAGTCTGCCCGATTCGACAGCCATCCGCATTGCGGTTGCCATACGGAGCGGATCAGAGGCGGCCGCAATTCCTGTATTCATCAGAATTCCGTCGACCCCCTGTTCCATGACGATGCACGCGTCGGATGCAGTGCCCACACCGGCATCGACAATCACCGGAACGTGAAGGCGCGACTTGATGGTGCGAATGGCGTATGGATTCAACATGCCAAGGCCTGACCCGATTGGCGATGCGAGCGGCATTACGGCCACCGCGCCGGCATCCTCCAGTCGCAAGGCAGTGATCAGATCGTCGTTCGTGTACGCCATCACCTTGAAGCCTTCGCCCGCGAGCACTCGCGTCGCTTCGAGAAGTCCAGCGGCGTCCGGTAGAAGAGTCTCTGTGTCGCCGATTACTTCCAGCTTCACCCACTCATTGAAACCCGCCGCCTGGCCGAGCCGCGCATACCGGATTGCATCGTCGGCGTTGTAGCAGCCGGCGGTATTGGCAAGCAGGAAGAACTGATTCGGGTCGAGGTGATGAAGAATTCCTTCTTCACTCGCGCGGTTCAGGTCCACGCGCCTGACGGCGACCGTCACGACTTCAGCGCCCGATGCCTCGATTGCGCGGATCATTTCTGCATTCGACGAATACTTGCCCGTGCCGACCATCAGCCGTGACCTGAACTCGCGGCCTCCAACGATTAAAGGCGAGACGTCGAGAGTTGGCTCCAGTGTCGTGGCCATCTCAGCCACCACCTACGAAATGAACGATCTCCACAACATCACCGTCATTGAGCGGCCGCATCGCGTAGGAATCGCGATCGCGAAGGATCAGACGGTTGTGCTCGACGACGACCAAACGGGGATCGATTCCGAGTGAGCCGAGCAGCCCGCCTACGGTGCTGTGGGGCGCGAGCTCACGTGGTGCTCCGTTCACCATGAGCGTCATCATCTCGCTTGCGTGCGGAGACTGAATCATACGCTGAAATATAGCGCGTGACGGGTTCGACAAAGCGGCCGTCGCGGCCCTCTGGAAGACGCGTTTTCATGAGACTGTCTTCCTCCGACGAATCGTCATGCACGTGCGCCCAGCCGACGCCTCGAATCGTTGCCACTCCATACGCTCCCGCGTCGATCAAATCAGCCACATTCTCGGGTTTGACCCCGCCGATTGCGATGATCGGGATGACTACTGCGGCCACCACAGATCTCACGAAATCCAGGCGCGCAGGGGGCCTGCCCACGTGACTTGGCGTTTCGAAAATGGTCCCCGCTACGCACCAAGCCGCTCCAGCCCTTTCCGCTTCAACCGCTTCGTCCAGGCTGTGCACGCTGGTTCCAACGGGAATATCTGGCGCAACTTCGACTGCTTCCGAAACCTGAAGTGAGTGTGAAGCGAGCTGGATTCCGCGGGCTCCAACCGCGCGAGCGACATCGACCCGGTCGTTCACAACGAGCCAGCAGCCAGTGCGGTCCTGAACTTCGACGAGCTGCGCGGCGATGTCATGAAATTGGCGGCCGGAGGCCCGCGAACATCTCAGATGCACCGCACCGCGAATTCCAAGCACTTCCATCACCCGGCTGGCTCGAGCTACGAAGCCGATCTGGAGGACGGAAGCGCTGTCAGTAACCGCGTGAATGACGGGAAGCGGCGGTCCGAAAAATTTCACGCGCCAAGTTTGTCGCCGAGGGCGACACCGCGCCCGCGTGCCCACTGAGCGGACGTCATTCGGGTTTTTCCTGAAGGCCGCACGTCATGAATGCGAACGAGCGTGTCAGCGCACATCACAGTCATCCCACTTTCAACAGACACCACGTCGCCCGGCTCTGGAATGTTCGGCAGGCCGGCAATCGAATCGATTGACATGACGGCCGGACCGAAGAGCTTCACGTCCGCACCACCGATAGTCGAGAACGCGCCGGGTTTTGGATCGTACGCGCGTATCGTCCGGGCGACTTCGCCGGCAGTGAGGTTCCAGTCAACAAGCGCGTCGGTGCGCGAAACTTTCGGTGCGTAGGTCGCCCTCGAATCATCCTGCGGCTGTTCATCAGCGGCGCCAAGCTCCAGCAGCGCGAGCGATTCCAGGAGAGTGAGGGCGCCGAGCTCGGAAAGTCGGTTCTGAAGCTCTCCGTACGTTTCGTCGTCGAGTATTGGAGTTGCAGCAGGCAGAATGATCGGACCGGCATCGAGCGCGGGCACCATTCGCATGATAGTTACGCCAGTCTCTGCGTATCCCTGCCGAATTGCAGCTTGAATCGGGGCTGCGCCGCGAAGGACGGGAAGCAGCGACGCGTGGATATTGAGCGTGCCGAGACGCGGCAGGTCGATAATTCTCCGCGTCAAAATGTGCCCGTACGCGACAACCACAGAAATGTCGGGCGCCATCATCTTGATGGCCTCGAAAAATTCTTCGTCTTTTGGTGATACCGGCTGGTACACAGGCAGGCGCTCCTCGAGCGCGATCTGCTTGACCGGCGGAGAAGTGAGCTTTCTCGACCGTCCCTGCGGCTTATCCGGCTGAGTGACAACGCCAGTGACTTCGAATCCCTCGCCGATCAGCGCGCGAAGCGGGGCGGCAGCAAACTCTGGCGTCCCCCAGAAGAGGACGCGCACCTACAGCTCGCCTTCGCTGCCGTGCGGACCAGCCTGCTCCATCGAGACCTTTCGAATGAAGCCCGGATACTCGTCTTTCATCTTGTCCCACTTCGACATTGCCGAGCGACGCTTCAAAACGCTGAGATAGTCGATGAACAGCTTGCCGTCGAGGTGATCGATCTCGTGCTGCATACAGCGAGCGAGCAGATCAGTGCCTTCGACTTCGATCTCATCGCCGTTTTCATTCAGAGCACGCACGACGACCCTGCTCGCCCGCGTGACATCGCCGAAAATCTCGGGAATCGACAGGCATCCTTCCTCTCCGCGCGCTGACCCTTCGCGCTCGACAATCTCGGGATTCACAAAGGCGAACTTCCGGCCCTCGACGTCCATTACCGTGACACGTTCAGCTCTGCCAACCTGCGGAGCCGCGAGCCCGATTCCTTCTGCCGCGTACATCGTATCGAACATCTCAGAGATCAGCTTGCGGATTTCAGGAGTGATTTTCGAAACCGGCTCCGTCTCTTTTCGCAGAACCGGGTCGCCGAGGACCCGAATGTCGAGAATCTTCACGCCTGCGATGCCGATCCCGATCCGGAGCGCGAAACGCGGGCGATGCGGCCGCGTTCGATGATCAGGCGCGATTCGCCGGACTTGATCGTGATGCGATCTTCGTTCGGCTGGTTCTTGCCATCGATGATCGTTTCCTTGATGAAGATTACGTCTCCGACGACACCACCGGACGTGACGACTTCATCGCCTTTTCTCACCGCGCGGATTAGAACATCCTGCTCCTTTCGCTGCTTCTGTCCTGGACGAATGAGGATGAAGTAGAAAATCGCGAAGATCGCCCCGTACATGAAAACGGGTCCGAGCACGCCGTTGAGCGGGCTCTGGAGAAAGGCAAGATCGTTAAAAATAGAGGTCATTGGTCTTGAGTTTTTCTGGATTGATAGCGCGACAGCCATGCGCTGCTCCAGGCGTCCATCGAGCCCGCGAGAATGGCTGCTCGCGCGGACCGGGCCAGGGAGAGAAGGAAATGTACATTGTGCAGGGAAAGCAGGCGCAGTCCGAGGATCTCATCGGAGACGTAGAGGTGCCGGATATAAGCGCGGGTGAACCGAGTGCAGGCGGCGCAGTCGCAGCTCTCATCGATCGGCTTAGGGTCATTCCGGAACTCGGCCCGCTTGATGTTCAAGCGACCGTCAGCAGTGAATGCCGTTCCGTTTCGCCCCATTCGCGTCGGCGCGACGCAGTCGAACAGGTCCACGCCTCGTCGAATCCCTTCGACGATGTCCTCCGGGAACCCGACGCCCATCAGGTAACGAGGCCGGTCCTGCGCGAGAGATTCGTTCACTACATCGAGCATTTCGTACATCGCCGGCTTTTCTTCTCCCACCGAGAGGCCGCCGATTCCGAACCCCTTCCACTCATTCATGTCGCTGATCGCCGCTGCGGCTTCGCGGCGGAGGTCGGCGTGAATTCCACCCTGGACAATCGGAAAGAGTGCCTGCGAACCGGCGCGGCCGTCATCGACAGAATTGAGCGACTCGAACTCGACGAGGCAGCGCGCGAGCCAGCGAACGCTTCGCTCGCTCGCGTCTCTCGCATCGGCGTCTTCCGACTGGCCAGGAATCACGTGGTCGAACTGCATGATGACGTCAGCGCCGATGTTGCGCTCGATGCGCATTACCGATTCCGGCGTGAAGAATCGCTTCGACCCGTCGATATGGCTCTGAAACTCGACGCCTTCTTCGCTGATTTTCCTGAGTGTGGCGAGCGAAAAGACCTGGAATCCGCCTGAGTCAGTCAGAATCGGGCCGTCCCACTGCATGAACTTGTGAAGGCCGCCCATCTCGCGCACGAGCTCGTCACCAGGACGAAGGTGCAAGTGGTATGCATTCGACAGGATCATCGACGCGCCCATCGCTGTGAGGTCCGTAGGATCGAGAGACTTTACGGTCGCGAGCGTTCCGACCGGCATGAACGCCGGTGTGGAAACTGGCCCATGCGGAGTGGAAAACACGCCGGCGCGAGCAGTGCTTGCTTGTTGATCGAGTGAAAACGTAAAGCTCAATTGGATACCATCCTGAAAAACGCTGACCGCTGACCGCTGACCGCTGACCGCTGACCGCTGACCGCTGACCGCTGACCGCTGACCGCTGACCGCTACCAGCCCTGCGACTTACAGAATCAACATGGCGTCGCCGTAGGAATAAAACCTGTATTCCTGCTCGATTGCTTCGGCGTATGCCTGCATGATGAGATGGTAACCGGCAAACGCCGCAACGAGCATCAGCAACGTAGACCGGGGCAGATGGAAATTCGTGATGAGATGATCCACGGCGCGAAAGCGATACGGCGGCCTGATGAAGATTTTCGTATCGCCACTCCGTTCCGCGAAGTCACCATCCGCATTGGCTGCACTTTCGAGTGTCCGCACACTGGTCGTGCCAACCGCCCACACCTTGCCGTCATGTTGACGCGTCGCGTTGAGCTCGTCAGCAGCAGCTGAGGACAGCGAATATGACTCTTCGTGCATCACGTGTTCGGCCGGGTTGTCCACTTCGACCGGCTTGAATGTCCCAGCTCCAACGTGCAGAAGCACGTCAGCGCGACGCACACCTTTCTCGGCGAGCGATTCTAGCATCGTGGCGGTGAAATGGAGACCGGCCGTTGGCGCGGCGACAGATCCCGGCTGTTCGGCGTAGACCGTTTGATAGCGCTCTTCGTCCGCGGCGACATCAGCGCGCGCAATGTATGGTGGAAGGGGAACATGTCCGTACCGCTCGATCGCTTCATCCACAGGCAGCGGGGACCGAAGATGCACGATACGAGTCCGTCGCTCGGTCGATTCGAGAATCTCGACTTCGAGATCAGGACTCACATGAACGCGCCGCCCTGGCTTGAGCTTCCCGCCGGGGTGAACCATCGCCTCGTATTTATTGTCGCCGAGTGGCTTGAGGAGCAGCAATTCTGCGGGGGCGCCGGAATCGCGGGTGCCGAGGAGGCGCGCATGAAATACACGCGTGGTGTTGAGAACGATCGCGTCGCCCGACGGAATGAAATCGACGAGATCGCGAAACCGTCGATGCTCGAGCAATCCCGAATCCCGATGCACCACCATCAGCCGGCTCTCATCACGCCGCTCGGCTGGTACCTGCGCTATCTGATCGGGCGGTAGATGAAAATCGTAATGGTCGGTTCGGCTGCCGTCAGCGATCAAAAGAGCGAAGGCTGTCCCGATCCACCGGACGGCAGTGTGAATCCGAAATGTCGGTACGCCTGAGCCGTTGCCATTCGTCCGCGCGGTGTTCGCTGGAGGAATCCATTCTGCACCAGGAAAGGCTCGTAGACTTCCTCGATCGTTCCCGCATCTTCACCGACTGCCGCGGCTATCGTGCTCACGCCGACAGGACCGCCATCGAATTTCTCGATGATAGTCTTGAGAATTCGTGAATCCATGTCGTCGAGTCCGAACTGATCGACGTCAAGCAGCTGAAGGGCATCCTTCGCGATGTCGCGCGTGATGATGCCACCCGATTTCACCTGGGCGTAATCGCGAATACGGCGGAGGAGCCGGTTGGCAACACGCGGAGTTCCGCGTGATCTGCACGCGATTTCCTCGGCTCCGCCCTTGTCGATCTGAACTTTCAAGACATCTGCGGTGCGGTGCACAATGGTCTCGAGATCCGTGGCCGGATAAAAGTTCAAACGTTGCTCGATCCCAAACCGCGCTCGCATCGGCGGCGTCAGCATACCAAGTCGCGTCGTTGCGCCGACGAGGGTGAATTTTTCGATTGGCATCGTGATGGTCTGAGCCTTCGGACCCTCTGATAGCCGAATGTCGATTCGATAGTCCTCCATTGCAGGATAGAGAAATTCTTCGATCACTGGCTTGAGGCGATGGATCTCATCAATGAAGAGGATGTCCCCTTCGCGAAGGTTGGTCAGAGTTCCAACCAGATCGCCCGGCTTTTCCAGCGCCGGTCCAGACGTCTGTCGAATATTGACGCCCATTTCTCTTGCGATCAGCTCGGCAAGAGTTGTCTTGCCGAGTCCGGCCGGTCCGAAGAAGAGGGTGTGGTCCAGCGGATCGCGCCGAGCTATCGCTGCATCGATGTAGATCTGAAGGCTTTCCTTCACCTTGGGCTGTCCGATGAACTCGGCGAGCCTTTGTGGGCGAAGTGAAAGCTCGACGACCGACTCGTCGGACAGGATTTCGGGAGTGGTGATCTCGGCGCGGGTCACGTGAGAGAATATATCCCGAAGGCCGCGCGATTACTCGGTTGAAACCCACGGGTCGTTGGCCATCCAGTTTTCCTGCGGAGCAAAGAGAAAAACCACTCCGCCATTCGCTAGCTTTGGGAGAAGGCGCTCGGCGCGCGCTGGCTCCATGGCCGGGCAACCTTCACTTCGTCCGGCCTTCGTCGATGTCACGTACGGCGCGCCATGCGCTACGACACCGCGTCCAAACGCATTGTCGTTGAAGCCGGTTGACTGGCCTTTCAATCTCAGGCCGATCGATGCATAGGTTCGTCCGCCAGAGTGTCCGGTGAATCCATAGACGTTGTCGGCTAGATACAGACCGAGTGACGTAGCTGCGCTTCCAGATCGGTTGGAAAACGTAGTTGGAACGCCATCCTTGTTCGTTGAGGATCCGCGTCCCGCCGCGACCATGAACGGTCCGTCAACGATCGTCCGAGCGACCATGTCGAACACGTAGCCACGCGGCTTGGTGCTCGGCAAACCGTAATCGACGAAGTACAGGTACGGTTTCTTCACGTCCGCCGGGTGCGCGGTTTTGTACGCGAAGTAACCCTGAAACGCATCTTCCAGCGCGCGCGGATGGCTGAGAGGTTCCACGAGCCCGCCGAGGGCCTGGAGTGAGAGCTGAGCCGGACTGACTGGACCGGGAACTGCCGCGGCCGATGCCGATGCCGGAGCGGCCGTATCCCTCGACGTCAAAAAAGTGAGGGCAGCGCTCAACAGGGGGCCGCTGTAGTTGTGTCCGCGGAACCTTGGGGCTCCGATGAACGACAATGCCGTCAGTCCGAGGAGTGCGTTGGTTACGTAGGTGCGAGTCTTCATATACACAAGTTTACCGCTTTTTCGACTGAAGATAAAGCATTGACTTATATGGAGTTACTATAGCAAGAACTGGCCATTGACAGGGCAGAAGAAATCGCTCCAAACGGAGTCCCTCAACCCAGTCTTGGTACACCAAACGACCGACTACGGATACCGCCGACTAGAACCTTAGTCCCCAGGCAGGCGGCGTTATCAAACCCGAGCCGCGATTCCGACCAATCGCTCCGCGGCTTTCTCCAGTGTTTCCGGTTTTTTGCAGAACGCGAACCGGGTCACTGTCTCGCCCATCTTTGGGTCGCTATAGAAACTCGTGCCGGG
>JBBSGU010000002.1:0-129674 GCA_038253755.1 Gemmatimonadales bacterium | reverse complement strand
GACCGAGTGGACCGCTCGCCGCGAACAGCTCTCACAAAAAGTGATTCAGCTTTGCGGATGAGAATCGCTTCGGTCGGGATGGGGCTTTGCGTCATCGCGTGCGCTTCACCGGGAACGCCGCCGGGTGGGCCAGTCGACACACAGGCACCGCAGATCGTGCGCATCGCTCCCGATAGCGGGAGGACGAACGTGAAGCCGCGCGAGGTGATCTTCCAATTCGACGAAGTCGTCAACGAGAGGCCATCTGGCTCACCCACACTCGGCGGATTGTTTCTCATCTCGCCCCGCAATGGTGAGCCGGAAGCGGACTGGCACCGCAGCGAGATCGCGGTGCGTCCCAGTCGCGGCTTCAAGTCGAACACTACCTACACGATCAATCTTCTGCCTGGATTGAGCGACCTGCGCGGCAACACGCGCAACACTGGCGCGACTACCGTGTTTTCAACCGGGCCGACCATTGCGACCGGAAGAATTACCGGCACTCTGTTCAACTGGGCGGAGGGGCGCGTGGTAACTCGCGGGCTGATCGAAGCGCGACCCCTGAACGACACGACAACAGTGTACGTCACGCCTATAGACTCGGTAGGCGACTTCAACCTGAAGAATGTACCTCCCGCTCAGTATCGTGTGCGCGGGTTCTCTGACGACAACAACAATCGCGGAATCGATCCGCGCGAGCCGTTCGACACGGCCATCGTTACCCTTGCTGATTCGTCAAAACTCGAGCTGCTCGCATTCGTTCATGATTCGGCCGGAACGAGATTATCCGGCGTGTCAGTCAGGGATTCAGTTACCCTCGAGCTCGTTTTCGACAACCCGCTATCTGTCGCGACACAGATCACGGCGGCGCAAATTCGAATTCGCGGATCCGATTCTACCGAGATTCCAGTCGCGTCGGTTGCGGCGCCCGCTTCCGATACGGCAATCATTCGTCCCGTGACGCCGAACCCGACAGGCGCAACGCCTGCGATCACAACATCTCTGGCGACGCGAAAACCCGCCCGGCCCCCTCCGCTCAGGAGTATGATCGTTCGCCTGTCGCGGCCGCTTCGCCCGAAAGTCACTTATCGAGTTCGCGCTACCGACGTGCAAAACCTCATTGGTGTCGCAAAGACGAGCGAGAAGGAAGTGACACTTCCAACACCAACTGCGCCGCCCGCCGCAAAGCCGCCCGCGGCAGTTGTTCCAACCGCGCCGCCGACGCCGGTCAAGAAATGACCGATCCGCGTAGAGCCATGCCAAGCGTCAGTGGCCTGCTGGAGGCGGATGAGGTAAAGGCGTTGCTCGAGAGCAACCCGCGGTCGGTTGTGGTGGATGCAATCCGAAAGGCGGTGGACGAAGCGCGAAGCAGTCCTTCAACCAGCGAGATCAGTGACTGGGGCGCGCGAGTCACTTCTCATATCCGTATTGCGACGATGAGATCACTTCGCCCCGTCATCAACGCGACGGGCGTCGTGCTTCACACCAATCTGGGCCGAGCACCGCTGGCCGACGAAGCTGTTGATGCGGTTCGCGACATTGCGTCGGCTTTCAGCAATCTCGAGTACGATGTCGCAACCGGAATGCGCGGATCACGTTACGTGCATTGCGTCGATATCCTGCGCGAGCTCACAGGTGCAGAAGATGCCATCGTCGTGAACAACTGCGCGTCTGCACTTGTCCTGGCGCTAAGCGCATTGGCCCGCGGTCGTGAAGTAATCGTATCTCGCGGCGAGCTTGTCGAGATCGGAGGGAGCTTCCGTGTTCCCGATATCATGGAACGGAGCGGTGCGAGTCTCGTAGAAGTCGGCACGACGAATCGCACGCACATCGATGATTATCGCCGGGCGATTTCATCCCGCACGGGCGCAATCGCAAAAATTCATCGCAGCAACTTTGCGTTGACGGGATTTGTCGCGGTCGTAGAGGTTCGGTCCCTGGCACCGATCGCTTCGGAACACGACATCCCGATCGTCCACGATCTCGGCAGCGGTCTACTGATCGATCTCAGTGAATTCGGATTGTCCGGTGAGCCCACCGCTCGCGATGCGCTGAATGCAGGGGCGTCGATAGTTCTCATGAGCGGAGACAAGCTGCTCGGCGGTCCACAGGCCGGAATCGTTGTCGGCAAAAAACACGAGATCGATATGCTGCGGCGCGATCCGTTCGCACGCGCGATGCGGGTCGATAAGATGACGATTGCTGCGCTCACGGCGACTCTCGAGCTGTACCGCGATCGCGATTCAGCGCTGAAAAGAGTTCCCGCTCTCGCAATGCTTACTTCACCGGCCGAGGAAATCCGCGAACGTTGCGTAGCGATGGTGGCGGCGATCGATTCGCTCGCGCTGCACGCGACGGTGGTCGAGAGTGATGCGAGTGTCGGCGCAGGAGCATTCCCCGCGCAGCCCATTCCTTCGTTCGCGGTTCGCTTCGGCGAAAAGGCTACGGAGACCGAAGAAAAACTTCGACTCGCAGATCTCGCGATTATCGGGCGCATCTCGGACGGAGGTCTCCTTCTCGACCTTCGGAGTGTGCCGCGTGCGCACGACGCGCTTCTCATCAAGTCGCTGATCGAGGCGCTCGCGTGAATCGGCCCCCAACCGCGGTCTTTCTCGACCGCGACGGGACAATCATTCACGACGCTCATTATCTCTCGCGGCCTGAACAGGTTCGGCTCATCGATGGCGCCGGCGACGCAATCGCGCGCATCAACACCGCGATGATCCCGGTGATCATCGTTACGAACCAATCGGGTATCGGTAGGGGAATGTTTTCGATCGATGATTACACCACGGTTGCGAAGCGACTCGACGAAATGCTCGGTGAATTCGGTGCACACATCGACGCGACTTACTTCTGCCCGCACACCCCCGACGAAGAGTGCGAGTGCCGTAAGCCCGGCGATCTGCTTTTCCGGCGTGCGCAGGTGGAGATTCCTGCCGTTGACCTGTCCCATGCACTCTACATCGGCGACCGGATGCGCGACCTCCGAGCCGGCATGGCATTCGGAGGCGATGCAGTCCTGATTCCAAATAGCGACACCGCCCCGGCGGAGACTCTCGAAGCTGAAGAGGTAGCGCGCGTAGCTCCGTCGCTCGCCACGGCGCTCGACTGGTATCTTTGCACGAACTGATATGACTGTGCGAATTGCCGTGCTCGCTTCGGGCAGCGGAACGAATCTTCAGGCGATCATCGATTACAACGAGAAGCTCGGATCTCTGGCGAGTGGAGAAGTTGTGCTCGTTGGCTCTAACCGCGAATCTGCCGGCGCCATCGAGCGCGCGCGCGCAGCGGGAATTCCAGCCGCGGTGTTCGACGCATCGGACGATGGAAGTGCGCTGGTTGCGCTATTAAAGCGCCATTCGGTCGATTTAGTCGTGCTGGCTGGTTATCTGAAGCATCTGCCACCCATGGCGATCAACGCCTACAACGCGCGGATGATCAACATTCATCCGGGGCTCCTCCCTGAGTTCGGTGGGGCCGGCATGTACGGACAGCGGGTTCACACGGCGGTCATCGCGTCCGGCACAAAGTACACCGGAGTTTCGGTGCATTTCGTTGATGACGAGTTCGACCACGGACCGCTGATCGCTCAATGGAGGGTTCCCGTTGAGCCCGGCGACACGCCGGAATCACTCGCCGCTCGCGTCCTTCAAGTAGAGCACAAGGTGTATCCACCTATCGTCGAAATGGTTGCCTCGCTCAACGACTCTGATTTCTTCGCAGATTACTGACATGCCTCTCGCATTGCTTTCTGTTTCCGACAAAACCGGCCTCGTCGAATTCGCTCAAGGCCTTGTCCGCCTCGGCTGGAGTCTCGTTTCAACCGGAGGCACCGCCAGGGCGCTGCGCGCCTGCGGACTCGAGGTCAAGGACGTCAGCGATCTCACCGGATTTCCGGAAATGCTCGACGGCCGCGTAAAGACTCTTCATCCAATCGTGCACGGCGGGCTGCTGGCGAAGCGCGATGATCCCGAGCACATGAAGGTCGCGGGAGAACATGGGATCGAAATGATCGACCTGGTCGTCGTCAATCTCTATCCGTTTCAGGCGACGGCCGCGAAGAAGGATGTCACACCTGGCGAAGTGATCGAGAACATCGACATCGGCGGTCCGTCGATGCTTCGCTCGGCCGCGAAGAACTTCCAGTCGGTGACAGTCATTGTTGACCCCAACGACTATACTCGCGTCCTCGCAACGCTCGAAGCGAACGACTACGATCTCGACCTGCGTCGCCGACTCGCGGAGAAAGTATTTGCCCACACGGCGCAGTACGACGCCGTAATCTCCGAGTGGTTCGCATGCGAGCGTTCGGAAGAATTTCCCGAAATGGCGAGCGTCTCACTCGAAAAGGCGCAGTCTCTGCGCTACGGCGAGAATCCCGGGCAGCAGGCTGCCTTCTACGTTGAGAGTCACCGCAAAGGCCTCTCTGCCCTGAAGCAGATGGGCGGGAAAGCGCTTTCGTTCAACAACCTCCTCGATCTCGAAGGAGCACTGCTCGCGACTGACCCGTTCGCCGGCGAGACATGCTGCGCGATCGTGAAGCACACGACGCCGTGCGGACTCGCAACGGGCACCAGCGCAATCGACGCGTATCGCAAGGCACTCGCCTGCGACCCGGTCTCGGCCTTCGGGTCCGTGATCTCATTCACCGTCGAAGTCGATGCCGAGACGGCCGAGGCTGTCTCGAGCCTTTTCGTTGAGTGCATTGTTGCGCCGTCATTCGACGATACCGCACTCGAAATACTCGGTCGGAAGAAAAATCTGCGGGTGCTCGCAGGCACGGCCGAATGGGGCGATCGTGCGCTCGACTACAAACGGGTGAGAGGTGGATTCCTCGTGCAGGAAAGAGCGAAGCCAGTAGCGACGCTCGACGCGTGGACTGTCGTAACGAGGCGTCAGCCGACGGAAGAAGAAAAAGTGAACCTCGCATTCGCGTGGCGAGCCGTTGGCAGCGTAAAGTCGAATGCGATTCTAATCGCGCGCGATGGAGCGACGATCGGCATCGGAGCCGGGCAGATGTCGCGCGTAGATGCAGCATTCCTCTCGGTTCACAAGGCAAGACTTGCAGGTCACGTTACCGACGGAGCGGTGCTGGGGTCCGACGCTTTCTTCCCGTTTCGGGATGGTGTCGAACAGGCGGCTGAAGCCGGCATCAGGGCAATCATTCAACCTGGTGGATCAGTTCGGGACGATGAAGTGATCGCAGCCGCCGACGAGCACGACATCGCGATGGTGTTCACCGGGCAGCGTCAGTTCCGGCACTAGAACGATGGACCGGAGAACTTTCATTGGAACGACTGCTGGCGCGCTCGTGACTAGTTCAGCGTCGAAGCTGCTTGCGTCGGCACCATCGCACAGACTCAACGCGATAGGGATTCAGCTCTATACAGTTCGCGAGCAAATGAAGGTGAGCGTTCCTGACACGCTCGCCGCTGTCGCGAAAGCGGGATACAAGGAAGTCGAGTTCGCCGGCTACTTTGGACACTCCGCCGCCGACATCCGGAAGATGCTTGACGACGTTGGCCTCTCCGCGCCGTCATCCCACGTTCAGATGCGCGACCTCGGTAACGAATGGGGGTCGCTGATCGAGTATGCGAATACCATCGGGCACGAGTATCTCGTGGTTGCGTGGATCGACGCGGATCAGCGAACGATTCCAGGCTTCACAAGGATCGCGGCCCGCTTCAATGCTGCGGCAAGCACCGCTGCGCAAAACGGAGTGAAGTTCGGCTATCACAACTACTCGTTCGAGTTCAATCCGATCGATGGTCAGATCCCCTATGACCTGCTTATTCGAGAATGTGACCCGCAGAAAGTTGCCATGGAAATCGACGTCTTCTGGATGATTCAGGGTGGAGGCGACCCGTTGAAATATCTTCACCAGTATCCCGGGCGCTTCCCGATGCTCCATGTGAAGGACATGGGCCCGCCGCCGAAGCACCAAATGATGGACGTCGGCAGAGGCACGATCGATTGGAGTTCGATCTTCCGCGCCGGGTTGGCTGGTGGAGTGAAGCACGTCTTCGTCGAGCACGATGAGACGAAAGACACAGCTGCGACGATGAAGGCGAGCTACAGGTATCTGAGAGCGCTCCGGTACTAGCCGGAGCCTGTCATCTCGCTTCGACCTGAGACGCTCCGTGACTCCAAATCACTCATTTGCCATGGAGACGATCGATAAGTGCTGAGGGAATTCCTGAGCCCCGCATCCCGTCTCTAGTGCGCATGAGACCCACGAAATACTTTCAGTCAGACCATCAACCTGAGCAACGATTTGCCCTCTGCGTCCCCACTGACAAAATACGATGTCTGCATTGTCGGCTCCGGCGCCGGCGGCGGCATGGCCGCTTATGTCCTGACCAAAGCCGGTGCCAACGTCTTGATGCTCGAGGCCGGCGGAAAATGGTTTGCCTCGCATGGCGATTCGAAAATGATGGTCCCCAACTATTCAACTCACCGCCGCGGTGGGTCGACACGCCTCAAGCCATTCGGCGAGTTTGACGGATGCGTCGGTGGATGGGAGATCGACGGCGAGCCATACACAACCGCGCCGGGAACGAACTTCGCCTGGTGGCGCGCAAGAATGCTCGGCGGACGCACCAATCACTGGGGACGCATCTCCCTTCGCTTCGGTCCCAACGACTTCAGAGGCAAGTCACGCGACGGGCTCGGCGACGACTGGCCGATCTCTTACGACGACGTTGCGCCGTACTACGACAAGACCGATCAGCTCATCGGCATCTACGGAAGCAAGGAAGGTATCTACAACGAACCCGATGGAATCTTTCATCCGGCCCCTGCCCCGCGCTGCTACGAACTGATGATCAAGCAGGCAAGCGACCAACTCAACATCACGTGCATTCCCGCGCGACGCTCGGTAATCACCAAGCCGCTGAACGGGCGGCAGGCTTGTCACTACTGCGGTCAATGCGGACGCGGATGCGCGACGAAATCGAATTTCTCGTCTCCCGACGTGTTGATCGCGCCGGCACTCGATACAGGCAAGCTCACTCTGATCACGAACGCGATGGTCCGTGAAGTCGTTGTGGGACCAGACGGGCTCGCGACCGGCGTCTCATACATAGACAAAAGCACAGGCATGGACATGAAGGTGAATGCCCGCGTTGTCGTCCTCGCTGCCAGCGCTCTCGAGACCGCGCGAATTCTCATGAACTCGAAGAGCTCGCGCTTTCCCAATGGCGTGGCGAACTCTAGCGGGACGGTCGGCAAGTACATCACCGACACGACGGGCGCGGGAGTCTCAGGCTACATCCCGAAGATGGAAGATCACGTCACGCACAACGAGGACGGCGCCGGCGGATTGCACGTCTACATGCCGTGGTGGCTCGACAATAAGAAACTTGATTTCCCTCGCGGCT
The DNA here is from genome assembly GCA_038253755.1 of Gemmatimonadales bacterium. Taxonomy (GTDB): domain Bacteria; phylum Gemmatimonadota; class Gemmatimonadetes; order Gemmatimonadales; family Gemmatimonadaceae; genus UBA4720. Next base: position 122,313 of record JBBSGU010000002.1, on the reverse strand, counting down.
ACCACATTGAAGTCGGCGGCGGAGTGCGCCAGCCGGGCGGCGGATTCATGGGCGGCATCCAACGCTACCCCGGCGGCGGTGGATACGGAAAGAAGCTTAAGGACGACTACCGGAAATATTATGGCGCTACGGTCTCGTTCGACGGCCGCGGCGAGATGATCCCGAACGACGACACCTACTGCGAGATCGATCCAAGAGTCGTTGACCAGTTCGGAATCCCCGTGCTCCGCTTTCACTGGAAGTGGACCGATCACGAGATCAATCAGATCAAGCACATGCAGACCACTTTTCGCTCGCTCATCACGCAGATGGGCGGAACTGTCTTCGATCCAATGCCGTCAAAGGAAGACGGTTACGGTATCGCCGATGGCGGAACGATCATCCACGAGCTCGGCGGCACGCGCATGGGAAAGGATCCGAAGACGTCAGTCGTCTCGGGCAATTGCCAGGCCCACGATGTGAAGAATCTTTTCGTCGCTGACGGCGGTCCGTTTGTTTCGCAGGCCGACAAGAATCCAACGTGGACGATTCTCGCGCTTGCGTGGAGAACGAGTGACTACATCACCGAGCAGATGAAGCAGAGGGCGATATGAGCGACGAAACTCGGAAAGAGGGAATTGCGCGCCGCGATGCTCTCAAGGCGATGGCGCTGCTTCCGTTCGCGGCCGCATGGGATTTCTCGACGCCGCAGATCGCCCGAGCGGAAACAGTCTTCGCCCCGGAATTCGCTGCGGCCGCTCCATATGAGGCAAAATTCTTCACGCCGCATGAATGGCGGCTGGTAAGCATCCTTACCGACCTCATCATTCCGAAGGACGAACGATCCGGCTCGGCCACTGACGCGAAGGTACCAGAATACATCGACTGGCTCATGGCCGATGAGGAAACGTCACGAGATAGCAGAACGTCGATGCGCGGCGGTCTCGCGTGGATCGACCTCCAGTCGCAGATACGATTTGGAAAGACTTTCGCCCGCGCGACCGACGCACAGCGCAAGCAGATCCTCGACGACATCGCGTGGCCGAAAAAAGCGAGACCGGAGATGAGTCAGGGCGTTTCGTTCTTCAATCGCTTTCGTGACCTGACCGCGAGCGGGTTCTTCTCGAGCGAGATGGGCTACAAGGACGTCCGGTTTGTCGGCAATGTATTCAATCCCGGTTACAACGGCTGTCCCCCCGAAGCCATGGCCAAGCTCGGCGTATCGTTCGATGTGATGAAAACTCGGATCAAGCCGGAGTGACCGACCGACTCGGCGTAGGATTTATCGGAAGCGGGTTCAATGCCCGCTTCCACATGCAGTCGTTTGCCGGTGTTCGTGATGCAGATGTTCGCGGCGTATGGAGTCCCAATGCTTCGAACGCAAAATCCGCAGCCGCATACGCTACAAAGCTCGAAGTCGGCGATGCGCGTGCTTATCGCTCGATTGCGGAGATGGTCGCTGACCCCGCGATCGATGCTATCTGGCTTTGCGGTCCGAATCAGGCTCGCATCGAGAATGTCGAAGAGATCGTGAAAGCGATTCGCAACGGCGCCGAGATTCGCGGCCTCGCGTGTGAGAAGCCGCTCGCGCGAAATGTCGCGGAGGCGAAGAAAGTTGCAAGGCTGGCTACGAGTGTCGGACTGAACACCGGTTATCTCGAGAACCAGCTTTTCGCCCCCGAGATCACGCGCGGCAAGGAGCTCATCTGGGCTCGCGGTGCTGCGCTCACCGGACGCCCGTATCTGGCGCGCGCTGCAGAAGAGCACAGCGGTCCGCATATGCCGTGGTTCTGGCAGGCATCGCTCCAGGGCGGCGGCGTGCTGAACGACATGATGTGTCATTCGGTCGAAGTCGTCCGACACCTTCTCACAAAGCCTGGCGAACCTCGTTCGTCAATTCGGCCGGTTCGAATCACCGGTCACATTGCATCACTCAAGTGGACGCGCCCCGTCTACTCGAAGCGGTTGTCAGCAACGATGGGAAAGGACGTCGATTACGGGAAACGACCTGCAGAAGATTTTGCTCGCGCGACAATCGAGTACGAGGCCGATAGCGGCGAACGTCTCATCGGCGAAGTTACTACATCATGGAGCTACGTTGGCCCGGGCCTCAGACTTTCAGCCGAGCTGCTCGGCCCCGAGTATTCGATGTCGTGGAATACGCTCGACAGTGGGCTCAAGATGTTCTTCAGCCGCGAAGTTAAGGGCAAGGCAGGCGAAGACCTGGTCGAGAAGCAGAACGCCGAGACCGGAATGATGCCGGTCATCGCGGACGAACCAGCCGCGTACGGATACACCGCCGAGAACCGTCATTTCGTTCGCGCGTTCCTTCGCGGAGAAAAAGGAATGCTCACGTTCGAGGATGGTGTCGAGGTGATGCAGATCCTCATGGCTGCATACATGAGCGCAGAGAAAGGACGCACGCTCGACTTCCCTCCCCGCGGCCTGGACCGCTTCAGCCCTGAAGTGGCGCGCGGCAAATGGAACCCCGGCCGGTGAGCGCGCGCTGAAGAACAAAGCCTCCGTCGCGATCATCGGCGGCGGGGTGATCGGAGCCAGTGTCGCTTATCACCTCGCCACGCTTGGCGGTCGCGACGTCGTTGTCGTCGATCGCGGGGCGACTCCGGGAACTGGAAGTACCGGACGCGCGACAGGTGGTTACCGGGCGCAGTTCGCGACCCCGATCAACGTTCGCCTGTCGTTGCTCGCGCGCGATTCGCTCATTCGCTTTCGTGAAGAGACGGGCGTCGATTCTGGATATCAACCGGTCGGATACCTCTGGCTTGCGTCGAACGATCGACAGATGGAGCTCCTTCGCGAATCTCAGACGATGCAGAAGCAGGAAGGATTGTTCGAGGCCGTCGAGCTCGGTCTTTCCGACATTCCTGATGTCAATGCGGCGATTTCACTCGATCGGGTCGTTGGCGCGACCTTCTGTCCGACTGATGGTTACATCCGCCCTCTCCAGATTCTTCGCGGCTACATCGAAGCCGCCACGCGGCTCGGCGTCGAGTTCCATTGGAATTCGCAAGTCACCGGAATGTCTACGAGCGATTCGGGAAGAATTGTCGAGATCGAGACGTCGTCGGGCAGCATCGCCGCTGACAATTTCGTCGATGCCGCTGGCCCGTGGGCCGCGAACGTTGCAGCAATGGCTCGCGTTACGCTTCCGGTGGTTCCGCTGCGCCGTCAGGCCGCGCTGACCGTTCCGACCTACGTGCTTCCATCGAACATGCCGATGACTCTGTTCATGGAGGACGACTTCCACATGCGCGTACGCGATGGTCGCGTGATGCTGTGCTGGCCATCGCCCCAGCAGCCGGGCGACCCGGGTGAGCTAAAGGCAGATGCAGTGTGGATCGACATCGTCACTGAGAAAGGCCGCGATCGCGTCGCGGCATTGCGCGGCGTGGAGATCGATCGGCCGATGTGTTACGCGGGCCTGTACGAGATGTCACCAGATGATCATGCAATCGTTGGGCGCTCCGATGAATGCGAGAACCTGTGGCTTGCAAACGGATCGTCAGGTCACGGAGTGATGCACTCTCCCGCGCTTGGCCGGATCATCGCTGCCCTGATCGTTGGAAACACGCCGCCTCTCGACGTAACCGAGCTGCGCCCATCGAGATTTGCCGAGGGCGCAGCAATAGTTTCAAACGAGTTGATCTAGGCCACGAGTGGCTCCGCAAGCGGATGCACCGTTGGACCCGCGGAGCTCATTCGTGGCCTGAACAACAAAGCGAAGATCACGAGAATGATCGCCGCACCCGCTGCCGGAACCAGCCAGATCGATCGCCAGTCATGCGTTATTACGCCGTTCGCTCCTGTGATCGCGTATGCATCGACCACCCTGCCTGACACCCACGAGCCGATAAACAATCCAACGCCGAGCGTGACGAATGCAATGAGTCCCTGCGCGGCTGCCCGAATTTTGTTGCCGGCCTGTTGATCCACGTAGATCTGTCCGGTCACAAAAAAGAAGTCGTAGCAGACACCGTGAAGCAGGATGCCGAGGTAGAGGGCCCATACCATCGATCCGGTGTTTCCGTACGCGAACATCACGTAGCGAACTGCCCACGCTGCCATACCGATGAGCATGATTTTCTTCACGCCCAGGCGGACGAGTGCGATCGGGAGCAGAAGCATGAAGCCAAGCTCTGATGCCTGGCCGAGTGTCATCTTCGTCGCCGCTTCGGACAACCCAACCTCGTTCAGGAAAAGATTGGTGAAAGCGTAGTAGAACTGAAGCGGAATGCAGAGCACGAACGATCCGAGGACGAACGTTGCAAAGGAGCGATCCTTGAGCAGCGACAGCGCGTCCAGTCCGAGCACGTCACGAACGCTGAGTGGCTTGCCTGCCGCATGGGGTGGCGTGTGCGGAAGCAGAAGACAGAAGAATCCGAGCACCAGGGATCCGCCAGCCGCGATCTGCATCGGCGTCGCCGTCGCTTCCAGGCCAAGCCTGCCGACGAGGACTCCGGCCACGATCCAGCCAATCGTCCCGAGAACTCTGATCTTCGGGAAATCTTTCGCCGAATCACTCATGTTGTCGAACGAGATGGAGTTGGTGAGCGCGAGTGTCGGCATGTACAGAAGAGCGTACAGAATAAGAAGCGGGTAAAATCTTCCGAACGATGTCTGCATCGAGACGAGGTAGAGCAGCGCCGCGCCGGCGACGTGCAACAATGCAAGGATGCGCTGAGTCGGAAAGAATCTGTCGGCGATCATGCCGACGAAAAACGGCGACACCATTGCCGCGATCGCCGTTGTTCCGTAGGCCGCGCCGATTTGCGTGCCGTCGAACTTGAGCGTGGTGCCGAGGTAGGTGCCCATCGTCACGTACCATGCTCCCCACACGAAGTACTGGAGGAACATCATCACCGACAGCCGCACGCGTGGACTCATGGAAGAACCTTGATGCGGATGTTGCGGAACTCGACTTTGTCGCCGTGATCCTGAAGCGCGATGTAACCTTCGGATGCTTTTCCGTAGTTCGGCATCGACTTGAACTTGCTCGCTGCAACTCTCGCCAACCAATCCGGGCTGCCGATTTCGTATTCGAACAGCTTGGTCCCATTGAGCCAATGCTCGACGTGATTGCCCTGGACGACGATCCGGGCTGAGTTCCATTCGCCTGCCGGATGAACTACCCCGCGTGGCGCCGGATAAATCGCGAAGTCTGATCCAGCGGAAGTGATCGTCAGCTTTCCGTCGGAGTGCCGCGCATCGTCGAGGATCTGCATCTCGGCGCCGCTCTGCCAGACGTAGTCGTTGTCTTCGGTCGCGCGATAAATGATTCCGCTGTTCCCGCCTTTTGAGATTCGCCAGTCGAGGGCGAGATCGAAGTCGCGATACTTGTTGTTAGTGAGGATGTCGCCGGCTGAGACAGCCGTGTCGGCGGTGCGGCTGAGAATTCCGTTTGAGATTATCCAGCCGGGTCCGACCGTCGTCTTCTTATAGTTGTGCCAGCCGTTGGTGGTTGTGCCGTCGAACAGGAGCTTCCAGCCGTCCTGCTGCTGCTGCTGTGAGAGAGTATTCATCCGCGTCATCGCGGAACCGCCCATCGTGCCATAGCACGCTGAAAAACTCAAAGCGGCGGCTGAGATCGTGACGGCGTGTGCTGCAAACCTGCGAATCATGAAGAGTCCCGATGGAGGCGACGCGAACATACGTTCGGAGCTGGCAATCGGTAAGAAGTTGTCAGTGGGGCGAGGGTGATTTCACGGTTGAGGAAGGGCGTGGGCTCCGATAGTTTGCGGGAGTCCCAGCAGCATTGGGAGGGTTGGCAGAACGGCTATTGCACCAGTCTTGAAAACTGGCGTCCGCAAGGACTTCTGGGTTCGAATCCCAGGCCCTCCGTAGACCCGCGAGCACCCCCGCCACATAGACTCAGCTCCCGACGCGAGCACCGTGGCGGGGGCTAAGTTTTTTCAGACTTGGGTAAGTAGGTAGGTAAGTGAAGCTCGGTGCTTCGGCGTCGTCTGCATCGAGCCGCTTTGTGCTTCGGGTTTCGTTCCCGCACCCGCAGGCTGGATCGCTCAGCAGCCAAGAACAGAATGGGTCATTCTCTTAGCCGGGATTGGCAGGACGAACTTGACGACGCTGTTGATGGCGACCTCAACCCTGCCCCCGACACCGTCTGGTCGGGTGCGATAAAATGAGCCTCGCCGGATCACTCCATATTTGCGCCACTGTTTTTCCGGCATGTTCGCTTTTCTTAGTCGATATCCGAATCGTGTTCGGCGCGCTGAATCTGGAACCGCAAAGCCGGGCCGCGATCGCTGCTGGGTGCTGAACCAAACCAGCGGCCGACGGAGGTGTCCTTGTCTTCAACCCACGTGATCTTCCACGCGCAGCTGAGCAACGCTTCCGCGCCTTCCTTCGCGTCGGCCAACGTGAAGAACCGTCTTCCGGTGTCGCGTCCGTTTTGCAGGAGTCGATATTCAACGACGAGCATTAATCTCTGATGCGTGGAGGGTAATTCGTAAAGCTATCGCTTCGCTTCCAAATCGGCTCAGCGCGGTCGGTGCGCTAAATCTTACACCGCCGACGCATCGGCAGGCGTAGGCAGCCCGTAGAATAATTGGGTAACTCTGTGTAGTTCGGGTAAATTCAGGTTTCAGTATGTCACCCCATCTGTTAAGGCCCCTGAATACGCCACAGTACGCCGCCCCTGTAAGCACTCTACCGAGAGTCTTGAAAACTGGCGTCCGCAAGGACTTCTGGGTTCGAATCCCAGGCCCTCCGCTAAAGACCTGGCTCCGCTGTGGGCCGGGACTGACTGCTCGAGCGCGAGCCAAAGAAACCCAACTCGAATGATCGCTATGCTTGGTATTATCACAGTGTGGACGGCAGGCTTTGCAGGGCTAAATCATCTGGTAGTGCGAAAATGGCGAGATTCCTGGCAGTTGGCGGCGTGGAGTCCGACAATGCTGCTCGTGCTTTGGGTCATCTACCTGACCATTGACTCGAGCAACGATTCCACCTCGCACAACCTTTGGCCAATCGAGCTTCTTGGCATGACGATGCTATCGCTGATCGTGCTCGCATTTGTTGCGGTGGCGTATGATGCAAGAACGAAATGGAAGGCACGAGGCTAGGCAATAGCCAGCCCACCGTGTGACTAAGATTCGGAAGTCGATTCCTGAGAGCGGGATATAAAAGCAACGGCATCTTTCATCGTCTGCCGCCGTTGTTGCACAAATTGTGCAATGTCCGTGGCCGGCTGACCTGTCACCTCATTGCCCACTGCAAAAATTCTCAATGCCCAAGACATACGATTCGGACACACTGGGAATCGCCGACGACCTGAAGTTCCAGCGGCGGACGTGGAAGGTACAGCGCGCCGGCTGGGCGATAATGGTCCTAATCAGCATCGCCGCTCTATTTGGGGTTTTCGGGAAGGGTCCGTTATCGAACGGGCGCCTCGGCGACGACGCCTCCCCCCTCCGCGTCGACTACGACCGCTTCCTCCGCTTGAACGCACCCACCCAGCTCACGGTTTATGTCGGAGGGGGCGCTATCCGCCCCGACTCTACAGTCGAGCTTTGGATAGACAGAGCGTGGCTTTCCAGGATGGAGATCAACGGCATTACGCCGGAGCCTGACAAGACGCGCGTGCTAGCCGACCGCCTCGTGTACACCTTTCGCGCCCAGCCCGGCTCGACGCCGGCGCGGATCACTTTCGAGATGGACGATCGGGCGCTGTGGAGAATCGGCGGAGAGCTCGGGTTGACGAACGGGCCGTCGTACAGCTTTTCACAATTCGCTTATCCCTGAGGAGGTGCAATCGTGGATTCTGTAATTCGCGCCGCCGCGGTCTATCTCCTCCTGCTGATCGTATTCCGCATCGCGGGAAACCGGTCGCTGGCGCAGCTCACCGCGTTCGACCTCGTTCTACTCCTGATCATCAGCGAGGGGATTCAGCAGGCGATGATCACTTCCGACTACTCGTTCACCAATGCTGCGCTGCTGGTGATCACGCTGGTCGGGCTCGACATAATGCTCTCGCTCTGGAAAAGGCGATTCCCGTCGGTCGGAAAGATTCTCGACGGCCTCCCTGTTCTCGTTATCGCCGACGGCAAGATGCAGCAAGACGCGATGAACAAGGAGCGCGTGGACAAGGGCGACATCCTTTCGGCCGCCCGTGAAAAACAGGGACTCGAAAGCCTCGACCAGATCAAGCACGCCGTGGTCGAGCCGAGCGGCGGGATCACGATCGTACCCAAGGAGCGCTAGCCGGATCCGCGCGAAGAGCTCCCAGCTCAGCACCTCTCGTGCTCGAGAAATCGAGGGCTTTTTCGTCGGCGGCCACTTGACCAAAACGTTGCGCGCCGATAGGCGGCACGGCACTTTGTGGTCGATTCCACCACCGGTGAATGATTCTTCGCACACTTCTCAAATCCAGCGCCCTGGGCGCGCTATTGCTAACCAGCGCGCCGTCCCTGCTCGCGGCCCAACGCAAAGCACTCGGCGTAACGCGCAACTCACACGACGGCATCGCCCGCAGCTCAAAGGCGCGAACTGAATTCAGGAATAAGTCCGGCTATCCCCACGGGCGGCCCGGCTACGTCATCGACCACGTTGTTCCGCTTTCGAGAGGCGGCACCGATTCGCCAAGCAACATGCAATGGCAAACGAAAGCTGAAGCGAAGGCAAAGGATCGCTGGGAACGCGGCGGCTCGCATTCGTCGACTTACCGTTCGCGCTCTTACAGCAGAAAGTCCTACGCTCCTCGGCACCGGTCACCGCGATCGTCTTACCGGACCCATCGCGCGCCCACCACTCGCAAACACAGTTATCATAGATCGAGCCACCGACGCAAGTAGTCGGCGTGCCACCCATAGAGGATCCATCATGAAACGTGTCTTGTCAGCGGCTGTCACCGCTCTGTCTTTTACTGTCTCAATTCCATCGCTACTCGTCGCGCAGCAGATGTCTCCCGCTCCGTCAAATGGAGTAACAAGCGGCTCTAGCAGTACCTACCCCCTGCTCAAGCCGATGCGCGACCCCGCGCAGCCAATCGACTCTGAATACACCCGCAAAATCCACGAGTACACCACCGAGCCGTTCTTCATGTCGTCGCTGGTGGACTACCTCCCCGCCTCCTCCACAGTCCCGACACCCAAAGCCGTACTCGACGACATCGCAGGCGCGAAAGACAATCTCCCCTATTCGAAAGAAGTTTACGCGTACTTCCGCATGCTCGAGAAAGCGAGCCCGCGCGTAAAGGTCTACTCCATCGGCAAGACCGAAGAAGGACGCGAGATGATCGCAGTCGCCGTCGCATCCGAATCACTCATCGCCAACATCGACGCGAACAAGGCGAAACTAGCGAAACTCGCCGACCCGCGCAGCATCGGAATGAACGACGCAACCGCCGACCAGCTCGTTAGCACCGTCACTCCGGTCTATTACATAACCGGCTCGATTCACTCGCCCGAATCAGGCGCTCCGACTGCATTGATGGAGCTCGCGTATCGTCTCGCCGTTGATGAAAGCCCGTACATCCGCAACATCCGCGAGAACGTCATCACGCTCATCACTCCAATCGTGGAAGTTGACGGGCGCGACCGCGAAGTCGACGTCTTCAAGTGGCACATGGCTCACCCGAATGAGACGTACCCGAGTCTTCTCTACTGGGGCAAGTACGTCGCGCACGACAACAATCGCGATGCGATGGCGCTCACGCTCAACCTCTCGCGCAACGTTCTCAACGAATACCTCGACTCGAAAGCACTGGTGCTTCACGACCTGCACGAGTCGGGCGCATTTCTCTATGACAACACTGTTGGCGATGGACCCTACAACGCCTGGGTCGATCCACTCCTCACGAACGAGTGGCAGCTACTCGGCTGGAACAACGTGCAGGAAATGACACGCCTCGGCATGCCTGGCGTTTACACGCACGGAAATTTCGACACGTGGTCGCCCGGTTATCTCATGTTCATGGCGGCGACACACAACGGCATCAGCCGCCTCTACGAGACCTTCGGCAATGGCGGGACGGCCGAGACGGTCGATCGAATTCTCACGCCCGACCAGACTTCGCGCACGTGGTTCCGGCAGAATCCGCCGCTTCCGCGCGTTAAGTGGTCGCTCCGAAACAACAACAACTATGAAGAGACTGGTCTCCTCGTCTCGCTGAACTATTTCGTCGAAAACAAAGGGCAGTTCCTCCAGAATTTCTGGGAGAAGAGCAAGCGCTCCGTTCTCAAGGCCAGGACGGAAGGCCCGGCGGCTTACGTTTTTCCCGGCGACGATCCGCGCCCCGGCGCACAAGCTGAACTTTTGAAGATTCTCCAGCTTCAGCACGTCGAGATATCGCGCGCGACTGCGTCTTTCACCGTTCTCGTTCCTGCTGCCCCGAGACCGACGCCAAAAACTCTGACCAACGCGGACACCTCTACACTTCGCAGCGCCGACACTGTGAAAGTCGCACCGAGATTCACGCCGCGTGAGTTCCCGGCCGGCAGCTACGTGATTCGCATGGACCAGCCGTATTCTCGAATCGCCGATGCGCTGCTCGACTACCAGTACTGGTCACCGAGCGATCCGCAAAAACAACCCTACGACGACACCGGATGGACGTTCCCTGAAAATTTTGCAGTCCAGTCGGTTCGCGTCGTCGATCCGAAAGTTCTCGACGCGCCGATGAGCTTCGTCACCGGCGAGATCAAGTCGCCGGGTGGTGTCACAGGATCCGGATCGGTCTTCGTTATCAATCACAACGCCGACAACGCGCTCGCAACGCTGCGCTACAAGCTGCCGAAGGTCGACATGCAGATCGCTGAGGAGCCGTTCACTGCTGACGGACACAAGTTCAGCCGAGGCTCGTTCATCATTCGCGGCGTACCGGCATCAACTCTGAATGCTGCGACGACGGAGCTTGGCGTGCAGGCATTCGGACTCTCCGCTGCGCCGACCGTCAAGACACATCCCGCTCGAGCAGCGCGCGTCGCGATCATGCACACGTGGACGAGCACTCAAACCGAAGGTTGGTGGAGACAGGGGTTTGACGTTTTGAAAATTCCGTTCGACTACATCAGCACCCAGGACATCGCAAAGATTCCGAATCTCAACGCGAAGTACGACGTGATTCTCTTCCCGCCCACTAATGGATCGGCGCAGACGATCGTCAACGGACTTCCGATGTGGCGCAATGCGATGCCGTGGAAGAAGACGCCACTTACGCCCAACATCGGGACCTACGCGCAGACCGACGATATCCGCCCTGGAATGGGATTTCAGGGTGTTGGCAAACTCGCGTCATTCATCGTAAACGGTGGTGTGCTCGTCGGTGTCGAGAACGCTGCCGATTTCGCGATCACGATGGGGCTCGCCAATGGCGTCACGATGAATCAGGCCGGACGAAATCACATCGTGGGCACGTTGCTCCGCACGAAGATCGTGGACGAAATGAGCCCAATCGTCTATGGACTGCCCGACAGCCTCGCGGTCTACAGCGAAGGCGGACAGAGCTTCTCCATCACCAACGTCCTCGGCACCCGAGGCCGCGGTGATACCACGTCCGCTCGGCCAACGGGACGAGGTTCAGCCGACGACGTGGATGTCCCGCAAGGGCGCGCCGTTCTGGACGCGAGAAATGAGGCGCCCAAACCGAAGCCCGTGCAGCCATGGCAGGCCGCGGCGGTCACCGACGAGCAAATGCGAAATCCACTCAGCGTGATTCCCCCGGCTCTTCGTCCGCGTGTCGTGCTGCGTTTCAGCGACCAGCGCGCACTGCTCGTCTCAGGACTGCTCGACGGCACCGACGTCGCCCAGCGGCCCGTGGTCGTGGATGTCCCGTCGGGCAAAGGACACGTTGTGCTGTTCGGGAATAACCCTGTCTACCGCGGCTCGACCATCGGCAGTTACTTCCTCGTGTTCAATACGGTGCTCAACTTCGACCACCTCGATACAGGTCGAAAGCTCGATCCCAGATAACCATACTGAATAGCTCGCGCCTGGCGCGAGCGCGTCACACTGATGGAGCGGTACAATGGCCAGACAAATCACCGGTGCGAAGCTTTATCTCGCGGGCGGACACACGATGCAGATCGGCGCGGGCCCGGTCGCAGAGCTCGTCGCTCTAATGAACGAACGACCGGACGAAGTTCGGCGCATCACGGTCGTTGACGGCAACGAGATAATGGTTCACTGGAGTCATATCTCGGCGCTCCAGATTTTTTCGGCCGGAAAGTAAATGCCCCGGCTGACCTTCCGGTCAGCCGCCGAGTGCCTGAAGCGTCAGCCTTTTTTGCTTCCAGTGGCAGCTTCCTTTGTCAGTGCCAGTACGATGTTAGTCGCGCGCTCACTTCAGGCAATGCGTCTCGCCGTGTGATGTGCCAGCGCCATGATCGTAATCATCGGATTGACGCCGGACGATCCCGGGAAAGCACTTGCGTCACCGATGTACAAGCCACTGACGCCGAAGACTTCTCCTCTCGCGTCGCATACTGCCGATGACTTGTCCCGCCCCATCCGGCATGTTCCCATTTGGTGCGCACTGAACAGCGCGAGATGATTGTCACCAACACGTGACTTGGCGATCGCCGAGCAAAGCGCCTCGATGTCGGGAAATTCGTTGCCTGTGTCATCGCCGGTTTTTCCCATCGAGAGCGGAATCGTATGCAGGGTCTGAATTCCTTCTGCTCCTGCTGCGTGCAGTATGCGCGACGCCTGGGCCATTCCCTCGCGGAGCATTGCCTGTTCCCCTGATCCCGGCCTGTAGTCGATCAATGGACGACCCTTTGCATCGATTGACACCGTCCCCGTCGAGCGGTCGCGTACGAGAACGATGAGCAGGGCCTTGTTCGCGCTCGTCTGCATCTGCCTGCGATGCGGGCGCGCCCCTGTCCACGGCGTAGCGAGAGCGAGAAGTCCCGGATGCGCGGGTGCGGTCTCGATCCTGAATCCGTATCCGTCGCGCAACGCCGCGAACTGATTGCAGACGATGGTCTGAGGCGGTCCGTGCCACGCCGCGATTCGATGCGGAAACACAGCGCCGATTCCGGTGGTCGGATGCAGGTGAAGATTCCGGCCGAGCTCAGCAAGGCGCACGCCCGATCTCATCAACAACGCCGGCGTGTGCAGCGACCCGCACGCGGCAACCACGATGCGCGCCCTCACTTTTACGGAAAACTGGACGCCGGCATCATTGGCCGCACTGGCGGACACACCCGTCACTCGACCGTTCTCGATCAGCACGCGATCGGCGCGGCATCTGGCGATCACTTGCGTGTCTCCTGACGCCTGCGCGTCATGAAGGTATGTCACCGCAGCTGACTGCTTTCCACCGTGACGGCATCCGTAGACGCAGTTCCCGCACTGTTCGGTGTCGCAGCCGATAGAGTTTCGCGGGATCGTTGACCAGTGGTAGCCGAGTGCGTTACAACCGTCCCGAAGCGCGGCGTTGTTTGCGTTCACTGAGCTTTCCGCCGTGCTCACTGCGAGCCGCGAACAGACAGCATCGAGCGATTTTGTGAATGACTCTGCGGTAAATTGCTCGCACCCCGAGCTCGCCGTCCACTGAGCGCGAACTGAATCCGGAGTTCGAAGCGACGTCTGCCAGTTGATGGTGGTGCCCCCACCTAACGACGTGCCCGCAAGCAACGAAAGAGACAGGTCGCGAGTAGCGGTCGTACCCCGATCGAGATACAGCTCGCGTGTGCCGAATTCTTCGCGCTGATCGAACTCGGTGCTTTGCCAGTCGCTCGCCGCTTCGAGCACAATGACTTTCATTCCCGCTTCCGCCAGCTTGGCAGCAATCACTCCGCCGCCAGCGCCGGATCCGATCACGCACGCGTCGCATTCAAGACTCGTGTCGTTCGTGATGCGTGTCAGATAAAGGGCTGCGGGAGCGGCGGGCGGATTTGTAGACGGCGCATACCCAATGGCATTCCAAACGGGATCGGGACTAGCTCCGGTGTATGCGCTGTAGAAGTGGAAAGTCGCCAGACGCCGCAATGCCTGAAACCCCGACCGCAGATCGGGAATTCGGCTCGATGCCAGCGAGAGCAAGACACGCTCGGCGTCCCGTGCCGGCAATGAGCTGAACTTCGCCGGACGCCCACTCTGCATCGCGATCAGCAGCGGTTGATTGAGGAGCTTCAGAAAGAGTCGAAGACGACTCCTCTCTCCATCACCCAGTACGTCGAGCGTATCGGCGATTCGCGCAGCAACCTTTCGGGAAGTCGCGTCGGCGTTGAACAATGCGGGATCGTCACCGATCGCCGGCGCGAGGGCAGGAAGAAACGCCGTGCATAACGCTTCGAGTGTAGTCCACTCTTCCGTCGTAAGTATTGTACCTGGAGACGCCGACAGTTTGATTGCTCCGCGATGAGTTCCCGATTCTCCTGCGACACGAATCTATCTCCGGCGTCTGGTCCGCGCAGAGGCTTGCGCACCGGTGTGTCGCGTCAGCATCATAGCCACTCACCATGAACCTTCGACAGTCTGAGATGCTCACCAGCTCACGGTTCCAGCTTGCAGCATTGGTTTTCGCGATTGGCGCGTGTTCTCCCGATCGCGCTCCCTTGCCTGACACCTCGGGTGTCGTTTCGTCGGCCGGCGATGCCAACAAGCCCGGCGGAAAAGCGAAAGCCCCATTCCGTGTTCCTGCCGAAAGCGAGATCACCGACTCGGTCACGCTCGCCTCAATTCGCCGCGGACGCGCACTCATTCACAGCACTCGCGACAGTCTGCCTTCGTTTGTCGGCGCATCACTCTCCTGCGCGAACTGCCATATCGCCGATGGAACTCAAAAGAGCGGGATGCCTCTCGTTGGGTCATATGCGCGCTTTCCCCAGTACCGCGGGCGCAGCGGCAAGGTGGATCTGCTCGAAGACCGTATCAACGACTGCTTCACGCGCAGCATGAACGGCAAAGCTCTGCCTGCCCATGGCGCCGAGATGCACGACATCGTCGCATATCTCGCTTTCCTCTCGCGCGGCTACCCGGTCGGCGGCGAGATGGAAGGCCAGGCCGTTCCGGCTCTCGATACGCTTCCGGCCGACACGACACGCGGACGAGCGGTATTTGCTGCGAACTGTGTCGTTTGCCATGGAGCGAACGGAGCGGGAACGGCGGCCGCTCCTCCGCTTTGGGGACCGAAGAGCTACAACATCGGCGCGGGGATGGCTCGTCTTCAAAGCGCTGCACGCTTCATTCATCAGTTGATGCCGAGGGACAGGCCCGGGGCGCTGACTCCGCAGCAGGCGTTCGACGTCGCCTCGTATATCAACTCGCGGCCACGCCCGGATTTCGTCGGTAAGGAGAAGGATTGGCCGCGTGGAGGCGCGCCCAAAGACGTAGCGTACGAAACAATATTTTCGAAAAAGGGGGCCGCCGCCAAATAGCATCGCCTCAACACCGCGGATCACCGTCAGTCACTTATCTTTGAGATTATGGCTGCCGCCAACAAGAACCAGACTGACCTGTCGAGTGCCGAGCTTCGGCGATACGGCAGACATCTCGTTCTTCCCCAGGTAGGACCAGCCGGGCAGCAGAGACTCAAGAACTCGAGAGTCTTGCTTGTGGGTGCGGGGGGCCTTGGTTCGCCCGCCGCCCTCTATCTCGCGGCGGCGGGAATCGGCACGCTCGGCCTGGTTGATTTCGACGTCGTCGACGAGACCAATCTCCAGCGCCAGGTCCTCCACGGCACCGCCGACATCGGGCGCCTGAAGCTCGACTCGGCCACCGACCGAATTCACGACATCAATCCGTTCGTTCACGTCGAGCGATTCGATACCGCTCTCACTTCTCGGAACGCGCTCCAGATCGCGAAGGGTTTCGACGTTATCGTTGATGGTACCGACAATTTTCCGACGCGCTATCTCGTAAACGACACGTGCGTTCTTCTGGGAATTCCGAACGCATTCGGAAGCGTGCTGCGTTTTGAGGGACAGGCCTCAGTGTTCGCTGCGGAAAATGGACCTTGTTATCGCTGCCTGTTCCGTGAGCCACCACCATCCGGCCTCGTTCCGAGCTGCGCCGAAGCGGGCGTGCTCGGTGTGCTGCCCGGTTTGATTGGGACCATTCAGGCGACCGAAGCGATCAAGCTGATTCTTGGCGAAGGCAATCCGCTCATCGGCCGGCTGCTGCTCGTCGATGCACTCTCGATGGAATTCAGGACTATTGCATTGCGTCGCGATCCGGAATGTCCGGCGTGCGGAACCCGCGGGATACAAGAGCTGATAGACTATGAAGCGTTCTGCGGCATTGAAACCAGTGTTAGCGAGAACGAGGGAATTGCGGAGATCGAGCCGACGACGCTTGCAGAGCGGTTAAATGCCGGCGACGACATTCAGCTCATCGACGTCCGCGAAGAGTGGGAATGGCAGATCGCACGCCTCCCGGGAGCGCGACTGATTCCACTGGGCCAGTTGTCATCGCAGATCGAGTCGATCGACAGAACTCGAGAAACGGTGATTTACTGCAAGTCCGGAATTCGCAGCATGCACGCGGCCTACGAGATGGAAGACGCCGGATTCAAGCGACTCGCGAATCTGACGGGGGGGATCCTCGCCTGGAGCCGCGACGTTGACCCGACGATCCAGCGCTACTGAGGCTTTCCATCCTTCGCCGTCTCGGCCTTACCGTCACCCTTGTAGAACTCGCGAATACACGAGCTGACGACTTTCGCGAGAAATGCATCGCGCTCGGAAGTGGTCGTGAGATGGGCAATTTCCGGCGATCCGTAACACGCATCCTTGACCGCCATCACGAGTTGCTCGGCGGTCCAGCCATCGTCCCGGGCTTTTTCGCAAAGTGCGGTAATCGCGGCGCTAGCCTCCGGGGTGAGTCCGCGCATGGAGCGACACGTGGCCAAACCGTCCCGCAGAGTCTTTAGCCCCTCCGGACTCAATGCTGGGTGCTGCGTGCGATTCTGCAGAAGGGAGCCCTTTGTGAATCGGGGGAGACTTACGGTTTTTCCTCGGGCGACTCGATCGGCTCTTATCGCTGCCGGGCCCCCACCATATAAGCCGGTCGTGCAATGCGCAATATGTTTCTCGCGGAAGACGCGAGGATTTGTGCTCGATTCAGCAGGGGAGATCGCCGCAGGTACCGCGGATCGGGGTTGAAGAACCCCCTCTGCATCAATAGCTTGCGTGACCTCCCGGAGAGATGGCCGAGAGGCTGAAGGCACCGGTTTGCTAAACCGGCATACGTGGAAACGCGTATCGAGGGTTCGAATCCCTCTCTCTCCGTTACGCGGGTCCGCTTCAGGCTTGGCGGGCCCGCTTTGCATTTCGCCAAAACCGCCAATACGATGACCGACACGCTACGGCGACCACGCCTCCGCTTTGCGCCTTCTCCCACCGGCTACCTGCACGTGGGCGGCGCTCGCACTGCCTTGTTCAACTGGCTCTACGCGAAGCATTTCGACGGTGAGTTTCTCCTCCGCATCGAAGACACGGACAAGGCACGCAGCACCGAGGAAAGCACACGCGCGATCTTCGACGGCCTCCACTGGCTCGGCCTCGACTGGCAGGGAGACGTCGTCTACCAGGGCGCCAACCTCGAGCGCCACCAGCGCGATGCGCGGCACATGCTGGAGAGCGGAACAGCGTACCGCTGCTTCTGTACCCAGGCCGAGCTCGAGCAGCGACGCAAGGACGCGGAGTCGAGAAAGGAAAGCTTCAAGTACGATCGGCGATGCGATCGCCTCACAAATGAAGTGATCGAAGCACGCATGACTGCCGGCGATCCTTATGTCATTCGCTTCCGGATCCCCGAAGGGACCACATCGTGGGACGATCTGGTTCACGACACTATCTCATTTCCGAACAAGGATCTCGAAGACTTCGTCATTCTCCGCTCCAACGCGACGCCGATCTACAATCTTGCTGTGGTCTCCGACGACATCGCGATGGGCATTACCCTTGTGATGCGCGGTGACGATCACATCTCCAACACGCCGAAGCAGATCCTTCTCTACCGCGCCCTCGACGCTGACCTGCCGGTCTTCGCGCACCTTCCGATGATCCACGGAATGGACGGCAAGAAGCTCAGCAAACGGCATGGTGCGACAGCGGTGGGAGACTATCAGCACGAAGGACTTCTTCCCGGCGCGATGCTCAACTTCCTCGCGTTGCTCGGCTGGTCGCCGGGCGAAGACCGCGAAGTGATGACGATGGACGAGATGATCGAGCTGTTCACGCCGGATGGACTTCAGCGTAAGGCTGCGATCTTTGATCCGAAAAAGCTGGAATGGATGAATGGGCAGCACCTGTCCCGCGTTCCTCTCGATGAGCTCGAGCCGCGCGTCACACCGCTGATGATCAGCGCCGGCCTTGTTGACGAGAAAACGGTCGCCGATCGCCGCGAATGGTACATGTCGCTCCTCGACATGCTTCGCGTCCGTGCTCGCACATTTGATGACATTGTGCGTCAGGCAGGTCCGTACTTTCTCGACAGCATCGACTACGACGCCGAGGCGGTCGCCAAGAACTGGAAGGATCGCGATGCTGCGGCAGACGTGCTTGCAGCGACTTCTGACGCCTTGGCCGCATCGAGCGCGTGGATGCCTGAACCTCTCGAGGCATCGCTCCGGGCATTGGCCGAATCGAGAGGCGTCGCAGCAGGCAAAATCTTCCAGCCGCTTCGCCTCGCTTTGACCGGATTATCTGTGAGTCCCGGCATCTTCGATGTTCTGATAATGCAGGGCCGCGACCTGGCCCTCGAGCGCATCGCCAACGCAGTTACGTGGTTGCGGGACAATTCGCACTCGCAGGTGTAGCACCGCCAAAAGCGGTTGTTGACGATGCCGGATATCTCCTGCAGATTGCAGGCGACATCAAAGGTGCCAGCGGCACGCTGAAAGTGTTAACACAAATTCTGGAGCTGCAATGGCAGAGTCACTAACCCCGCTCGAGGGCTCGGTATACAACTACCTCCTCGATTTCACGGCGGAGAATACTTATCAGCCGAGCATTCGAGACATCGGCAAGAAATTCCAGATCAAATCGACGAAGACTGTCTCAGACCTGTTGCAGTCACTCGCGCGCAAGGGATACATCGAACGCGATCCTGCACGCTCGCGCGGCGTGAGACTTCTTGGCTTCACCGGCGGCAGCAAGACAAAACCGGTTCCCTACTATGGAAGAATTCACGCCGGTGAGCCCACGCTTCTTCCAGAGAACCGCGCAGGATTCATCACGATGGACCGCCGTTTCATTCCTGCCGAAGAGGTGTATTTCCTCAAGGTCAAGGGCGACAGCATGATCGGTCGCGCCATCAGCGACGGCGACTTCGTAATGGTGAATCCAGCCGCAGCGCCGAAGGAAAATGACATCATCGCTGCGAGACTCGGCGACGAAGCAACCGTAAAGACACTCACGCACCAGAACGGAACGGTGGTTCTCACGCCGGCGAATCCTGCCGAGCGCGAGATCACGATCAAGCCGAGCGATGACTTCGGAATTCTTGGAGTTGTCTGCGGGGTCTTCCGGCCGTTCGTGACGGTGGAAGAACAAACCGCTCAGATGAGCGTCAACTAGCGGTATTAACGGCTAGCGATCGGCAGGTAATGGCGCGGCGGGCTGATCAGTCTGCCGCGTTTTCTTTTCTGCCACTGCTTTCTCCCGCTCCTTCCGCTCGCGGATGCTCTTGACCGCTTTCTTGAAATCCGCGTCGTTCATTCCCCGCTGAGCGTTCCAGAAAATGTCTGCGTGCATCTGGTTCGACGCCTTGTTGCGCTCGTACGTCGTGGGATTCTGCGACTGATTGATTGGAAGCATCGCCAGCACGGCAGTTGGAATCGAGAACTTGCCCAGGTGAATGAACTTCTGATCGATTCCGTACTTCCTGCCATCCTTGTCGAACGTCCAGTCTCCTGGCTTGCGCTCGCCAGCTGCGGAAGCGATTGAATCATTGAATGGAGCAATGATTGAAACTATGGCGCTGTCGAGTCGCTCTTTCGCGCTCTTCGGTGCTTCGACAAGGTCTCCCGGCGGCGACCACAAACTCGGATCGCTGTATGTCGGCCTGATTCCTCGCGTCGGTCCGCCCCCGCCCACCAGCGGTCCACTTCCTTCATTCGACTCCTGTGTTGATGTAGACGTCGGCACGTCTGGGATCGAAGTCGGAATCGTCGATGGCGCGATGAGCTTCCTGGGCGCAACCTTGCTCACCGGTCGGTTGTCGCCCCCGCTCTTTCCCGCAACTGGTGCACCATTTGCCTTCGGCAAGCGCAGGAATCCAATGCGCTCCGCGGGAATCTCGGCGGACTTGGGACGACCGAAGATCATCGTGAATGCCGCTGGCGACACAAGAAAGCGCACGAGTCCGGCAACAAGCAGCACGTGGAATACCACCGACGCCACGAAAGGACGTGATGGCGCACGCGTCCGCGGAGCAGGCGACTGCTCCGGATTCCTCGACCCGCGAAGTGTGTTCATCACATGTTCAGACAATCGACCTCAGGCTCCCACGCTCATGCGCGCCAGCACGCGGCCCGCCCGCGTCGCGGCTTCGCGAATCCGTTCGGGCGATGTGATGAATGACACGCGGAAATAGCCTTCTCCTCCTTCTCCGAACGATGACCCTGGCAACACTATCACTCCTTCCTCTTCCATTAGCATCTCCGAAAACTCGGCGCTGGTTATGTGCTCCGGCAGCGGAATCCAGAGGTACATCGTTCCTTTCGGCGACTCGCATTCAAATCCGTTTTCGCGGAATGCATTCACTGCCGCATCACGGCGGTCCTTGAACACTGCGATGTTCCGCGGGACGAATTCTTCCCAGTTGTCGAGCGCCGATGCCGATGCTGCCTGCACTGCCATGAAAGCGCCCGTGTCCACGAACAGCTTCACGCGCGCCAAGGGCCCAACGAGCTCCTTGTCGCCCACGGCCCATCCGCACCGCCACCCCGTCATGTTGTAGGTCTTGGACATGGAGTGAAACTCGATCGCCACATCGCGCGCACCGTCCACTTCGAAAATGCTCGGTGGCTTGTAACCGTCGAATGCCATCTCCGAGTAGGCATTGTCATACACCAGCAGGATGTCGAGTTCCTTGCAACGACGGACGATGCCCTCGAGGTAGCTCATGGGCGCGACCGCCGCCGTCGGATTGTTCGGATAATTGAGATACAAAATCTTCGTCCGCTCGAGCACGTCGGCCGGCACATCGTCCAGATCGACGAGAAATCCATTCTCAGCTTTCAGCGAATACTTGTACGGCTCGCCCATCGCCAGCCGAGTTCCGCCGACATACGCGAGATATCCAGGCTCGGGAATGATCGTCACGTCGCCTTCTTCCGCATACGCGAGCGCGACGTGAGAGATGCCTTCCTTCGAGCCAATGAGGGGCACGATCTCAGTGAACGGATCGAACGCCAGCCCAAATCGCTTCGACATGAATCTCGAAATTGCCTCGCGGTACTCTACGAGGCCAAGGCCGAACCCGTAACGGCTCATATCAGGATTACGCGCCGCAGCCGCCAAACGCTCCACCGCCGCTGGTGGCGGCGCGAGATCAGCATCACCAGCGCCAAGGTCGATGACGTCCATTCCGCGGGCGATCAGCGCGCGTTTCTTCTCAGGCACTCGGCCGAGTGGATAGTCAGGAAGGGAAAGAACGCGATTGGCGATCCGGGGCATCAGCCCGGTACCTCGACACGATTGCTCACCTTGCTTAAACCCTCTATCTCGACTTCGACGACATCACCCGCTTTGAGAGGAGCAACACCAGCGGGAGTGCCAGTCGCGACAAGGTCTCCCGGCTCCAGGGTCATCACATGCGACACGTACGACAGCAGCATCGGAATCGAGAACACCATCTCGCCGGTGTTAGCGCGCTGTTTTTCTTCGCCGTTCACTCGCGTAACGACCACAAGATTCGCGAGATCATGCGTGCCCTCGACAACGTTTCCCACGGGACAGAACGTGTCGAAGCCCTTCGCCCTGGTCCATTGACTGTCTTTCTTCTGAAGATCGCGAGCAGTCACGTCGTTGACGGCGACGATTCCCCGCACGGCCGCAATCGCTTCGGCTTCAGTTGCCTTGGTCAGTCGCGCGCCGATTACGATCCCGATCTCCCCCTCGAATTCAACGCGGTCGGATTGCGGCGGAAGAACGATCGCCTCACCATCGCGGATGATGCTGGTGCTGGGCTTGAGGAAAAACAACGGTTCAGTTGAAACTTCGTTACCCAGCTCTTTCGCATGCTCGCGATAGTTGCGGCCAATGCAGACGATCTTGCCCGGCGTGTGGAACGTTGCGCCTGCCTCGGCCGGTGCATCGCCGCCGCCAGTTAACGGATCGTCAAATTTCATAGCAGTCATTGAATAATTTCCGGAACGATATCCACATCACTCGGACACCGAATAGAAGTCTCGTAGTTGCCGGGAAATTTCATCCCAGCTCGAAAGTATTCGCCTTGCCGGCGGAAGTGCTCGCAACAACGTCGATCCATAAGCTTTCGTCACGACGCGCGGATCTGCAATGACAATTGCGCCGCGATCTGTTTTCGTCCTGATCAAGCGACCGAAACCCTGCTTCAGACGCAGCGCCGCATGCGGAACCATGTACTCAGCGAATGGATCCCCGCCACGTTCTGCGATCGCCTCACAGTGGGCAGCCGTCAACGGCTCGGTGGGAACGCGAAATGGCAGTTTGGCGATCAGCAGACCGCGCAATGCGCTCCCCGCGACGTCTACGCCTTCCCAATAAGACGACGTTCCGAGAAGCACAGCCCGCCCCGATTCCCGAAAGCGAGCGAGCAATGCGTCGCGCGACTCTTCGCCGTGAACCAGCAGTGGGCGAGTATCCCCCAATCCCCGTGCGCGCAAATCAGCGGCGGCCTGCCTGACATCCCGATGACTCGTGAAAGAACGAAGATTCCGCCATCAGACGCGCTCGTGAACTCCTCCACCATCCTGATCACGGATCGAAAGTGCCCAGCCGGGTCAGCGTTTGGCGCCGGCACATCCTTCGGCACAGCGAGAATCGCCTGCCGCCTGAAGTCGAACGGCGACGCGAATGACTCAGTAACCGGAGGAATCGGAAGCTGATCGACACCCAGTCGTCCGCTCAGAAACTCGAATCTGGAATCGGTTGATAGAGTCGCGCTGGTCACGACAGTGGTGCGCAAGCGGCTGAACAGGTCGTCACGAAGAATCGGCGCGAGGTCGAGCGGCACCCACGTCACGCTGATGTTTCCTTCGCCGCGGCCGCGCGATTCGACCCACCTCACCCGCTTGTGTGAATCCGATCCTGACTCGAGCGCACCGTGAATTGCGCCCGCGAGCGCTTCCAAACGTCGTCCCACGCCACGCAGCTCGCTGACGAGCATTGCTGTCGGCTCATCAGGCGTCTCTTCGCGCTCCAGTCGATCGCGGATCAACCCGATCGTGTCCGCGAGCGTCGCCGCACTAGTCAGCATGTCCGTCAGCGCATCGCCGAGTCCCGCTTTCCAGATATGGTGCGTGTCGAAGTCTTCGGTCAGCCGGACTATCTGCTGAGAGCTCTCGCGCAAAAATATCTCGAGAAGGTCGAACACCACCGTTCCCTTGTCGCGGCACGCATCAACGGCGGGAAGGATTTTCTGCTCGAGCAAGTCGAGACTCGCTTTGCTGAACATGTCGTTCGGGCGGGCACGCAGTCTCTCACCGAGGGCGGCGAGAATGCCACCCGCATGCCCGCGGCGGCTTGCGTTGCGTGCCAGTCGCGACAGCAAACGCAGCATTCCGCGCCGTGATGCAGTAGCCCCCAGATGAGACGCCGCTGCATCCTCCAGGTGGTGGCCTTCGTCGATGATCAGACGCGAATATGCGGGGATCACTGCCGTATCTTCCCAGTTCTGCTGTAGTCGCCTCACCGCAATGTCCGACATTAGCAGGTGATGATTTGCAACGACCACCTGCGCGTTTGCGGCTTCGCGGCGAGCCTTGAAGAAGAAGCACTTTTCAAAATGGGGACACTTCTGCCGCGTGCAAAGATCCGGCTCGGCCGCCACCTCATCCCACACTTCAGGATTCGGGGGATAGTCCAGATCGCTCAGCGATCCCTCTTTCGTCGTCTTCGCCCACGACGCGATGAAATCGATTCCGCCCGCCTCTTCACCAAACAGCGACGCACCCATCAGCTTCGCCTGCTCGAGCCGAAGCAGACACAAATAGTTTCGCCATCCCTTCAGCAAAGCGAAGCGAACTGGCTGTTCTCCCGCCAACGCCTTCTGTAGAAATGGCAGATCCTTCCGGACGAGCTGTTCCTGGAGATTGATCGTATTCGTCGAGACCACCGTGCGCTCACCGGTGAGATTCGCCCACCTCAGCGCCGGCAGCAGATAACCGAGGGATTTGCCGACACCGGTTCCCGCTTCGATCAGGCCGACCCCGCCATCGTTGTAAAGCTCCGCAATCGCCATCGCCATTTGACGCTGGGCCGGCCGGTCCTCGTACTGATCCATTGCCGCGTCAATCGGTCCGCCGAGTCCAAGGTCGGCTGAAATATCGGCCGGATCGAGGTGCGCAACGTCAGCAACTGCTTCTGGAAACGCTATCACGCTTCGTGCGCCAGCCGGTAGGCGAGATTGCGGGGCGCGCCATACCGGCTCATGAGTCGGTCGACACAATCGCGCGAGCTCAGCCCATCAGC
The DNA here is from genome assembly GCA_038253755.1 of Gemmatimonadales bacterium. Lineage (GTDB taxonomy): Bacteria > Gemmatimonadota > Gemmatimonadetes > Gemmatimonadales > Gemmatimonadaceae > UBA4720. The sequence continues at coordinate 97,732 of JBBSGU010000002.1, read as the reverse complement.
GAGCATTTCCTTCACGGCGATGCGCATCTCGTCCTCGTCGAGCGTCTCTTCGTGAGCACCACCGATCAGGATCACGACCTCGCCGCGCGCAGGCGTCTGCTCGAATCTCAGCGCGAGCTCTGCAACGGTACCTCGGGAGAACTCCTCGAATTTCTTTGTCAGCTCGCGAGCCACTACCGCCGTTCGTGCCCCGGCGCCGGCTTCGAGCAGCTCTTTCAGCGTATCGCACACACGCAGCGGTGACTCGTAGATGATCGACGTGTGGGACATGCGCATTATCTCTGTCAACACGCGATGACGGTCCTTACCCTTGCGAGGGAGGAAGCCGAAAAACGTGAAATGATCTCCAGCGACTCCGGATCCTACGAGTGCCGCAAGAAGTGCTGATGCGCCAGGTACCGGAATGACGTCGATTCCAGCGTCTATCGCCGCCGCAACGAGTCGCGCGCCGGGATCGGACAAGAGAGGGGTTCCCGCGTCCGTGATCAACGCCATCGGCTCGCCCGCCTGAAGACGCTTCACCAGCCTCGGTGTCTCTCTCGCCTCATTGTGCTCGTGATAAGCCGAGCATCGCGTGGAAATTTCGTAGTGATCGAGAAGCCGGCGGCTGTGGCGCGTGTCTTCCGCAATGACAAGCGCGGCCGAGGATAGGACCTCGACCGCGCGGAATGACATGTCCCCCATGTTGCCGATGGGAGTGCTGACTACGTAGAGGGCCCCTGCCACGCCTGGCGCGGTCAACCGGCCCTCTCCAGCCTGCTACGCAGCGTGCTGCTTGAACTTCGACTCGAGCTGCGACTTCGGAACAGCGCCGATCACCTGATCCACGAGCTTTCCGTCCTTGAAGAACAGAATCGCCGGAATCGAGCGAACCTGGAAACGAGCCGGAGTTCTGATGTTCGTATCGACGTCGAGCTTCGCGACCTTTGCCTTTCCGGCATATTCAATCGCCAGCTGGTCGAGAACAGGCGCGATCATTCGGCACGGGCCACACCACGTTGCCCAGAAATCGACAACTGCCAGCCCTTCGTGCTTCTCGATTTCTGCTTCGAAATCGTTGTCCGTTACTTCGACCGCATTCGACATTCACAAACCTCTCTGGCCGGTGTCCCGGACCAGTCGCTGAATTAATTTTTCGGTTCCCTCTGCTCTCGAAATCTAATGCAACAGGAAGCCCCCAAAGGCACCCGCATCGCCCACATTGGAATTGCCGTGAAGTCGATATCGGCCAGCCTTCCCTTTCTTACCGGGATTCTCGGGCTGAAGGAGGCGGAGATCAGCGATTCCGACGGGGCGAGGATCGCTGCCGTCGTCGCGGGCGACTCGCTGGTGGAGTTATTGGAGCCCGACGGTGATGATACTCCAATCGGAAAATTCATCGTGCGCCGCGGGCCAGGAATTCACCACGTCTGCTTTGCGGTCGATGATCTCGACGCGACGCTTGAAAAGTGCCGCGCGGCCGGAATCAGACTTGTCGACGAAACGCCGCGAATTGGCGCCGAAGGAAAGCGAATCGCTTTCCTGCATCCGGGCTCGACCGAGGGAATTCTGGTCGAGTTGTCGGAATATTGACCAGGCTGTTGCTACTTCCTGCAGAAATCGCGCACGGCAGCGATTTCCATGTTGTCAACATAGTAGCGGCCACCGGGGCCGCCGATCGAATAGAAGCGCGGCGTCCTGATGTTGCCGCCCTTGGTGAGCTCCACGGTGAAGATGCGATGCCCGCGCTCTCCCGGCATTTCGTCGGTGATGCGAAATTTGTCGTTGCTGAAGTAGCACTGAAGGATGATCAGTCGCTTCTCCAATTCGGAGCGGTCCATGTTGTCGCGCGAAGGACCCTGGTTCGTTCCGAAAATCACAGACATCGCCTGGATATCCTGAGCTTTTACTGCGGCCAGAAAATCGACGACGGCTCCGCGGGGGGACGCGGCTCCGGTCAATCCGTTGTCGGAGCGGGGCGCGGAAGGAGCCGACGTTGTTTTTGGCCGCGGTGCACCGACCGGAGTCGTCGTAGTCGTCGTAGTAGTTGACGCGCGCGAACAGGCAGCAAGAAAGCAAAGCGCGAGCAGATATTTCTTCACACGGTGCTCCACGAAAGTTGGTGCGAACGTAACAAGGAGAATTAATGGCAGCAAGACATCAGCGTCTCTATGTGAACATAGACCATGTAGCGACGCTGAGGCAGGCGCGCGGCGGAATGGAGCCGAGCCCACTCGAAGCGATGAGAATGTGCGAGTCGGCGGGTGCTGACGGAATTACCGTGCACCTTCGCGAGGACAGGCGACACATTCAGGACGCGGATGTCGAGGAACTCGCAACGTCAATCACCACATTCTTCAATTTCGAGATGGCGTGCGTCGATGAAATGATCGACATGGCCCTGAGAATTAGACCGGCGCAGGTCAGTCTTGTTCCTGAGAAACGTGAAGAAGTGACCACCGAAGGAGGGCTCGATGTCGTGCGCGAGAGCGCCCGCGTCGAACGCGCGATCGCCCTCCTCAAAGCTGGCGGAATCCACGTCAGCTTGTTCATCGATCCTGATCCCGACCAGATCATGAAGTCCGCAGAGCTCGGTGCAGATGCAATCGAGATGCACACCGGCGACTACGCGAATCATCCCGATGACCGCTCGAGGATCGACGCGCTGGTAAACGGTGCCCGTATTGGCGCCGGCGCCGGACTCCACATTTACGCTGGGCACGGTCTCAACGTGAAAAACGTTGGCCTGGTCGCCGCCATTCCCGAGGTCACCGAGCTCAACATCGGACACTCTATCTTCAGCCGCTCGATTTTCATTGGACTACCGGAAGCTGTTCGCGAGATGCGCGCTGCGATGGACGCGGCGCGCTCGCCTGCCGAGATTTGATCATGACCGCGTCAGACGAGACAATTCCGATTTCCAATCTCTTTTTCGACGACGACGGCCCGCACGTCGTGCGCGCCGGATACACACCTCAGCAGCGCGATGCTCGGTACACGCCAGCCCGCGGCCACGAGCTTCAGGCCTTGTTGTCAACGAGTATCGCCCAGCTTGGCGGTGTTTCCCGCGAACGGTCGCGGCGCACACCGGTTCTTCCTCCACCAGTTCCAATCGACACGCTGCTTTATCGCGGACGCGCGGCCCTCGACCGTGCACTTGAGATCCGGTCGATCGTCGGTGACGCGATGCCAGATCGCGAAACCATCGATGAGCTGTTCGATCTCGTCGAGCTCGCCGCAACGGACTAGCAAATGAAAATCAGCTGGCGGAGCGTAGTCGGCATTGCGCTCAGCGTCGTGCTCCTGTGGTGGACACTGCGCGACGTCTCGATGGCCGTTGTGTGGCACGAGCTCGCGCAATCGAGCATTCCGCTGTTCCTGGCTTCGGCATTTTGCGCGACGATCATCTTCCCGTTGAGAGCGCGCCGCTGGCAAACGATTCTTCAGCCTGTCGCGCCCAACACGCCCCTTGGTCCGCTCTGGCGATCAACCGCGATCGGAATGATGGTGAACAACCTGATTCCGGCGAGAGCGGGCGAGATTGCGCGCGGCTATGCACTGACGAAGGAAACGGGCATCCCCCTTTCAACGTCCATCGCATCGCTCGCGGTTGACCGGTTGTTCGACATGATGGTCCTGCTGCTGCTCGCGGTCGCAGCATTTCTCGATCCAGCCTTTCCGCGCGGCGCCCGCATCGCCGGACAGTCGCTTGGGAGTCTTGCCCAGGGCTCGATCGTCATCGTCGTTCTCCTGGTCCTCGCGCTCTATTCACTTGCGTTCTTTCCTACGCAGCTGGTGAAAGCGTATGAGCTGTTCGCGCGACGCATATCCCCCGCCCTCGAGACGCGGGGCAAAGCGGTGCTCATAAATTTCAGCGAAGGCCTGAGTGTTCTGAGAAGCCCTCGTCGGTTTCTCGCCGTACTCGCGTGGACCGTGCTGCATTGGCTCGTGAACGCACTTGCATTCTGGCTGGGGTTCAAGGCAGTCGGAATGAACCTGCCATTTTCGGCCGCGCTGTTCCTTCAGACGCTCATTGCGATCGGAGTCGCACTGCCGTCGGCTCCCGGATTCTTTGGCGTGTTCGAGAAGCTCGCCAACGTCGGTCTCGCGATTTACGGAGTTGGCGCTGATCGCGCGACGAGCTGGGCGATCGGCTACCACATCCTGAGCTTCATACCGATCACGGTCATCGGTGTCTATTACTTCGCGCGGCTTGGTCTTCATTTCAAGGAGATCGAAACCGCGAGAAAAACAACAGCGTGAGAGGTCCGGCCGCACGCATCGGAGCCCAGGCAAAACTCAACCTGCACCTTCGTGTGCTCGGTCGCGAAGTGAGCGGATACCATTCGATCGAAACAGTCTTTCATCGCATCGATCTATCCGACGAAATCCTCGTTGAGACAGCAGATCACGGCAGATCAATCGACGTCGATGGAATGGATGCAGGCCCGGCTGAGCAGAACCTCGCGTTTCGTGCAGCAGCTGCATACACGGCACGCGCTGGATGGCCGCGCGGATTTCGCATCGAGCTCACAAAGAAAATTCCCGTCGGTGCCGGCCTCGGCGGCGGAAGCGCGGATGCCGGCGCTGTGCTGCGCGTTCTCGACTCGCTCTCGCCCGATCCGCTCGGAAAGGAAGCAGTGATCGAGATCGCCGCTTCGCTCGGCTCGGATATTCCATTTCTCGCGAGCGATGCGGTAATGGCGTTCGCGTGGGGTCGCGGCGAGCGAATGATGAGCTTCGATCCGTTACCGAGTTACGATCTTTTGCTCATGACTCCGCCGTTCAGCGTGTCGACGGCCGACGCGTATCGGTGGCTCGACGAGGACAGGGCAGCCGCTGGTTCGCCACTAGTGGCTGGCGGAGATGCGGTTCGTAGCGACACGCAAACCCCGCTCATGATCAGCCCGCTCGCGCTCTCGACATGGCAAGGCATCATGCGATTTGCCCGAAACGACTTCGAAGAACCGGTAATCGCACGTCATCCGAAGATCGCCGGTTACATTGAACGACTTCGTCATTCGCGGGCGATTTTTGCACAGATGACTGGTTCTGGCTCGACGATCTTCGGGGTTCTGAACTCGCCTCCGAACTACTCGCGAGTTCCCGAGGAACATCGCGAGCACGTGACAACTACAAAGACGTCTATCGACGTTGTTCAGCCAGTCAGGGTTGGCTAGCTTTACGGCTTCTGCCCCCTCGTCCAATGGCAGGACATCGGTCTTTGGATCCGAGAATGGTGGTTCGAATCCACCGGGGGCAATGATGCAGTTCAGGGTGTCCGCCATAATCGCCACGCTGATTTTCGCGCCGGCGTTCCTCTCCGCTCAGCAGTCGAGTGCGCATCCACAGCTCACGATCTCCGGCGTCGCCGTAGACAGCGTTCGCGGGGGATACCTGCGTGGCGCGATCGTGTCAGTGAGTGGAACGACGCTTTCAACGATGACCGATGCCTCTGGCCGGTTTCGAATTGACAGTGTTCCGCCCGGCCAGCGCTACCTCGAGGTGATGCATCCTCTCCTCGACTCGCTTGGTCTCATCGTCCGGTCACCTGAACGCGAACTGGAAGCGGGAGGCAACATGTCTTTCGTGCTGTCGGTTCCGTCCGCCAGGACGATCGTCGGCGCGAAGTGCTCCGCGGCTGATCTTCAACGGGGTACTGCAGCTCTTTTTGGCAGTGTGCTCGACGCAGATACCGAAACACCTTCCAACGGCGCAACAGTCTCCGTAGAGTGGGTGGACTATCAGTTGTCGAACAAGAACGTCGCCAGGATGCCACAGCGGCGCCTTGCGACCGTCAGGATCGACGGCTCCTACCGTGTCTGTGGAATTCCCGCTGATCTCGTAACAGGGGTCGTTGCTTACCGCGGAGCAGATAGCACTTCCGCCGTGCCGGTGAATTTTGCAAACGGGATTGGAGTTGTGTCGTTCCATCTGCCGGCAGGTGATGCACTCAATACCGGGAAGCCTGCTGCTCCGTCCACCGCTGCTGGCAAGACGGCGACGGCGCCATTTGAAGTTGCAAAAGGAAAGGCAGTTCTCAATGGAAAGGTCGTTGACACTGGCGGAACTCCGCTCGCTGGAGCGCGCGTCGCGCTCGAGGCCGACGACGCAGCGGCTACCTCTGACAACAGCGGCAAGTTCACCCTCGCCGGCCTCAGGTCAGGCACCCGCTCACTCAGCGTTCGCCGGCTCGGTTTCCAGGCGGTCGAAGTTCCCGTCGACCTGAGCTCCAATTCTCCAAGGGACGTGACCGTGACACTCGCCCACTACGTGCCGGTGCTCGATGCGGTTCGCGTCTCTGCTATTCGGGAACTCGGGCTTCAACGCGTTGGATTCACCGAGCGACAGGTTCGCGGCAACGGGAAATTCTACGGGCCGGCTGACATAGCCCTCCGAAATCCGCAGAGGCTCAACATGCTGCTCGAGACGGCTCCGTCTCTGCGAATGGGTACCAACGTAGACGGAAAGCGATACGTGACCGGTCGCCTGAATGGTTGCGTGAAATACTATGTAGACGGTCACCCGTGGTTCACTGGGAAAAACAGCGACCCCCAGATGGGACCGGACAGCTTCCTGTCAGGTGCCGAGCTCGCTGGTGTCGAGATCTACGACGAGCTGTCAACGCCGCCGGAGTTCTCCAATACGGACATCAACGGAGCGAACTGCGCTGTAGTCGTTATCTGGACGAAGCAAAAACTGGGATACTGACTCCCTCAGGCAATCCTTGGCGGTTAGATTCCGTGGCTTCCCCGGCCTCCGCCGGGGAATTGATCTAAAGCCAGCGTTCACTTAACTTTAAAGGCTATCGCGGCATGGACGGACTATCCGTACCGAGTCACGGCTTAAAGCTCCTCGTAGGCTCCGGAAACCCGGCTCTTTCGAAGGAGATCGCAAGCAGTCTCGGGGTCGACCAGGCCAAGGCGACGATCACCCGGTTCGCAGATGGCGAGATCTTCGTCCGCATCGACGAGAACGTTCGCGGTAACGACGTTTTCATTCTGCAGCCGACAAATCCGCCAGCCGAAAACATCATGGAGCTGTTGCTCCTGATCGACGCGGCGAAGCGGGCCTCGGCCGCTCGTATCACATGCGTCATGCCGTACTACGGCTACTCTCGTCAGGACCGAAAGGACCAGCCAAGAGTCGCCATTGGCGCCAAGCTTGTGGCAAACATGATCGTCACGGCGGGCGCGCACCGGGTGCTGGGACTCGATTTTCACCAGCATCAGCTACAGGGATTTTTCGACGTTCCTGTCGATCATCTCTACGCGGCGCCGGTGTTCGTGTCGCATTACAGAAAGAAGCAGTTGCACGATCTAGTCGTTGTCGCACCAGACGTTGGCTCGGCAAAAATGGCGAGAGGCTTCGCGAAGCGATTGAATGGCAGTCTCGCCATCATCGACAAGCGGCGGCCCAAGCCGAATCAGAGTGAAGTTGTGAACGTCGTCGGAGAAGTCGAAGGCAAGGATTGCCTTCTCACCGACGACATGATCGATACCGCGGGGACTGTTTCCGAAGCCGCGCGGGCGCTGAAGGATCTTGGCGCAAAGGATGTGTATGTCTGCGCAACGCACGCGCTGCTTTCCGGCCCTGCCGTCAAGCGGCTGAGCGAGGCTCCGATAAAGGAAGTGACGGTCACCGACACCGTTTTTATTCCTGATGAGAAGCGGTTTCCGCAGCTCACCGTGCTGTCAGTCGGCGATTTGTTGGCGAAGGCAATCAGGTACATTCACAGCGAGCAGTCCGTAAGCTCGCTTTTCGAGCAATAGGTCAGGGGGTTAAGTCATGGCGTCAGCAAATCTTTCAGTCAGCAAGCGCGAGAACAGCGGCAAGGGCGTCGCTCGTTCTCTCCGCGCTGCCGGCCGCGTTCCAGCAATCATCTACGGTCACGGCCGCGAGCCGCAGGCGCTCTCGATCAACACCCGCGATCTCGAGAAGCTCCTCGAGCACATCTCCGCCGAAAACACCGTCATCGATCTCGATCTCGACGGTACGAACTCGCGCACACTGATCCGTGAGATCCAGCGCCACCCGTTCAAGCGCCAGATCCTTCACGTGGATTTCCAGGAGCTGGTCGCCGGCGAGAAAGTCATCGTCCGCGTCCCCGTCATCCTCGTTGGTGTTCCGGACGGTGTTCGCATGGACGGCGGAATCCTCGATCAGACGATGCGTGAGCTCGAAGTCGAAGTCGATCCGGCAAACATCCCGAACCACATCGAAGTCGATGTGACGAAGATGGTCATCGGAAGCTCGCTGCACGTCAGCGACATCACGCTTCCTGACGGCGTCGAAGTAGTCGCCGAAGAAGATGCGTCAGTCGCAGTCGTCTCAGCTCCGCGCGCTGCTGTAGAAGCTGCCGCGACGGAAGAAGTAGCCGAAGGCGCCGAGCCCGAAGTCATCCGCGCCAAGAAGCCGGAAGAGGAAGAGACGAAGTAAGCCCGCATTAGCCTGTGAAGGTTATTCTCGGCCTCGGCAATCCGGGGCGTCAGTACGAGGCAACAAGGCACAACGTCGGCTGGTGGGTCCTGGACCACCTCGCCGACGTTTGGCATTTCGACGGCTGGAAGCGCGATGGCGAAGCGATGGTCTCGAACGCGACTGTTGCTGGGACCAGGGTGCGGATGATCAAGCCGCTCACCTACATGAACCTCAGCGGCAACGTCCTCAAGAACTATGTACGGCGTCCGTTCTGGGCCGCGCAAAAGGATCTGCTGGTGATCGTGGACGAAGTTCAGATGCCGGTTGGCAAGCTTCGCCTCCGCGCGCGCGGAAGCGCGGGCGGACACAACGGTCTTCGGAGCGTCGAGGCGGCGCTTGGAAATCAGGAATACGCGCGCCTTCGCATCGGAGTTGGGCCGAGCGACGAAAGAAAGAACGTGTACGAGGATCTCGCTGATTTCGTGCTCGCGCCGTTCGCTCGAGATGAGCGCGAAGATATCATCAGTCTCATGCCCCGGCTGAATGCCGCCGTGGAAAGCTGGCTGCGCGAAGGAATCGACCGCGCAATGAATGCACACAACCGCGACGGCGACGGCGCGATAAATCAATAGAAGATGCTGAAGCTCGGAATTGTTGGATTACCAAACGTCGGCAAGTCAACGCTGTTCAATGCGCTCACCTCAGCCAAGGCGGAAGCGGCGAATTATCCGTTCTGCACGGTAGAGCCTAATGTTGGAATGGTTGAAGTCCCCGACAAGCGCCTTGGCAAGCTCGCGGAAATAGTGCAACCGAAAAAGACCGTCCCTGCCGTGGTGCAGTTCGTCGATATCGCCGGTCTGGTAAAAGGCGCGGCCGAAGGCGAAGGCCTCGGCAACAAATTCCTCGCGAACATTCGTGAGACCGATGCAATCGTGCATGTCGTTCGGTGCTTCGAAGACGAAGACGTGACGCACGTGATGGGCGCGGTCGATCCAGCGCGTGATCGAGAAGTGATCGAGTTCGAGCTCGCTCTTTCGGATCTCGGTGGAGTAGAAAAACGACTCGACAAGATGCGCCGCGCTTCGCGCACCGGAGACAAGGAAGCACTGGCGGAGCTGCCCGCGCTCGAGCGCGCTTACGAGTTTCTGAAGGACGGCCGCGGATTGTGGGAAGCGAAGCTCACCGATGACGAAATGGCCGCGCTCGCACCGCTGTCACTTCTCACGAGCAAGCCGGTTCTATACGCCGCGAACGTGAGCGACAGTGAGCTGCACGGCGACGAAGGCCCGCATCTCAAGGCCCTTCGCGATGCAGTCAAGTCAAGTGGTGAGCAGGCAGAAGTAGTTCCCTTCTCAGCCAAGATCGAGGCCGAGCTCGCGGAGCTTCCGGCGGAGGATCGCGATGAGTTCCTGTCGTCACTGGGTCTCCAGTCGGCCGGGCTGGACCGGTTGATTCACGCGGGCTATCACCTGCTCGGCTTGCAGACGTACTTCACCGCGGGCGAACAGGAAGTTCGCGCGTGGACCATTCACCGCGGCGACACCGCTCCGAAAGCCGCGGCAGTGATTCACACTGATTTCGAGAAAGGATTCATCCGCGCCGAAACAGTGGCCTACGATGACTTCGTTTCACTCGCTGGATGGAAAGGAGCGCGGGAAAAAGGGGCCGTTCGGTCAGAAGGTAAGGAGTACATCGTCGCGGATGGTGATGTCCTCCTGTTTCGCTTTAATGTCTAGCGGATACAAGCCCGAAGCCGTCAGCGCAGTTAGTAGCTCGAAGCCGGTAGCTCGCTCTAAGTGTCCGCAGTTGCCTTCGGCTTACCTCACCTCGAAAGTGAGGGTCGCCCATTTTGATTCGTAGTCGATTCTTTCCGTGCCAACGAACGGCGTCATGTGAATGAACTTCACATACCATTGCCCGCGCGACGGAAGCTGGATCCGCGCAACACCCGAGGTATCGGTGCGGACTCTCCGCTCGGTGAAGCGCCCGCCTCCGGGATTCCGTCCGCCTGATACGACGAGCTGATTCGCGACAGGCTTTCCGTCCACGAGAGTTCGCACCTTGATCGATCCACCCGCTCGCGCCGAATACGGATTGTCGAGCGGAACGATTTCGGCCGGATAGCCTAGGACCGTCGCGAACGACCCGTCACGCCTCGTGCCGGCCTGAAGCACGGCCTTGATGTGCTTGGAGTAGCGCTCGGTCGCACCCTTGCCGAGCTGCTGGTTCGCCTTGCGGGAAGCGAGCACGTCGGGGATGCCGTCGTCGGCTAGATACTTGTTGAAATCGTCAGCCTTGAGCGTGATTTCCCGCGGCCGCAGTGAAGCGCCAACAACGTATGTGCCGGACGCGCCGAGCTTCGCGGTGAAAACGCTCGTGTCCCCCGAGGTTGACCACATAGTGGTGTCCGGGTGTTCTCTTCCCGAGGGCCCGACGACGCTGAGATCACGCAGCCTGTCGCGCGTGATCGAGTTCTCGCTCTTGCTGAACGTGCCATTGAGCGCTCGCACCTTGATCGTCGCGTTCGGCTGGACGAAGTAGCTGTCGGTGCGAAAAAAGAAATCGTGCGCATGAAGCACGGTGGCAGTTGCAGCTACTCCGATTACTCCGATGATATACCGCCACTTCATCAATACTCCGGGTTCGTGTTCTTGATTGTGCTACTTCAGCTGACCGCGCATCTCGCCGGCGGGGTTTGCCACCGTGTGAACGTTGACGTACGCATTTCCGCTCAGCAAAAGCGTTTTGAGTGACGCCAATGTAACTCCCGCCGGCAGGTTTGCCGCGGTAAAAGATCCGGATGCGAAAATTCCGTTGATCGCGCCGGTTGCAGTTCCAGGTGCGAAAAGCGTCACGACAACCGGACCAGCGACGCCAACTGCGCCGTTGTGAATGTGAGCCATCGTTATCGCGTTGATGTTGGAACCGGCAAGCTGCCAGTCGATCCGTTCGCCGTAGACCACCACGTCTGCCGTACCGGTTGCGAGAGTGGCCTTGGGCGCGGGGACCTCGTTCGCTGAGTTGAGTACGATCGTATAGCTCTGCTCGACGTCGAGTCCCCCAATTGTCCCGCCACCCGAGCAGGCGGCGCTGCTGACCGCAATCGCAGCCATCAAAGTCAATGTTCTATACCGCCGTTGAATCTCGAGCATGTGCATCTCCAATGATTGTCCAGATCTACAAGCTGCAAAAAGTGCCCCGCTGAGTGCAGTGGCAGTATCCTTTTCGAGCAGGTTCCGTTGCCTCGATGGGGCGAGCCGGATATCTTTCGTGTTCCCAAAAACGGCCGCAACAACGGCCTTCACACCTTCCCCCCACTCCGGCAACCAGCGGGGGGCGGTTTTCAGACCACAAGGAGGATGCCTACCGATGTCTCGGAACTACGAGGCGGTGTATATTTTCGATTCTACACTCGAAGACGCCGCCATAAACGAAAAGCTGACCCGTTTTCACGGGCTGCTTGGAACGAGCGAAGAGCCCGAAACAAATCACTGGGGCCGCCGTCAGCTCGCCTACCAGATTGGAACGAGAGAAAACGGCTACTACGTCGTCTCGAAGTTCGCGGCTGACCCGACTGTGCTCCCCGAGTACGAGCGCGCGCTCAAGCTCGATGATGGCGTCATCCGTTATCTCATCACGCTATACGAGCACGAAGTTGGCGCACCGGCGATGAGCGAAGAAGAGATGGCCGCCCAGGCAGCGCGCCGTGACGATGACGACGACGACGAGGATTAGCCGACAATGAGAAGACCACAGAAGAGCTGCCCGTTCTGCGAAGGACGCGTGCGCTGGATCGATTACAAGGACGATCGCACCCTCGGCCGTTTTATCACGGATCAGGGAAAGATTCTCCCAAGCCGCCTGAGCGGAACATGCGCGCGCCATCAGCGCCAGCTGTCCACCGCAATCAAGCGCGCCCGCTATCTCGCGATAATCCCGTACCTGAAGGGACATACCGCGTAGCATGTCTGCGACCACCGCCCCGGTCACGAGCCGGAGACCCTGGCGGCGGTTCGCCGTTGGCCTTGTAGTATTCGTCGGGGCACCGCTCATCCCCAACATCCGCGCTGCAATTCCGATCGAGCAGACGTGGTTCCTGCTCGTCGCGATAGTTGCAGTGTGCGCGATAGTTGGTTGGACGAGGGGCGGCCGGCTGGGACTTGCGCTGATCTGGGCAGGCATCGCAGCACTGCTGCTCACCTCGGGCGGGATACCGGCAGGACCGTACGAGTGGATGTCACGGGGATGGGCGCTGCTTCTAGCGGCGAGCTTCGGCCTCGTCAGCGTAGTGATCGGCAATGAGCCGTTTTTTTCGAGAGCGCTTTCCGCATTGGCTATCTCGATCGCGCTTGGGTTTGGAATAGTGCTGGTGTCGCGAGGCGGTCTCGAAAAGGTTTCGACAACCATGGGAGCGGAGCTCAACCGCCGCGTCGTGGAGTCGAATGCGAAGCTTCGCGACGCTGCAAGCCAGCCGGAGTGGAAAGCAATTTTTGGCAACTCGGGGGCATTTCAGACGCTGTCAGCAGAAAGTGAGGCGCAACTGCTGCAGATTCCGAAGTACTCCGCGATGCTGGTGCCTGCGTTGCTCGCGATTGAATCTCTCGCGGCACTGGTGCTCGGCTGGGCTTTGTACCATCGCATGAGTGAAGTCGCCATCGGTCCCGCTCTCGGAAAGTTGAGAGATTTCCGGTTCAACGACCAGCTCGTATGGGGCGTTGCGGTTGGCGCGTCGGTTTTCCTGCTCAAGGCTTTCGCCGACGGCAAGGTCGCCGGGCTCAACGTTCTGGTGTTTTTTGGCTTTCTCTATGTGCTGCGCGGCATGGGCGTTCTTACCTGGATGACTCGCGGAGCCGCATTGAAGGCGATGTTGATCGTTGCGGCAGTAATCGCGTGGCCGCTCATGGCCGCATTGGCATTCGTTATCGGACTTGGCGATACCTGGCTGGACTGGCGCTCGCGCGCTGAGCCCGAGCCGACGTAGAGACGAATTAAATTATTCCGCGGCGGCTGGTCGCTGCGACTCACTTCAACAGGACTGCATCATGGAAGTAATTCTTCGACAGGCAGTGGAAAAGCTCGGTCATCCGGGCGACATCGTTAAGGTTTCACCGGGTTACGCTCGCAACTTCCTGCTGCCGCGTGGCTTTGCCTACGAAGCGACTGCCGGGAACCGCAAGCGCATCGAGCAGGAAAAGCAGCGTCTGGACGCTGCTGAGGAATCGCGTCGCGCATTAGCGCAGGAGTACGCCGGAAAGATCGAGCAGGTCTCGCTGACATTCTCTGCGCGCGTCGGCGAAGAGGGTAAGCTGTTCGGCTCTGTGACTTCCGCGGACATCGCTCAGCAGATGGCCGAGCAGGGCTTCGAGATCGAGAAGCGCCAGATCGACCTCAAGGAGCCGATCAAGGCACTGGGCGTCTACCGCGTTCCCATCCGGCTGCACGCTGATGTACACCCGGAGATCAAGGTGTGGGTCATCAAGGGATAAGGACATGGAAAGGAACCTGCAGTAACCGCCCGTATCTGCGTTACCCGCTCTACGGGCGCGACTTATGCTCTTTTGTCGATGACAGAAGCCCGTGCGCGCTCGTATAGTTCGCCAGCCGCCAGGTTTTTCCCGGAAAACGATTTCTCGGAGTAGAATGGCAACGTCAGTTTCAGCCGTAGCACCCGCACGCGAACCCGAGGCATTGCGCGCCGCTCACCTGGCGCAGGACATGAAAGCCAATGACGTCGTACTGCTGAACCTGCAGGGCGTCACCGACATGACGGACTATTTCGTCATCGCCAGCGGAACATCCGATACCCACGTTCGATCGATTGGGGAGCACATCATCGCCGAAATGAAGAAACAGGGCGTAAGGGTTCACCATGTCGAGGGTGTTCAACAGGGCAGATGGGTGTTGCTGGACTTCGTCGATTTTGTCGTGCACATCTTCCATCCAACTCTGAGATCGTTTTATCAGATCGAGCGGCTTTGGAGCGACGCGGAAGTGGTGCCAACCGTATAAACGGAGCGGGACAATGAAAGTGGTTCGCGTATTGGCTGTCGTGGCTGCACTTATGTGCACATCCCGGCTCGATGCTCAGCAGTACTTCGGGCAGAACCAGGTACAGTACAAGCACTTCACGTGGCGGGTGCTCGAGACCGAACATTTCCTCGTCCACTACTACCCCGAGGAGAAGCAGGCAGTATCCGCTGCGGCCCGAATGGCCGAGCGATCTTACGCCCGCCTGTCGAAGGTGCTTGGCCACCAGTTCCGCGAGAAAAAGCCGATCATCCTCTTCGCATCCCGCGCTGATTTCGCGCAGAACAACGTGACTGGCGATCTCGGAGAGGGCGTTGGCGGCGTCACCGAATCGTCAAGGCATCGCCTTATTCTGCCCCTCACCGGCGACCTTGGCAGCTTCGAGCAGGTTCTCGCGCACGAAATGGTGCACGAATTCCAGTACGACATTTTTGCACGTGGACGTGCGGGTGCCAGCCAGCAGACACTCGAGCGCATCAATCCTCCGCTGTGGTTCATGGAAGGCATGGCCGAGTACCTGTCGATTGGCCCCACGCACCCGCTGACGGCGGGATGGCTGCGCGATGCAGCGGTCGCCGGCAATATTCCGACAGTCGGGCAGATGACCGACCGCCCCGACAAATATTTCCCGTACAGGTACGGCGAGTCGCTTTGGCAGTACATCGGCGAGCGTTGGGGTGATGCGGCGATCGGCGAAATCCTCCGCAACACTCCAGCTGTCGGCGTCGAGCGCGCATTTTCGCGCGAGCTTGGCATGTCCCTGACCGACATAGGTTCGGCATGGCGCGAAGCCGTGCAGTCCCAGTACCTGCCGGCCGCATCGGTTCTCCAGCGTCCGCGCGCCTTCGCACAGCCGCTGTTGACGAAGAAATTGTCCGGCGGTGAAATTTTTCTCGCGCCAACTTTGTCCCCCGATGGCAAGTACATCGCGTTCCTGTCGAACGGCAATCAGAAAAAAGGCGAGTTGTTCATCGACCTGTGGCTCGGCAACGCGGTTACCGGCGAGCGCATAAAGCGCCTCGTGAAGAGCACCCTGGATCCGAACTTCGAAGAGCTACGGCTGCTCTATTCGCAAAGCGCATTCTCCAACGATGGAAAGACTCTGGCATTCACCGCGCAGCGCGAAGGCCGGGATGTGCTGTATCTGCTGGACATCTCGACGCGGAGCGTCAGGAAGCGGCTCGACCTCGACGTCGAAGCGGTGACCGGTCCATCGTACTCGCCGGACGACAAGAGGATCGTCTTCAGCGGGACACGCGGCGGCATTACCGATTTGTACGTCGTCGATGCTGATGGCAGGAATCTCACGAGGCTGACGAACGATATTTACGGCGACCTTCAGCCCGTCTGGTCGCCTGACGGAAAGAAAATCGCGTTCGCTTCGGATCGTGGTCCCGACACTGATCTCTCTCGTCTCAAGTTTGCGAGATGGCGGATCGCGGTTCTCGATCTCGACACCAGGGCGATTCAGGTTCTGCCCAACCAGGCCGGTCAGAATCTCAATCCGCAGTGGGCGCCCAACGGTCAGACGCTCGCTTTCATCAGCGAGCGCACGGGAATCGCCAACATCTTCCTGTACGATTTCAGCAATCAACAGCACTATCAGCTGACTAACGTCCTGGGCGGCGTTCAGGCGATTACGGAGTACAGCCCCGCTCTCACATGGGCGCGTGGCGCCGACCGGATGGCGTTCACTTATTACGAGAACGGCGACTACACGGTGTGGGCGATGGATAACCCACGTAAACTGAAAACTGTCGCGTTCAAGTACGCGCCTGCGGCTAACACCGGGCTCGTGATGAACGTCCCGACGATTCCGACCTCGACAATGAGCTCTTCGTCGGCCGCGACGCCGTCAGTGCTGACCGACACCACGAAACGCGTGGACGCATCGCAGGCATCCATTTACCGCGCGCCAGGCGGAACGCGTCCATCGGGTGTGCTCTCCGAGGGAGAAGCACAGAACAACGAAGTCCAGGCGACCACGGTTGCGCTTCTCAATGCCAATCCCGATTTCGCCTTGCCCGATACGACTCGCTTCCGCGATTACCAATATTCGGTCGGGTTCAAGCCGGACTACATCGCGCAGCCCGAAGTCGGCTACGCAACCGGCAACCAGTACGGGTTGAGTGGGTTCAATGGCGGTACGACTATCGTACTCAGCGATCTGCTCGGCAATAATCAGATTGCATTGTCAGCGTCCGTGTACGGTCAGCTTAGGGATGCAAGTGTCTTTGGCGCCTACGCCAACCTGAGCCATCGTTGGCAGTACACTGCGGGCGCGTATCAGCAGCCCGTGTTTCTGCCGCAGAGCGGCGGGAACGTGACAAACAACAAGGACGGATCGCAGACACTATCCGTGCTGTACACTCGGTACGTTTTGCGAAACGCTTTCCTGTCGACGCAGTATCCACTGAACCGTTTCACACGGTTCGAGACCGGACTGCAGTTCAACAGCATCGGCCGCTCCGTTGTCTCGTTGTCGCAGGATTGCTTCTTCAACGGATGCACGGCTCCTCAGATCAATGACGTTGCAAATGCGTCGGCGTACAACTACTTGCAGCCGTCTGTGTCGTTTGTCTCTGACAACACACTATTCGGTTTGACTGCGCCCGTGATCGGGCGAAGAATGCGGTTCTCCGTTTCACCGGCCGTTGGCAACCTGCGGTGGGTGGAATACCTCGCCGACTATCGACGCTACGACCCGATCATCTTCAACACGATCACCGTCGCGACGCGTTTCCTTGGAAGCGCATCGGTCGGACGTGACGAGCTCGCGTTCCCGAAGTACATCGGACGCCCGGAATACGTACGCGGTTACGATAACGCGAACTTCACTGGATACGAATGCACCGGGTTTATCGGCGGTACCGCTTCATGCGCCACGGAACAACTCGTTGGCAGCCGCGTTGCGGTGGCGAACGCCGAAATCCGCTTCCCGATCATTCGTCGATTCGACCTCGGAAGCCTTCCAGTGGGGCTTCCTCCTATCGAAGGTCTCGTTTTCTACGACGCAGGATTGGCCTGGAGCAAGGGTCAGACGGTTTCGCTGACGAAGCCGGGCAATTATGATTTCACCCTGCAGCGCTATCCCCTTCGAAGCTACGGAGTCGGACTACGCGTAAATCTGTTTAACCTCGCGATTCTCAAGTGGGATTACGCGAAACCGCTCGATATTCCTGGACGCAAAGCCAACTGGACCTTCTCGCTGGGACCGAGTTTCTAGAACTTCGACCTGGCTGCTAGCGCTGACGCTCGCCGTCGCCTCATGTAGGGGCGAACGGCCAGCGTCGTCAGCCGTTGCATCACCCTCCACACCCCGAGGACCCGACCAGCTTATCCTCCGCGTTCCCCTCAACGGCGGAACCGCTCGGGTTTACATCTATCCTCTCTTCGATTCGGTCGCGTGGTCGCTCTCAGGAGTGCCCCCAATCGATCACATTCTCGGATTCGATACCGACGGTGGTGTCGTTGCCTTCGTTGACGACAATGGAATGGCGAGACGGCTCGACTTCCGTGCATCAGAGGCGCGGTTTGCGTCACGCGAGAAGCTGACGGCCCTCACCTCCGCCAACGGCGCCGACGTCTATGGGGTTACTGCGAAAGGTGAGATGCTCCGACTCACGCCAAGCGGCGATTGGACCTTCAGGCCTCCCTCACCCGCCCGCTGGATAGCTCCGCAGCCGAACGGCTCCGT
The DNA here is from genome assembly GCA_038253755.1 of Gemmatimonadales bacterium. Lineage (GTDB taxonomy): Bacteria > Gemmatimonadota > Gemmatimonadetes > Gemmatimonadales > Gemmatimonadaceae > UBA4720. The sequence goes on along the minus strand of JBBSGU010000002.1, from coordinate 79,608 downwards.
CATCGTTGCCGGTAATCAGGGTTCGAGAACCCATCTCTGGCTCATTCGACCCACAGATGACGCGATTGTCGAAACTGCCACGCTACCGCTCGTCTCAAGGGGAGTTCGCACGCAAATCGGCGACCGGCTTTACTTCACCGTCGACAGCGGCCTCATCGGCGTCAGAACGCGCGATCTTTCCATGCTCAAAAGCGTAAGACTCAGGAATCCAGTCGTGGCGATCGTCCCGACGCCGAGCGGTGACCGGTTGTACATCGCAGTAAAGGGTTCGAGCGAGCTCACGGTCATCGACCGGTACTCTGAATCAGTCAACGGGTCGGTGACCCTGCCCGCCGCCGCCTCGGATTTCCGAATGGATCCGCTCGGCCAGGTTCTCCTGGTCCGCCCTGCTGGTGGAGGTGACTCTGCATGGGTGGTGGGAGTCGGCAGCGACAAGCTCGAGGGGACAATTCACACCGCGTGGCGCAGCGATCTTCCAGCCTTCGCATCGGGATCGACGATCGCGACTTTGCGCGGCGCCGACGTGACAATGGCAAATGCCGTTACACTTGAAGATATGAATACGGTCAAGGGCGGCGCGGCTGACTTCTGGTATTTCGTGACCTGGAATGGTTTTCGTCCCAGGTCTGCGGATCTGGACCGCCCGGTCAGCTTCGGATCGGGCAACAGCTCTCAAGCGGGCGATTCGGCAGCCGGAATTAGAGCCGATAGCTTTGCTCCGCCGATTCGCGACACAGCCCCGTCGATGATCATCCCGCCGCCAGCACTAACAAACCCACGCGCGGCAGGTTACGTGATTTCATTCGCGGCAGTCCTGACAGCGCAGAAGGCCAGCGAGCTCGCAGCCGAGATAACGATAAACGGAACGCATCCGCGGGTTTCCGCGACGGAATCTGGTGCCACGACGATCTACCGGGTGGTGCTGGGCCCGTTCCAAACGCGCGAAGAGGCGGAAAAGGTGGGCAGGGACTCAGGGCGTCAGTACTGGATCTACGAGGCGTCGCAGTGAATTCTCCCGCGGGTCGTGCCCCCGGCGGCGCGTACGAAGGCGCCGGACGCCAGGCTGCGGTCGCGCTTCGCGGATATTCATCAGTCGTCGTAACGTCCAATGACCTTACAGCCGCCGCCCACGTAGCCATCGGGATCGGCCTCGCCGAAAGCGCTCATCGCCTCGTCATGATTGGCGACCTTGGCGGCGAAACCCCACCGTTGCAGGCACTCGTGGGTGACGATGACTCGCACGGGGTGTACGACAGCTTCGAATTCGGCACGTCGTTCGGCCGGATCGCGCGCGAAGTAAAGGGCGCCGATAACCTCTTCATCATGCCGAGCGGCACCGAGTCGCCGGCAACCGAAAAGATCATATCCAGCGAGCGTTGGCAGCATTTCGCTTCGGAATTCGCAAACGCCCATGAGCTGTTGCTGCTGGTCGTCGCTCCGAGTGCGCCCGGACTCGCCAGGCTGATTCTGCAGGTCGATGGCGTCGTACTCGTAGGATTGCAGAAGCTCGACGCGCTGCCCAACGCCACTGTGCTCGCAAAAGTCCCTCACCCGAGTATCGTTGCCCCGCCGAAGATCGACCTGGCGCCGAAGTCCGAGCCGTGGACACCGCTCAAGGCCGGACTAGCCGCAGCGATGATTCTTGCCGCGGGGGTTGCCGGCGGCGCGTGGTACGCAAGCTCCCGCACCGCGGAAACAGTTCCGGCGAAAATCGCGGCTCGAGTTGATTCAGCGAAGACCGATTCGGTTCGAGTTCCGCATCCAGTCGCGCTCGCTCCGATAAATCCCCTCGATTCATCAAAAGCGCTCGGATTTTCAGTCGAGATTCTCGCCTCAAATACAGCCGACGGTGCTAACTTTGAGTTGAAGCGCCATGGGCCGGTGATGCCGAACGCCACTATCTCTCTCGTTCCAATCGGAGATACGGAAGCGACATGGTACAAGGTGTACGCGGGTGCCTATCCTGAGATACTGCAGGCTGATCAGCTCCTCGCACTGCTGCGGAGACGGAAGGTCGTCGCCGATTCGGCTGGCTCAGTTGCTCACGTGCCGCTGGCGTTTCTCGTTGACAGTATTCCGGCTCAGGGCGGAGTAGCCGCGGCCGTGCGGGACAAAATCCAGAATTTTGCGGGACGTGGCATTGTGGCCTACGCGCTCACTCAGCGCGATGGAAGCGCGCTGGTCTATACGGGGGCATTTGAGACTCCTGAACAGGCCTCGCTGGCAGTGTCCGCCCTGCGTGTTGCCGGCGTAACTCCAGTGCTGGCGTATCGAACAGGGAGATTTCCGTAGTGCGTCTGACGAAACTCGAGCTGCAGGGATTCAAATCATTCGCAGATGAGACCGAGCTGCTGTTCGAGCCCGGTGTAACGGCGATCGTCGGACCAAACGGATGCGGAAAGTCCAACGTCTCCGATGCAGTTCGGTGGGTGCTCGGCGAACAGCGGGCCCGCGCGCTCCGCGGTGCAAAGATGGAAGAGGTGATTTTCCAGGGATCGTCTGCGAGACGACCCGTAAACATCGCCGAAGTCTCGCTGCACTTCGAGAACGATGATGGAGCGCTTGGCGTTCCATTCCGGGAAGTCGTCATCACCCGCCGCTTGAGCCGCTCTGGTGAGAGCGACTATCTCCTGAACAACGCGCCGTGCCGCCTGCGCGATATCCATGACATGGTTCGCGGAACCGGACTCGGCGCGGATTCGGGCGTTGTGATCGAGAGCAAGATGATCGACGCCCTGCTGTCCGACAGGCCCGACGAGCGTCGTGAGCTTTTTGAGGAAGCGGCTGGAGTCGGCCTGTACCGCGATCGCAAGCGGTCGTCTGAGCGTCGCCTGGAGGAAACTGCAGTCGATCTCGGGCGTCTCGATGACTTGATCTCCGAAGTACAGACCCAGGTGCGTTCACTTGCACGCCAGCGTCGTCGCGCGGAGAAGCACGTCGAGATTACATCGCGCCGCTACACTGTCGAGATCGCTCTCGCTGCCCGCGAGATGGACGCCTGGCGTGATGAGCTGGCGACGCTCGAAGCAAGAGTTACCGAGCTTCGAAAGGAAGTTCCAGCCGGTGAAGAAAGCGTCGCCGCAGCGGAAGCCGCGCGCGATGCGGCTCACGGAACCCGAGCGGCGGCTGAGGCACGCCGCGGCGAGCTCGCGCGATTGGTGGCCGAGCAACGCGAGACCACGCAGGCACTCCGTGCAGGAATAGCCGTCGCCGAGGAGAGGCAGCGCAACGCGGTCTCCCGTCGTGAACGAGCCGAGCAGGAGAGACAGGAGGGCGATACGACAGTGGAGCGCGTAAGCGACGAGCTCGAGAATGCCGTGGCGCACCGCGGTCAACTCGAAGCCGAGCTCGCGCTGGCCAACACCTCCCTTGCGGCGCACACCGCTGAAGAGGAATCGGTGCGATCAGCCTTGTCATCTGCTCGTGCCGCGGTCGAGACGGCCGATCGCGCTGTTCGCGAAATGCGAGAGCTGGCGCATCGTCACGCACTCGATCGCCAGGGAACCGAGCGCGAACTGCAGGACCTTTCGGCCCGCCGCGCGTCTCTTCTCGAAGAGCAGGCGCAGCTATCAGATAATGAAGCGATGGTACGCCGGGAGCTCACGGCCATTGAAGAGTCGCTTCAATCAGCGCGGGACCGAAACACCGCCTTGCACGAAGAGCATCAGGCCGCTCAAACCGCTATGCGCTCCGCTCGCGATGCCGATTCATCGGCCCGTTCGCATCTGCTTAGATCCGAAGAAGTCCACACAGCGCTGTCGAGCAAGCTGAACGCACTCGAGGGCCTGGAGCGTGAGCGTGTTGGCCTCGCCCCGGCGGCTGCGAAATTGTTGAACGAGAGAGAACGCTTCGGCGAAGGCAGTGTCCTCGGCCCTCTGTCGGATTTCATCAGCACTGACGCAGCGTCTGCGTCGCTGATCGAGCGATTCCTTGGCGCGACGGTTCACGCCGTTCTCGTCAGGAACAGAGAAGTTGCAGACGATATCCGCGCGTGGCACGCTGCGACGAATCCCGGTCCGCTTCTGCTGCTGCCGGCTGACTCGATCGGCAATGCTCCCGCGGGATCTGACGAGACGCACGACGAGCTGTCAAAACTTGTTCGATCCGAATCTCCGGCTGCACACTGGGTAAGAACGCTGCTCGGCCGCGTGACGCCGATTGAAAACGGAACCGGTTTCGTCGATGGTCGTGGCGCTATCTGGCTCCCGGCCAATGTTGCCGGTCCGGGTCCGCTTCGCCGCCGCGCGGAAATCAGCGAATCGCGTCGCGACCTTTCTCAGGCCGAATCAGCCCGGGTCGCTGCCGAAGAATCAGCGGCCGCAATCCGCGCCACTCTGGAGACAGCAGAGCGCGCAGCCACCGCGGCACAGGAGAGTTCGGTCAATGCTTCGCGGGCGGCCGCGGAAGCAGAAGACCTTTTCACGGCTGCAACGCGGCGCCATCACAGAGCATTGAAGGAAGTGGGAGATGCGTCTGCGTTGCTCGAGAGACTCGCGTCGCGTGAGCTGAATCTCACAGAGAGCATCGCCCAGATCGCCGCTTCCATCGTCGAAAAAGAAACGGCCATCGCTCAGCACGAGCAGACAGTTGCAGATGCGCGTCAGCTGTTGGCCGAGACCGAAGCGCGTCAGGATGACGCGCGAGACCGTCGAACGGCCAGCCAGATTGCCAGCGCTCAGTCACAGGCGCGCCTTCAGGTTGCAAGCGATCGCGAACGTCATCTTCGCGAAGAATTCACCTCGGCCAACGCTAGACTGGAATCCCTTCAGTCGGAACTGAGCAGTCTATCGGCGGCGGATGGCGAGCTCGCAACTCAGTTGTCGGGATGGCAGCTCGATCTCGATGCAAAGCAGGCCACGCTCGAAGACGCCGAGACTCGACTTGCGAATGCAGAGCTTGCGGTGAAGACCACCGACGAGAAGCTCGAACAGTCAGAGCATGAGCTGACAGATGTTCGCCATCGGTCCGGTGCACTGATCGAGGAGATGCATCACTCGGAGCTGCGCCTGACCGAACTGTCGGGCCGTCGCGCAGCGATCCGCGAACGTCTCGAAACGGAGTGGAGAAAGCCACTGGAAGACCTGATGGCGAATCTCGCTCCCGTCGAGACGAGCGACGAAGAACTTCGTGCTGAATCCACGCAGCTCCGCGACCAGATCGAGTCACTCGGCCCGGTAAACCCGCTGGCAATCGAGGAGCACGAGGAAGAGCAGAAGCGTCTCGAGCTGATCACATCCCAGCGTGCCGATCTCGCCGCCGCGAAGCTTTCGCTTCAGCAGGCCATCCGCGAGATCGACGCAACTGCACGCGATCTATTCCTGACTACGTTCGTGCAGGTTCGTGAGAACTTCCGCAATATTTTCATGACGCTGTTCGGCGGCGGTGAGTGCGATCTTCGGCTGGAGAATCCCGAGTCACCGCTGGATGGCGATATCGAGATTCACGCTGCGCCGCGCGGCAAGCGCACTCAGCGAATCCATCTCCTGTCGAGTGGAGAGCGTGCACTTGTCGCACTATCCCTGCTGTTCGGCATCTTTCTCACGAAACCCAGTCCGTTCTGCCTTATGGACGAAGTCGATGCGCCTCTCGATGACGCCAACATCGGTCGCTTTGTTCGTATGCTCAACCAGTTCAAGTCAAAAACACAGTTCATCGTAATCACGCACAACCCTCGCACCACTACGGAAGCCGCCGATGCCGTGTACGGCGTAACGATGCAGGAACCGGGTGTCTCCTCGCTCGTCAGCGTTCACATGAAGGGCGTGGCCGTCGAAGAAGCGATCGCTGGAAATCTTTCAGCGGCCGAGCCAGCCGCACTGAGCGCCTGACATGCTCGTAGTGATGCAACACGGCGCGGCCACCGCGGAGGTCGATCGCGTAGTCGCCGTCATCAAGGAAATGGGTTACGACGCGCGGCCGATGCCGGGCGCTCAGCGTACTGCCATCGGGATCGTCGGTAACGATGGGAGAGTAAACGCATCGCGCCTGGCGGCTCTTCCCGGCGTTCAGGAGATCATCCATGTCACGCAGCCCTACAAGCAGGTATCGCGTGAGTGGAGACCCGAGAGCACGGTTGTCACGATCGCACCCGGTGTCTCATTCGGCGGAAATGAGGTTCCCGTTGTCGCCGGCCCCTGCTCCGTCGAGTCGGAGTCGCAAATTCTCGAATCCGCGCGGGCCGTAGTCGCCGCAGGAGGGAGTGCGCTTCGGGGTGGGGCATTCAAGCCGCGCAGCTCTCCGTATTCGTTTCAAGGCCTCGGCAAGCAGGGCCTCGAGCTCCTGGCGCTGGCAAAGAGAGAGACTGGTTTGCCGATCGTCACGGAAGCGATGGATGATGAAGGAGCGCATCTCGTTGCGGAGGTCGCCGATTGTATTCAGATCGGCGCGCGCAACATGCAGAACTATTCGCTGCTGAAGACAGTTGGACGCATCGGCAAGCCGGTGCTCCTCAAACGCGGCATGGCGGCCACGATTACCGACCTGCTGCTGAGCGCGGAATACATTCTGTCCGAGGGAAACGGACAGGTGATCCTCTGCGAGCGCGGAGTTCGCAGCTTTGATCCGTCATCTCGCAACATGTTCGACGTCACGGCGATTCCGACGGTTCACAAGCTTTCGCATCTGCCGATCGTCGGTGATCCGAGTCACGGAACAGGAATTCGCGACAAGGTTACGCCAATGGCGCGTGCGGCTCTCGCGGCCGGAGCCGATGGAATCATCGTCGAAATGCATCCTCATCCCGACAACGCGCTGTCCGACGGTGCGCAGTCCTTGTTCCCGGATCAGCTCACGAGCCTGGTCGAAGAGTTGCGGGCGGTCGCTGCAGCGATTGGACGCCGCGTGACAGATGGCCCGGTTGCGTAGGAACGACACACTCCGCCGCGGGTAGGAAGTCACATGAAAATCATGGCAATTATCCTCGCCCTCGGTGCAGCCGCGGGCGCTCAGGCACAGACACCAGAAGTGATAATGCAGAACGCGTCCAGCGCTTATTCAGAGATGAAGACTCTCCGCGCTGAATTCCAGCAGACCATCACTAATCCGCTCACCGGCACCAACGCCGTCTCACACGGAGTGATGTTCCGGCGGGCACCGAACCTGCTCTCGTTGAATTTTTCCGATCCGCAGGGCGATCGGGTTGTCGCCGACGGCAAGTCGCTGTGGGTCTATCTCCCAAGCAGCGCTCCAGGCCAGGTCATGCGCCTTCCCTCGAATGGAAAGAGCACGCTCGCACTGGTCGAGCCTGGTGAGCTCTTTCTCAACTCTTCGGCAAAGCGCTACACGATCACTTCGGCCGGATCGGCCACCGTTGCAGGCAGGCGCACGAACATCGTGACGCTCGTTCCGAAGCAGGACAACAACATGTTCTCGCGCGCGAAGGTGTGGGTCGATGCGCAGGACAACAGCATCAGGCAGTTCGAGGTCATCGATGTGAATGGTCTGACTCGCGTTGTGACGATCACAAAGCTTCAGCCAAATGTCTCGATCTCCGCATCGGAGTTCAAATTCACTCCTCCGAAGAATGCGCGTGTCCTCGATTCCAGTTCGTTCTAATCCGATTTATTTCCGGCTGCTCAGCGTCTCATTCTTTTCTCAGCGGTAAAGTCGTTTAGCAGTTCCCCTAGGCAGATCAAGGAGGGTTCATTGCTACCGAAGCAAAAGAATCTTCCTCATTTCCTCGATCTTTTCGGGGTCAGTCCCGCCGCGCGAAGCGATTGCCAGAGCAGCGAGCGACATCCTCTTGTAAACGGCCCTCGCCTCGGGATCGCTTCGAATGGCGTTCAGATGCCGGACGATTGTCTCCGAATCTCCCCGCACCACTGGCCCGGTCAGAGCCTGGTCGGGCGCCGCCTCCGACAGGTTGGAAACGGCCCCTTCCATGAGACTGTGCACCGCCTGCTGCGCGCTCCGGTCGGGAATACCCAGGCTCGCGAGCATTTCGCCGGCGATGGCGGCCAGGACGACTGGAAAATTGGAGCTCATCACAGCGGCCGCGTGGTAAACGCTTTTGCCGCCAGCTGGAATCTCGAGTGTACGAGCACCGACATGCCCCGCCAGTCGTCGCGACGTGGCGCGAGCCTGGTCATCTCCATCGATGCCGATCCAGGCGCGCCTCATCAGCTCGGACGCACGTTCGGGAATCGCGAATGGAACGAGCGGGTGAAACGTTCCACCACTCAACCCCACTTCTGACAACCGCGGAATCAACTCAGGCTCCGCGCCACCCGAGGTATGTACGACGACTGTTCCCGATGCAACTCGACCGCGTGCGCCGCTGCAGCGCTCCGACGTTACATCCGACAGGACATCATCGATCTGCTCATCGCGAACGGCGACAATGATCGTATTCGCATTCGATACCGCCGTCGGCAATGACCCGGTCGACGTCGTCCACGGCGATGGACGACGACCGTGAAGGCCGATCACATCGATGCCCGATGCCTTGAACGCGCGGTAGAGTCCGCGCCCGACGTGCCCCGCACCGATGATGAAAACCCGCTCGGTCACTCCTGGCCCAGAGCGCGCTGTTGCTGCTGCTGGCGGGTCGTAGCTCGGTCGAGCAGAGCGCGCTGATTCGCGACGCCAGTCGCAAGTTTGAGCGCTGTCGCAATTGCGTGATCGCTGGCCACGCGGCGGCGAAATTCGGCATCGGGGCCGAACACATAACGCGCGATATCGTAAGAAAGCAGAAGCCTTACGACCGAGGCCGACTCATCGTAGACGCCCCGGTCCATCACCACTCCGCGAGCGACCATTCGCTTCCAGACTTCATCGAGCATCGCCGGCGTCACCTCGAACTGCGTCGACGCAACCGTTTTTCCAACCTTCAGGCTCAAAGCGTAATCGGTCAGTGCATCGCGGAAAATCCCGACCTTCCTGCCGAGAGCGCCCTGAAGGATTCGCGCGGTCGCGGTGTACGCGCTGTCGCTTTCGAGAATGTCGGGCGTGATTCCACCGCGATCGTAGACCGTGCGGCCCGCGTCCGTCTTGAATCTCTCCTTCGAATCCGGAGTCGGCTCGCTGTCGTCGCGCTCGAGCTTTCTGCTGATCGAGCGTCCGGACGGAGTGTACCAGCGCGACGTCGTAATCTTGAGACCGCCGGCGGCCCCAAGCGGTATGATCGTCTGCGCGCTTCCCTTTCCGTATGTCGGCTCGCCGACAATAACTGCGCGATCATGATCCTGAAGCGCACCGGCAACGATCTCGGCTGCACTCGCACTTCGATCGTCAACCAGCACAGTTAGTGGAAGCGTCGGCCACTTCTGCGCGGTGCTATCGGTATAATCCCGATTCGCCTCTGGCGTTCGGCCGCGCAGACTGACGATGCGCTGGCTCTTGTCGAGGAACAGATCCGCGACGCGCGTTCCCTGTTCGAGCAATCCGCCGGGGTTTGATCTCAGGTCGAGAATTATCGATTTCGCCCCCTTTGCGACGAGAGCGTTCATGGCGCGGGTCAACTCTCGATACGTTGAATCACTGAATGCCTTGAGATCCACATATCCGACGCCGTTTGGCAGCATCGCAATACGGCGAACCGCGCTTTGGTGCAGTGGCTGCCGCTCCAGCGTCAACGGAATCGCCGCGATCATTCCAGGTCTCTCTATTCGAAGCGCTACCGAAGTGCCCGCCTTGCCGCGGAACGACTTCATCGCCTCCCCGAGCGTCCAGTCTTTCGCCGATTTACCGTCGACTTCGACAATGCGATCACCGGGCTGAACTCCCGCGCGCTCGGCCGGGCTGCCCGGAGTGGGGGCTATAACCACGATCCAGCCATCGCGAACGTCTACCTGGATTCCGATGCCGGCGTAGTTGCCGCTGGTTGTCTCGTTAAGCTGGCCAAGCTTGTCGGGTGCGAGCAGCGACGTGTAGGGATCCTCGAGCTCGTAGAGCATTCCGTCGACAGCTTTGCGGTACATCGCCGCTGCGTCAATCGAATCGACGTAGCTCCGCGAGATCTTCGCGAAGACGTTGTCGAACAGGCGCGCGGCTTCTGCCGGCGTCGAGGCCGGACCCGAGCGCGTACCGCGCTCAATCAGCCAGCCGCCCGTAATGACGGCAGAAACCAGCACGGCGGCAACCATGATGGTTCTCGATCTCATTCCTGGACGAAGGTCGGCCATCAATCTGTTGACGTGTTGGACAGCATGGAAAAATCATGTGGCAAGTTTTGAGCGAGGAGGGTGGCAATCTCGCTCTGTACTGCTTCTGGTGACCCCGTTCCATCGACCCTGACGATTGGACCGCACTCCGGATGATCGCGTTGCCATGAATCGGTGACGAACAACGCGAATGCACCAGAGACTTTTGAGTGAAAATCATCGTGCGCTCGCTCCATTCTATCCTTGGAGCCGCGCGCCTCCGCGCGGGCGAGGCCCGCTCCCGGTGGAACGTCGATGACGATCGTCAGATCGGGAACATGGCCGGCCGTGGTCAGCGAGTTTGCCTGGCGAATCTGCTGTTCGTCGAGGCCTCGTCCGGCTATTTGGTACGCATAGGTGGACAGAAAGAAGCGATCCATCAGAACAATTACCCCGTCGCGGAGCGCTGGGTCGATTCGCAGCCTGACGATCTCCGCCCTCGACGCCATGAACAGCAGTGCTTCGGCCGCTGGGGTCATTTCGTCAACGGAATCAAGAAGGATTGCACGGATGGAGTCGCCAAGAGGAGTGCCACCGGGCTCGCGGAGCGTGAGAACTTCGCGTCCGGACGCTTTCAGCCGGTCGGCAAGCAGCCGTAACTGGGTCGTCTTGCCCGCGCCCTCCGGACCCTCTAAAACGATCAGGCGTCCGCGAGCCATGAATTCAGGAAAGTGTGATGATGGAGCTTGTCGCGCCCTTCTTCATTCCTTCCATGATCCAGTTGTTGACCTGGTACATGACCTTGTCAAAATTCTCCTGCGCCGAAATTGCCCGCTGATAAACCGAGTTGGTCTGCACGCTCGACAACAGTGTATCGAGCTGCTGCTCCATCTCTTCCGTGGGCTGCTCGCCGCGCTGAATCATCTGCTGCGCGTCCATGCGGATTTTCTCCATCTGCTGGAGAACGGTCACCGCTTCGTGATCTGCGTTTAACGCCTCGCTCGACCGCTTCACCGCCTGATACTCCCCGCTCTGTCCGATGAGACGGCCAAGCTCTTTCGCCTTTTCTTCCAGCATTGCCTCTCCAGTTCTTTACGTTTTCAGGTTCTGGACGCGAGAACGAAGCGCTCGCGGCCGGTAAGATCGAGCCTCACACCGACGTCAGTATATCCACCGTGCTTCATGATCAGCTCGGCCGCCAGGGATGCGCGACGCTCATCCACTTCGACAGCCAGGATTCCGCCGCTGAGGAGGATCCTGCTGCCTTCCGAGATTATTTTCGCCGTTGCTGCCATGCCGTCGTGGCCGCTTACGAGGGCCAGCGGCGGCTCCCAGTCGCGTACTGACCGCGGCAGCGCCTCGAGCTCGGAGAACGCGATGTAGGGTGGGTTGGACACAAGCACGGTGGCTTTCACGTTGCGCACCGGGGCGATCAGCGAACCACGCCGGAATTCCACCTCGCACCCGAGGGCTGCCGCGCACCGAACTGCATTCGATCTCGCGACCTCGATGGCATCGACCGAAACGTCAGTCGCGATAATCTTGTCGAACTTTCCTTCGCTCGCCAGGCACAGTGCGATCGCTCCCGATCCGGTACCGATGTCTACTGCCGTTCCCCAGCTCTCGCTCGATTTGAACTTCGCATCCATCAAATCGAGGATCTCGCCGACGAGGACTTCGGTTTCCGGCCGCGGAACGAGCACGCGCGAATCGACGTTGAGAATCAGATGCCGGAACGGCGCTGATCCCACCGCGTAGGCGAATGGCGCTCCCGCCGCAAGAAGGCGGGCGGCTCCGCGAGCCGCAGCCAGCACGTTCGAATCCACGGCAGACTCGCGGTTGATCGTCGGCCATGAGCGCGGCACTTCGAGCAGGGAGGCGATGATGTCGGTTGCAATGCGGCGCGGATCGGTAATTCCGGCGGCCCGCAGTGCGATCGTGAGCTCCTCGATGATGTTGAGGACTTTCGCATCAGCGGTGTACGGTGCGGGAGGCGTGCGCCGGACTCTACTCACCAAGGCGATCCTCCACATCGGCGCCGCGCAAGGCTTCGATCACGGGCTCTATTTCACCATCCAGCACTTTCGTCAGCTCGTGCATAGTGAATCCGATTCTATGATCGGTGACGCGGTTCTGCGGAAAGTTATAGGTTCGGATCTTCGCAGAGCGATCACCGGTACCAACCTGAGTTTTTCGCATGCGCGATCGCTCTCCTTCCTGTTCAGCGATGCGTGCATCGAGCAGGCGCGACCGCAGAACTTCCATTCCCTTGAGCTTGTTCTGAAGCTGCGATTTCTGGTCCTGCTGGCTCACGACAATTCCCGACGGAATGTGCGTGATGCGGACGGCCGAGTCGGTTGTGTTTACGCTCTGGCCGCCGGGGCCGGACGAGCGGAAGACGTCGATGCGAAGATCCTTGTCGTCGATCTTCATGTCGATCTCTTCTGCTTCAGGCAGCACCGCAACTGTTGCAGCAGACGTGTGAATACGCCCCTGATTTTCGGTGACGGGGACGCGCTGCACGCGATGGACACCTGACTCCCATCGCATCGTGCCGAAAACGCCTTCGCCCTTCACCTTGAACACCGCTTCCTTGACGCCACCCAGCGTTCCCTCGGAATAGGAAATCATTTCGATTCGCCAACCGCGCTTCTCGGCGAAGCGGGTGTACATGCGGTAGAGATCAGCGGCAAAGATAGCGGCTTCATCGCCGCCGGTGCCTGCCCGGATTTCCACGATTGCGGGCCGGTCGTCGAGCGGGTCGTGGGGAATCAAAGCCGGCTTGACGCGCTCTTCGAGCTCGGCAATGGCGAGTTTGAGCCGGCCCTCTTCTGCGCGCGCTTCTGCGGCCATTTCGGGGTCGTCTACAAGAACGAGCTCGCGGACTTCGGCGAGCTCGTTTTCGTGTTTATCGAGAGTCGAGGCCATCTCGACCAGGGGTGCCAGGTGTCGGTGCTCGCGGCCCAGTGCTGTCATCCGCTGGGCGTCCTTTACTGTCCCTGGATCGGAAAGCTGGCGCTCAACCTCGCCGGCGCGGTTAAGCGCGTCGGCGAGGCGATCCCGGAGACTCAGCCTTCGGTCGTCGCCGCGGGAGCGGCAGCGGGAGTCTTCGTGGCGTACTTCTGACGGAAGCGCTCAACACGACCGGCGGTATCGACCAGCTTCTGCTTGCCCGTGAAGAACGGGTGGCACTGGGCGCAGATGTCGGTGTGAATCTCGGCCTGCGTGGAACGGGTCTGATAAGTGTTGCCGCAGGCGCACTTTACCGTGGCCGTGGCGTACACCGGATGTATCTCTGGCTTCATGATTTGCTCACTTTTTTGACTTTTGGGACAGCCTATGAATATCACCGGAATTACCCCGTTTTACAATGGCCGGGCCCTTAGGATTGAGGACTCAGGACCCGTGCGGAACCAGGACCAATAGAAATCGACGATCTGCGACTAAGTGCGGACTGAGGATGACTACGGACGGGATTTGGTCACTTACCGAGCCGCCGGTCAACTTGATTTGACGCATGTCACATCACGCGCCAGTCTCGGTTGAAACATCGCACGATCCTCTCGCTCGAACGCGCGTGTTCGAGCTCGCCAGCAAGCTGATGCCGGATTCGTTCGAGGACGCAAAGCTGCTCCGCGCTGAACCAATCACCGAGCTGATCGCCGGGCAGCTGTACGCTGCCGTTTGCTCCATCGAAGCGAACGTCGGTGAGGGATATTCCCGAAGCTCAGGTAAGGATCGCGCACGAATTTTCGAGTACGCCCTGGGCTCCGTACGAGAAAGCATGAGCTGGTATAAGTCAGCCCTGCCGATTCTCGGGGAAGAAAAGACCAAGAACCGCCGCGACAGGCTGGAGGAAATGCGCCGCCTCTTGCTTGCGATGATTCCACGGGAACGCGGAAGATCGATGAAGTAACCAACCGTCGTTCCCGCAGTAGTCCTCCGTCCGCATTTAGTCGTCGATCGTCGATTGCTGTTGGTCCTGGATCCGCATGGTCCTGAGTCCTCAGTCCTTCGCTCAGTCCCTGCCGCTCTCGAAGACGACTCTTCCTCCAACAATCGTCAGGAGAACCCGCGCATCCCGAATCGATTCGGGAGCGATTCGCGTCAGGTCACGATCGATCAACACGATGTCGGCGAGCTTTCCTCGCTCGAGTGATCCTTTTATCGAGTCCTCGAACGACGCGTATGCTCCGTTGATCGTGTAGGCGCGAAGGGCATCCTCGACTGAGATCTTCTGGTCGGGAATCCAGCCATCGGGATTCTTGTCGTCGAGAGTGCGTCGAGTTACGGCCGCATAGATACCGAGAAGCGGGGTGGGAGGCGCCACAAACCAGTCGCTGCCAAACGCGAGGCTCGCTCCCGCATCTCTAAGAGAACGGAATGCATAGGTCAGCTTTGCCCTCTCAGGCCCGATGACGCGCTCGGCCCATCGTCCGTCGTCGATCGCGTGATACGGCTGCATGCTTGGAATGACTCCAAGCTTGCTGAAGCGGGGAACGTCGCCGGAAGAAAGGTGCTGCGCGTGCTCGATTCTAAATCGCCGGTCGCGCTTGCCATTCTCATTTTCCACTCGCTCGAAAATATTTAGCTGTGTGTTGATGGCACGGTCGCCGATTGCATGGACGATCACCTGAATACCGGCCTTGTCCGCGTCGCTTGTCCACCTGTAGAGATCGCTCTCTGTCTCTACGAGAAATCCGGAATCCTTCGGCGAATCAGTGAATGGCGCGAACATCGCCGCCGTATGGGAGCCGAGTGATCCATCGACGAACCCCTTGATGCCGCCGATGCGAATCCAATCGTCGCCATTGCCTCGAGCGGCGATAGTATCTCTCAGCCGTTCCCATTGCGCGATTGGCGTGACAGCATAGATACGGGTGATCAGTCTGCCTGCGCGATGCGCGCGCTCCATGGCGGCGAGATTCCCAAACGTCCCCATGTTCACCACCGACGTCACGCCTCGCTCGGCCACGTAATGCATGGCGGCGTTCAGCGCGCGATCGTCGAGCTCATCGGGATGAGGTGGCTCTGCCTTGTCGACATACGACTGCGCGTTGTCCTTGAAAACGCCTGTCGGATTTCTGGATGGGTCGCGCACGATCGTGCCGCCCGCGATGTCCGCCGTTGCGCTCGTAACCTTGGCGGCTTCCATGGCGAGCCTGTTGGCGAGCGCCATGTGCCCATCGAGCCGGTTTATCCAGACTGGATTGTTGGGCGTAACCGAATCGATCCAGTCGTGACTTGGCAGCTCCCCGCCCCAGAGCGTGTGGTCCCAGTCGCCACCGGTAATCCAGGTGCCGGGCGGAATCGCGGCTGCATATTCCTTGATCCGGCGGGTGAATTCCTCTCGCGTTGCCGCGTCGCGCAGCTGGACTGACGACAGGTTGAATCCGCCCGTCAGAAAATGCACGTGCGAATCGATGAACCCGGGAGTGACCAGACCACCGTGCGCGTCGATGACTCTCGCGCCTGCATTTGCCGCGGCAAGCTTTGCGACTTCGGCACTGGAGCCGACGAGCGTGATGCGATCGCCGGACACTGCAATGCCGCTGGCCCATGGCTGCCGCGGGTTCGCGGTCCAGACCTTCGCATTGACTATGGCGAGCGTGATGCCGTTTTGATGAGTCATTGTGGGCGCGCACCCCTGGACGTAGGCCATGCTCCCTGCGGCCGCGAGTAACGTCATGCGCGCAAGGGCTCTCACGGGATTGGTCGCGAGTCTGTTTGTATGCGGCGACTCAGCGTTAGCAGCACAGCCGCGGCGGCAACGTGAATCGGCATCACGAGAGCGATGATATCGCCATTGACTTGTCTGAACATCGGCAGAATCTGAAACACGAATCCCGCCACCGAGAGTGCGGCAACGATGAGACTCCATCGTCGAGCCGAGTCTGCTCTCGACGCCCAGCTCGCGTCGCCGGAGCGCGACGCGATCAGCCGGATGACAACCACGAGGACAATCAGCGAGAGCGGGTTGAGCTGGAAGAGATTTTCGTTGCGGTAGCTGTACACGTGGTCCGTGAACGCCCACAAGCCGGCGAGAAGCACCCCGCTCAACCCGGCAACGAGACTCCAAACCGCGATTAGCGATAAGGCGAGAGTCGGCTTGCCCGCGCTCTGCAGCGCGAATGCACCAATCACCAGGAGGAGAACAACCAGCGACATGACGAGATAACCGGTGATTCCACGGCGAACTTCCACGTCTTCGGGTGCGCGGGTTGCATGGAAGAGCAATCGCTCGCTTTTCACCAGCGGTACGGAGACACCGCTTGATGAGACGCGCACCGTCTGCAGGTGATCCTTCAATTTCACTGGAAGGAACATCTCTTCGTATGCCGTTATCGGTCGATCGGTCGGCTGGCCAAGGCCGGCCATCGTGCCGGTGAAAATCGGCCAGTCGTCCTGTGTCAATCGCTCCGTATGAAATCGGTACGTCGTGCTCGTCGGAACGTTGACGAAAGTCCTTTTGATCACGCCACCGAGTGCGCCGTCGAGCGCGTCTCTAACGCGAGTAGAGCAGTTATCGCGGAAGTAGTCGTACCGGTAGTATCGGTTCTCCGGACGAACATTCCACGCGACAAACTGCGCAAGACTGTACCGTTGGGCCGGGGTGAGATTCAGCTCCTGCGCCCACACGGTCCTGTTCGACTGCCTGTAGAAATCGATCGTCTCGTTGAAGTCGAACGCTCCCATCAAGTAGCGCATCTTGCCGCGAATGAAATTCGGATAGAAATCCTTGTCGCCAAAAGCGAACACGCCCCAGTGATACGCAATGTCGGTGCTGGTCGCGGCGTCGTGAATCCAGATGGCGTTATGCCCGAATTTTTCCCATACCTGATCGCCCGGGCCCATCGTCAGGAGACTTACCGTGAGCTGGGAACCCGGCTCCGCCGCGATTGCCGCTGCGGGCTCGGCGGGCGGTGTGCGAACGGGGTTCGTCGATGGCTGGGCGCCGAGACTAGCCGACATAAGAAACAGGCTCCCAACGGCAACCACTATTGATCTCATTCGCACGTGGTAGGTGGTAGCCTTTTGCAGTAAGCCGTCAGCAGTAAGCCGTAAGCCGTAAGCCGCGGTTCTCACAGTCTGATCTCGCGGCCCTCTTCAGCGGCCTTGTAAACCGCATCCATGACGCGCATGACCTTGAGCTGGTCGTCAGGAGCTTCGTAGGGCGATTCGTCCTTGAGCATCGAGATAAAATGTGCGATTTCTGCGCGATACGACTGGAGAAAAACGCTTTCGCGAGCAGCCGCGCCGGTTGGCGAGACATTAATGGCTCGCCCGTTGAGCTCCTTCACCACTCGAAGCGGTGAAAGTCTCGCGCTGCCTTTCGTTGAAACGACCTCGAACCACAGACGCTCTTCCTGCCCGACATACGCCCACGATACATCGAAGCTGTAGCTGATTCCGTTCGCGCACTCCAGGTGCACGAGCATCGTGTCCTCGACGCCCCCCGGCTTCAAGCTGTCGCTGTGGGCTGTCACGCGAACTGGGTCGGGGAAATCCGTGAGCCACAAGGCTAGATCCAGCAACGGGTAGCCGTATTCGAGGAACGCTCCGCCTCCAGCTTCTGCCTTGCTGTTGCGCCACCCCTGTTGCGCCGTTCTGAATTGGTACTGCCCGGCGCGCATGCCGGTAACGCGGCCAAGCTCATCGCCTTCGAGAAAACGGCGGAGCTGCTGGACATCGCTTCTGAAGCGGTGATTGTTGCCGACAACGACCTTTCGATCTGCTTTGCTAGCGGCAGCCAGAATGCGATTCACTCCGCCCGTGGTCAGCGATAGCGGCCTCTCGCAGAGCACGTGCACTTTAGCCTTCAAGGCTCGAAGTACATGTGGCTCATGCAGGTGGTTTGGAGTGGCGATGACGACCGCATCGATCTCTTCCGAGTCGAGCAGCTCATCGAAGTCCGTGAAAATGTCCGGTACTCCAAGACGCTGAGCGAGTGCGCCCGCTTTCGGGCCGTCGTTGTCGCAGATCGCGACGAGACGAGCTCCACGAATCTTCGACAGGACCGGCAGATGCGCGAGCTGCGCGATTGCGCCCGCCCCCACCAATCCAAGACGAATATCTGAGCTCATCCGTTGATGCGTCCCACTGTGGTTCCCGGATAGTATGTCGTCAGGATTGTTCGGTAGTCCTGACCTGCGCGCGCCCGTCCGATCGCGCCCCACTGGCACATGCCGATTCCATGGCCGTTGCCACCGCCGTGAATGGTCAGGCTGGAAACTTCGCCGGATGCGTCGTTATCAGTTTCGGCCGTGAAATATGTGCTGGAGAGCAACCCTCCGCTCGGCGTTCTCAGCACGAAGCGAATGTCATTTCCACGAACGACGTAGTTGCCTCGCGCCGTCTGAATCGATATCGAAGCGACGCGGTCCGAAGCGGTGCGGCCGTCGACCCTGATGCTCCGAACGGCTCCCAGACTAACGGGATGCGCTGCAGCGGCTGCTGATACTGGTGGCTCGGACGCCACCGTCACTCCGGCGAGATACTTCTCGAGCGTCGCGCGCAACTGGCTCTTGTCGAAAGTCGTCGTCCACTTGAAGCGGGGCGACGGGTCACAGTAAAAGGAATTCGTCCCGGGAATATGGTCGCTGACCGGACGGAGGTACGGTTGATCCGGCTGCCGCCACCAAACTTCTCTTACGGAGGCTGTGCTGCCGCCGCACGTCGAGAAATAGGGAGTGTTGATGATTTTTCCGCCGTAGCGAACGACCATTCCATTCGTCGATGAAACGGCTGCGTCCGAGATTGGCGTCTCGGCAGTTACCCCACCGTACACCTGGTCCTGCGTTGACCCGTACATGTCGAAACCGCGATCTCCGGCCTCAGCCATGTGGATATAGGAATAGCTTCGCGCCGCGACGGCCTGCGCTTCGACCGCCGCCTCCTCACCCGCCTTCCGATCGCCAATCTCCAGCGGCACGACACCGCGGAGATAGGACTCCACACCGAGACGGTTAACGACGAGAAGTCCGTTGTCCTTCGGCGTGATGATCAGCTCCCCGCGATACCTCTTTCCCTCGAAAGTGACGAATGACCCGGGAGTCGTCGCGCGAACGAGAAACGGTCCAGAGTATCTCGACGTCGCCGATCCGCTGGATCGAATGGCAACGAGCTGACCACGGTTCATCTGGAGGTGCATCGTCTCGTCAGCATCGCCGCGCACGACGAAGTCGGCGCTGTTCTTGTTGTAAATCCGCCAGACGCCGGTTCCTCCAACCCGAACATTTTCGCCAGAGGTAGTCAGCGCGATTCTTACTGGCTGATCGCCATCGTCGATCACAGGCGCATCCGCGGGATGCGGCATCGCTGACGCGCATGCAACCGCGCCCAGCATCCCAATGAATAACGCTTTACGCATTGGCAAACCTCATAGCGTCCTCCAGACGACCAAGCGTCTCGGTGATTTCGTGATCTCCATGCGCAGCCGACATGAAAGCTGCCTCGAACGCAGACGGCGCGAGGTACACTCCGCGATCGAGTGCGGCATGAAAGAATCTCCTGAACATGTCAACGTCACTTTGCTTTGCTGACTCAAAATCCGTCACAGGCTCGTCGCGGAAAAAGAATCCCCACATCGATCCTGCTGAACCAGCCGTAAACTGAACGTCCAACCGCGCGGCGATTTCCATCAATCCTGCAACGAGCGTCGACGTCCGCCGCTCGATGATTAGGTGCAGCTCAGGCGTGAGCGCAGTGAGCGTCGCTTTACCTGCAGCCATCGCAAGTGGATTGCCAGAGAGAGTTCCTGCTTGATAAACCGATCCGGCAGGTGCCATGTGCTCCATGATTTCGCGTCGTCCACCGTAGGCCGCGGCGGGCAATCCTCCGCCAATGACCTTTCCCAACGTCGTCAAATCCGCGCGGACACCAAACCGCTCCATCGCTCCACCGTACGCGATCCGAAAGCCCGTCATCACCTCGTCGAAAATCAGCAACGTTCCTGATTCGTCGGCGATTGCACGGAGTCCGCCCAGAAATTCGCGGTCCGGCTGAATGAATCCGGAGTTGCCGACGATCGGCTCTACGATGATCGCTGCGACTCCCTTCTTCGACGAGCGAACGAGTGATCTCGTCATTTCGAGATCGTTATACGGCGCCGTCAGGGTGAGCTCCGCGACGGCATCCGGAACACCAGGCGAGTTCGGAAGTCCGAGTGTTGCGACTCCGGAACCGGCCTTCACGAGAAACGAATCCGCGTGTCCGTGATAGCAGCCTTCGAACTTGAGAATGTCATCGCGGCCGGTGAACGCCCGCGCCAGACGGATCGCGCTCATCGTGGCTTCCGTTCCGCTCGAAACGAATCGCAGCATTTCGACATGAGGCATCCGCTTGCGAATCAGTTCGGCGAGATCGACCTCGAGCTCTGTCGGCATGCCGAAGGTTGTCCCATCGTGCATTGCGGCATCGATTGCATCGAGCACCATCGGATGTGCGTGGCCGAGTACGAGAGGGCCCCACGAGAGGACGTAGTCGATGTACTCTTTGCCGTCAGCGTCCCAGATTCGCGCGCCTGCGCCTCGCTTTGCGACCACCGGCGTTCCGCCTACGCCGCGAAAGGCTCTTACCGGAGAATTGACTCCGCCCGGAAAAAGCTCCGCCGATCGCCGCATTATCTCGGCAGATCTATCTCCCATAGCTGCCGACGGTGATCGGTGCCATCGGCAGTGATCTGCGTGGCGCCACGGGCTTCGGAGCGGCGTCGCCTGAGATGACCCGCACCATCGAAGCCTTGAAATCGTAGTCGTCAACGACTTCGGCGACAGCGACTTCCGCGAGAGTTCCCGGAGCCTGCACTTCGTCGAGGAATGTCACGCCGTCAACGTCGTCCGCCTGCCACGGAAGACGTCCCACTGAGACTCCGTCCGAAATTCGATCGATAATCAACTGAGCACGGGTTCCGATTCGGGACTCGTACTTCTCCGCGGTTATCGACCTCTGAAGCTCCTGTAAGAGCTCCAATCGCTCGCGCTTTACCGGGTCCGGAACATCGTCCACCATCTCGGCCGCGCGCGTGCCTTCCTGCGGCGAATAGGTGAAAGCTCCAACGCGATCGAACTGTATCTCTTCGAGGAACTCCATCAGCTCGTCGAAATCGCTCTCGGTCTCGCCAGGAAAACCGACGATGCAGGTGGTGCGAATAGCGACGCCGGGCACTGCTTCGCGAAACCGCGCGACGCGATCGCGAATCGTGCGCTTCCGCTCGGGTCGGCGCATGCGGGCAAGCACTGCGTCCGAAGCGTGTTGCATCGGCATGTCGAGATACGGAAGAATTCGATTTTCCTTCGCGACGACTTCGAGCAACCGCGGAGTAATTCCCGTCGAGTACAGGTAGAGCATTCGGATCCATGGAACCGACGTCTCGGCGACAAGCAGCTCGAGAAGCTCGGGCAAACGCACGCCGTCGCGAATGTCGCGGCCGTAGTGGGCCAGATCCTGCGCCACGAGATTCAGCTCCTTTGCGCCCTGCAGCTCGAGAAGCTGTGCTTCACGAATCACTTCATCGCGAGAGAATGACCGGTGCTTTCCGCGCATTAGCGGAATGGCGCAGAACGCACACCCGTGATCGCATCCTTCGCTGATCTTGAGATATCGAACGTGCGGGAGGTCGCCCATGTACATCCGAACGCCCGGATGCATTGCGATCGGATCTCCGCCGATCACTCCGCGCTGAACGAGCTCCTGCGCGAGGCGGCCGCTTTCAGACGCGCCGAGAAACAAGTCAACTTCGGGAAGCGCATCGATCAGCTCATCCTTGTGGCGCTCGATCATGCATCCGACGCCGATGACAGCGCGACACGACCCATCGGTCTTATATCGCGCCGCCTCGATCATCGCGTCGATCGATTCCTTTTTCGCCGCGTCGATGAAACCGCAGGTGTTGACGATGATCACGTCGGCTTCGCCGAGCTCGGGAGTGTACTCGCCTCCATATCCTGACAGCTCGCCCAGATATCGTTCGGTATCGACGGTGTTCTTGTCGCAGCCGAGTGTGATGAAGCCGACCTTCACGCTATCGGTAGTTGCCGAACTTGAGCTCGACGCCGAAGTCCTTGCCTCGCAGGAGCACCATGGCTTCCTGGAGATCGTCCTTGGAAAGCGATGACACGCGAACCTGATCGCCCTGAATTGCGGCCTGAACTTTCTTGAGCTTTGCGTCCTTGATCGCGGCGGCAACTTTCTTCGCGGTATCGCCGTCGAGCGCCATCTTGAGTTTGATCACGCGAGTGACCTTGTCGCCGCCGCCCGGCTTGATCTCTCCGATATCGAGATTCTTTACGGGGACGCCACGCTTAATCAGCTTCGACTGGAGTGCATCGAAAAGTGCTTCCATGCGGTACTCGCTCTCCGCCGTCAGCGAGAGAGTTCCTTCCGCGCGGCTGAACTCGATCTCCGCTATCGATCCTTTGAAATCGTAGCGCTGGGAGATCTCCTTCTGTGCCTGATTTACGGCGTTATCGACTTCCTGGAGGTCGACGCTCGTAGTGACGTCGAATGAGGATTGGGAGGCCATCCTTCAATCTAGTGGGAAACGGCTTGGTGGACACAGAGACCACAGAGACCACAGAAGCGACGATCAGCCGTCGTCCGAGGTGCTGCATACCTCCAAAACAAGCTTATGAAATTGGGGTTAACTGCGGAACTACGGTCCAACTTCTATTCGGCGCGGCGTCCTGGCAAAGGCAGACTTTATGGAATTGGGTTAACTGCGGAACTACGGTCAGCGTTCTAGTCGGTGCGGCCTCCTGGCAAAGGCAACCCTTATGAATTGGGTTAACTGCGGAACTACGGTCCACCTTCTCACCGCCGGTCAAAGGTTCCGTCGTTCCGTCGTTCAACAAAAAATCAACAATCTTTCGTCGGTGAAATTCCCCCGAAAGGAAAAGACCACAGAGTCTTGTTTGCTCTGTGGTCTCTGTGTCCAGAGCAGTTACCCGAGGAAGGACTCCAAAGCCCGTCGCCGCGAATTATGACGGAGCTTTAACAAAGCCTTCTCCTTGATCTGACGAACCCGCTCGCGAGTGATGCCGAGGAGCGTCCCGATATCCTCGAGTGTCATCGGGTCTTCTCCATCGAGTCCGAAGTACAAACGGAGAATCTTCGATTCCCTCTCTTTCAAACCGGAAAGTGACTCCTCGATCGCTTCAGTCAGAGCCTTTTCGAACGTCAGCTCATCGGGCGTGCGGTTTGTCGTATCCGGCAGGTAGTCGAGAAGGCGGTTGTCCTCGCCGGGAGTCATCGGCGCATCGAGTGACAGATGCACCTGCGAGATCAACATCGTCTTCGCAACTTCTTCCTCGGTGATGTCGAGGCCCTCGGCGATCTCGAGATGCGTCGGCTGACGGCCAAGCTCCTGCAGCAGCGTGCTTGCCCTTTTGCCAATGCGATGAAGCGCGCCGGCACGATTCAGAGGAACACGCACGATGCGCGACTGCTCGGCGAGCGCCTGGAGAATGCTCTGGCGAATCCACCACACGGCGTACGAGATGAACTTGATCCCCTTCGTCTCGTCGAACTTGTGCGCGGCGCGGATGAGGCCGAGGTTGCCTTCGTTGATCAGATCGGAGAGCGATACGCCCTGGTTCTGATATTTCTTCGCGACGGATACCACGAAACGAAGATTCGAGCGCACGAGCTTGTCGAGCGCCTCCTGATCCTTCAGGCGAATTCTTTGCGCGAGGGTGACTTCCTCCTCGCGCGTAATCAGCGGATAGATGCTGATGTCACGAAGGTATTGATCCAGCGAACCTTCGTCGTACTGATTCTTCCGGTTTACCGAGACCGCCATACCTGATGCTGCTCCTCGCTACGACCACGGTATAATGCCTGACTGCCACCGAGTTGGCGAGCCGGGAACGTCACTGAATCATCTCGCCGAAACGTTTCCACCGAACACGAGTGAGCCAGTCCAGTTTCACAGCGCCGTCAGGATCGTAACTATAATAGACAACGAGAGGTTGTCCGCGCACAAGTGAGTCAGCAACGAAGCCCCAGTATCTGGAGTCAAGGGAATTGTCGCGATTATCGCCAAGCACGAAATAGTTGCCTTGAGGGACGACCAACGGTCCCCAGTTGTTTCGAGACGGATGATAGCCGGGACTGGCTTCGAGCGTCTGCACCGCCATCGGTGATCGCGGAGCTTCGTGCACCGGATGTTGCGCTCCAAGCAGATATGCGAGCTGCCAGTTGAACTCTTCATCCGAGACGTCAGATCCAGGCGCAGTGTGCGAGACGTAGGTCTCCTTTTGCGCGCTGCCATTTCGCAAGAGATTCCCCTCGCGCATTTCCAGTGTGTCGCCGGGCATCCCGACAATGCGCTTCACAAAATTCTTGGTGCGGTCAACCGGCCATTGAAAGACGATGACGTCGCCCCGCTTCGGTGACCGAATAGCCGGCAGCTTTACACCGGTGAACGGAACCTCTGCCCCGTACACCAGCTTGTTCACCAGCAGAAAATCTCCGACGAGCAGCGTGCCTTCCATGCTACCTGTGGGAATCTTGAACGCTTCGATGAAGAACGAGCGCACGACGAAGAACAAGCCAAGGGCAATGACGACCGAGCGGAACCACTCCCAAAGGAATGTGAAAGTTCCGCCTTTTCGCCCGTTGACCTTGTCCAGTGCGGCAGACCGCCGCTCCTCATTCGCCGTCATCAACCGCGTTTTCTCCGCTCTCTAATCGGGAGTTCCAAGATAATTATCGATCTGCGCACGCTGAAGCGTGCCCGAAAAATCCGCATATCCAACCTTGGTCTCCGAGAAGAACTCGTAGACCTGCCACCCACCCTCGCGATGCCCATTCCCGGTTTGCTTTACCCCGCCGAAGGGCAGGTGTGCCTCAGCGCCGATAGTTGGAGCATTCACGTAGGTAATACCGTTGTCCAGCTCATTGAATGCGCGAAACGCCACGTTCACGTTCGTCGTGTATATGGATGACGACAAACCGTACTTCACGTCATTGTTGACAGCGAACGCTTCATCCGCGTTCGATACACGCACTACGGACAAGACGGGCCCAAAGATTTCTTCCTGTTCCAGCCGGTTGCCCGCTTCGACGCGAGCAAAGATCGTCGGCTCGAAGAAATTCCCGTCCTCCAGACCTCTTCCCGTCGCGCGACGACCACCGCAAAGCAGATCGTTTCCCTCCGACTGTCCGATGTCGATGTACTTCTCGACCTTCGCGATGGCGGCCTCGTGAATCATCGGACCAACGTCAGTGCCCGACTTTCGGCCATCGCCGAGCTTTAACGCCTTCGCCCGGTCTACCAGCATTCCGAGGAAGTTGTCGTGAATTCCCTTCTGCAGAATGAGACGACTCGTTGCAGTGCAGCGCTGGCCGGTCGTTCCGAATGCTCCCCACAGCGCGCCTTCGAGTGCGATGTCGAGATCGGCATCGTCCATCACGATCTGAGCATTTTTTCCGCCCATCTCGAGCGAAAGCCGCTTGTGCATGCGACCGCACGTTGCGCCGACAAGACTTCCGGTCTCGGTCGATCCGGTGAACGAGATAATCGGAATCTCTGGATGATTCACCATCGCCGCACCCGCGTCCTCTCCATGTCCATGGATCAACTGGACGACTTCGGCAGGTAAACCTGCCTCGAGAAGAATTTCAACGAGCAGCGTCCCGGTGTGCGGAACATCCTCGGCCGGCTTGAAGATCACCGCGTTCCCGCACACTAGCGCCGGAAACATCTTCCACGTGGGAATCGCGAGAGGAAAGTTGAATGGACAGATGAGGCCGGCGATTCCGATTGGACGCCGGTAGCTCATCGCCCACTTGTTGCGCAGCTCGCTCGGCACAGTATGTCCGAACAGGCGCCGGCCTTCGCTCGCAGCATAGTAAGCAGTGTCGATGCCCTCCTGTACGTCTCCGCGCGTCTCGGTCAGCGGCTTGCCCATCTCGCGCGTCATCGCGTCGGCGATTTCGTCTTTCCGTTTCGACAGCAGATCGCCGACGACTCGAAGGATGTCGCCACGAGCCGGCGCGGGCGTCGCGCGCCACTGCGCAAATCCGCGTTTCGCGCTCTCTACCGCGCGATTCACATCCGACGTTCCCGAGCTCGGGAACATTCCGATGAGATCGTTGCGATCTGCCGGGTTTCGGTTCTCGAAATATTCACCTGAGTCAGGTTCTACCCATGCGCCGGCGATGAAGTTGTTGAACTTTTTCATGAATTCAATGGTTCGTCAGGTGTGTTCGCGAGTGAGCGAGTACCGCTCGATCTTCTTGTAGAGATTGGACCTCGGCATTTCGACGGCGCGGGCAGTCTCGGAAACGTTCCAGTCGAATTCGCGAAGCTTGCTAAGAAGATAAGCGCGTTCAGCCGCTTCCTTGAACTCCTCGAATGTCTTTAGCGACGTGAGACTTCCCATTCCGGCATCGTCCGCCACGCGGCCGCCAGCGAGACGATCGACGTCCCTGGCCGTAAGCTCCGGACCCGTCGCGAGGATCAACATTCGCTCGATTGTGTTTCGTAGCTCACGCACGTTGCCCGGCCAGTCCAGCGACATGAGCTTCTCGAGCGCAGAGGAGCCCATCCGACGCGGCGTAAAGCCTTCGCGCTCCGACAGCAATGAGAGAAAATGCTCGACTAGTTCAGGAATATCCTCGCGATGCTCCCGCAGCGGCGGGACGTGGATGGGGACGACGTTCAGCCGGTAGTACAGATCTTCGCGAAATCTTCCGGCGGCGATCTCCTGCTCGAGACTCTTGTTCGTCGCGGCGATGACCCGCACATCAACTGAAATCGCTTTCGATCCGCCAATGCGCGTTATGACGTTGTCCTGAAGAACGCGAAGCACCTTCGCCTGCGCGTTCATGCTCATGTCGCCGATTTCATCGAGGAAGAGAGTACCTTTGTTCGCCTGCTCGAATTTTCCTGGCCGATCCGCGATTGCCCCAGTGAACGAGCCCTTCATGTGTCCGAATAGCTCGCTCTCGATCAGCTCACCTGGAATGGCGGCGCAATTCACCTCGACGAACGGCTTGCCCTCCCGGGGTGACTCGCGATGAATCGCCCGGGCGACAAGCTCTTTCCCGGTTCCGTTTTCACCCGTGATCAGAACACGCGCCGGAGTCGCCCCGACCTTTGCGATTTTCTCGACGAGCGCGCGCATCACACCAGAGTCGCCGACAATCTCGTAGGGCGAACCGGTAACGTTGCGAAGGCGCGAGTTCTCTTCCCGCAGATTGATGTGATCGAAGACATTTCGCAGCATCACGAGGATGCGATCGGTATCGAGAGGCTTCTCGAGAATTTCATACGCGCCGAGCTGCGTGGCTTCCACCGCGGTTCGGATCGTTGCGTGCCCGCTGATCATCACTACTGTCGCCAGCGAATCGAGCTCGCGGATTTTCTTGAGCGCTTCCATCCCGTCCATCCCCGCCATCTTCACATCCATGAAAACCAGGTTCGGCTTCCACTTCAGATACTCGGCGATTCCTTCAGCAGCATTCGAGACGGAGCGCACTTCGTATCCCTCGTACTCGAGGAGCTGGCCAAGTGCAGCGCGGATGCCCTGCTCGTCATCAACGACGAGGATGCGGCGGTTCATGGAAGATTCTTGTAGACGACGACGTGCCCGTTCGCGATGCGGACGTCGCCGATGTAGCCAGGAAGCTTCATTGGAAGTGCGTTCGAAGCGATGCCCTCCGGAATCGTTCCCTTTCTGATACGCCCGATGATTTTCGGAATGAGCGGAGACGGTATCCCAAACGAACCGACCTTTACGTCCTGAACCTGGAACTCGCCGACGCCGGGCCGGAGAACGTGAATTGTTCCTCCGAGCTGGATCGTGTCGCGGCTGCCAAGCATTCCGGCGAGCGGCCCTAAAACTGAGGCGCCGCCGAACTCCTTCAGGTCAACATTCGCCCGAACGTAGAGACGGTCGTTCTTGATCGAAGAGGCAATGTTCTGAGACGACGGTGGAAGCTGCTTTGCGGCTTCTAGGAAGATGTAGGAAGCGGCTTCGCCGGCAGAGAGATTTGCGAAGACTGGGCCTGCCTGTCGCGACAGGGACTCGACCTGACGCTTGCCACGCGTGGCTTTATCGCCGGTGAGAGGCTCCCATCCACCGGTAACCGTTCCTGGCGAAGCGGAAGTTCCGTTGCCTGCGTAGCGGCGATACGTCTCCTCCAGCTTGCCCCGATTGAACCAGGCAACGACGCCGAGAATGAGGAGGAAAACGAGACATCCAAGCCTGCGGAAACAACCGAACATATCGGGTCCAGGGATCGGGGTTGCGAAGGGGGAATATCCCCTATCGTCGGTCCGGTGCAAAGCCCACCAGACTGTCATGACGGGCAAACCCCGCGCCGGATCAGCCGCCTGGAGGCCCGAACCTTCCTTCTCCACCGCCGTTCTGAGGCCGCTGGAACGGCTCCTTCACTTCCTTGGGAATTTTCGCCCACTGCTCCGGCGTCAGAACTGCCTCAGCGTCTTTCAGCGCTTTTTGTGCGAGGGTCCGCCCTTCCTGAATCTTGCCGCGCATTTTCATCCCTAGCTGCAGCGGGTCTGCGTTCTTTGCGTCGGTTCCACCCAACGTCTGCGCAAGCGATCCGATAATTGTGTCGGCTTTCGCCTGAAGACTATCGGCAAGCACGCCAAGCTTTCCCTTCTGCTCCAGCGTGAGATCCAGCTTGAGCGAATCGTTCAAGTCGAGAATCTGCGAGAATACATTCGGAACGGCTCGCGCGAGGCGCTGGCGGAAGTCGTCGGCTGTCAACCGCGCCCCCGCGCGAGCACCGAAGACGCCGTTCATCTGCTGCCGCGCCGGATCCACACCGAGCGTGAGTCGCGCCTGCACTGACAGCTGGAACGGAACACGGAACGCATTGCGGCTCCCGCTCGCCGCACCGAAATGCTCGTTCACCTGATAGATGAACTTCTGGCTGACTGGATCAAATCCCCGAACGTAGAGCAGCGTCCGGTCGGAAAATACCGGTTGTCCCCACCCATGCAGATCGTCACTCCCGTGCAGAAGCCTGTCGATACCGGCAAGCGTGTTCAGACCGACCACGGATATAGTGAGCTTGCGATTCAAGCCAAACCCTGATGGCTTCAGATTCGCGCGGAGATCGAACGACGTTGACCATGGCACGGAGCAGCTGTTGCGGCCCGCTATCGTTCCCGTCTGGGCCGTCAGACAGTCCTTCGCGCGGCCGGGCGCCGACGCGAGCAGGCGCGACATTCCATTTGCAACAGCGGTGTCCGGCGAAGAGACCGGATCGAAAATGAAGGGACGATCGTTTCTCAAACCGTCGCCGTTGACGTCTCCGCCGACAAGCGGGGTGAAGAACCCCCCGGACGCCAGTCGCGCGATTGCGGTGAGCTCAATCGCAGGCTTGATCGGCCATGTGATCGTACCAATAAGCGAATGCCGGCGTTCCTGATCACTCGTCGCACGCTCAGCCAGGTTGGGATTGCCTGCCGTCGATGCGCCTGAGCCGCCGAATCCGCCGAAGGTCGAGATGCCCTGAGCCTGATCGACCGACCGGGCGAACGTATACGACGCGTTGAAGATAATCGCCTTGGTGGTGATTCCCTGGAAGCTTGCCGTAAGCTGCTTCGAATCAGACGTCAGATCGGAGTTGAGCTCACTAACAACGCCAAACCGCGGCTGAAGTCGCGATCCGGTCAGCGCAATGGCGCCAGTTTGTGGAACGATGGACGTGACAGGAGCAAATACCGGACGTCCGCCTTCGCTCGCCAGAGTGAATTTTGGAGTGGTGTCGAGATTCAGGTCCAACGCACTCGTCTGAGCAACGCCGTGAGCGAACGACCCGTCGATCGAAAGATTGTACCGCTCGGCGAAGCGCCGATTCCAGCCAAGCGATCCTCTCCACGCGCGCGGTGCGGCGAAGTCGTCGGCAAACACGGTGACGTTGCGCCGAGTGTTCGCAAACTGCTGGCTCCCGCCGTTGCATATGGTCGGAACGGTCGCGGGATTCGCCAGATACAACTCCCAATCCGGAACCGGAACAGTCGATCCCACACAGACGATTTGAGACTGCGCGTTCACGAGTCCGGTCGCGTCGCCAGCAGATGCGAACAGACCGGACTGAGCCTTTCCGCGGAACTCTCCGATACCTCCGCGAATGCTACCCGACGCTGGACCATTCTGGTTGAAGCCGTAGGTGTATGTGAACCCGACGCGCGGGCTGATGTGGGTTTCCGAGGGGAACGCATCAGTTCGGTGACTGAACAAAGAGTCGATCGCAGGATTGAATTGAGGAGCGTCCGGATATGCCGAGTGCTCGAGACGCGCGCCGTAGGTAAGCTGAAGTGTCTTCGATTGACGCCACGCGTCTCCCAGATAAAGCGCGCTGTTGATGCTGCGCGCGTTGCGCTGGCGATTCGCCAGCGTGCGAGTGAACGACGCCGGCACCCCTGCGGCAAAGTCAGCGAGAGAATTGAATGTGAACGTGCCAAGTGCATTCGAGAATGAGCCGTTTCGGCTTTCGTCTTCGTTGAGGAGCGCTCCAAGCTTTACCCGGTGTGCGCCGGTCTTCGAAACGCGCGAGACCTCGTCGCTCAGCTCGGTCAGTCCTGTTCGCGTTTCCTGCGGGAGCGATGGATTGACGCCGAACTGGAGTGTCGATACGCCAAGTGATCCGTCCGGGAGATTAGAGGCAACCGTAACGCGGCCCGACGGAATCTGGACGTACGGATCGGTGCTTCTCCGGTCGGTTGACCGATACGCACGCAGCTCGTTGATGAAGGTCGAGAGATGCGACGTGAGCGTTATCATTCCCCCGCCACCCGACCCTTTCGCATCTCCACCGCTGTGCGGAACAGAGAATGCGGAGATGCGGCTCGCATCCTGAATGGATCCGCGCCAGTCGCCCCGAAGCATCAACGTATGCGCCTCGCCCACGTTGTAATCGACGCGCACGAGTGCGGATGCGTTGTCGTTGAGGCGTTCGTCCGGAATCTGCGCCGAAGTCGGCGCGAGGCCGTAGCCGTTCAAGAGCGAAAGAAAGCGCGAGACCGAATCGCCGTTAGTGCCGAGTCGCGCGAATGCGAGCGGGTCCGCGGCGAGAAGCGATTGCAGCGGATCCGTGCGGCGCGTGAGCGTCATGGCGCCAAACGAGAAGAGCGTGTTCTTGATGATCGGACCACCGAATCCGCCGCTCACCTGATTCTGCGTGTACTTCTGCGAGAAAGCACTCTCACCGTCGTCAACGAACTCGAGATTGGGGTCGCGCAGAGAGTAGTCGAGCGCGCCGGTAAAGACGTTGGTGCCGCCGCGGGTCGTACTTGCGACCTGGCCGCCGGTGAACTGCCCGCGCGCAACATCATATGTGCTCGTTACGACTCTCGTGTTGCGAACCGCCTCCTGCGGCACGCTGCCGGAGCCGAACGACAATCCATCGAGCGTGATGCTGTTCTGATTTGAAGGTTGTCCGGCAACAGAAAACGATGCCTGTGTCGAATCCGTACCTGCAACACCGATCACGCCGGGCGCCAGGGTCGCGAGCTCGTTGAGATCTCCGGGATCAACCGGAAGACGGTTGAGAAGAATTGGATTAAGCGTCCGTTCTGTCGACCCCGCTTCGGGTCTGTCGATCGCTCGCGTATTCGGGCGGCCACGCACCTGCACGCTTTGCAGCACTGTTGCATTGCGGCCCATGACTACGTCCCGAACCAGCCGGTCCTCATCGTTGTTGCGAACTACACTGAATCGCTGAGGTGCGTATCCAATGGAAACAACCTGAACCGAATACGAGCCGCCGCCATCGGGAAACAGAATCGAGTAGCGGCCGTCCGCGTCAGTGGTCTTCGTGCGGGAGATCTGGGTTTCAGCGGATATTGCTTCGACGCGTGCACCAGCGACCGGCTGGCCATCGGGCGACGTCACCCGGCCCATGATGATGTCGGTGGTCGACCCAACCTGAGCGGATGCGACGAGCGGCACGAAAAGCAAAGCCGCGACGAAGGTGCTTATGGAAGAAAACTTCATGATCTCTGATGATTGCCGTTAGCGCGATACTGGCGGATATCTGTCATACGCGTTGCATCTCACCGTTGTTGGGTTGAAACCCCTGAAAGCGAAGCATCTCCAACACCGTTAGTTTTTTTCATTCATGGCCGACACAGCGCCGCTGCCGAAGACGTTTTTCAATCGAGTCGCCCTGCCGGTGTTCTCGTGGGGACTGCCATTTCACAGCCTCCTGGTCGCCATGCTGTTTGGGGGGCTCGGCCTGGCTATGGGTACCGTCCGGGCACTGGCAGCATGGAAGGAAGCAGCGGTCCTCGGCATGATCGTGCTGGTCATCTTGCGTGCAGCAACAGGCCGCGGTCCGCGCGTCGCCATCTCGTGGATCGACCTCGCAGTTGGCTCGCTGATCGCAATCGCGATCGTCTTCCTTCTCGCCGGAAGCGCGTTTTTCCGGATCGAGCTTCCTGCTGGCGCCGAGCTGTATGGCATCAGGGACATCGCGTTCTTCATGCTGTTGTATTTCGTTGGAAGGGCGAGTCCGGAAATAGCCGACGATCCGCAAACTCTGAGACGGCTGTACATCATCGTCCTGCTCACGAGCGCGATAGCCATCGTAGAGCGCATTCTCGTTACCCCCGACATGCTCGTCCTCCTCGGCGTCGCTTCGTACTTCCAGGATTTTCTCAACGTGTCGGCGTTCACCGCCGGCAACGAGTACGGGCTGCCGATGAACTACTGGACGCATATCGGCAACATCGATATGCAGCGGGCGGGTTCCATCTATCTGTCGAGTCAGGGCTTTGCGATTCCATTCCTGATTCTTCTGCCGGTCGCGACGGCTTGGGTATTCGGTGCGGCGAAGCGCGTCACGACTTCAATGAAGGTCGAATATGCCATCATCTGGGCGGGACTTTTGTTGAGCATCACACGAATGACGATAGTAGTCTGCGTAATCCAGCTCGTCCTCGTTGTCCTGATGCTGAGAAAACCCGAGTGGGCAGTTTCCGGTGTGATCGTGGGCGCGTTTGTGGCCGTCGTTGCGCTCGTCACGGTTCCCGGGCTTGCGGGGTTTCTGTGGGACACCCTGACCTGGCAGACCGGAAGCAGTGCATCTCACTCGAAAGATTTCGCAAAGGGATTCACCGCATTCTTCGAGCACCCGTTCGGCGCGGGGTTGGGTACAACTGACCAATCGGCGGTGCGAGTGGGCCTCGATCCGCTCACTGCAGACAATGGATACTTCAAGTACGCCGTGGAGCTGGGGATTGAAGGACTGATAGCCCACCTCGCGATCTATGCCGGTTTCCTGATTGCCTCGTTCAAGGTTGCACGGTCAGCGAGCACCCTCAACCGAAGACTCATGGGAAACGTCGTTCTCTTCACAAC
Source organism: Gemmatimonadales bacterium (assembly GCA_038253755.1). Classification (GTDB taxonomy): domain Bacteria; phylum Gemmatimonadota; class Gemmatimonadetes; order Gemmatimonadales; family Gemmatimonadaceae; genus UBA4720. The sequence goes on along the minus strand of JBBSGU010000002.1, from coordinate 46,190 downwards.
GGTAGGTGTGATGATTAACGCAACGACCGGCGTGCCGTTCAATGCTTTGACCCTCTCATACCTTTACTTCTGGTTTGCCGGGGCAATTGTGACCATCGCTCAACAGGAGTCGGCAAGAAAGCCCGCTGCGGAACCGGTGAAGCTTCTGGAGCTTTCGGCGGCATGACGATCGTACCGCGACCTCCCGCAGCCGAAGTCGGCGGATCACTCCTGAAGTCGCTCGCCGACAACAGCAGCAGCAATTCGCTCGCGACACGCATGCGGCGAGCGCGTTTCTCCCTTTTCCTGTCGTTGCTGGGAACTGTGAAAGGACACGTGGAGATCCTCGACATCGGTGGCACTCAGGGATTCTGGAACCTGATGAACAGCGGTGACATCGGCGATGCACGGATCACTCTTCTCAACATTGAAGAGCAGCAGGTAGTGTCGAGTCAGTTCGTCAGCGCTGTTGGCGACGCGCGGAACATGCCGCGCTTTGGCACGAAGTCTTTTGACGTCGTCTTCTCCAATTCCGTCATCGAGCACGTCGGCACCTATGACGATCAGCGACGCATGGCCAATGAAGTGATGCGCGTCGGCAAGCGGTATTTCGTGCAGACGCCGAACAAGCGCTTCCCGCTCGAACCCCACTTCCTGTTTCCGTGGTTTCAGTATCTGCCGGCGGCTGTTCGCGCGCAGATGGTCTACCGGTTCGACGTCGGGTGGTACAAGCGCATCCCCGACCTCGATGCAGCGCGAGCGGAGGTGGACTCCGTTCGACTTCTAACGAGAGAGAAATTCGCCGCGCTGTTTCCGGAAGCGACATTTTACACCGAGCGCATCGGCGGCCTCGCAAAGTCGTTTGTGGCGTATGGCGGGTGGAGCTGAGTTAAACCAATCCGGCATTTCTAGGAGGCCAGCGCGACCTTCAGGTGTCGAGTGGCTTCGGTCAACGCCTCGGTTGCCAGCGGACACACCAGCGTACCACTGCCGGAGCGAATGATCTTCAGCGCCGCTTCACGCGAGAGTCCTGCTCGGTAAGGGCGATTTGCGGTCAATGCCTCGTACATGTCTGCTACACAGAGAATTCGGGACGGCAGGTCCAGCTCTGAACCCGGCACTCCCCACGGATAGCCGGAGCCGTCGAGTTTTTCGTGGTGGAGTGCCGCCGTCCGCGCGAACGCAGAGAAGGCACCAACCCTTCGGAGAATCTCCCACGTGTAGAGCGGATGCCTCTGCATCTCGGCCCGCTCTTCCACAGTCAACGGACCCTCCTTGTCGAGGATATGACTCGCGACTCCAAGCTTTCCAACATCGTGCAGCAGCGCCGCGCGATTGAGTATCCGTGCGTCCTTCTTCTCGAAGCTGAGCTCGAACGCAGTCGCGCGTGCGTATTTCGCCACGTTCGTCGAATGCTGGTACGTGAACGGAGACTTCGAGTCGATGATCTCAGCGAAGGCCTTGGCGACTTCGTCGAGTCCCTTGTCATCGACGAACCTGGTGTGCTGGGGTGGCTCTGCGGCAATCGCCAGCGCTGTGACGTCCGGCGACATGAGTGATGCCCACCACTCCGTCTCCTCGCGCCATCCGCGCACGATCCGCACCAGATTCGGGTCGAACCATTGTCCGCTTCGCTCGCGCGTTATGCGCATCGCCACCTGAAGTCCGCGCTGCGTTACGAACGCATCGACAGTTTGCGAAAGGAGAATGATTCGCGAAAACATCGGAATCTCCCTGTCTTCCTTTCCGTCTGGTCCGGTTCCGTCCCAGCGCTCGTCGATGTACCTGATCGCGTCCGCTGTCGCCGTTGAAAACCCCATCCTCAGCGCCATGCTCTCTCCCCGCTCCGCCCGTGAGAGAATTGGCGGCTCGAGTCGCAGGCTGCGGCTTTTTCGTTTCAGGAAACCGGCGACGCGATCCTTGATCGCCTTCCTGCTCGCCGTTCCCGCGTGCCTGATTGCGCTTTTGGTTTTCTGCGGGATAGCCGTAATGTCGAGGATCGGTTTGTGCACCGTTCCATCTTCTCCGACGACATCGCCGAATGACGTCGTTCCGCCACAACCTGAATCCTTCAGAAGCAGCGCCCCATACAACGCGACCTTGTCGAACGCTGACAGGTCGAGCTCGGCCGCTATTCGCATGCCGATGATACAGGTCCTTGCTGTGTGACCTTCAGCTCTCTCTTCGGTGAGATCGAGTGCGCGCGACATCGCCGCAAGGACTTCAGAAAGCGACACGTGCGTCCTCTCCACCTGATAGGCGTGCAGTCCCGCGTGTCGGCTCAGGTGACTCGACGCGTTCAGATCAGGTACTATCAGCTGCGATGGAGGCATTTTCCTCAGCTGGCTTGAACCGGCGCAGGACCAGAATGGTCTCCGTGAATGACGCGTCAGCGAGCTGTTTGTTTCCTCCTCGACGGGCCCCGACCGAGGATCGACGACCAAGTGCGGACCGAGGGCAACAGCGAGTATGAATAAGCCGAACGGATCAGGTTCGCCCTGCCGCCCTGTAGCGAAGGGCTTCTGCGACATGCCGCTCCGTGACCGCGTCATCCTCATCGATGTCGGCAATCGTCCTCGCGACCTTTAATACTCGGTGATAGCCCCGAGCCGAGAGCGATAGTGATCCTGCAGCTCTTTGCAGCAGTGTTCGCGCCGCGGTTTCGATGTTCCCATGCGAGTCGATCCACCTGCCGGGCGAATGCGCATTGCACTCGACTCCGCGCAGCCGCAAAAACCGCGACGCCTGCCGCGCGCGTGCCAGATCCACCCGGCTCCTCACGACCGCGCTCGATTCTGCCACAGCAGATGAGCTCAGGTCCTTGAGCGGAACAGCACCAACGGCGACATGCATGTCGATGCGGTCGTTCAATGGTCCCGACATGCGGCTCGAGTACCGCTCTACATCCGACGGCGAACACGTGCACCTCCCGGTTGGATCTCCGAGTCGGCCGCAGGGGCACGGATTGGTGGCGCCAACAAGAGTAAAACGAGCCGGAAACGGGACCGACATCGTCGCTCTCGAAATCACGACCCTTCCGTCCTCCATGGGCTGCCGGAGGCCCTCGAGAACCGATCGCGGAAACTCGAGCATTTCATCGAGGAACAAAACGCCGTTATGCGCGAGACTCACTTCGCCCGGCTTCGGAGTTCCGCCACCGCCGATTAGACCGGCGCTCGATATCGAATGATGAGGTGCGCGGAACGGTCGTATTCCCGAGGCAAGCGCCTGACTGGTGAGAGTCCCGGCGACCGAATGAATCGCAATCACCTCTAGCGATTCCGCTTCGCTCAGATCGGGCAGAATTCCCGGCAGGCGTCGGGCGAGCATCGTTTTCCCCGCCCCCGGAGGACCGATCATCAGCACATTGTGCCCGCCAGCCGCGGCAACCTCGAGCGCACGCTTCGCGCTCTGCTGCCCTACCACGTCTGCGAAGTCCAACGATTCCCTCGACGGCAGCGGCGCTTGCGGGCTTGAAATCGAAATCGATAGTGCTCCGCGTCTGAGTTCATCGGCGAGCGCGCGAAAATCGGATTGTGCAGAAAGCCGAAGCGCGCTGACGCGCCCAGCTTCGGCCAGGTTCGCGAGCGGCAGCACAAGTTGATCGATCGCCCCGGACGCTTGTGCTCGGCGAGCGATCGACAGTGCGCCGCGAATGCCGCGAATCGTTCCGTCGAGTCCGAGCTCTCCAACGAATAACCGTCCTTCTATCGCAGACGCGTGGAGCTGGCCCGTCGCCACCAGAATTCCGATGGCAATGGGCAGATCGAACGCGGTGCCTTCTTTCCGAACATCCGCCGGGGCAAGATTCACGGTTATACGCCGCGGCGGCATCGTGAACCCGGAGTTCACGAGCGCCGCGCCAACGCGTTCCCTGCTCTCTTTCACGGCGCCAAGCGGAAGGCCGACCATCGTCCATTGAGGAAGCCCTGCTGCTGCGTCCACTTCGACGATAATGTCGTATGCCTCGATGCCCATTAGCGCCGCAGATCTCACGGCAGCCAGCATCGGGACAACGTGTCAACGGAACCTTATAGACGCGGAATCAGAACACTCCGCGAGGCATCTCGAAAACGCCGCGTTGGCAAGGGCGAACAGAGTCCAGCGTTGTCGGATGCCGATCCGGGAGTGCATATCCAGTCATAGAGTGCGACCGTGCCCCCCGCGACTACTGCTCCGCCGATGACTCCGAGAGCAAGGTCATGCGCCATGGAATTTTGTGGGTTCCAGGACTGGAACATCACGTGCAACACCGCAAAACCCAGCCCGCCGGTCACGGCGCCGACTACTGCGGCCCTTTGCCATCGGGGCGCGCCGCGCTCAGGCCGCAGGCCGGAGGAGACACCGTCTATCTGATGCGATATTGCATTCGCGTTCGATGGCTCGACTCCAACTCGCTCGGCTTGCTGCGCCGCGACGGTCGTCGAAGTGAGAAGAACTAGAGAGAGAAAAATGATCAGGCGTTGCATCGACTGGCTCCGGTAGGTAATTGTCTGCCCTGATTATGGCTGTCTCCCGGCTTTCGCCGAATACGTCACTCTACGTAGAACCGGAATAGTGGCCTTGCGCATGAACCCAAATCGCCCGGTGCGGCGTATAATATCCGCATGAGCCGAGTACATTCGGCTCTCCTGAAATCCGTACTCACTCGAGGTATACATATATGAATGTCCGATATGTTGCAGCATCAGCCGCTTTGGTCGCAGGCGTTGCGGTCATGCAGGCACCGTCATGCAGCGCACAGACGCCGTCAACGGTCGTGCCGGCCAAGGTTGGCGGATACCAGCGTCCGAGCGACGCCGAGCTAAAGAAGAAGCTCACCCCGCTCCAGTATTCGGTGACGCGTCAGGCAGACACCGAAACGCCTTACCGTAATCAGTATTGGGACAACCATGAAGCAGGCATCTACGTCGATATCATATCGGGCGAGGCACTCTTCAGCTCTACTGATAAGTACGAATCGCACACTGGCTGGCCGAGCTTCTGGAAGCCACTCGAGCCGGGCAACCTCAGGGTGACAACCGACCACAAGCTCGGCTATGCGAGGACCGAAGTCAGATCAGCCCACGCTGACTCGCACCTGGGCCATCTGTTCGACGACGGTCCCAAACCGACCGGCCTGCGGTACTGCATGAATTCGGCAGCGATGCGTTTCGTTCCGGTGGCGCAGTTGCAGGCGCAGGGATACGGCAAGTACCTGCCGCTGTTCGCGAAGACATAAAAAACCGCTGGTTGGACACAGAGACCACAAAGACCACAGAGAACGACACTCTGTGGTCTTTTGCGTTGAGAGCTTTCCTCGAAGGAAAGCTTCTTTTTTTGAGTTAGACGGCGGGACGACGGGACGGGAGACCGCGCTGGTGGCTACGCTTCAATTCCATACACCAGGAGTCGGCACGTCACGGGTCGTGACGATGATCGATTGTCGGTTCCTTGGTCGTTATGGGCTCTTATGGCTTTGTGTCGCCAGACCGTTGTCACGTCGTTACCCCAATTCCATAAAGTTTGAATGTGCCAGAACACGGCGGCTGACGAGATGGGTCGTCGTCGTCTGCGCTTGGTCCCCTTATCTGGAAGACGACCGTCGTCCCGTAGTTCCTCCATTACATAAAGCTGTGTTTGCCAAGAGGTCACGCTGCGGATGACACTTGATTGTCGTCGTCAGTGGTCTCTGTGGTCCCTGTGTCCAATTCGGGTAACAAAAAAACGGGGCACCCTTTCGGATGCCCCGCTCTCTTGTGCGACTGCGACTGCTTACTCCATTCCGGGCGGCACGACGATCATGTCGGAGCCCACCGTCACGATAACGAAGTCATCGCGGCGGTTACGCTGCCAGCAGCTCTCATCGTGCTCGGTGCAAACCGGGCGCTCCTCACCATAGGAGACCAGGTCGAAGCGGCCTGCATCGATGCCGTGCTCGACGAGGTAACGCTTCGCGGAGGCGGCACGACGCTGACCGAGGGCCAGGTTGTACTCATCCGAGCCGCGCTCGTCTGCATTGCCTTCGATACGGATACGCATGCCGGGGTTGGCTGTGAGCCACGGGATCTTGCGATCGAGGGTCGCGGCCGCATCGCTGCGGATGTCGGACTTGTCGTAATCGAAGTAGATCGGGCCGGTGATCGCAGCCGTGTCAACCATCGCCACGACAACTGCGGGCGGGGCAACGCATGCAGGATCAGACGCCATCAGTCCACCAAGTCCCGGGTACGGGCACATTGTTGGAGCCGGCGGCGGTGGCGGTGCTACGCACTGCGCGCTGGATGCCGGCATGTTCTCCATGCCAGCGTAGGTGCACATTGCTTCGCGGCGAGCGCCACCGAACAGGAGGCTCAGGCCAGCGCGGCCGATCAGGTTCAGGTTCTTGGTGTCCTTCATATAGTCGGCAATGCCATCTACGCGAAGAGCAACACGATTGGTGACGCCAAACCGAAGACCGGCATCACCGCTTACACCGTAGTTGAACTGGAAGTCACGACCAGTGTTTGCAACGTTCTGCGAGCTGTAATTGCTGCGAACGCCACCGGCACCGATCAGGAACTGAACGCGGTTCGCGACGGGAATGTTGTAGAGCAGGCGCAGTGCGAACGACGAATACGTGATGTCGTTGCGGTTGAAGCCGACTCTTGGAAGCGGATCGCGCTCACGATTCGGCGTGTACTGGCCGTCGCCTTCAAGCTCCCAGTGCGGATCGGAGAGGAAAACGCCAATGCGACCGCCGTAGCCGATTCCCGACTTCGGACGGCCCGGTGCCTTGGTATCGAAATGCGTGTACTGACCGAATGCGCCGACTTCGAGCATTCCGGGAAGTGCCCACTCGTTCGGAGCGAGCTCGTCCCAGAAGGCGTATGGTGCATACGGTGCCATTCCGGCATTCATGGCGTCACCGCCGAACAATGCTGAGATGTTCGGACGGAATTCGATTCCGGCCTGTCCACGCAGGTTGTAGTGCGAGTCATAGGCCGAGTTCGACGTGCCACCAATGGTGCCGCCGTTCGGCATGTAGTCGGCGATTCCGTCTATGCGAAGCGAGACAGGTCCCAAGCCGACTGAGAATCCGACGTCACCTTCGGCACCGTAGTTGTATCCGCGCTTGTTCTGGCGGATGATCTGGAGATCGGTTCCCGTCGGCTCGTCCGGCTCGTAACCGGCATAGGACGTGAGTACTGGGCCGGCACCGATGTGAAACGCCGCAAGTCCCGCGAACGGGAAGCTGTAGCGCACGCGCGCGGAAACCGGTCCGTACCAGATCTTTCCAGTCTGGCCCTTGCCCGTCTGCTCGGGCTTGTTGTAGGAATTCTCCCACTCCAGGTTCCAGTTCGGTGCGAAGTAGGCGCCGACCCGTCCGCCAACGCCGAACACTTTATCAAGGTTCAGCTTGCTGTCGAACTTGGTGTACTGCCCAAAGCCGCCCAGCAACAGCGTTCCCGGCTCTTGTGCAGCGGCCGTTCCGCCGAAGAGCAAGGCCGCCATTGCGCAGACGGTCCAACGTCTTCTTAACATGATGAATTACCTCTTTCGAATGGTGGATACAGCTACTACAACCGGGACATCGTTGTCGCGATTGCCGTTAGGCAGGATGTATGCCGGTAGACCATCAACTCCTCGTGAGGAGCTTCTGCGTCCGCAGGAAAACTTAGCGAGCTTTTGAATATGCGCTAGCCAACCACCCCGTCTGAATACGTTCATTCGCATATCTGTTGGTGACGTTCCAAACATATGGCAGCCAATGCGTTGGGAAGCTCGGTCATCCAATCCTAGTAGCCGAGGGTCCGGCTTGCAATTTCAGAGCCACCAAACGCAAATCAGCGCCACGTTATCGCATCGATAGCAACTCAAACGCGCGTACGACTCGAGTTCCGGCGCCACCACGCAGCACGCTCCCGACGCCTGGCGACCCTCACCGCGACCCGCCATTCACCCTTCATTTCCGCCGCATCTGCGAATCGGGCCTCCGCTGTCGGACTCATCGCACGCCCCAGCCAGGCACCAATGGACGGCGCGAATTCGGATGCGTCGAACTTCCCGCCGATCTGTCGCGCAACGATCGTCCCCGCATCCCCGTCGCCAAACGGAGGATGGCCGCTCAAAGCGAATGCAACAATCGCCGCGAGTGCGAAATAATCTACAGATGCACCCTGAGGCTCTCCGAGCAGCTGTTCCGGAGCTGCGAACGCAGGAGTTCCCTCCGACGCCGTGGTATCCTCGCCCGTTGCGTTCGCGATCCCGAAGTCCGTCATTCTCCAGCGGCCATAACGGTCGATCAGAATGTTCGCTGGCTTCAAATCGCGATGAACGATTCCCACTCCATGCGCCGCAGCGAGTCCGTCGAGCAGTTGCTCGACTTGGGGCGCGATCTCGTCAAGGGTTCGCGGACCGCTCCGAGCAACCAGGTTCGCGACCGATCCTTCATCAGCCAGCTCCATGGTGTACCACGACAAGTCGCCTCGGCTATCCCAATCGTAGATCGGAACGATTGAAGGATGCGCGAGTTGCGCGGCGAGCTTGGCCTCGCTCCAGAACGCTGCGACCGCACGGCCGTCAGCCGCGACCTGCGGATGCAGGACCTTCAACGCGACCTCCCGCTCTAGCGAAAGGTCGCGCGCTCGCCACACCCGCCCGAAGCTTCCAGACCCCAGCGACGACAGAATTTCGTAGTCGTCGCCGATTGCCCATCGAACGCGAGTCTCGAACGACGGTTCGGGCGACTTCGCGTCCGGCTCCGCGAGCGGTACGACCGTGGTGTTACGGTTTGCATATCCACGGTCGGCGGTGCGAAGCATCGCCGCTGCCGATTGATAACGCTCCGAAGGATCGGGCAACAAAGCCCGATCGATCGCGATTGCAACCGAAGCGGGCGTTTCCGGCCTGATCAATCGCACAGGTGGCACGTCGCTGTCCGGCGGGTCTTCACCGGTCAACGCAGCAAAGCAGATCGATGCAAGCTGCCATTGATCGCTCGCCGGTGTCGGCTTCCATTCATCCGCTGCCCACTCCGGAGGGCGCGCCGTGGGAGGTCGTTGGCCTTCCGGCATTCCCCCTGGAAGAAGCGGTCGCATCCCAGCCGGAATTTCATCGCGCGGAATCGCCCACTGCCATTCGAGCATCCACAATCGCCCGGTGGGTGCCACCCAGACCGTGTCCTGCGTGAGCGCGCCGTGCGTCGTTCCGTTGTCGTGCAAATAGGAAAGACTCGAGCCGACCCCGCGCAACACTTGGAGCACGTACGGTATTTCGGCGAGTCCAAGACGTTTGAGATGCGCGCGAACGGTTTCGCCGGTGATCCACCTGCGAAGATATCCTGGGCCGCGTTTTAAACCGGCCTGTTCGTGCCAGAAGTGATACGTGGTTGGAATCGTCGGATGGTTTCGGTGAGCAAGGTTCCTTGCTTCTGAGAAAATCCAGTCCTGATGCGCGGGGGCCGGGGCGGTGACGAGCGAAAGCGATCGTCCCAATCCATCCGCGACCTGCTGGTAGTGACGATGATCGCCGAAATATCCTTCAGCTCCCCAGGACCAGCCGGGCGGCAGCTGCCATCCGGCAATGTGCGGAGGCAGTGTCGCAAGCTTCCTCGCTTCGACCTGAGTGCGCCGAGGCGTTGTCACGTCGCCGCAGGCTGCATGCTGATTGCGACCTTCGCGCCGCGGCCTTCCTCACTCTCGAGATTGATTGTTCCACCCCACGACTCGAGAAGCCGCCGGCTGATCGCGAGGCCAAGCCCGCTCCCCGTTGTGCGCGTAGAGAAGTGCGGCTCGAAGACTCTGTTCAACGCCGCCGAGGGAATCCCCGCGCCGTCGTCTTCAACCGTTATAACGACGTCTCTGTCGGTCCGAGCGAGCCTGACGCGCACTGCCCTTGCACGCGCGAGACGCGCGTTTTCAAATACGTTCAGAAGTACGTCACGCATCTCGTCGCCTCGCGCGCGAGCGAACGTTGGACCCTCCGCTCCTTCGAGAAACCACGCCACCCCACTGATTCCCATCTTTTCGAGTCCGACCACGTCGCGTAATATCGCCGCGACATCGATGTCTTCGGGAGGAGGCAAGTCCGCAGGGGCGCTGCCGTAACGGCTGAACGCACGCGCGATTTCATCGAGATGATCTATCTCTGAAAGAATTCGCGTCACGTTTTCGTTGAGCACACGGTCGAAGTCAACACGCGGGTCCGAGCGAGCTCGACGCAAATGCTGCACGCCCAGTCGAATGGGCGTGAGCGGATTCTTGATTTCATGCGCAACCTGGCGCGCCATCTCTCCCCACGCCAGCACTCTCTCTGCGCGGGATACCTCGATTCTGCTCAGCTCCAGATCCCGGGCGAGAACGCGTGCTGCGATTCCACTAAGCCAGAATGCGGCGATTGCGCCAAGTGCGGTTGCAAACAGCACTAGCAACGTGAGATCTCTTCGGCGTCGATCGAGAACGAGCTCGTCGCTGCGCGCCGGGGCGGCGAGCACGAAGCGTTGTCCGGCACTTCCGGCAGTTGCCCTGTAGCCCCAGAAGACGCTGTTTCCAGCGATCGACTGTTGCGAGCTGGCGGTGAGCTCACCACCCTCGGCGATGCTGGTCTCAACCGCGGCAGGCAACGCAGCGCCGCCCGCAGCTACCATGGCGTAAAGAGAGTCGTTGCTCGCTGTCAGCAGCCCGCTCGAAAAGAGAAAAAGCGGAGTGTCGTCGTTTGCCCGGTGGGCTTCGTCGCCCGGCTCTCCGCTGGCAACGCGATGCAGCGTTTCGTACACGAGCAGCTCGCGCACTCCGCGATCATCCCCGCGCAACCGCTGGTACGACCACGTGGCGAACGCAACGGCCGGTACGATGAAGAACATGAATAATGCCATGGTCAAACGTCCGCGATACGAGCGAAGCCACCTCGTGGATCGTCGTCGCACCCACCTCCAGAATCCCCCTTCGGCGAGAGCGCTCAACACCCATAGGAATGCTGCAATCGCGATGTCAAGTGTTACGACGAGCCACCCTCTCAGGAACAGCATCGGCCATGTGCGCAAATCAACTTCAACGTGCGCGCGAGCCAGACCGCCCGACGTAGGAATGATCTCGTCACCGTGCCACTCGTTGCCTATTCGGCGCCACGAAAGGCGCCCCAGATGGAGATTCGACGCTGGAGGCACGTCTGCGAGGGTAAGCGTGTACGGCGGCTCGGCCTGCACGGGAGCGGCAAGGCCGAGCATGGCGACGTAGGGATTCTGTGCAATCAGGCGGGTGCGGGGTGATACGACTACGGAAGTGGCGCCTCCATCCCGATGGGGAACGGCAAGCATCACCTGTCGGCCCGCCGGTCCTATTACCTGATTGAGAGCCGGTTGTCCCGATGCCTTCGCCGCCGCAACCGTCTGATTCAGCGTGAGAGAGTCAAACGAAATTGGAGCCAGGTCTAGTCGGGAATCAGTCGAGCCATCTTGCGACCAGCTTCCGAGCGATACCTGAAGATCGGCCGCAGCAAGGTCTGACTTGACGTAGCGCTTTAGCAGATCGGCCCGCGTGCCCGCGTTGTCGTACTGCTGAAACTGGTTTGCAAATCTCGAAAGCAGACCGGCTGCCTCACCGTCGGACATCTGAAGAGATGCGAGGTCGCGCGCGGCTAAATCGAGACGTTGTTCCGTTGTCTCCTGCCATACGACTCCTACAGCCAGCATTCCCGCGACGGCCGCAATGAGTGCGGCCGCCCGGACTCCAGGCCTGCCTGGTTTGCCCCGAGCGACCCGGGCGAACCACGCCGACACGAGCCAGAGAGCGAAGCAGACAAGGAAGACGGGAATTTCCCATAGCAGCCACAATAGCAACGTCGAACCGCCCGTCGGCAGGGATATCCCCTCGGCACCGGCCATCGTCGCTGCCACACCCGCGAGGGCAGTGATTCCGCAGACGACCCACGCGATTGGTCTTGCGATTGTTCGACGCCTGGCGCGGCTCATTGCAAATACGCTGAGAACGAGAAGCGTCGCGAACATCAACAGCACACCGGCGTTCGCCGTGAGCGGGCCGCCGTCACTCAGGTAGTAGTATGCCGGATCGAACGCCCTCGAGAGGTTCGAGAAGTCATTCCAAGGCACGAGCGTGATCGCGATCAGAGCGAGGGCGAGCGCCGCCAGCCGGTACCAGACGCCACGTCGGTTCGCCCACGAAAGCGCGAGCATTACCACGAGACCGATGATCAACACGACGGTGCCGCGCTCTCGCGTTTTCTCCGATGACGCAAAGCGGACGAGTCCCGCGGAAACGGGAGTGGCGTCGATTCGCATGAGCGGAGTTCCGCTCGCCGAGCGTATCAGCTCGCCGGTTGAGTCAGATGCGGCCCCGAATCGAAACGCTTCGACGAGACCGCGGGACGAGATCCTGTCGTCGAGAGCGATTGCGGCGCGATTCGCAGGCTGCTCCGCGTGAACCAGGGCCGAAGCGACTATTTCCCTCTCTCCTCGTTCAACCACTACCTGAAGAACCGTATAAAAGGGCGTGTTGACTACCGAAGTCCCTGATTGAAGCGTCATCGGCACTGTTTTCAGTTGTCCGCTCCAGGCGAGTGGAGCACCGCGGTCAATGACGATTAGCCCGCTTTCACGACCTTTGGGGAGTTTCCTGACGAAAGCAAACGCGCCTCTGGGGTCGTCTGGAGCGTCGAGAGCCAGCGTTGCGGCTGCGGTCAGCCTGATTTCCGCGTCCGCGATCTCCTGGCTTATCTCGCGGAGGGCGGCGAGCCGCCGAACCTCCGGATCGTCTCGAACTCGGAAACGACTGGAAAAAGCGCTGGCGCCGGGGGTATCGCTGCCGTAAGGTAGAAGTGGGTTCCGAAGCCACCACGCGAGCAGAACGATCGCGACGCCTGCCGCCATGAGCGACAGGTGCGGCGCCCATCGACCGTTCGGTATCCTAATGGCCGCTCCCCGCGCATGAACCGCACATCACCACTTCAGTCCCGCGCCGTCGACGACGCAACGCCGCCGATTACGGCGCCGCACGCTCCTATCGTTCCCCTTCCTCACAACGCTCCGCTCCGCATCAAGGAACTTCTTCCGATGCAGATCGAAGCCGTGATCGCCGGCGACGCCCGTCTCATCATTCCGGTTGGAACCTGCGAACAGCACGGTCCTCACCTTCCGCTCGGGACAGCGACAATCATCGCCGAGCGGCTGGCCGATGACCTCTCTGCAGAATATGGCGTGCTGCGCGCGCCGACAGTCGAATACGGTGTGAACGTGGATACCGAGCGTGGCTTCATCGGCAACGCCTCCGTAAGAAAGAAGACTCTTCATCGTACGCTCAACGACCTTCTCGATTCATGGGAAGCGACAGGATTCAAGGAATTCATTCTTCTCACGGCGCACGGGCACGATCCACACCAGGAAGCACTCGCTACAGTCATCACTGCCGGAGCGCGCGTCCGAGTCGTGGACATCTTCGCGGTCAATCTCTCCGAGCTTCTCGAAGGACAGACGGAGGCAATGCACGGCGACGAAGTCGATACGTCGATCATGCTGTACCTGGCCCCCGAGATGGTCCACCTCGAGCTTGCTCGCGACTATATGATGTCGCGCGAAGAGCTTCGGCGTTACCGCCGTGGAACACTGAAAGTTCCCGGAAAGAGCGCCGGCTCCATTGGCCGACCGTCACTCGCAACGGCCGAAAAGGGCAGAATCCTCTACGAAAGAATTCGTTCACGCATAAGCGACAGGATCTTCCTCGCACCCGCGATGACGGGCTGAAGAGGGGGCGCGAAGAGCCTGAAACCCTCTCTCCTGCCTTGCCGTACAGCAACCTGACTCTACCCCGCACCCAACAATGCAAATGCGTTTGTGCCTCATATTGGCCCTGCTCGTTCCAGAAATCGCGTCGGCACAGACCGTCGCGACCCGTTCTGATTCGTCCACCGCTACGCTGTCACTCGCCGACGCGATGAATCTTGCAATCGGCAACAATCCTGCGCACCTGTCGACAATCAACAACCGGCGCACCGCCGACGCAGCCGTTCGCTCCGCCGCCGGCCAGCTGCTTCCCAGTGCCGATGCAAGTCTCAGCGCTTCCCGCCAGCAGGGCGGACGGCAGATCTTCGGCGGAACCAGCCTCGGTGCCAGCTCTGACGTAAATCAATCGCAGTACTCGATCGGCATCGGTTACCGCGTGAATCGGGCATCGTTCATTACGCCGAAGCTTCAGCGCGCCAACCGTAATGCGGTCGAAGCCGACATCACCGGAAGCGCCGAGAAGCTCCGTTCGAACGTGACCCAGCAGTACCTCGAAGTGCTTCAGGCCCAGGACCGCGCTTCACTCGAGGACACACTTCTCCTTGCCGTACAGAGCCAGCTCGTGCTCGCGAAGGCCCGAGCCCTTGTCGGTTCAGGTACTCAGCTCGATGTAAGTCGCGCTGAAGTAACCGTTGGCCAGAATCAGGTGCAGGTCATTCAGGCCCGCAACACGATCGAAATCGAAAAGCTCAAGCTGTTTCTGCTTCTCGGTGTTCAGCAGCCCGCGAACGTAGTGCTGACCTCGACGTTTGGTGCGTTCATTGAGCCGCCGCCGCTCGGCGAGCTGCTCGCCACGGCCCGCGTGTCGAACCCGGTCATTCTCGCATACCGGTCGCGAGAAAAAGTCGCTGATCTCAACGTCAAGCGCACTCGCAGCGAGTACTCGCCGACGCTCAGCATCAACACCGGCCTGTCGGGCTACACCTACTCGTATGCAAATCCGAATTTCCTCATCCAGCAGGCGACGGCGCAGAGCGCCTCGTCGCAGGCGTCATGCATTCGAAGCGAAGAAGTTCGCGCAGCGCTGAAGCTGCCAAATGATCTCGGGGCCTGCCAGGCGATCACGTTCACGCCTGCCCAGGCGTCAGCGCTGCGCAGCGGCAACCGCCAGTTCCCCTTCAATTTTCAGAGCTCGCCAAAATCGATATCGGCAACCATCTCGCTTCCCCTGTTCGACGGCTTTGCCCGCGAGCAGCGTGTACAGGAAGCGCTGGCATCGAGCGATGACTCTCGCTTAAACGTCCGGAACGCAGAGCTTGGACTCGTTGCCGATGTCACCGCCGCGTATCTCACCCTCACCACCGCGGCGAAGACGGCCGCGCTCCAGGCGCAAAACTCGGCCAAGGCAAGACTGGAGCTGAAATTCGCACAGGACCGGTATCGCACCGGTTCCGTGACACTCGTCGATGTCACTGACGCGCGCGCCGCCTACGAGCGTGCCGAGAGTGACAGGATTAACGCGATATTCGATTACCACAAGGCGTTCGCAGCGCTGGAAAGCGCCGTCGGCCGTCCACTCAGATAACGGAATACACAAATGTCAAAGCGTACCAAATGGGGAGTTGGCGGTGGAATCCTTCTGGCGATCGTGCTGATCGGTGGACTGAGCGCGGCCAAAGGAAGGAACAAGGCGACTGAAGTTCGCATCGAGCCAGTGGAGAAGCGGGATCTCGTGGCTTCGGTCACGGCAAGCGGACAGGTTCAGCCGCACACGAAGGTTGACCTCGCTTCCGACATCACAGGACGCATCGTGCGTCTCGTTGTGAAAGAAGGCGATCTCGTGACGAAGGGTCAGTTCCTTCTCGAGATCGATCCGGCGCAGTACCGCGCATCGGCCGAGCGCGCGGCGGCGGCTGTTGCCAGCGCTCGCTCGCAGGCATCGACGGCTCGCCCAAGCCTGCTCCAGGCGCGGCGCAACTATGACCGTCTTCTCGCGCTCAAGAAGGAGAATCCGACTCTCGTCTCCGACGAGCAGGTCGAACAGCTTAAGACGCAGGTTGATGTCGCGGCGGGGCAGCTCGAGGGCGCCAACAACGGCATCGCCCAGGCGTCGGCATCGCTGCGCGACGCGCAGAGCCAGCTTGGGAAGACGTCGATCTTCGCGCCGATGACCGGCCGCATTACGCGTCTCAACGTTCGCGAGGGCGAGACGGCGATCATGGGAACGCTCAACAAGGATGCTGCAACGCTCCTCACGATCAGCGACATGAGCCTGCTCGAAACCAAGGTGAAGGTCGATGAGACCGACGTTTCACGCATCGCACTCGGGGACTCAACAGTTATTCAGATCGATGCATTCCCCGATACGACGTTCGTTGGACGTGTCTCCGAGATCTCCAACAGCTCGCTCAAGGCAGGCGGGGGCGCATCGAGCAACCCGGCTGACCAGGCGATCAACTACGAAGTCACTGTCACGCTCGTCAACGCCCCGGCAACCACACGTCCCGATTTCTCTGCCACCGCAAAGATCGTCACCGACACGCGCAAGAACGTACTGTCGATTCCGATCATCGCGCTCACAGTTCGCGAGGATTCAGTCAACAAGCAGGACAGCGGCGCGGTTACGCTCGCGAAAGCCTCGTCTGGCAAACAGGTCGGAAAGCGAGACCTCGAGGGAGTCTTTGTCGTGGGCGCGGACAACAAAGTGACTTTCAAGCCCGTAAAGGTCGGTATAGCCGGCGAGAAGTATTTCGAGGTCGTGAGCGGCCTCAAGGATAACGAGAAGATCGTCGGCGGAACCTACCAGGCAATTCGTGAGCTCAAGGACGGAAGTCGCATCAAAGCCATGAAGGCCGACGAAAAGAAGAAGCCCGCGGGGGCCAAATAGTAATGCAGACAACTGAAGAAGCACCAATGAGCCACACCGCCGAGCGCGCTGTGGTTACACAGCAGGCCGGCAAGGCGCCAGACAAGGATTGGGTTATCGTCACTCGCGGCCTCAAACGCGAGTACGACATGGGTGGCGAAATCGTTCGTGCGCTTCGTGGCGTTGACGTCGCCATCCGTCGCAACGAGTACGTGGCGATCATGGGACCCTCCGGCTCGGGAAAGTCTACGCTGATGAATCTCATCGGATGCCTCGACACCCCGGATGCCGGTGAATACTGGCTGAGCGGTGATCTCGTTTCGTCGATGGCTGACGATGAGCTCGCCCGGGTTCGCAACCGCGAGATCGGATTCGTTTTCCAGACCTTCAACCTGCTTCCGCGCGCGACGGCGCTTCACAACGTCGAGCTACCGCTCGTCTACGCAGGCGTTCCGTCTGACGAGCGTCGCAGGCGCGCCGTCGCGGCTCTCGAACGCGTTCAGCTTGGCGACCGCATATCGCACCGTCCGAACGAGCTCTCCGGCGGTCAGCGCCAGCGCGTCGCAATCGCGCGCGCGCTGGTGAACGAACCATCGATCCTTCTCGCCGACGAGCCGACTGGAAACCTCGACTCAAGCACGTCGGAAGAAATCATGCGCGTCTTCGAGGAGCTGGCGAGCAGCGGCCAGACTGTAATCATGGTCACGCACGAGCCCGATATCGCCGCGCACGCAAAGCGCGTCATCGTGCTGCGCGATGGAATGATCGAGAGCGACGATCGCCGCGAGAGATTCGCGGAAAAGATGCAGATCGCAGGTCCGTCGATCACTCACACGTAGAAAGGTGCCTTTCTTCGAAGCGATTCGGCTGGCACTCGCCCAGATTCGCGTGCAGAAGCTGAAGAGCTTATTTACGCTGCTCGGCGTAGTCATCGGTGTCATGTTCCTCATCGCCGTCGTTTCCATCGTCGAAGGCATGAGCAGCTACATGGAGCACGACTTCGTTGGCAAGCTCGTCGGTGTGAATACGATGACGCTCGCACGGAACCCGGAGATCGGTGGCGACATGAGCGAGGCACAGTGGCGCGCAATGCAGCGTTGGCCTCGCGTGAAGATCACCGACGTTGAGCCCGTTGTGTCGGCCCTTCCGCCGGGCACCCTGTGGTCGGCCGAGGGCTACGACAACGTCATGATGTCGTCGCAGTGGACCAAGCCCAGCAATCTCCAGGCGAGTGCCGTCGAAGGCGACTACTTCAAGATCAGGGAGATGAAGATCGATCGCGGGCGAGTTCTAACGCCGCAGGAGATGGCGCTTGGCACGCCTGTCGTTGTCATCGGACCAGAAATCGCGACCAGATTTTTCCCCAAGCTAGATCCGCTCGGCCGTCAGCTCAAGGTGGCTGGACTTCCCTACACCGTGGTCGGAGTAGCCGAGTCACAGGGAAGCATCTTCGGATTGTCGCTGGATCGTTTCGTCATCGCGCCGTATCGCTCGCCGCTTCGTCACGCGGTCAATCGTCCGCTTGTGATCGACGGATTGAAGATCAAGGCGACCGGCGACGCGGACATGGTCGAAATTCAGGAAACCGTAAGACAAGTCATGCGTGGACGTCGGCACCTTCGGCCCTCCGAGCCTGACAACTTCTCAATCGAAACGTCGGAGTCGGCACTCACGTTCTGGACTCAGATCAAAAGCAAGCTCGAGATTGCAGGTGTCGTTCTGCCAGCGATCGGCTTGGTCGTCGGAGCGATCGTGATCATGAACATCATGCTCGTCGCCGTCGCAGAGCGGACGCGTGAGATTGGAATTCGCAAGGCGCTCGGCGCCAAGCGTCGCGACATCATGTCCCAGTTCCTGGTAGAAGCGGCGACGCTGAGCACGATCGGCGCAGTTATCGGAATCATCATGGGAATCCTCCTCGCTCAGCTAATCGCTGCGATATCGCCCTTACCAGCCACGGTTGCGCCCTGGTCGATAGTCGCGGGCGTGATTGTCGGAGCCGGTGTCGGAATCATTTCAGGTATTTATCCGGCGAGCCGCGCCTCGCGTCTCGACCCGATCGCAGCCCTGAGGGCGGAGTAGATGATCTCCACGTGGCTGTTCAACATCACGGAAGGCATCGGTATCGCCTTCTCCGCCATTCGCGAGAACAAGGTCCGCGCAGCGCTGACCATTCTTGGTGTTGCTGTCGGCGTGTTCGTGGTCGTGACGCTTTCGGCGGCGGTGCATGGAATCAACGCCAGCGTTGCGAAAGATCTCGAGTCAGCCGGACCAACGAGCTTCTATCTTTATCGGCGCCCCATAAGTCTCGCGAATATCTGCGATGGCACTGACGACACATGTCCGGAGCGCCGTAATCCACCAATCACGCTGACTGAAGCTGACAGGATTTCGAAGCTGCCGGAGGTTTCAGCCGTGACGAGTCACATCGGCTCCAATGCGAAATACAAGTACAAGGACAAGGAAGTCGGCCAAGGCGGTCTAGACGGGTACAGCTCGGGATGGCTCGCCGCGGACGGCGGGGACATCACCGAAGGCCGTGACTTCACATATGCAGAGGCGTCTACCGGCGCCAACGTCGTCGTCATCAACGACGTCATGGCCACGCGGCTGTTCGGGGAATCAGACCCGCTCGACAAGTCAATCGAGATCGAAGGCCATCCGTTCAAAGTCATCGGACTGTATCACAACGTTGCCAGTTTCCTTGGCAAGCCGTCTTCGTCATCCGCTGGCAACAGTCCCAAGGGTTTCATTCCGCTCCAGGCTGGGAAGCGGCAGCTCGGTTTCGTGCTTCGCCGGCTCGACCTTACTATCAAACCGGTCGCCGGTATTCCGCGCGACCAGGCCATCGACGCCGTCACTGCGCTCCTGCGTGGAACTCGCGGACTTCGGCCGAGCGCGCCGGACAATTTCGCGATCATAACGTCAGATGGACTGATGGCGATCTACAACGGGTTCTTCGGCGTCTTCTTCATAATCATGATCGCCCTATCGGCGGTTGGCCTGATGGTTGGCGGCGTTGGCGTAATTGCGATCATGATGATCAGCGTCACCGAGCGAACGCGGGAGATCGGAGTTCGAAAGGCACTCGGCGCCACGCGAAAAACAATCCTGTGGCAGTTTCTGGTGGAGGCCGCTACGTTGACGTGCATCGGTGCGACGATCGGTCTCGTTTGCGGCTCAGGCGTCGCATTTCTTGTCAACAAATTCACGCCGGTTCCGGCGTCTACGCCGCCGATGGCTATAGTGGCGGCACTTGGAGTGAGCGCTGTTACAGGCATCGTCTTCGGAATGTTGCCGGCTGCCCGCGCGTCCCGTCTCGACCCCGTGGAAGCGCTGCGCTACGAGTGATTCAATGGCGTCCGCGACATGACGTTCGCGGACGTCGTCTTCACCGCTCTTCAGCAGCTAAAGGAAAACAAGCTCCGGTCGTTCTTCACGCTTCTCGGTATCATCGTGTCCGTAACGTTTCTCGTTGCGGTCGTCGCGATCATCCAGGGAATGAACGCCTATGTCTCGGAGAATCTTGCGAGCGCGCTCATCGGCGCGAACACGTTTCAGGTTCGCCGCTCGCCGATTCAAATTGGACTCTTCGACGACGAGCAGTATCGGAAAATCGCAAAGCGTCCGATCATCACCACCGCCGACGCCGATGCAGTAATCGCCGCCGTGCCGGAGGCTGTCGCGGTGAGCATGCAATCGGGCTTCCCCACTCCGCTTGCGGACATTCAGTACGGCGTCAACAGTCTGGGCGACGTTTCTGTGTTCGGCGTAACGGCTCCGTATCAGGTCGTCCAGGATTACGGCTTCGATCGTGGAAGACCCCTCAGCGACCTGGATATCGCACAGCGACGATCCGTCGCCGTCATCGGCGCGGATGTCGCGGACAAACTGTTCGAGAATATCGATCCTGTTGGAAAGGACATACGCATCCTCGGCCGACATTTTTCGATTGTCGGCGTCGTCGCGAAGAAGGGAAACGTTCTCGGCCAGTCTTTCGACGGCTTCGTTCTTCTTCCGCTAACGACGTTCGAGTCCTTGTACGGGCGCAGAAAGACTACTGCTGTGTCAGTGAAGATGGCACGTCCCGAAGACGTCGCTACTGGAATGGCTGCGGCCGAAGGCGCGATGCGCGAGTCTCACCATCTGCGGCCGAGCGAAGAAAGCGACTTCAGCGTCGAGACAGCAGATGCGCTGATCGATTTCTGGAAAAGCCTTACCAAGATTCTCTTCGCAGTTATACCGGCCATCGTTGCAATCGGAATTGTCGTGGGCGGAATCGTGATCATGAACATCATGCTCATGTCGGTGAGCGAGCGCACGCGAGAGATCGGAGTTAGAAAAGCGCTCGGCGCAAAATCGCGTGACATCCGGCGACAGTTTCTCGCGGAAGCAATCGTACTTGCAACGGTTGGCGGGTTGACCGGCGTGGCTGTTGGCTGGGGAATGGCGGGACTGATCGCATTCGCATCTCCACTGCCTGCCCGCGTGAGCTTATGGTCGGTGGCCGTAGCTCTCGTACTCGGCGCGGGAGTCGGCGTCATTTTCGGAGTGTATCCCGCATCTCGCGCCGCCCAGCTCGATCCAATCGCCGCCTTGAGGCAGGAATGATGTTCGGCGAGAATTTCAGGAGCAACGTTTCGATCGCCATCGATACGCTGCGTGCGAACAAGCTAAGGTCGGGATTGACGATCCTCGGTGTTGTGATCGGCGTATCAACCGTGATGATGATGGCCGCGATCGTTCAGGGAATCAAAGAGCAGATCGTGAGAACGATCGAGATTGCCGGACCCACGACTTTCTATGTAGTGAAGGCGAGCTCGACTACTCCCGTGAATCCCGACCGGCTGCCAAAGTGGATTCGCGTGAGACCGGATCTCTCTGATGCTGAGGCACGCAGAATTGCGGAGTTGCCGGAGATCGGGTACTCAGCAATCTGGGGACAGACAGTGGGGCGGCTCGAGTACAAGGGCGAGAGAACCCAGGCTCTCTCGATAAACGGAGCCGACGACCGATTCGTCGAGATTCAGGGAGGCGATCTCGTTGAAGGCCGCTGGTTCACGCGACCCGAGGTAATGGCTGGCTCCCCGGTGGTCGTTCTCGAGGAAAACGCAGCGAGAAAAATCTTCGGCGCCGAGTCGATCATCGACAAACAGGTAAAGGTCGCTGGACAACCGATGGCGGTGATCGGCGTCTACCAGAAGGCCGCCAATATTTTTCAGCCACCCGGACAGTCAATCGGTGTCATCATGCCGTACCTGACCCTCGATCACCAGTTTACGCTCGACAAGACCAACGCCGTTTTCATCCCCGTGAAGCCGCGGAAAGGTGTCAGTGCGGCAGATGCGCAGGAAGCCGTCACAATTGCGCTTCGCGAGATGCGCGGTTTGAGGCCGGCCGACAAAAATAATTTCGACCTCATCACTCAGGACCAGATTCTCGAGACGTTCAACAAGATCACGGGCGTGTTCTTTCTTGTGATGATCGTTCTCTCGAGCGTCGGTCTCATGGTGGGAGGAATCGGCGTGATGGCGATCATGATGGTCTCGGTCACGAATCGAACGCGAGAGATCGGCGTGCGTAAAGCACTGGGAGCAACGCAGAAGGAAATACTGCTTCAGTTCCTCGTCGAAGCGGCAACACTCACCGGCCTCGGCGGAATCATCGGAATCATTGTTGGATTGGCGCTGGGAAGACTGGTGACGTTGTTCATGAACATCGACGCCGGCGTCCCGGTACTGCTCACCGCTATCGCAGTGATCGTATCGGTGGGCATCGGAATTGTTTTTGGAATGATCCCGGCGCGACGGGCGGCAAAGCTCGACCCCATCGAAGCGCTGCGCTACGAGTAGACCGCCCGGCGTCCACTATCAGTCACGACTATATTCGCCGCATGCCTAAGGTAGACATTCTTGCAATCGCGGCGCATCGCGATGATGTGGAGCTCTCGTGCGGCGGAACTCTTCTCGTCGCAGCAAAATTCGGCCGATCGACGGCGATAATCGATCTCACGCTTGGCGAGCTGGGCACACGCGGGTCGGCCGATCTTCGAGGCGAGGAAGCGTCGAAAGCAGCAGCAGTTCTCGGAGTTTCAGCACGCGAGAACCTCGGCCTTCCGGACGGAGGCGTGGTCAACGACCCAATGACGAGGGCAAAGCTCGCAGTCGCCATCCGGCGCTTCGCGCCGAGGATAGTGATCGCGCCGTCCGTGCAGGGAAAGCATCCGGACCACACCGTTAGTGCGCAGCTCATTCGCGACGCATGCTTCGTGGCCGGGCTGAAAAAGGTGGAACCCGAGATTCCGGCTCATCGTCCACTTAAGGTGATTCACACCATCGCGTACAGGGAGGACGCCCCGAAGCCAACGTTCGTCGTCGATATCACTGATGTCTTCGAGAGGAAGATGGAAGCCATCAAATGCTATTCGTCGCAGTTCGACGAAGCGATTCAAGCCGGCGAGGTATTCCCCAACGGCGAGCCTTTGTACGACATTATCCGCCATCAGGGCGCGCACTATGGATCGCTGATTCGGACGCGGTACGGCGAGCCGTTCTTTACCACCGAGACGATGCGCGTTGACGATGTCGCCGCCCTGGAGGTTGCCTCCTTTTGACAGAGCCAGAGCTTACCTACGGATCCTATCTGGCTCTCGATGAGCTCCTGAAGCTTCAGCGAGCCCGATCGCAACCAGAGCATCCCGACGAGCTTCTTTTCATCATCGTCCATCAGGCAAGCGAGCTGTGGTTCAAGCTCATCCTCCACGAGCTGGAGGCACTTCATGCCAGGCTCGAGGAAAACGACACACTTGGTGCGCTGACATCCGTGAAGCGCGTCAACGCTCTTGTACGGATCGTGACATCACAGCTCAACGCACTCGAGACTCTTCCGCCGCAGCGATTCGCTCAGTTCCGCGGCTATCTCGGCACTTCGAGCGGGTCGCAGAGCGTACAGTTCAGGGCGATCGAAGCGCTGAGCGGGCTCCGCGATTCGCATTTCATTCAGGTTCTCGAAGAGCACGGAGACGTGCCGCCGCTGATCAGGAGCGCGCTCGACCGGCCCTCGCTGCAGGAACAATTCAACCGCGTCCTGACCAACCATTCCGTCACTCTGGAACACATCTACGCCGAGGATGACCAGCGCCCGCTTCAGATGCTCGCGGAGGGTCTGCTGGAGTACGAGCAGGGTTTTGCGATGTGGCGATTCCTGCACGTCCAGTTGGTGGAAAGGATCATCGGGCCGAGCACTGGCGGGACGGGTGGGACGTTGGGATCGAAGTACCTGCAGCGGACCGTCGCACAAAGATTTTTCCCGGACCTCTGGGCGGTCAGGGCGCAGTTCTATAAGGGCTGAGGAGTTTGTGACTGACCGCCGTGGATGTTGCTTTATCCCAATTCTTACAGCTTATAGCCTATAGCTATAGCTATCAGCTAAAGACCAGAAGCTTGTAGTCGATTGCTGTTAGCGGTAGCGATATGCTATAAGCTGTAGGCTTTGCCGAGCAGGGTCGGAGTTGGTCAAGGCATCGTCCCATCGCTATCTTGGATGGATGCCGGCTCCGACCCTCATCTACCTCGATCACGCCGCGACGACACCCGTACGGGAAGCCGTCGTTGAGGCCATCAAGCCGTTTTTCGGCCCGCGTTTCGGCAATCCGTCGAGCACGCACCGATGGGGTCGCGAAGCGCGAGCGGCCCTGGATGAAGCCCGTGAGCGCGTAGCCAAGTGCCTCGGCGCCCGGCCCGATGAGGTCTGCTTCACCTCCGGCGGCACCGAGGGCGACAATCTCGCCATCCTGGGCGCCTGGCGTGCCGCGAAGTCTCCGTCCCGCAACGCGGTCGTCACGACGCCGGCCGAGCACAAGGCGATTCTGGGAGCGGTGCATCAGGCGGCGGTTGAAGGTGCCGAAGAGCGAATGCTGGAAGTCGACTCCAACGGCCTCGTTACCGAGGATTCGTTTGATAGGCTGGCGAATGACTCGGCCGCAGTCTGTTCGGTGATGTGGGTTAATAACGAGGTGGGAACGATCCAGGATCTGCCCTCGCTTGCGGCAAGGGCGAAGGCGCATGGCGTAGTCATGCACACAGACGCAATCCAGGCATTCGGCAAGGTCCACGTCGACGCGGCCAGTCAGCCGTACGATCTTCTTTCGATCTCCGGTCACAAGATCGGCGCGCCAAAGGGAATTGGCGCCCTTTTTATTCGCCGCGGCACGAAACTCGAGCCACTGATGCACGGCGGAAGTCAGGATAGAGGGCGCCGTCCGGGAACCGAAAACGTCGCGTATGCTGTGGGTCTCGCGACTGCAGCCGAGATGACGCTGGCCGAGCACGATTCGGAATCGAAGCGGCTCGAAGCACTCAGGGATCGCCTCGAGGCAGTGATCATGGCTCGAATTCCTGATGCGGTGATTCATGGGCGCGGGGCGCCGCGCGCGCCTCACGTGCTGAACGTCTCGATTCCCGGTACTGACAGCGAAACGCTTTTGATGGCACTCGACCTCAAGGGCATCGCGGCTTCGGGCGGATCGGCGTGTCAGAGTGGAAGCATTTCTCCCTCACACGTCCTTCGCGCCATGGGAGTCAGCCCTGAACTCGCGTCAGCCGCGGTCAGAATGAGCTTCGGCGCGTTGACCACCGAGGAGTGCATCGATCGCGTCGCAGCGGTCTTCCCGGCCCTGGTCGAGAAGGCCCGCGAAATGGCGAACGCGTAGCCTCTGATATGAGGGAGAGAGTGCTCGTCGCAATGTCGGGCGGCGTTGACTCGTCGGTCGCTGCCGGATTGTTGGTCGAACAGGGCTATGACGTCGTTGGCGCAACGATGAAGCTGTTCTGCCATGGCGACGATGTTCCCGACCGGCCGTGCTGCTCACTGGACTCGGTGAACGATGCCCGGCGTGTGTGCGAATCGCTCGGCGTTCCACACTACGTCATCAATCTCGAGGACAAGTTTGGTCACGATGTGGTGGATGATTTCGTGCGCGAATATTCGCGCGGACGCACGCCGATTCCCTGCGTGCGCTGCAACACGTTCACGAAGTTTCGCGATCTCGTGAAGAAGGCCGACTCGATCGACGCAAGGTGGATCGCAACCGGACACTATGCGCGTGTCGCGGACGGCCACCTGATGCGCGGTGCCGACGACAACAAGGACCAGACCTATTTTCTGTGGGGAATCGATCGCTCTGTCCTGTCGCGCATGCTTTTGCCGGTCGGCGATTCGACCAAGTCCGAGACCCGCGCGCTTGCGCGAAAGCTGGGATTGTCAGTCGTTGCTGAAAAGCCGGAGAGCCAGGAGATCTGTTTCGTGCCTGACGGTGATTACATGAAAATCCTTCGGCAGCGCCTGTCACCGGATGCTCCTGCACTCACGCGAGGACCGATCGTGACGTCCGACGGACGAAGTGTTGGAGAGCACGAGGGATTTGCGCGTTATACCATCGGCCAGCGACGCGGCGTTCCCGGAGGTTTCGCGATTCCGATGTACGTCGTCGCCATTCGTCCAGAAGATCGTGCAGTGGTTATCGGTCCTCGCGATGAGCTGCTTGGAAGCGGCGTGATTGCTCGCGAAGTCAACTGGCTGGCGGAGGCGGCGAAGGTCGGGAGCCACATCGAGGTTCGCGTCCGGCACCGGGCTCCTCTCGCGTCGGGGGAGCTCATTCGGCACGATGGCGATGAGATCGAAATTGCGCTCGACGAGCCGGTGGCGGCGATCACTCCAGGCCAGTCGATAGCGTTGTACGACGGCGATCGGGTCCTTGGCGGGGGATTTATCGAGTCGGCTGCACGGCCGCTTAGAAGCGCTCTGCCGATTCTAGCTGCCTGACGCCAAAGTATTGGAAGCTTCACCAGCGCGTGGACACGCTTCGGCGACGCCTACTTCGAACGATATACCAAAAAAGGATTGAGCGGCGTTCCCTTCCACCACTGCTTCACGTTGTCATTTCGCGTGATCGCGATGTGAAGATGTGGTGCGCTCGGACTCGCGTCTCCAGTCGATCCAACAAACCCGATGATCTGGCCCCGTTGAAGCGCATCGCCTTCCTTGAGGCCAGACCGGTAGCTGTCGAGATGGCCATACATCAGCACGTACCGATTGCTCGGATCTGACGCGTAGATCGTAAGTCCGCCGGCAACGCTGTTATGAAACTTGAGCAGTACTCCCGAAAGCGCTGAAAGCACTGGCGTGTTGCGCGCCGCCATGATGTCGAGCGCCTCATGCTTTCTCGATCCACCGCCGCGGGCCTCGTCGAAGCTGTCATATAGATCTTTCACGGCAACGCCAGCGACGGGAACAATTGGGCCCTCGCTTTTCAGCGCGTCGAGATCGGCCGGAACTACGGGCGGATTTGCGGAGCCGGTTCCACCAGGGAGCAAGGGTGAAGCGGGATGAGCCGCAATCGTGGTATCTCCAGTCGATTCTATTGGATTGGCTGCAACGACTGAATCTCCCAACTGACCTGTGTTTTTCTGCCCGGTATTTATGACCAGCGCCGTGTCGCCCACCCGGGCGAGGGTCACAGACGTGGAATTATCTGGTTTCGTCGCGTAAATCAGCGAAATCGTAAACGCGCCAAGAAAGGTGGCGCCCCACGCTCGCCAGGGAGCGTTAATACTTCATCCCTCCGGCGGCGGCGAACTCCTTCATCATCCGCTGCTGTTCTTCGCTGAGCTTCTCGGGTGCTTCGATCTTTACTTCGACGATGAGATCGCCGGTCTGATTGCTCTTCTGCATTCCCTGACTGCGAACACGAAAACGCTTTCCTGAAGGAGTACCCGCCGGAATCTTGATCAGGACTTTCTTTCCGTCGAGCGTCGTGACGCTGACCTTCGATCCCAGGGAAGCCTGCGCGATGTTGATCGGAATTGTCGCGATCACGTCGAGACCTTCGCGCCGGTAGAATTTGTCGGCCAACACGGTGAACGTGATGAGAAGGTCACCCGACGGACCATTTCCTGAACCCTTTCCACCCTGACCCTTGAGCCGGATCTTCGATCCTGTATCGACTCCCGGGGGTACCGTAATGAGAACCTTCTTCCGCGTGCGAACCTCGCCCGCCCCATTGCATGTCGGACACGGCTGAGACGGAACCTGTCCGCGTCCGAGACACATCGGGCACGGCCTGTTCACCGCAAATCCACCCTGACCAAACGACACTACGCCGCGGCCCGAGCACTCGGGACAGATCTTCATTGTCGCGCCCGGCGCGCCGCCGGTGCCGTGGCACGTGCCGCACTCTTCGTTCACTTCGAGCTCGACCGGCACCTTCCCGCCCCGCGCCGCAGTTCGGAACGGAATCTCCAGACTGGCCTCGATGTTTTGCCCTCGCTGCGGACCCGTCGGCCGTGACTGCGATTTGCCCTGATTGCCGAAGATCGACCCGAACAGATCGCCCAATCCGCCCAACCCGCCAATATCGAAATCCTGGTAATTGACGTTGGGGTTGGCGCCCTGCGACGAAGGTCTCTGTGAATAGCCGCCCCGTGGAGATGCGTTTCCAAATCCGCTGCCGCCGAATCCGCTGAATGCGCCCAGTCGCCTCATCTCGTCGTACTGCTTTCGCTTTTCGACGTCGCCGAGGACGTTGTTCGCCTCGGAGATCTCCTTGAATTTCTCGGCGGCTTTGGGATCGTTTGCGTTCGCGTCCGGATGGTTTTTCTTCGCGAGCTTGCGATACGCCTTTTTTATCTCATCCTGCGTCGCTGTGGACGGTATTCCCAGCACCGCATAGAAGTCCTTGGTCTGAGCCATGAACTTTGCCGGTCCCGACTAGTCGTGATGCTGGCGGACGACCACTCGGGCTGGCCGCAGAAGCTGTCCCTTGAACGTGTAGCCCGGCTGATAGACGCGCGACACAGTCCCGTCGAGATCGGGGCTGTCAGCCGTCTCGGTCCCCACGGCTTCGTGCAAAGCCGGATCGAATTTCTGATCGACCGGATTCACAGGCTCGAGTCCGACACCGCGAAGGGTCTTGTCGAGCTTCTTCTCAACCATCTCGACGCCTTCGACGATTGTCTTCGAGTCGGTCTGCGCCGGATCGACGTGCGCAAAGCGTGCAATATCATCGAGGGGATCGAGAATCAGTCGCGCCAGCTCGGCCTGTCCGCGCGCTTCCGCATCCATCTTCTCCTTAAGATTGCGGCGGCGAAAATTGTCGAACTCCGCGGCGAGACGGAGATGCTTGTCGCGCTCCGACGTCAGCTCGCGCTGAAGCTCGGAAATCTGGTCGTCCACCGATGTCGGGCCGTCGGCGGCTGAGTCCTCATCCGCCGCATCGACGTCATCCATGGCGTCATCGGAAACATCAGCCGTCGCGTCCGCCATGTCGGACGGAACGAAGTCTCTGACCTCAGAATTGTTCATGCCTTCCCTGTTCCGTTTCATCGTCTGAATCTAACCAGTTTCGAGTGAGCGCCGGACCATGTCGAGCGCCGCTTGAACGGCTCGGAGCCTGACCTCGTCCCGCGTCCCAAACAAACGCAGACATCGGGCCTGCGTTTCGATTCCGTCCGTCGCTACCCACACCATCCCGACCGGCTTGGCGGCAGTTCCTCCACCCGGGCCGGCGACACCCGTTATGCCGATTCCGATCTCGGTTTTCGTTTTTTCACGAACCGATTTTGCCATCATCGCGGCAACTTCTTCACTGACCGCCCCGTACGCTTCAAGGTCGCTGTCACTGACTCCCAGCCACTCCCGCTTCACCGCGTTGTCGTAGGCGATGATCCCGCCAACGAACACGTCGCTTGAACTTGGAATGGCAGTCAGCCGCGCACCCAATAGTCCTCCAGTGCAGCTCTCGGCGACAGAAATCCTGACGTCTTTGCGCCGGCACATGGCGAGAACGACCTCGGCCAGATCAGCGCCGTCTTCGCCATAGACATAGCGACCTGCTGCATCGCGAAGTTTCAGAACTCCGGCAGCAAGAGCGGCGTCCGCCGCATGGGCGGTGAGGCCACGCGACGTGAGCCTCAAATCGACGCTTTCAATCGATGGCAGGAACGCCAGCCCAAGTCCGTCAATTCCCCTCGCGAGCTCGCCGAGGTGATCGGCGAGCGCCGATTCGGCAATTCCAGTCGTGCGAAGAGTGCGTGACCTGATGACAGTCGGGGCTCCGCCAGCATTGCTCACTCGCTCAACGATCCGCGGCAGTAGCTCATCGGCGAGTATTCCTCGCATCTCGCGGGGAACTCCGGGAAGCATCGCTACCCATCTTCCTTCCGCGTCTTCAATCCAGATGCCGGGAGCGCTTCCGTGCTCATTGGGAATGATCGAGGCGCCATCGGGAATCATTGCCTGCGCGATGTTGGATTCCGGAAACGGTCCAAGTCGCCGATACCGTGCCCATCGCGCCTTCAACGCTTCTACGATCGCTTCGTCGCGGATCATCTCACGCCCGAACAGCGCAGCGATCGACGGCTTCGTCATGTCGTCGCTTGTCGGGCCAAGACCTCCCGTCGTGATTACAGCGCCAGTTCGATCGAGCGCGGACTTAACCGCGTCTGCGATGTCGCCTGCAATGTCGCCAACTGTCGTGCGATGAACTATCTCGACGCCGACTGCCGCAAGCTCACGAGCGAGGTGGGCAGCGTTCGTGTCGATGGTGAAACCGAGCAGAAGCTCGTCGCCGATGGTCACGATCTCGATTTTCACGGCTCAGTTCGCGAAGACGCGTCCGTATCGCAGCAAGTAGAGCCCGAGCGAATACACGGTGAGAAAAATGGCCGCCGCCATCGCGACTGTTCCCAGGATTCCGTTGAAATACGCGAAAAACCTCCAGGCCGTGTTGTCCCAGCCCTTCGCTGCGGCGAGCGTGGCTGCAAAGAACCAGAAATATGCGGCGCCTACCCACACCGACTGAAATCCAGTCTTCCACTTCGCCGGTCCAATTGCCGAGATCACGACTCCCTTTCGCGCCGCGAGGTGGCGAAACACCGTCATGAACAGCTCTCGTCCGAGGACGATCGCCATCACCCACCACGGCAGCCCCACCGGGCCCATCAGAGTCTGAAAACGAAAGCTGTGTGCCGCCCCGAATGAAGCAGTTGTTGCCGAGATCGGATCTGCCGGCGGTGACATCAGGACGAACATCGGGATGAGCGTCGCGAACAGGAGCAACTTGTCGGCGAGCGGGTCGAGCAGACTGCCCAAGTCGGTGATGAGGTTTCGCGACCTCGCGAGCATGCCGTCGAAATAGTCGGATACCGCGGCGATGATGTAGATAACGAAAGCCGCAGCCCGGGCGAACGGAGAGTTGATGAATGGAAGTGCCGCGATCAGCGGCACGATGAGAATCCTGCCGACCGTGATCGCGTTCGGAAGATTCACTCTCGATGGTCTCGCTTCAGGCGAGCGCCTTTAGAACCAGCTTGCTGACAGCCTTCAGCGTGTCGAATACGCCGTCGCCGGCGATCGCGACGGCCTCGAAGTATGCAACTTTTTCCACCCAGTCTCCGCTGGAGAGCTGATCGACGAGGTTCTGGCCCGCGTGGTATGGATCGGGGGTGACTCTCGCCTTCGCGGGCTCTGCCGGCTCCCAGCCGGGATTCAATGCAGCCTGGAGATCGGCAATCGGTGCTGCGTTTGGAAGATCGCGCTTGTTGTACTGAATCACGAATGGCATCCGGGTGAGATCGTATCCGTACTCGGCCATGTTGTCGTAGAGATTCTGCATGGACTCGAGGTTCGCTTCCATGCGCTCTACCTGCGAATCGGCAACGAAAACAATTCCGTCGACGTTCTTCAGGATCAGCTTGCGGCTGGCGTTGTAGTAGACCTGTCCGGGAACTGTGTAGAGATGAAAACGCGTATTGAATCCGCGAATGGTTCCAAGGTCAACCGGAAGGAAATCGAAAAACAGGGTTCGTTCTGTCTCCGTTGCCAGCGAGATCAGCTTGCCTCGCGTGTCGGGCTTCACCTTTCCGTAGATGTGCTCGAGGTTCGTCGTCTTGCCGCCCAGTCCCGGGCCGTAATAGACGATTTTGCAGTTGATCTCTCGCGCCGCGTAGTTGATCATCGACATCGCAGTTCTATCTCCTTACCAGTTGAACAGCTCGTCGATCTCTTCGCCGGCGCCGGCGAGGATGTTCGGCTGGGTGGTACCGCTCTCGCGCGCGCGGGTAAACGCGCGGTCGAGGTGCGCGGTCAGCTCTTCCACCACCGGCTTCATCTTCAAACGAACCAGGCCGATGGGTGTGTGATTGTCGAACAGGGTGACGAGAATCAGGCGTCGCGCAACGTCGGCGACGTACATCGATTCTTTTTCGCCCTGGTGGAACAGAGTCGTGAAATCAGTTTCGCCAATCAGGCGGGCAAGCTGATCGTTGGCACTGAAGTCAGCGGCTGTGAGAGTTGCGAATACCGTTGGATCGAACGACAACGGCTTGCCAATCGTCGCAACGAGTTGCCCTGACCGATCGGCGATCAGGGCTGAATGCGCCCCGGTCTCCGCAAGAAACCGGGATACCGTTCGAGTGAGCGCATCCAGGTCCTCTTCATCGAAAGACCACGATGCCGCGCCAGGGTTCGTCACGAAATCAGGAGAGCTTTGATTCGACGCGACGCATCAGCGACACACCGCGCTGTCTAAGCAGCGGCTTCTGTTCCCATGCGATGTATTCGCGCAACAACCTCACAGTCCCAACCGATGGTCGAGTGCGCAGATAGCTGAGCGCAGCAAATCGCCGCAACGGATGGCGGCTGAAAAGGTCTCGTCGATACTGCTGCTGCAGGTGACTCCACGCGAGCGCCCCGCAAGCGGCACCACCGAGAAAACTCAATGCTGCGAGTTGCCTGTTTCTTACGCTGTTCACATCACCCGCCGTGCTGAAAGTGCCTGCGCAATCGTGACTCCATCTGCGTATTCCAGATCTCCGCCCACCGGCAGCCCGCGCGCTATTCTCGTCACGGTCAATTGATAGGGCGACAACTTGCGCTGAACGTACAGCGCTGTGGCCTCTCCCTCAATGCTCGGATTTGTCGCAAGAATGACTTCACGCACAGCACCACCGGCCACTCTCTGCTCCAGTTGCGGTATGGTGAGATCGTCAGGACCAATTCCATCGAGCGGGGACAAACGTCCGCCGAGCACGTGATAAACGCCGCGAAACTCTCCCGCACGCTCAATGGCACCGATATCGGACGGCTCCTCCACCGCGCAGATGAGCGTCGCATCGCGACGCGCATCACGACATATCGAGCACACTTCGTCTTCGGTCAGATTGAAGCAATGCGAGCACGGACGTACCTTGTCCGCGAGCGTGACCAGCGCGTCGGCGAGCCGCTTGCTCTGCTCCGCGGGCTGCTTCAAGAGGTGATAGGTGAGCCGCATCGCCGTCTTCCTGCCGATGCCTGGCAGGCGGGAAAGCTCGGTTGCGAGGGTGTCTATCGCCGACACCCTAGAACGGAAGCTTGAAAGGCAGCCCCATGCCGCCGGTGAGCTTGCCCATCTCCTGCTTTGCAAGTTCGGTTGACTTCTGCTGGGCATCACGGAGCGCTACCAGAAGGAGATCCTCGAGCATCTCTACGTCAGATGCGTTTACTATAGACGGGTCAACCCTCACCTTCGTAATCTGCCCCTTACCGTCGGCCTCGACGGAGACCATGCCTCCGCCCGAACTGCCGCTGACGGACATTTTTTCCAGTTCGCCCTGAATCTTTTCCAGCCGGCCCTGCATCTGCGTGGCCTGCTCGAGGATTTTCGAAAAATCTGCCATTGTCTTTGGTTTAGTTAGTGAGCAGTCAGTCGAGCAAGTCGAGGTCCAACTCCCGCACCGCGGCGTCGAGCACCGGATCCTCTGCCCTCAAACGCGACAGCCGTTCCGCTCTGACTGCTTCCGTCGTCAGGCGGGATTTGCCTGGATTGTTCGCCGATTGGTCGAATTCGGATTTCCAGTCCGGGGTCGTGGCTTGTTTTGCGGCCGGAGCGGGTTCCTCAGGCGCAGAGACGGGCTTAAGCGCAGGTCGCGAAGTTGTTGTCGGATGCTCAATGGCAGCTCGCGAGAGCGTCTGTGGCGGTCTATCCCTGACGGCGGACCGGCCAGGAACGGTACCGCTCCGCGATTCGGTACTCTTGTCCGACTCGGCTAGTCCCTGAAGCACGTCCTCCAGGGATACCGCACGATCGAGAAGAGCAAATCGAACGAGAAGCATCTCAACGAGAAGCTGTTGCTGCGTGCTTCGACGAAACTGCGGCTCTATGCCACTCAGAATCGACAGCATTCTCAGCAAATCGCTCGGCGAAAAATAGTCGCGATGGGCTTCGAGTGCGCTCAGGGCAGCCGGTGTAACCCCATCGGCGCGACCGTTTAGAACAACCGCGAGCTGCGCCCTCAGCATGTCCGACAGGCCCGAGACGAAAACACTGAAGTCAACGCCGCTGTCAGCCAGCCGGCCGACCACTGCGAACACATCCCCAGCGCGTCGTTCGGCGATCATGTCGATGACGCCGAGGTATTCGTCTTCTGCGACGAGACCAAGCGCTTCGCGAACTCTGCCTGACGTCAAGTCCCCGTCGCCGATCGAGATAACCTGGTCGGTGAGACTCAGCGCATCGCGCATGGACCCGTCCGCGGCGCGCGCGATCATCGCGAGCGATTCCGGAGCGGCGCCTATCCCTTCGGATGCGAGAACGATCTCGAGCCGATTGATGATTTCCGCAGCGCCAATTCGCTTGAGGTCGAAACGCTGGAGTCTGCTCAACACAGGCGCCGCGGCCTGGGCGATTTTCTGCGGATCGGTGGTCGCGAAAACGAAAACGACCCGTGGTGGCGGCTCTTCGAGAATCTTGAGGAGAGCGTTCCACGCTTCGCGAGTGAGCATGTGCGCTTCGTCAACGATGTAGACCTTATACCGGTCGTCGCCCGAGGGGGCGTACATGGCGCGCTCCCGAAGCTCCCGTGCGTCATCCACACCGCGGTTCGAGGCAGCATCGATTTCCACGACG
Source organism: Gemmatimonadales bacterium (assembly GCA_038253755.1). Taxonomy (GTDB): domain Bacteria; phylum Gemmatimonadota; class Gemmatimonadetes; order Gemmatimonadales; family Gemmatimonadaceae; genus UBA4720. The sequence continues at coordinate 11,711 of JBBSGU010000002.1, read as the reverse complement.
TCCATGCTCGAGCTTCCGCTCCAGATTCGCATGCACGATGTGCATTCGCCACATGGCTCGCCGTCACTCCCTTTGTTTTCGCAGTTAAGGGCCATTGCGAGAACGCGAGCCAAAGTCGTCTTACCGGTTCCTCGCGGCCCGCACAGGAGATAGCCGTGCGCGACCCGTCCGCGCGCAATGGCGCCACGGAGAGTGTCTGAAACGTGGGATTGCACCGCCACGCCGGCGAAGCTCTTAGGGCGGTATTTCCGGGCGAGTGCGAGCGACATTTGGGAGGGAATTAATACCCCAGGCCTGACGGAGCAACGTAAGACACCGCATGCCGCTGCTACCTTCGGGGTCCTGACGGAGTTAGCGGGCTTTCGCCCTCCGGGACCTGGGGCGAGTGAAATATAACTCTATGATTCCTCCACGCGATGCCGCCGCGTCTCTGACTTTTTGACGCGGATGACGCGAATTGAGCGGACTAGAGACGGGAAGATGATGGGTGGTTTCTTCTCCGAGGCGAGGATGCTCTTCATGGAACGGCTCATAGAGGAAAAATTCACCAAGTGAGTGATCGGTGCGTTTTTCGAGGTTTACAATCATTCCGAGGTTGGTCTGCTTCTACACTTCGGACCCGAGTCAAAAATCCATCGTCAGGTTTTGACAAACAAAAACAAAATCAGACGTCCCGTATCTGATCCGCCAAAATCCGCCGAATCCGCGGCAAAGAGTCATAGTAGCTAAGCAAACGCAACAAAAAAGCCCGCCACTGAAAGGTCAGTAGCGGGCTTGATTGTTAATCAGATCTACCTCTTGATTTCGACCTTTGGAACCTTGATCATAGCAGAATCCTTCTTCACTTCGACCTTCGGAACTGCCACCATCGTCGAATCTGACGTCACGTCGACGCTGGGTACGTTCAGCGTATCAGTTACCGTTCCGACCACGGGCTTTTCGACTTCGAGATCACCATTTGCGGTCTTCTTGCAAGCGGTAATCGAGACGGCCAGAATGGCCACTGCCAATAGCTTACGCACGAGCGCCTCCCAGGATGTTAAATGCACCGCTCTCTACGGCGCATGGAAACTTACGCAACTTCCCTGCCGTGGGGTACTAGTCCTCGAATGCTTCTCGCTGTAACCGCCTAACCCGCCGCAGGTCATACACTTGGGCCACCTCGCCCCCGAGGATGAAAATAGTCGCGGCGTAATAGAGCCAGATAACGAGAATTACGAGCGCCGCCAGCGTCCCCGTGTAAAGCGACCCTGGATTGAATCGCGAGACGTACACTCCGAAGACTCGTTTCGCGACTTCGAGCAGAATACTCGTGAACATCGATGCGATAAACGCGGTCTGCCACCGGATCTTTCTGTTGGGCAGATACTTGTACAGCGAAAAAAACATGAGCCCGATAAAGATCAGCGACACAAATTGGCCGAGGTTGTATTCCACCGTTCCCATCAGATCCTGTCTCACGCCGATCTCACCAAGCACGACAAGGCCTTTCGTTGTGGCAAGCGCCATATAGGCGTTGAGCGCGGTGTACGCCACCAGAAGAAGAGACGACACAACGGTTATCTGAATATCGAACAGCTTCCCCGCGATTATCCCACGATCGGAATCGATGTCGAAGATCGCGCAGAGCACGCTGCGGAGCGAGCCAAACAATCGGGTCGAGAACCAGACAAACCCGATAATGCTGTAGACCCCAATCGCCTGCCTGGACTTGATGATGTCCACTAACACCTTGGCGAGCGGGGATTGGCCAGTTGGGTGTGGCGGGAGGAACCTGTCGACGAGTGCGTTGATTTCGAGCGACGACGCATCCGAAGACTGATTCAGCAGGTAGCCGAGTGCCGCTGCGAACAGGAGGATAAACGGAACAGCCGCGAGCAGGAGATTGAACGCAATCCCGCCCGCCAGAAAGAACACGTTGTCTTCACCACTGTTGTCCCAGACGCGCCGGGCATAATCGCGCAGCGTCCAGCCGATCCTGAGATGGAGCGGCCTCTGGGGCACTAGCTCTCTTTATACGCGGCCTTCGTTTCCGCAATGCGCTGCTCGAGCTCGACTCGTGCCTGCTGCGCTGCGGCGCGACCGGCATCGACCGCGTTCGTCACCTGACGACGCTTCAGCTCAACCGCACTACGCGCGGAATCGAAGCGGTTCTCTACGCCCTCCTTCGCTTCCTGGAGCTTGCTTCCGACAGACTCGGTCACTTCGCTCACGAAATCCTGCGCCTGCGTTCCCACCTTTCGCGCACGACGCTCGAGGTCGCGGCGAGTCTCTTCGCCGCTTCTCGGTGCGAATAACAGGGCTATTCCCGCACCGATTGCGAGACCCGCCATGAACGTTCCTATTCCCGGCTCGCTCTTTTCAATGACAACGAAAGGTTCGTCGTCTTCTTCCCATTCGTACTCGGACATCGCGTTACCTCGGATTATTTCTTTTTTCCCTTCGGCTTCGAGGCGGCTGCGCCCCGAGCCCTCGAGCTGACTGCTGCCGCTTCGGGCAGCGCTGTCTTTGCAGGCTGAGATGTACCGTTCGTGTGAAGCAACGCCGACAATTCAGCCCGCACGTCTTCGACCGAAATGCCCACGACCTTCGCCGTTCTCGACAGATCACCATTTGCGGTCGCGAACGTTCGGAGCACCAGTTGCTTTCTTGCATCTGCGAGAGACGAGCCAGAAGCCATCGTTATGGCCGGCATCTCGCCACTCATCCGCAAATGACGCGGCTGCGCGTCCTCGACGGTGATGACGTCGCCACGCGCCATGATGACCGCGCGCTCCACCGTATTCTTGAGCTCGCGAACGTTGCCGGCCCAGTTGTGCGAGAGAATCCATTCCCACGCGTTCTGATCGAAGCCTTTGATCTTCTTGCCGTTCTGCTGCGAGAAGCGCGCAAGAAATTCGTTGGCGAGAAGCTTGATGTCACCCGCGCGGTCGCGCAGCGGCGGGAGAAACACCTCGACTACGGCGAGACGGTAGTAGAGATCTTCGCGCAGCTGATTCTCCGCCAGAGCCTTCTGAAGGTCGCGGTTGGTCGCCGCAACGATGCGGATATCAACTGCAATTTCCTTTTTCCCGCCAAGCCTGCGGATGGTCCGCGTCTCGATCGCACGGAGAAGTTTTACCTGGATGTCTGTCGCCATCTCCGCGACTTCGTCAAGGAAGATCGTCCCGCCGTGCGCCATCTCGAATGCGCCTGCTTTCTCATTCGTCGAGCCCGTAAAGGCTCCCTTTTCGTGCCCAAACAACTCGTTCTCGAGAATGTCTTTCGGCAGCGCGGCGCAATTCAGCGCGAAGAACGGGCCCTTCGCGCGATCGCTCTTTGTGTGAAGCGCTCTCGCGACGAGCTCCTTTCCTGTTCCTGATTCACCAAGGATCATCACGCTCGCGGTTGACGGCGCAACCGAATCGATGATCTGATAGACGGCGCGCATTTCTTCAGACTGCCCAGTGAGCTCACCGTAATGCGTGAGATTCTCGAGCTTCGATGACAGCTCGCGATTGCGCTCCTGGACGTTAAACTTCTCGAGCGCTTTTGGAATCAGCGCCTTGAGACGATTGAGCTTTTCGGCGTTGAGCGGCTTTTCGATGTAGTCGTATGCACCCTCGCGCATGGCCTGCACGGCGGAGTCCACGGTGCCCTGACCAGTTACGATGATGCACTCCGTCGGAATTGCCTGACGCTGAAGCTCCTTGAGCAGGGCCAGTCCGTCGAGCTTCGGCATTTTCAGATCGGCGAGCACAACGCCGAAATCATCGGCGCTCAACTGGTCGAGCGCCTTCTTGCCATCCGACGCAACCGCGACTTCGTAGCCTTCGCTGGTGAGAATCGCGCTGAGCGCGTTCGTCATGGAAAGCTCGTCGTCCGCAATCAGGATCTTCGCTTTATTCATTCTCTCGGGTTTTCGTGGCGTTCTACAGGAATCCGTAATATAACCGTAGAACCAGACCTCTCGACGGCGATGACCCCACGGTCAGCGAGGGGTCCAAGGGCTGCAGACAGGATTTCCGCGTCCGCGCCACACTCCAAAGAAATCTGCCTGTGTTCGCGTGACTCGAAGGTGAGTCGCCCGTCTGGACCTAGCGCCGCCACCACGAGCTTCAGCATTGCGAACGTGGCCTCTGTCAGCCGAACCGACAGCTCCGACTGAGCTACCGCCTGACCCATGAACGGCTCAGCGTCATGACCAGCCCGCTGAGCCATGGCTCGAACGACTTCGAGATTTACCACCAAACCGTTCAGCGCGTTGCGTGCCTCGTGGCCGGCAGCAGAAACCGCCAGATCGAGTGTCTGCTTCCAATCCGAACCGTCGCTGGCCTGCGGATCAATCACTCAGGTCCGCGTCGTCAGGAGCCGCAGCCACGATCGCCATTCCTTCATGTGGCTGTACCCGATGCTGCCGCACCGGCTTGACCTTCTCGGCCACGATCGAAGTGGTGTTGGGAATTCCGAGCTGCGTGAACAGGAATTCGAACTTCGCGTCGTAGGCTGCCGCGAGAGTTGCCTTCGTTTGCTTGTCGAGATCCCAGAACTTCTTTTTGAACGGACCGAGCGCCTTCTTTCTCGTCTTGTAGAAGAACTGTTCGTCGGAATCAGTGGCTTTGCGCTCATCCTTCGCGTTAATCAGAAGCCACCCATAAATCTCCGACCTGAGCGCGTCAGAGATCCGGTCGTAGAGCATCGTCTGAAAATTCGTGGCGAGATGGATTTCTGCTGTTTCAGTTCGGGGGAAATGATGGAATGCAGAATCTGGAAGCGTAGATGCCCCGTGCTGCACCGCCCCAGCGAGACCGTACTTCTGGCGCGCGACTTCCGACAACAGCCGTAAAGTCTCGAAGTCGATTTGAACGTCGGCGATGCTGCCGTCGGGAAGTACCACGCCACCGTGTGTCGTACCCGACTGCACGCTGATCTTCGACAATCCCTCGAGGCCGGGCGCGCGCTCGGCGAGCGTGGCGTTGAATCCATCCATGTAAGCGTGCAGCTCCTCGACCGTGCTGTTTTCGGTTCCGACTTCACCGATCTCGCCGCCCAGGGAAATGTTGACTCCTTCCGGCTGCAGCTCGCGGACAAATTTGGCTAGGTCGGCGGCCTGCTCGAAATTGACTCGTTGCTGCTCCTCCAGATTCGGCTTCGACAGATCGACAAGCGTTGAAGTATCGATGTCGATGTTGTAGAACCCGGCGGCGACCGCTTCACGCGCAAGCTGCTTCACACCGTTCACTTCTGTTTCGGAATCAGCCGCGAATTTCTTCGCGTTGATCTGAAAGTGATCTCCCTGAATGAACAGCGGGCCACGCCAACCTTCGCGAAGGGCAGCCGCCATGATCACCGCCACATATTCGGATGGACGCTGGTCAGTGTACGCAATCTCTGACCGCGCGATCTCGAGTATGAATGCTCCAGCGTCAAGCTTGAGTGCCGTGCGGAAAACCGCTCTCGCGGTGTCGTACGCCATCCCGCGGATGTTCATCGCGGGAACTGTGTACCCGCCCGTTTCTCCGCGGCCCCGTGCGAGATAGAGATCGTGAATGGATGAAGGAATTACTCCAACAGTCTGTCCAATCTCCCATATCAGCCAGCGAGCGTTGTCCTTCGAATCCCGATCGCCGAACACGGCAGTATAGACGAGCGCGTCCATCTGAGCGGAGGCAATTCCCACCTCATCGTCAATCGTCACCTTGCCGTCCTCGACACTCACGGCGCCCTTCATCAGATGCTCAAGCATAGACGCTGAAACTCGCTGGGCGAAAGAAGGTCTGCAAGGGACAAAGTGTCCGAGCCTAGATACTCCACCTGAGGTCGGGTTTCGGAAGTGATTCCCACTCTTTCTTCGCGTCGTCGGCGCCCGGCCTGCCCAGTTGAGCGTATGCGAACTGCTTGCCCAGTTCGACGCCCGGTTGGTTGAATGCATCGACGCCATAGAGCTGCCCCGCGTACGCCGTTGCAAGCTCCAGCAGCATCATCAGGCCGCCAACGTGCCACGCATCGACCTTATCAAGATGAATCGTGAGATTGGGTCGTCCGCGTTTCGCAAGCGCGCCGGCAGTCGCCCGTTGCTCGATTCCGATCAATTCGGCGAGAGAATGTCCGCCGAGGTAGCCAAGCTCTTTTACGTCGTCGAAGCCGTGCGGGATGGTGACGTCGGCGACACGCTCGTTTACCGCCACGAACGACACCACCTTGTTCTTTGGTCCTTCCATGAAGAGCTGCACCTGACTGTGCTGGTCAGTTGCTCCAAGAGCCGCGAGCGGCGTCTGACCGACAGAGCTTCCATCGGGTAGATGCTTCCCAAGACTCTCTGCCCAGAGTTGAACGAACCATGCGGCGAAGTCTCGCAACGGATCGGAATACGGCATGAAAACGTTGATCGACTTTCCGTATTTTGTATCCGCCAGCCACTGAAGGGTGCCGTAGATGCCGGCGGGATTTTCCATGAGCTTGTCGCTCGTGCACCCTGCGGCCATTTCTTCAGCGCCGCGAAGCAGCTCAGTTACGTCGATGCCGATCAGTGCAGCCGGTAGAGTCCCGACGGGCGTCAGCACACTGAACCTGCCCCCAACGCTGGGCGGGATGTCCAACGCTGGTACCCGAAGCCGGGCTGCAAGCGGACGCAACGCACCCTGTGCCGGATCAGTCACGAAAACGAAATGCTCGCCCGGATCGAGCGACGCGTCGAGAACACGCTGATGCACGATGATAAACTGCGACATCGTCTCAGCAGTTCCGCCTGACTTCGAAGTCACGATGAAAAGCGTTCGAGACAGGTCGAGACGCTCGAGCAATGCCGCGATCGTCTCGGGATCGACGTTGTCGAGCACCTGAAGGCGCGGCTTCCCGTCTCGAGCTTCCGGCGTGAGCATATTCCACGCGCTCGGCCGAAGCGCGGTGCGAAGCGCAATAGGTCCAAGGGCGGAGCCTCCGATTCCCAGAACTACGACATCGTCAAATTTTCCTTCGACCAGCGTAGCGTAGTTGACCGACTGATCACGCAGCGCCGCATCGCTCACGACATCGGCAAAACCAACAGCGCCGCTCTGTCGCAGGGAGGCAAAACCGTCGAACGCTGTTGTAAAGGATGTGGCAGCAGCGCTCCAGTCAGCCTCGGAGATTCCTCCGGACTGCTCGCCGATCATGTTCGAATAGTCAATGCGGACGGTCATTTTGTCTTCTCAGTCGATGCGAACGGTGAGCCCGTCGAAGGCGGGCATTATGCCTCGCGGAAGCTCGGCTTCGAGATCCGCGTGAAAATTGTCGTGCGTAAGATGCGTCAGATACGTCCGCTCGGCTCCGACGGCTTCGGCAACTCTGACTGCTTCGGGAATGCTCAAGTGCGTCGGATGACCGGTGCGAAACAGTGCGTTGAGGACGAGGACCTTTGCGCCTTTGAGGGATTCGACCACTTCGCCGGAGACTGATTTTGCGTCGGTGATGTACGCAAGCGGTCCGATGATGTAGCCGAAAACTGAGACTGGTCCGTGGGGAACTGCTATCGGCGTGACGTCGATGCCGGCGATCTTGACCGTCTCTCGGTCCCGAAGCGGGACGGCTCGTCCTTCCGGCTTGGACGTTCCGGGAAGGGGGCGAATGCGATCATCGAAGATGTAAGCGAAGCGCTGCGACAGTCTTTCCAGCGATTCTTCTGACCCGAACATTTCGAGGGGCGCAACCCGGCGCATCGATAGCGCGCGGATGTCGTCGAGGCCGTGGGTGTGGTCGGCGTGATCGTGAGTGAACAGCACGGCATCAACGCGATCGATGCCGGCGGCGATGAGCTGAAGCCGCAGCTCTGGCGGAGTGTCGATTAGCAGTCGAGCACCGGAATCTGTTTCGAAAATGGCTCCGACGCGGTTGCGTTTGTCCCTCGGATCGGGCGAGTGACAGACTGCGCAGCCGCATCCGACCTGCGGCACCCCGAAGCTGGTCCCTGTTCCGAGGAACGTCAGCTTCATGAGAGTAAGCGCGCCCGGTCGGTCACACCGTCTCGACCTTCAGGAGATTCGTCGTGCCCGGCACGTCGAACGGCACGCCGGCGGTTACGATGATTCTGTCTCCGCGTGATGCGAGCTCGCGCACGACAACAACTTCCTTTGCGCGCTGCATCATCTCCTCATAGTTCTCGCAGTGCTTCACGAGCTCCGGTATAACTCCCCACACGAGTGCGAGCTGACGGAACGTGCGCGGCTGGTCGGTGAGAACAAGAATCGAAACGTTCGGGCGGTAGGCTGCGACGATTCGTGCGGAGAACCCGCTTTTCGTAAACACTACGACAAGGGGCGCCCCAAGCATGTCAACCGCTGCCGTTGTCGCAGCCGCGATTGCGACTTCCGTTGGCACTCCGACGCCGACATCACGATTGATTCCCCGACGCGGCCGACCGCCGGGCGGATGCTGCTCGACTTGCGTGATGATCCGGCGCATTGCTTCCACGGCAAGACGCGGGTACGCGCCCGCAGCGGTTTCCGCAGACAGCATCACAGCATCCGTTCCGTCGAGGATCGCGTTCGCTACGTCACTGGCTTCTGCTCGCGTAGGCCGGGGATTCTCTATCATCGATTCGAGCATCTGAGTGGCCGTGATAACAGGACGTCCGAGGCGGTTTGACAGGGAGATGATTCGCTTTTGCGCGCCCGGTACTTCTTCAAACGGAAGCTCGACTCCCAGATCGCCGCGAGCGACCATCACTCCATCTGACGCCTGGATGATGCTCTCGATGTTCTGAAGCGCTACATCCTTTTCGATCTTGGCGACGATCAACAACCCCTTTGGAATCATCGCGCGCAACTGTTCGACGTCCTGCGCGCGGCGCACGAAACTCAGCGCGAGGTAGTCGAGGTCGTGCTCAACCGCGAAGTGGACGTCGTCAATGTCTTTTTCGGTGATCGAAGGCGCGGAGACATGAACGCCGGGGAGATTCAGACCCTTGTGCGGCTTGATCATCCCACCGTGCACGACGCGAACTTTTACCCTCGGGGCCTCGACCTCCATCGCAAGCAGCTCGATGAGCCCATCGTCGATGAGAATTCGATCGCCCACATGAACGTCGGAGGCCAGATGATCGTAGGTGATCGGAATCTCGCCACCCTGCTCGAGTCCTTCATGGACAAGGGTGAGGTCCTGACCCGGCTCGACCTTGACGGGCTCGGAGATGTCGCCAACCCTGATACGCGGACCCTGCAAATCGCCGAGGAGCGCGACCGGAACGTCGAGCTCAGCAGAAACTTTTCGAATGGCCTGGATGATTTCTGCGTGCTGCGCGTGCGTACCGTGCGAAAAGTTGAGGCGGGCCACGTTCATGCCCGCCTCCAGTAAGCCGCGAATCCCCTCCTCGGAGGATGTCGCCGGGCCGATCGTACAGACGATTTTCGTTCGTGGTATGTAGGCTGATGTCACTTCGCCGCTGCAAGCTCGCTGATTTTCTTTTCGATTCCGCCGATCAGCGTGTCGAATGATTTCTGAAAACTGGCAAGACCATCCGCCAGAAGCTTGTCCGTTACATCCTTCATCGATATGCCGACTGCTTCCAGCTCGCGAAGGAGCCCTTCGGCGGCGCCGAGCCGCTTGTCTACGGTGGCCTGTACGTCGCCGTGATCCTTGAAAGCGTCGATTACGGCCGGTGGCATCGTGTTGACCGTATGTGCCCCAATCAGCTCCTCGACGTACATGACATCGCGATAGGCAGGGTTCTTTACGCTGGTGCTTGCCCAGAGCGGCTGCTGAACGCGACCACCGCGCTCCTCAAGAGCTTTCCAGCCGGGTTCGGAGAATCGTCGAGTGAAGAGACGATACGCCAGTTTCGCGTTTGCGACTGCCGCCCTTCCCTTGAGCATCTTTAGCCGATCGCGATCGGTTGGATTGGCCGCCTTGACCATCTCATCGAGTCGCTTGTCCACTTCCGTATCCACACGACTCACGAAGAAGCTTGCGACCGAAAAGATGTGATCGATTGGACTGCCAGCAGCTACCCGGTCTTCGAGACCAGCGATGTAGGCATCGATGACGCGCTCGTGCGCATCGATCGCGAAGAGCAGCGTGATGTTGACGTTGATGCCTTCGGAGATTAGCTGGCGAACCGCCTTTGCCCCATCGACGGTTCCCGGCACCTTCACCATCACGTTTGGACGATCGACGGCCTGCCAAAGTCGTCGGGCTTCCGCGACGGTCTGATCGACGTCGTTCGCAACGCCGGGCGACACCTCGATCGAAACGTAACCGTCCCCGCCGCGAGTGCTTGAATAGACTCCTGCGAACAAGTCGCAGGCACGCTGGACGTCAGTCGTCTCGACAAGCTCGAACAGCTCGGATGACCTCAAGCCGCTCTCCGCCGACGACAACTGCTCGTCGTAATCGGTTCCCTCAGCCAATGCCTTCTCGAAGATCGTGGGATTCGACGTCATCCCCGTCAGCGCGTCTTCGGTAATTCGCCGTTCGAGATCTCCGTTATGGAGCATCTTCCGGTCAATGTTGTCTAGCCAGATTGACTGGCCTTCATCGTGAAGCTTTTCGAGCCTGTTCATCGCGTAATCCTCCGTTCTTCAATGTTAACGCGAGTTCGGCTCATCTGCTTAAATCGACATCATTTCACTGCTCATGCGTCAGACTTCCCTTTCTAGAACTCGCGCTTCTTCATCTCGGCGAAAAAGCGTTCGTTTTCCTGGAGCTTTTTGATCGTCGCCTCGTCTGTCGGATCGTCGGCAAGGTTCGAATCGTATTTCTTGCCGAAGCCTTTCGGAATCTTGGAAAGGCTGCCCGAGCGGGCTGCATTCTTCTTCGCAAGTGCCGCGAGCTTTCGTTTGTCCATTTTGAGTGTTGAAGGTGATATGTAACGGACTCACTTTTGGCGCGATTTCGCAAGACTGAGATCGGTTCAAGCCGTTGGGCGCTGGTGCCAATCGAATCCGTGTAGGCTTTGTCCGAACGCGACCGTATGTGACCCCTGCACGATGCCGGCTATCGGAATCTCCAAGCCGACGAGCTTCTCGAGCTGCGCGACCACGGTGTGAGCAAGGTCTACGTGTCTTCCCTCGCAGCGCTCGGCTACACGAACCTTACGACTGATGACTTACTCACTGGCTCCGGGGACAGGTACTAAAGGCGATTCGACAGGCCGTGAGTGGCACGGCATCTGCCACAACTTCATGGTCGAGTAACTCTAAAGAGAAAACATTTTGAAAAAAACTTACGTCATGATGGCCGCCGCAGCCGTTGCGGCCGTTGCATGCACAAAGTCGGACACGATTCCGGCAGACTCGTTGTCGTTGAGCGCCTCGCAAGCCGCGCCGCTCGATTCGCTGACGGCCGCTGAACGTGCGGCGCAGGTCGCTCCGGTTTCCGACGCACCAGCTGCAATGGCTCCGACAACGACACGATCATCGTCGACCTCTGCCGGTTCTGGCGGCGCACCGACGAACTCGGGCACATCGATGTCAGCGACGTCACAGGCAAACGTTGCGCGCACGTACGCCAAACCGAGCGATGCCGTGCTTCGCCAGAAGCTCACCAAGCTGCAGTATAGCGTGACGCAACAAGACGACACAGAGACTCCGTATCGAAACCAGTACTGGAACAACCACGCTGCGGGCATCTACGTTGACGTGGTCTCCGGCGAACCTTTGTTCAGCTCAGCCGACAAGTACGAGTCGCACACCGGATGGCCGAGCTTTACGAAACCGCTGGAGCCGGAGAATATTCGTCACGGTTCAGACACCAAGCTG
>JBBSGU010000001.1:0-176591 GCA_038253755.1 Gemmatimonadales bacterium | reverse complement strand
GTCCGCCGCGAAGATGTACACCGCGCTTTCAGAGCGGGATGCCACGTTCGATGGCGTCTTCTTCGCCGCTATTCGCACCACCGGTATTTTCTGCCGTCCAGGATGCTCGGCCAGAAAGCCTCGGCCCGAAAACGTTGAGTTTTACTCGTCAGCTCGCGAAGCTCTGGTGGCGGGATACCGGCCATGCCTCCGCTGTCATCCGCTCGAACCCAAAGGGGCAGCTCCTCTCTGGATCGAGAAACTCCTCCAGAAGGTTGAACAGGATCCAGCGCGCCGTTGGAAGGATTCCGACCTGCGCGAAGCTCAATTCGATCCAGCACGGGTGCGCCGGTGGTTCCTGCGAAATCATGGACTGACTTTTCAGGCTTACCAGCGTGCCCGGCGCCTCGGGGTGGCGTTCGGACAGATCCGCCAGGGCGAAAAGTGGGAAGGAGCAGGCTATATGAATGGATTCGAGTCGTCCAGCGGATTCCACGAAGCGTTCAGCCGGACCTTCGAGATTCCGCCGAACAAGGCACAGGCAGCAATGCCGGTGGTTGTAATGCGGATTCTCACTCCACTCGGACCGATGATCGCCGGTGCAACGGACGACGGCATCTGCCTGCTCGAGTTCGCGGACAGGCGTATGCTGGAGACCCAGCTCGAGAGAATCCGGAAATGGTTCAAGAGCCCGACAGCTCAGGGTACCAATCGGCACATCAAACAACTGACGCGAGAGTTAGATAAATATTTTACCGGACAACTCAGGGACTTCTCGGTTCCTCTCTCACTTCGTGGAACAGAATTTCAGGTCGGAGCGTGGAATCAGCTGCTTGAGATCCCCTACGGGACTACCATCAGCTACGAAGCCCAAGCCCGCGCAATGGGACGACCCGGAGCTCAGAGGGCGGTAGGAAAGGCGAATGGTGACAACCGGATCGCCATCGTCATTCCCTGCCACAGGGTCGTGAGGCAGAACGGTGACCTGTGCGGCTACGGCGGAGGTCTCTGGCGCAAGAAATTCCTGCTCAATCTCGAGCAGGGACAACGTGAACTAGGCAGCTGATCTCGCCGGGTCGTGGGCTTGAGTGCCCATCTATCTCAATCTCGCGTCCGTGCGATGCTCGGAGTTGCCGCTGGAGCCTCATCCGGCTTGGAACTCTTCATTGAAAAGGCTGCCAGCAGGATTGCACCACATGTAATGGAGGCATCTGCGACATTAAAAGTGTAAAAACGTGTAGTTCCAACCCCGACGTCGATGAAATCGACAACGCCGTGCGAAAACAGCACACGGTCCATCAGATTTCCCAGTGCACCCGCGGCAACTAGCCCAAGCGCTATCGCACTTCCTGTCGCATTTGGTGGCGTTCGCCAGTAGAACATTGCAAGCACCGCAAGCACGACTATGGCAATCAGCGTAAACCCGACGCGAGAGTAGGCGCCGAGGCTGAGCCCCATCGCTGCGTCCTTGTTGAACGCCAGAGTGAGCCTGACGGCGTTTCCGATCACCTCATGCGGAGTGTACATCGGAATTAGATGACTTTCCGCCCATCGCTTTGTCACAAAGTCGAGAAGAAAAACAATTAGTAACGCCGGCCAGAACGCGAGCCCTTTCGCGCTCCATGGTGGTCCGTTCTCAGAATTGCGCATTGGGAAGAATAAGCGCCGGTTGAGGAGTAGTGTATAGACGCCCAATCCCTATAGCAGGATCAGGCAGCGTTTGAAACCTCAACGGTTGCATTGCCTTCGCGGTAACACCGTTTTAGTTGCTGATTTCGGCGCCATTCAAGGCCATTTTTAGTTGACGAGCGTCAGGGTCGTCGATACAACTGAGAACGACCGACTCGAAGCCGATTCTGGAGGTACTGAGCTCAGGGCTACGGTATTTGCCTGCTTGTTCCATATTAGCTCTTCTCCGAACTCTGTTACATCCATATCGATCGGCCTACGGGGAAGATGTATTGAACGCGATTGACAAAGCAGGCATAGATTGACCACAGACCTCGGCAATCGCCTGGAGACCGCTCTGGGCGGCAACTACGTAATCGAGCGCGAGTTGCCCGGCGGCGGAATGTCGCGTGTGTTCCTCGCGGAAGACTTGAGTCTTACCAGAAAAGTCGTCATCAAGGCTCTTCCGCCAGAGTTGGCAGCCCACATTAGCTCTGAGAGATTCGCGAGAGAGATTAAGGTCTCCGCACGTTTGCAACATCCCCAGATCGTTCCCCTGTTGAGCGCAGGGGACGCCGACGGACTGCCGTACTATCTCATGCCCTATGTCGATGGCGAAGGACTGCGCGACCGTATCAGCCGGCAAGGAAAGATTTCGATCCGCGACGTAGTAGCAATCCTGCGCGATGTTGCAAAGGCTCTCGCGTTTGCTCACTCCAGGAACGTTGTCCATCGCGATATCAAACCGGAAAACGTTCTGCTTACCGGTGATTCCGCGGTTGTCGCTGACTTCGGAATTTCCAAGGCGCTTGGCGCCGCGCAAACACGCGACGACTCAACACCATCTTCCACACTCACACAAGTTGGGACGAGCATTGGTACGCCCGCCTACATGGCACCGGAGCAAGCGGCTGGTGATCCCGAGACAGATCATCGCGCCGACATTTACTCGTTAGGGTGTCTCGGCTATGAGATGCTGACGGGAGCTGCCCCGTTCGTACGCGAAACTGTTCACCGTGTCATCGCAGCTCATATGTCGGAATCACCGAAGCCGGTGAGCGATCTTCGGCCTGATTGCCCGCGCTCACTGGCACGGCTGGTGATGCGATGCCTTGAGAAGGATCCGCAAAATCGTCCGCAAACCGCAGGTGAGGTCATCAAGTCGCTCGATGAAGTAAGTCTCACGGGCTCAGGCTCATTTCCATCTTTCGCTGGCGGAAAAAGACTTTCCCTCATTGGCGGTGTCGCGGTCGTGATTCTACTCGGCGGATTTTTTATGGCTCGCATGCGCGGCCGCACGCGGCCGTCACCTGCAATTGTGGTCCTACCATTCAAGAATCTTGGCGGAGACAGCACCAGCGCCTACTTCGGACAGAGTATCGCGGAACAACTCGCCCTTTCTCTTCAGAAGGTGCCGGGCCTGCAGGTGTCGTCACAGACTTCCGCTGCCGCGGTACAGAACAAGGGCATGACCGTCCAGGAAATCGGCAAGACACTCGGCGTCGGGACTGTGCTCGAAGGAAGTATTCAGCGGCAAGGAGATCACCTCCGGCTCACGGCCTCTCTTTCTAACACTGCAGACGGTCGTGTCATCTGGACTCAACCCTTCGAGCGCGACGCGAAAGATCTGTTCGGCGTTCAGAACGATCTCGTTACGGCAATTGTTCGCGTCTTGCAAGTCCGGCTAACGGACGCGGCTCGACCGAATGTTGTGCGCGGAACGAACGATCCGGTTGCATACGACTTTTACCTGCAGGGTCGGTACGCAATGACACGCGGCATTGGTAATCCTGGCGCCATACCTTCATCCATCGTCTTCTTTCAGCAGGCCATCAGCAAGGATTCCAGTTTCGCGAGGGCATATTCGGGGTACTCCGATGCACTGAGTCTTCTTCCGTTCTTTAACGGAGCATTATTCGACTCGGTCAGCCGTTTGATGTTTCCAGCAGCTCGAAAGGCGCTTGCTTTGGATCGATCACTTGGAGAGGCGCACGCTTCCCTTGCGCGTGCATTTTCTTAGGTCTATCAGCGTGATAGTGCCGAGCGGGAATACCGAGTCGCACTCAAGCTGGATCCGAACTATGCTGCGGCGGAGCAGTGGCTCAGCTCCCTGCTCTGCGGGGAGGGAAGGATCGTCGAGTGCCTTCCCCATTCACAACGAGCGGCTGAGCTGGATCCGATGAATGCGTCGTTCGTCAACTATTACGCCAACTCGCTCATGCTCGCCGGGCACCCGGTGGATGCGGAAAGGACCTTCCAGCATGCGCTGACCCTGGACAGTGGCATCGTACGCTCGCCGACAGCGCGGCAAGTCATGCTCGATCTAGGCAAATACGAAGATGTCGCCCGTTTGGGCGAGAAGTACAAAATCCCGTGGGGCGAAGTGGTTTACGCCCTCATGAAGCTGGGACGCAAGGCCCAGGGCGATTCCGTGTTGAGGGAAGTCCGTTCTCATCAACAGAAATCTTTGAGCGATCAGGTAATCGCATCTCTTGCCGTGGGCGACACTGCTAGCGCGTTGAATACGCTCGACGGCGAAAAAGGCCCGAATCCCCGCCAGCCCGCACGGTCCTTAAGCGACCCGCTCTTCGATCCCATACGGACGAGCCCGCGATTCGCCGCATATGTGCAACGGATTGGCTTGAATCCAAAAATCCTGGCTGCAGGAAAGGGTGGACGACCCTGAAGAAATACGCCTGAGTCTGGAAGTACATCCTTTCTGTGGCGGGTTCTCTTTCCCCCGGCGCGGTGATCCGTCTTTTTACAAATGGCCAGGGGCAGAATCGAACTGCCGACACGCGGATTTTCAGTCCGCTGCTCTACCAACTGAGCTACCTGGCCCCATTGCACGTGGCCTGAGCCCCGCGGCTCGCAATGTAATTCTGCACGGTGGACGCTGGAACCCTTCCACCTTCAACCCGCTCTGATCCGCCCCGGAACGACTCATGCATTTCCTCAATTCCACGCCCGGATGATTCCCTGCGGCGGCAACAATCCACTGAAGGATTTTATGAGCAAGCTTCTTCGAGGCGTGGCTGCAGGTTACGGAGCGAGAAAACTCACCAGCGGATGCGGATGCACCGGCATCGTCGTCTTCGTCCTCCTCTGGTGGATTCTCGGCCACTTCGGAATCTTTAAGTAGCGGAAGAGCTATCGCGATCCGTGCGTGGCGGTGATCACCGATTTGATCCCGCCGCGAAGATTGAAGTCCCCGACGACCTTCATCCACTTCGGCTTCACTGCCACTACCAGGTCGTCGAGAATCCGGTTCACGGCTCTCTCGTAAAAAATCCCGTCGTTCCTGAAGCTCCACAGGTAGAACTTCAGGCTCTTGAGCTCGACGCAGACTTCGGCTGGTACATACGTGATCCGGATGATCCCGAAATCAGGAGCTCCACCGGTGAGCAACGCGAGCTCCTCCGCATCACTCTCTATGCCGCCAAGCGGACAGAGCGATGTGAACTCGTTGCAGTCCATGTGGATTTCGTAATCGCGATCTGTGTAGGGATTCGCGAAGGTCTCAATCAGCTCGGGACGGGGCATCCCGAAGAATGCACGATCGGTGATGCCGATTCAATCAGTGCGGCTCGGATCCTCCCAGCTTTCGCGACATTTCCTTTAGAACCGCGAGTTCTTCCCCCGTAAGACTCTCGATACCGTGTTTCGAGATCTTGTCGAGAACCAGATTGAGACGCTCACCTGATGGCTGAGTCTTTTCCGGATCGGTTTTCGGCAGCACGCTCGGACGAACGGGCTTCGCGATCACTGCGTTGCTCTTCGCTACCACCTCGTCGATACCTTCCGCTCGATCGCCGCGATCCCGCGGCCGCGGACGAGAACGCGGCACCGCACGGAATGCATCTTCAGGTTCATCCGGCACGGGTGATACCCAGCGACGGAAATTGTCGAGGCCACCAAACGCCGAGACCCGAAGATAGATGTAGCCAAAGGCAAGGCCGCCAAGATGTGCGAACCATCCAATACCGGTGCTCGTTCTGTTTGCCGATATCCCCATCGCCAGGTTGATGAGCACGAGCCAGACGACAAGCCATCTCGTCTTCATCGGTATTACGCCGAACAGATAGACTTCGTCGTCCGGCCATCTCAGTGCGTACGCGAGCAGCACACCCATCACCGCTGCTGATGCGCCCACGAGACCCACGTTGTGCTCGAACAACAGATGCGCTATTCCACCGCCGAGCCCACACCACAGATAGAAATAAGTAAAGCTCTTCGCGCCCCACACATTCTCGATGCGAGGTCCGAACATCCAGAGCGATACCATGTTGAACAGGATGTGCCACAATCCCGCGTGGACAAACATGTATGTGGCGACAGTCCACCAGGCCGCTGGAAACGTATCGGGCGCAAGGCCGAGAGCATTGAAAACACTGTCTCCACCGAACAGCGTGACCTGCAGGAAATACACGCCGACGTTCGCCGCGATCAACCATTGGACCGCTGGCGTCATTCTTGGGTGCGACTGTGGCTCGTACAGCGCGTCGGACATAGAAACCTGGCTACCGCTAAGGAGACCCTTCTATAACACAGACCGTGTCCAGCAGTTCCTCATTTCTCTGCTAAACGAACGATCTCTTCACACAATTCCGGAAACGACATTCCCATCGCCGCCGCTCCCTGAGGAATGAGACTCAGCTCAGTCATCCCGGGCAACGTATTCGCTTCGAGACAATAGAAACTGCCGTCACCCACATCATCGGGCACGGAGAGACGAAAATCAATCCTCGCATATCCCCGAAGCTTCAATGCCCGAAATGCCGCCAGCGCCTGCCTCTGAACCTCGAGCGTCTGTTCTTCTGAAAGGTTAGCCGGAAATTCTTCGGCTGCCATCCCCGCGGTGTATTTGCACTCGTAATCGTAGATCTCGTGCACTGGCTTGATCTCGCCAACCGGCAGTGCGCGGTCGCCGAGTATGCCTACGGTGAGCTCGCGGCCAGCAATGAATTTTTCGACCATCACTTCGTCGTCGTATCGCAATGCCTCTTCAATTGCGGCAACGAGTTTTTCCCTCTCTTTCACGACGCTGAGCCCCACCGTTGACCCCTGCTTCGAGGGCTTGACCACGACCGGAAAACCAAAGGCCTTCTCCACGTCTTCCACGGTCACCGGCGTCATCAGCCACTCGGCGGTTCCTACTCCCGCGTCAACGAACAGTTTCTTGGACAGATCCTTGTCCATCGCCAGCGCACTCGAGAGATGTCCACTGCCCGTGTACTTCACGTGGGCCATGTCCAGGAGCGCCTGAAGAGTCCCATCCTCCCCCTGTCCGCCGTGCAGCGCCAGAAATACGACTTCGGCACCGGATATTTCCGGACGTGTTTCAAGTGCCGACAGAAACGCGCCACCAGTGCTCTGGACGAGCGATTCCAGCGACGGCGGGTCTACGCCAACGGCGCTGGACGCCAGGCGTTGTTCCTCTTCTGGAGATACCGGACCCTGCGACGGATCAAAGGCGATGACGTCGTGGCCGCGCGACCGGAGCGCGAGCACGATCCGGATGCCCGATGCGAGCGACACGTTTCTTTCCGCCGACGGCCCACCCATCAATACTGTGATCTTCACGCGACTCTTCTACCTGCTCATCATGTAATGCAGCATGTCCGATCGCGTGACGATTCCGCGAATCGTTCCGTTGGCTCGAACAAGAACCGCCGGATTGGATTTTGACAACAGCTTCACAACGTTCTCCACCGGCTGGTCACCCGAAATAGTCGGAAAGGGTGACTCCATCACCTCACTGACGGTCGAGTCGAGCAGCTTGGGATTCTCGAGACTTTTTTGCGACAGCGACCAGTCACTGACAGACCCGACGCAATTCTGGTCTTCCATCACCGGCAGCTGTGAGATGTCGTGCAGAGCCATGAGGCCGAGTGCCTGCCGTACCGTTGACCCCGGAGCCGTTCCGACGATCGCGGGTGTCTCACTTTCCTTTCGCCCGAGAACTTCCAGCAGGGTGACACGGGAGGAGTCGAGCATCTGATTCTCGCGCATCCACTCATCGTTGTAGACCTTCGACAGGTAACGCTCTCCGGTGTCGCACAACACGGTGACGATGAATGCATCGGGATCGTTCACTTCTTTCGCGACACGCAGCGCTACCTGTGCAATAAGGCCCGACGACCCGCCGACGAAGAGCCCCTCTTCACGCGTAAGCCTGCGAGCCATTGCAAATGCTTCCTTGTCGCCGACGGTTTCGAACTCATCGATCACGCTCATGTCGAGCGTTCCCGGAATCTTGTCCTGTCCGATGCCTTCGACCTTGTACGGAACGCCCTCTCGAATCGTCTTTCCGTCGCTTTTCCAATAGTCTGCCAGAATTGAACCGACAGGATCGCCAGCGATGATGCGTATCTTCGGATTTCGCTCTTTCAGGTAGCGGCCGACTCCGGTGAGGGTTCCACCGGTTCCTGCTGCAGCCACAAAGTGCGTTATCCGGCCCCCCGTTTGTTCCCACAGCTCCGGACCGGTGACGTCATAATGCGCCTGCGGATTCGCATCATTGTAGAATTGATCGGCCAGAATTGCATTCGGCGTTTCTTTCGCAATTCGCCTGGCCATCATCACGTAACTGTCCGGATGATCGGGCGGCACGGCGGTTGGCGTGACGATTACTTCTGCGCCGAACGCCTTGAGAAGACGCACCTTTTCCTGCGACATCTTGTCCGGCATCGTGAAGATGCACTTGTATCCACGAAGTGCTGCCGCGATTGCGAGCGCGGTCCCCGTATTTCCACTCGTTCCTTCGACGATCGTTCCGCCCGGCTTGAGTTTCCCTTCGCGCTCCGCCTTTTCAATAATGGGGACGGCAATACGATCCTTGATCGAGCCGCCTGGATTGAAAAACTCGGCTTTTGCGTAAACGGGAGTACGAATTCCCCGGGTTACTGCGTTCAACCGGATCAGCGGAGTCCATCCGATTGTCTCGACGACGTTGTTATAGGGTCGTCGATTGCGCTCTACCGAGGTCATTAGTGGCTCGCGCCGGGTTGCACTCCGTTTACGGTTTTTTTCAGGATCGTGTCGCCCGGAAGAGCAGGCGCTTCCGGATGACGGAAATACACCGGAAACAGGATCGACACCGGCACTGGCTCACCGTGCGTTTTTGCGGGAATGAATCGAAGCTCAGTCGATCCCTTCACGGCTGCGGAATCAAGGGAAGGAAATCCGGAGCTTTCGGCAACGTGCGTGGATTCGCTTACCAACTGCCCTTCTTTGTCGATGTAAACGCGAAGCATCACATTCGCCTGCACCTTCTTCGCGTAGAGCGAAGGCGGATACCTGAACGGAAGCTCCTTGTTGAGCATCACCGGCAACACGTCGGGTCTTGGTCCAACTCCCGGAAAATTCAGGCTTGTTCCGTCCGATTTCTGGCACCCAGCAATCAAGGCTGCAACAGATGCTGCCATGACTGCACTGTATTTCATCCGCATGACGATAATCTACCCCTGCCTTGCGCGGGTAACGAGCCGATTGATAAGTGTCAAAGCCTCGAGCGGTGTGATGGCGTCCGGGTTCATCTGCTTCAATTCATCGACGATTGGATGGGTTAAAGCGAACAGACCAAGTTGGTCGTTCGTTCCTGACGCGCTTCCGGCTCGAGTGAGGTCCTGATTTCCCTTTCGGCTCGATGGTCCAAGCGCAGAAACGATCTGCTCGCCTTCGAACAGGGCAAGCAATTTTCTGGCCCTTTCGAGAACGACCGGTGGAAGTCCGGCGAGCCTTCCAACTTCGATTCCGTATGACCTGTCTGCACCACCGGGAATCAGCCGGTGCAGAAACAGAACACGGTCACCTGCCTCCTTTACCTCTACGCTATAGTTGCAAGCTGCTACTAACTCATCGGTGAGTTGCGTCAGCTCATGGTAGTGAGTTGCAAATACCGTCTTGCACTTCACGTGGTCATGCAGATACTCGCTTACCGACCACGCTATCGATACGCCGTCATACGTCGACGTTCCACGTCCGATTTCGTCCAGCAGGACGAGGCTCCGCCTGGTTGCCGTATGCAGGATCGCGCTCGTCTCCGACATTTCCACCATGAACGTCGATTGACCACGAACCAGATTGTCGCTCGCACCAACTCTCGTGAACAATCGGTCAACGACTCCGATTTTTGCGCTGCTTGCGGGAACGAAGCTTCCGATCTGTCCCATCAGAACTATCAGGCCGATCTGCCGAAGAATCGTCGACTTGCCCGACATGTTAGGTCCGGTGAGAATGATCATCCGGGCATCGTCGGGGAGCCGGACATCATTGGGAATGAATTTCTCCTTCGCCATCATTCTCTCTACCACCGGATGACGACCGCCGATGATTTCCAGGTCGAACGTGTCCGTGACCTCAGGACGCACGTAGCCCTCCCGCTCCGCAACTTCCGCCAGCGTCGACAACACATCGAGCTCGGCCGCGAGTTGTGCCACGCACTGAAGTCGCCGAATGTGGCCACCTACCTTCTTGCGGAGTGCCTCGAAAATCTGCCGCTCGCGCTCTTCGATTCGTTCGGCGGCAGTCAGAACTTTCTCTTCAAACTCCTTCAACGCCGGTGTCACGTAGCGCTCGGCACCGGTCAATGTTTGCCGGCGCTGGTAGTCTCCTGGGACGAGGTGCGAATTGCTGTTCGTTATTTCAATGAAATATCCGAATACCCGGTTGTAGCCAACCTTCAGCGAGCTGATCCCGGTTCGGGCCCTCTCGTCCATCTGAATCTTCGCAATCGAGTCTTTGCCGCCGTCTCGTAATGATCTCCATTCGTCGAGACCGGAATCGACGCCCTCCCTGATGCACACCTCATCACCCATGGCGATGGGCGGATGCTCGACAATAGTGTCGGTGATGTCAGCCGAGATGTCAGCGCATGCGTCCCAGCGCGACATGAGGGTTGCAAGCGGACCGTCCTCGAATGCTTCGGTACCCGCTGCCTTCTCGAGGATGCTCCGAACGCTGGGTAATCGGGCAAGCGAGTCTCCGAGCGAGCGAAGATCCCGCGGCGTCCCTCTGCCAGCCGCAGCCTTGCTCGCCAAACGCTCCACGTCTCTCACACCATCAAGCGCGTCGCGCAGTTCTTCGCGCGAAATCGTTTCGCGCGCAAAGAGGCTCACGGCGTCGAGACGCGAATTCACGCCGTCTACGTTCGTGAGTGGAGTCAGTATCCACTGATTGAGAAGCCGGGCTCCCATCGGAGTCAGGGTTTTGTCGAGAACGGATAGAAGAGTTCCCCCGTTGTCGCCGCCGCGCAGTGATTCGATGAGCTCGAGATTGCGACGCGTCATCTCGTCTAGCGGCATCGTGCCCCCGGGTCGCTCGACAACGGGCCTCGCAAGATGTGGTACGCCGCCTGGCTGCAGCTCGTGCATGTACCGCATCAGCGACCCCGCCGCCGCGAGTGCAGGCATATCCTGTTCGCCAAGCCCAAGTCCTTCGATCGAAGCGACGGCGAATTGTCTCGCAATATCGCTCGATGCGAGAGCCGCATCGAATTCCCACGCATCTCGCTCAGTTACAAGCGCACCCTCATCCTGATTCGGGTGTGCGAGCTTCAGCGATGCGTCTGCGCCACGAATGATCAGGATTTCCCGCGGAGACAATCGCGATAGCACCGCTTCGGCATCAC
Source organism: Gemmatimonadales bacterium (assembly GCA_038253755.1). Taxonomy (GTDB): domain Bacteria; phylum Gemmatimonadota; class Gemmatimonadetes; order Gemmatimonadales; family Gemmatimonadaceae; genus UBA4720. The sequence continues at coordinate 165,313 of JBBSGU010000001.1, read as the reverse complement.
CGCTTTCGGCGATGATGAGTCGAAATTCACCAGTCGATACATCAGCCGCCGCAATCCCAACGACTTCTCCAGAAAGAAAAATTGCGCAGAGAAAATTGTTGCGCGCACCATCGAGTATGTCGTCGGCAAACGAGGCACCCGGAGTAATTGTCTCGACGACTTCTCGCCTGACTATTCCTTTCGCCTGTTTGGGATCTTCCGTCTGTTCGCAGATCGCGACTCTATAGCCCTGTTGAACGAGACGTCGCAAATATTCGGCGGCGGCTTTCACTGGAATGCCGGCAAGTGGCACTTCCGAAGCGCCGCCGTTGTTTCTGGATGTAAGAGTCAGCCCGAGAGCGCGTGACGCGATCTCTGCATCCTCGTAAAACATTTCATAGAACTCACCCATCTGGAAAAAAAGAATCGCGTTTTGATGGCGATCCTTGATTTCCCTGTACTGCAGCATCAACGGCGTTGATGTCGGGCGGCTCACTGAGTGTCGGCCTGCACTACGATTCCGGTGATCTGCTTGGCCTTGAGGGAACGCTGAACGGCTGATGCCTGGGACTGAGTGGTGTACTTGCCTATTCTCACCCTGAAAGGTGCGATTGTACCATCCACACGCGCTTCATATCCGTTCTTCTTAAGCTTCGCCACCATTGCGGCAGCTTGAGATACCACGTTGTACGCAGCGATCTGCACCGACCAGACCCCAGAGCCGTTGTTTTTTGTCGTCCCGGCCGGTGGCTTTACAGGTGGCGCCTTGTCGATCTTGCTGGGTTCGACCGAAAGGGGCTTGCTGATCGGTGTCGGTGCCTCTGATGCCGGAGGACGACTTGCGGGCCGAGCAACTTTTGGACTGTCGGTGGCGAGTTTCTCAGGAACTGGAGCGGTCAACACTTTTGCTGACGAATCGACCCGAGATTCAGTATTTGCAGGCAACGCCGGTGCAGCAGCTGTCGGTGATAGCGAAACACCGGCACATCGCTGGTTCAGGTAAGTGAGCTGGTTGCGCAACTCCGCATTGTCTTCTCTGGTTCTTGCGAGAGCATCTGCTGTTGCAATGCACCCGCCCTGCACGTCGTTCTTGTCGAACAGGGCGCGTGCAATCCAGTATCCCGCTCGTGGTCGCGAGGGACTCTGTGGATAGTCAGTGATCAGAACATTCAAATGTCGCAGTGCGCCGTCATAATTGGCCCGCGCAATCTCGAGCTGTGACAGGCGAATGAGTGCGTCCTCTACCCTGGGGGATTTTGCGTAGTCGACGACAATTCGCCGATAATCCATTTCAGCGTCGGCTGCGGTACCGGCGAGCACTGCTCTCCAGAAGATGGCTTCCGCATAGTCGTTGGAGCCTGGTGCTGCGGCTGCCACCATCGAGTCTACCAACGCGCGCCCAGCCGTTGCATTCCCGTCATTGACGAGAGTCTGCGCCGTTCTGTAGACGGGATTGACGATCGCGGTTTCCTGTGCTCGTGTGGCCGTAGCGATCGTGACCGTCGCTGTAATAGTCCAGAATATTCTTGACATGCTGCTCATCTCCATCCGTTATGCTGCCATGCTTCTGTCATCTTCGATACACATTTCGAGGACGAGCGTTGCCATCACCTGCTCTTCCGACGAAACTCGGGCGTCCTTAAGCGCTACATCGGCATCGAGAAGCGCCGCAAGTGAATGATCGAGCGAGCGGCGCGTCCATCGGCTCGTTGTGCCTGCCCATGCTGCGGCTGCCGTCCCCCACGGACGGCCCGTGAAAGCCGAGCCCGATTGCTTGAGCAGGTTAAAATATTCTCCCTGAAGACGTCCTTGCGACAACCCTTCGTCCAGCTTTGCTCTTCCCCACGAAAGAGCCATCATCTGAGTTGCAAGCGCCATCACCAGTGATACGGCGCTTGTCTTCGGCTGGCTTAGTATCAACGGAACGAGATCGAGAGCTCTCGATGCGTTTCTACCGGCAACCTGATCCAGGAAATCGGCCATCGTTTCTCCGCGTCTTACCCCTACAACTGCCGACACGTCTGTTTCAGTTATTTCTCGCCCATTGGTAAAACTCGCAAGTTTGTCCAGCTCGCCCACGAGCTGGTGCAGGTCGGTTCCCACCGCCCCCTGAAGGAGCTCTGCTGCGTCCGTTGTAATTTTTGTCTGAAACTCTGTCGACGCATAGTGGGCAATCCATTTTGGTATTCGATCCGCCGAAAGCGAATTAAACTCGAGAAGAGTGCTCATCCGCGCCAGTTCGGAATCTGTCTTCGCTCCTGATGATTCCACCATCAGCACCATGACATCAGGCAACGGCGTTTTGAGATACTTGTCGAGAACCTTCCGAGGCTCCCTCCGCAACGTCGACACGTCTCTCATTACCAGTACACGTCTATCGGCCATCATTGGAACGGCGGAAAGCGCGGCGTCCAGTGCTTTGGCGTCGAACTCCTGCGATCGCCTGACATCGTAGTTGAAATCGCGCATGGCGGGCTCGACTGCGGCAGCAGTCAGCTGCCTCATCGCGTCTTCCTTCTGGAAGTCGTCCTCGCCACAGATATAGTACGCCCCATCAAATACGCCTCTCTTGAGGGCGTCACGCATGATCTTGAGGGCTGACGCGGACATGTTGCAATATAAAAGGTCCGCCCTCCGAGTCAGGGCGGCTGGCTGACTACCTGGTGGCAGTCGCTAGTTCGATCGACGCAAAATGAACCGGAGCCTGCTCGGCGAAAAGAGCCGCCGTCCACATTGGAAGGCCGGCCGGCACTGAAGCCACCATTGCGGTGCCCGGTGACATCATCGGAGATGCTGCGGACTCGGGAATACTGGCAACGACTGGCGGGAGAACCAGATCTTGAGGATAGTCCACCTGCCGGAGCGACAGGCCGATGTATCCGAGCATGGCGATACTCGTAACGGCAATCGCCGCGCTGAATCTGCGTGAAAAGCCTTTCACCTCTGCCGCATCGGCCGCTTTCGCAAGCTCGAGCTTGTGCTTGAGTCTCGACGAGAAGTCCGCGGATGGCTCGATCGACGGCAGATTCCGGAACAACATGAGCGAACGGCGAACGGACGAATCCCGCCGCGAGCATTCTTCACAGTCCGTCAGATGAAGCTGCATTCCGACCAGCTCGATGCCGGGCAGAGTGTCATCTACAAACGCGAAGTGTTTTTCCTGGAATTCCCGACAGTCCATTGGGTAACGTTGAAGGTTCGGTTACCAGTACCCACGTGCTAGGCACTGGTTCCCGAATTGCCCTAACCTGCTACCTAGTCCATGTAAGGCGCAACAAGCTCTGCAAAGGAATTTCGGGCCCTGTTCAGCCGGGACTTGACTGTGCCCAGGTTGCAATCGGTAATCTCTGCTATTTCCTCGTACGACTTACCTTCGAGCTCTCTGAGAATGAAGACGTTCCTGTGGTGCTCGGGAAGCTTCGCTACTGAATCTTCGACGATCTCTCTCAGATGACGCTTTCTGTACATGTCGTCCGGTCGCGATGTCGTATCCTCGAACTGCAGCGGACGATCATCATCCTGCCAATTTTTCTGAACGGTCTGGAAGAGCACGAGCGGATTCCGGGAGCGGTTCCGCAGCTCATTCTTGGCCAGATTTGAGGCGATTGTATAGGCCCACGTCGAGAACTTCTTCGACCGGTCGAATCGGTGCAGATGGCGATACACCCGGATGAAGACCTCCTGAACCAGATCCTCCGCCTTCTCACGATCGCCGATCGTTCTGTACACAAAGTTCAAAAGCCGGGTCTGATACCTCTCCACCAGCTCCGAAAAAGCTCTTTCTTCCCCGCCGAGGAACGCGGTCACGACGGCTGAATCATCCATCGCGTGCAATTGTTCCCGGACGGTCGCTCCCTGAAGCTGAACTACCTGCTTACGAGCGATGCTTGCCATAGTGCTACCCCCAAGAGAATTGAGAATCTGACGAAGAAAAGACTGAAGTCAGCCTCCTTATTTTTGAGATCCCTTTTGCAACACTGTCTAATGCACGGGGTATGCCCACAATGGAACATTTGCTAACTCATTCTTCCATAAACACTTAGCCCGCATTACGCGGGCTAGTTGTCCAGTTATGAACGGACTATTGTCCCTTTATTGGGACACCATGAGCGTGTCACGCGTTCTATTGGATGCGTTCTGAGACCCTGAGGTTTACCCGATATTTCGGAATCGCGCGGCAAACAGGAGGGCCGAGATAGTTTTTCCATCCTGGATTCTGCCTGTCCGAATCATCTCCAGCGCCTCGGACATGGGGACGGCCTTCAATTCCAGGATTTCGTCGTCCTCCAGTGCAGACCTTCCCGGCATCAGTTCTTCGGCAATAAAAAGATGGATGATCTCATCCGTAAATCCGGGCGTTGTGTAGATCGAGGTCAAGCCGACCATGCGGCCAGCGGAATAGCCTGTCTCTTCCTTCAGCTCCCGGCGTGCACAATTCTCAGGTGTCTCCCCGGAGTCCAGGCGGCCGGCGGGGATTTCATATAGAAACCCGTTTGCGGCGTACCTGTATTGTCGAATTAGTAAAACCCTCGCCGGCTCCCCCGAAACTTCGAGAACAGGGACCACCGCACTCGCTCCAGAGTGGCGGATCATCTCGAGATCGCCTGTTGCTCCGTTCGGGAAACGAACCGTATCCACATCGAGTGATACCACTCGCCCTGTGTAGAGCCGGCGTGTGGACATCTGGCCGATGGATGCTTCTCCATCCCCGTGATCATCCACGCGCTTCTTCACGGCTTCGCGTACTCCAGTACAGTCAGCTCGCCTTTTTGCAGCGCTTCGATCTGAGGTTTCAGCGTTGCCACATCGCCAACGACTACGATCTGTAATCGTTCCGGATCGACGTGTTCCTTCGCCGCACGCAAAACATCGGCTGTGGTGACTGCACTGATTCTCGATCTGTACGCGTCGTAATAGTCGTTCGGCAATTCGAATGTTACCATGTTCGCGAGCGCGGCGGCAATTGCCGCTGTCGTCTCGTATCGAATCGGGAACACGCCCTCGAGATAGCTCGTCGCGAGCGACAGCTCCGACGAATCGATCTCTTCAGTTCTCATGCGATCGATTTCTTTCATCGTTTCGGCTATCGTATTCCCGGTTACTTCAGTTTGAACAGCAGTGGAGATGACGAATGGCCCTGCCTGCCTCCGCCAGTCGTAATACGATGACGCACCGTATGTGTAGCCGTGCGCTTCACGGAGGTTGAGATTGATGCGCGACGAAAACAGTCCGCCGAGTACCGCGTTCATGACGACGATGGAGAAGTAATCCGGATGTGATCGGGGTACCCCGACATGCCCTATGCGAAGCTCCGCCTGTGCTGCGTCGGCCTTCGAGACGATCTGCGACGCCATTGCCGGATTTCCCTGGCGGTCCACGGCCTCAGCCCTGAGCGCTCTATTGCCCCGCCATTTTCCGAATGATTTCTCGACAAGTGTCATTCCCTCGGCGGCACTCAAGTCTCCAACTATGATTATCGTCGTTGCATCAGGCGAATAATTCGCTGCATGAAAGTTGACTACATCTTCTCGACTGATCGCAGTCACGGATTCGCTGCTCCCACTCATGGGCTCAGCGTAACGGGAACCATCCGCGTACAGAAATCGCGCGAAGGATTCTTCCGCCAGTCCGCGCGGCTCATCCAGAATCTGAAGCCGCTCGGCCAGGCGCTCTGACCTCAAACGATCGATATCCTCGTTGCGAAAGGCCGGCGACATGATGACGTCGCTGAAGAGCTGGAATGAGTCGTCCAGCTTGTCGCGAAGAACGGTCATGCTGGCGACGGTGCTGTCCCAGTCTGCTCCGACCTCCAGAGACGTCCCGAGACGTTCAAGCTCGAGAATGAGCTCGGTTCCGTCAATTTCCTTCGTTCCGTCGCGAAGTGCCTGTGCAGTCAGCTCGGCTAGTCCTTCCTTTTCCTCCGGATCCGAAGTCGCCGTTGCATCGATGACAGCCAGAACCGTGACGACAGGTAACTTCCTGACCGGGGCTATGAGTACTCTGATCCCGTTGTCGAGTGATCGGATCTCGAATTTCGGGAAATGATATTCGCGCGACGGACCTGGCTGCGGTTTTGTCTCGTTCATGGAACCGCGACCTCTGCATCTCTTGACACAGACTCCGGTTGTACCCTCGGGATATAAACGAGGGTTGCTCGATTCTCGGGTATCAGTCGATCACGAATGAACCTGTTGACACGATCCGTTGTGACGGCGGCGTATTTGTCGGTTTGATCGTTCACGAAGTCGGAATCGCCGAGGAGGGTTGCGAACATTGACAATCTGTCTGCACGCTCGCTGGCGGTTTGCATTGCCGAAATCGTATCTGTTCGAATCAGCGCAACAGCGCGTTCCACTTCGGCATCCGACACGCCATCGCGAAGAAGTGCGTCGAGCTCTCTCACTATCTCTTGTTCGAGCTCCTCGGCTGAAATCCCGGGTCGCCCCGTTACGTCGATTACAAGGAGATCAGCGCCCTTTGCGAGATCGAATGTGAACGCAGCGGCATCCGCCGCCGTCTGTCGCTCTCTGACGAGCGATCGGTAAAGCCTGCTTCCTCTTCGCATTCCGAGAATCGCTCCTGTGACGCTCGCGGCGTAATACTGATCGCTGCCGAAAATCGGAGATCGGAAGGCCATGTATATGCGAGGAAGACTGACATCGTCTTCGACGATATTCCGAAGAGGCTTCCCGAAAATAGGAGGTAGGCCCATGCTTGGAAGGGCCGGCCTTCCAGCCCCCCTGGAAATTGGATCGAAGTATTTCCTGACTAGAGCTTTTGCTTCTTCAGGGTCAAAATCACCTGCTATAGACAGCACTGCGTTGTCGGGCGTGTAGTACATACGGAAAAACTGAGCGACGTCATCGAGTGATGCTTCGGATAGATCTTCCATCGACCCGATGAGCGAATGATGAAAGGGATGCGACTCCGGAAACGAAAGCTCCTGGAGTTTTTCCCAACACGTCCCGTACGGTTGGTTGTCCACAGACCATCGCCGCTCGTTCTTCACAACGTCTCTCTGGGTGTCGAGCTTTGTCTGAGTCATCGCCGAAAGAAGACCGCCCATGCGATCCGCCTCGAGCCAGAGTGCGATTGCCAGCTGATTTGAGGGCACAGTTTCGAAGTAATTCGTCCGTTCCAGCCAGGTCGATCCATTCAGGGTGCCTCCGGCACGCTGAATGAGCTCGAAGTGCTCGCTGGCCCCTACATTTTCCGATCCCTGAAACAGCATGTGCTCGAACAGATGTGCAAAGCCGGTTCGTCCAGCTTTTTCATTCGCCGAGCCGACGTGATACCAGAGATTTACTGCGACAATCGGTGCTGTATTGTCCTGAGACAACGTTACTCGCAGTCCATTCTCCAGCTCGAATTTTTCTACAGGTATTCGCATGCAAATAGATTGATGTGGTTCAGGCAGAGTAACCCAATCACCCCATGGTCTCAATTGTAGGGAGTAAGACGCTGTCTATTCTGGTTCTTGCCGCGGTTGGCGCGGTTGTTCTGGTCCCGATGTTCGTTGGAGTTATTTCCGTCTTCCAGGAACGGATTGCATTCCAGCCGCAGGGTTCGCCGTATCCGTCGTCGAAAAATGCGCGACGGGTGGATTACCAGGCGACGGATGGACAGCCATTGTTCGCGTACGTTATCGGCGATTGGGGAAAGACAACGGGGTTGGTTCTCGTCTTTCATGGCAATGCAGACATGGCAGCAAGACAAATTGACTGGGCTCAAGAGCTCCACAGCCGGACCGGCCTCGTGGCGATGGTTGCGGAATATCGTGGATATGCAGGACTCGCTGGAAAACCGACTTACGCGGGTTCACAGCTTGATGCGGATGCAGCATATGCATTCGCGATCAAGGATCTGCACGTCCCTGCTAACCGAATTGCCTTCTTTGGTCACTCTCTTGGGACCGCCATCGCCGCCGAGCTGGCAACCCGGCATCGTCCATTTGCGCTGGTTCTCCAGTCTCCCTTCACATCAGCACAAGACATGGCCCGCATGCTCATCGGACGCCGTCCGAGTACTTTCTCGTGGAATCTCTTTTCGCGGATTCACTTCGACACCATCGAGAGAGTAAAGACTCTGGATGTTCCGGTTTCCGTCGCACATGGCGCTCGCGATCGACTCATTTCACCATCGATGGGACGCCAGGTTTTTGAGGCAGCACTCATCAAGGGCCAATGGCTGCACGTCCCTGAGGCATCTCACAACGATGTCTCGATAAAAGGCGGGGAAGCATACTGGCAGTGGTTGACTCAGGCATTGGCCTCCTCGGCGGGATTTTCTACCTCATAAATGGCCAAGAGCCAGCGGAGTTCGCGGGCTCTTGGTTCATTCACTCCATCGAACTATTGGCTTATCGGCTGTCCGAAGAAATCCCTTATTGAAATCGGCCCGGCGTTTACCGCCTTGAGGCCTTCTTCAATGCTCTTTCGGTCACCTACAACCACTATCGCCAGATTTGCCGGGTTTATGTATTGCCTCGCAACGCGCTGTACGTCGGCCTGGGTTACCGCTTCGATATTCGACACGTAATTGCTGTAGTAGTCGAGCGAGAGGCCGTACAGGGCCACCGGAACGAGCTGATTGGCAATCTGTTGAGTCGTCTCGAAATCACCCGGCATTCCAAGCTGAAGATATCGTTTCGATTTTCGGAGCTCGATAGCTGGAACGGTATCGCGAATCGCATTCAGCTCGTTCAGGAACTCCACCAGTCCCGAATCCGTTTTTGCCGCGACGATTTCAGCCGACGCGGTGAACGGACCTGCTGACTGGCGCATGTCGAATCTCGAGCGCGCTCCGTAGGCATACCCGTGCCTTTCACGGAGGTTCTGATTCAGCCTGCTCGTGAACGAACCACCGAGAATGGTGTTGAGAACGTTGAGCCCGAAGTAGTCCCTCGTCGATCGCGGAACACCGATGCTTCCTATCCGAAATGAGGACTGTGCTGCGCCCGGCTTATCGATCAGGTAAACTGTCGTTGCATTGGCCTTGGGAGCATCCGAAAAGCTGTATGGTGCTACCGCGCCTTTCTGCCATCCTCCAAACAATGCGTTGATTTTCCGCTCGATCTGTGCGGGCAGGACATCCCCAACGATGATCAACGTCGAATTGTTCGGAAGGAAATTCGTCTGATAGAACGAGCGCAGATCAGCGGTCGTCATTCCATTGATCGACGCTTCTGTGCCCGTCAGCTGGTGACCGTAGGGATGTCCTGCTCCGTAGAGAATCGAAGCGTAAGCCTGATCGGCAATTGCTGTCGGTCTATCCTTGAGCTGAATGAGACTCGTCAGCCGGTTCTTCTTTATTCGCTGGAAATCCTGGTCGGGGAACGCCGGTCTGAGCGCGACATCTGCAAACAAGGCAAGCGCACTGTCGAGCTGCGCAGTCGGAGTATGCAGCGCGACCGTTGATGCATCCCACGAGCTGTTTGCGTTGAGATTGATACCGAGAAATGCCGCCTGATCCGCGATCTGAAGGCTCGTTCTCGCTGTCGTTCCTTCAGTGAGCATGGACGACGTGAGGTTACCGACTCCGCCCTTTCCAGAGGGATCGACCGTTCCACCTCTACCCACCACCAGGATGAAATCCGCAAGTGGCAGTTCATGCTGCTCTACGATCATCAGCTTGAGCCCATTCGGCAGCTCTCTCGTGACGATCGGAGGAAGTGACACCTTTGGCGGTGGACCAAGCTTCGGAACCCTGGTTCTGTCGATCGTCTGGGCGGTTGCTGCCGAGCCAATCACTGTGAGGCCAACCAGCGTGGCTGCTACTGCAATTCGACAGGAGGTCATTGTGCACCTCCATTACCGGTAAGCATCAATTCGCGTTTCCCTTCCGGAACGACGGTCAGCACCAGTTTGTGCTGGCTCAGATAGGTCCGCGCCACACGCTGCACATCCGCCCGTGTAACGCCTTCATATCTCGCTGCGTCGCGCTGAACATAATCCGGCGTGCCTGCGAGGTAATTGTATTCATTCAACAGATCTGCCTTGCCATGGACACTGGCAATTCTGTTGAGAAAACTGCTTCGGTAGGAATTCTTGGCACGCGCAATCTCACGCTCAGTAACTGGCTCGTTCATCAGCTTATTGATTTCCTCGTTGATGACCTTGTCGATTGCGGCAAGGCTCTGCCCTGGTTTCGGCGTAACGTCGATCTCGAACTTGCTCGCCAGTCTCGTCGACTGTTGCGATGCCCGGATGTTCTGCACGACCTGCATGTCATACACGAGGCGTTTGTAGAGCCGGGAATTCTTGTCGCTTGCCAGAATTGAAGCCAGAATGTCTAGCGGCGCGTCGTCCTTGCTGAACTGCTTCGGCGTCGGCCACTCATAGAAGGCGCGTGGCAGCTGTACGCGATCCTCTGCTACGAGAAACGTGTCGCGCGGAAGTACCACCGGGGCAACGCTCGGCCGTGCCGGGAGCGCTGGACCTCGCGGAATGTTACCGAAGTACTCCTTGATCAGCTGCTTCACCTTTACGGGATCGAAATCGCCGGCGATCGACAACGTCGCGTTGTTCGGCGCGTAATACGTCCGGAAGAAATTCTTCACATCCTCAACGGACGCGGCACTCAGATCTGCCATCGATCCAATTACCGACCACGAGTAGGGATGCCCTTTCGGATAGAGCGCTGCAAGGATGATCTCGTCCGAAATTCCATACGGCGAATTGTCTACACCTTCACGCCGTTCGTTCTTCACGACGTCGCGCTGAAGATCGACCTTCTCCTTGTCCATCGTCGATAGCAGGTATCCCATTCGGTCTGAATCCAGCCATAGCGCCAGTGGCAGGGCGTTCGACGGAATGTCCTCGTAGTAGTTGGTGCGATCTTCGGCCGTCGATGCGTTGTTGTCGCCGCCAGCTGCCTCGAGCTCTTTATCGAACACGCCGTTAGGAACATGCTCGGATCCCATGAACATGAGATGTTCGAACAAGTGCGCAAAGCCGGTGCGGCCGGGCTTCTCATCCGCGGAGCCAACATGGTACCAGGTGTTGACCGAGATGACAGGGGTCGAGTGATCCTCGTGCAGGATCACCTCGAGTCCGTTGGGCAGCGTGTATTTCTCGAACTTGATGCGGGGAATGGCTTGGGCACCTGACCGCGACGCGATCGCCAAGGCCACTAAATAGCATATGGATACTAATAGTCCTTTTTTCACATTTTCCTCTCGAATAGGAAGGCCAGTGGAGCCTTCACCGACTCACCGAGCATGTACCGCCACCGCTTTTCGCGATTCGGGGAAATCGGACTTGTTAAGGTTGGAGATGTGTACGTCGTGATCCCGAATCGCCTGCCAAGGATGGACAATCTCAGCATGTGAAAAGGATCGCTCACCAGAATGGCGGACGTTATTCCTCGGCGGACGAGGATATCCGATACCGCAATCATCGATTCACGGCTTGTTCTTCCCTTGTTCTCCAGTACGATCGACGTGTCGGGGACGCCTTGCTTTCTCGCATACGAACGCCCCACCGCCGCCTCACTCGTAGTGTCGCCGTACCCGGTGCCACCTGTAACTATGAGCAGCTTGCCCATGCCACGGTTCCACAGATCGATGCCGTGATCCAGCCGGGCGCGCAGTACCGGTGATGGACGGCCGTCATACTGTGCGGCTCCAAGCACTACTATCGACCCCGCTGGCTGGGCCTGGTCCCACTTGCTCCATATCAGGACAGCACACATGCAGGCAGCCCATATCACTACGAGAGTGAGGAAACTGCCCGACAAAATCCGCCAGAATACACGCCCCGCATGCGCCATCTCTGAAAGTACTTAGAACGAAACCCTTGAGTGTGGTTCCGGGCACGTGACGGAATAGCCTCTCGACGTCAATGCAGTCTGATATTCATCCTGAACGGCCGCCTCTCCGTGAACCAGCCACAAAGGGCCGAACGAAGGAGATTCCGCTTTGACTTTGTCGATCCAGGCGTTCAGCTCGGTTCGGTCAGCGTGCGCGCTATATCCGTTGATTACTTCAACCTGCGCCCGCAGAGGGATTTCATCCCCGTAAATCTTCAGCACCGGCTGTCGCTCGACGATTCTCCGGCCGAGGGTGTGCTCCGCCTGAAATCCGACGATGAGAATTGTGTTGCGAGGATCACTCGCGCCATTGACCAGATGGTGGAGTATTCTGCCGGCTTCGACCATCCCCGACGCCGCGATTACGATCATCGGGCCCCTTGCACTGTTGATTGCTTTTGACTCTTCCACATCACGGGTGAAATGCACAAGCGGGAAGTGAAAGAGCTCCTTCACACGCTTCACCATGTCCTCGGACTGATCGTATGTCTCAGGGTGAAGCTGAAATACAGTTGTCGTATCGATCGCGAGCGGACTGTCTACATAGATCGGTATCGCCGGAATTGCCCCTTCGCGGACAAGTGAATGCAGGCTGTACAGAATCTCCTGCGTTCTGCCGACAGCAAAAGCCGGAATCAGGACGCGGCCGCCACGTGCGGCCGTCACTCTTACCACCTCAGCCAGTCGCGCCTTGGCGCCATCCACCGACTCGTGATCACGGTTACCGTACGTCGACTCCATAATTACCGCATGAGCACCTGCGGGAGTAACCGGATCCCTGATAATTGCGAGTCCCGATCTTCCTATGTCGCCGGAGAACACGAGACGTTTCGTAACTCCATTTTCGGTGCAGTCGAGAATTACAGTCGCAGACCCGAGAATGTGGCCGGCGTCGATGTAGGTCGCGACGACACCCGGCACCACATCGAATGGCTTGTTGTACGGCACCCCAACCATCAGCTCCTGCGTTCGCGTTGCGTCGCGCATTCCATATATCGGTTCTACGAACTCCTTTTTTCGCCTCGCCAGGAATTCAGCGTCCTTTTCCTGTATGTGCGCGGAATCGGCCAGCATCACGGCGCAAAGATCGCGTGTTGCAGATGTCGCCCAGATTGTTTTGCTGTAGCCCTGCGCAACCAGAAACGGCAGCCGCCCTGAGTGGTCGATGTGTGCGTGCGAGAGAACCACTGCATCTATCTGATCGACGGGAATCGGAAGCGCCTTGTTCTTCTCGGCCGATTCACTCCTTTTTCCCTGAAACATCCCGCAGTCGAGAGCGACTGTGTAACCGTTAGCATGCAGCAGATGACATGAGCCGGTTACTTCCCGGGCTGCGCCTACAAAGGTTATCTCCAATTGATTCTATCCTTCGGCAACAGCGTTTCGCTGGAAAAGTACGATGAGTCGGTTCTCGTCCTGAGACATGAGCGCTGGCTCCCATCCTCCTCGACTGCGCTCGTTGAGAAGGTCGGTCAGCGTGTCTTCATCTTCGCGTGTATGCCTCGTGAGCTTGACTACAACGGCCTGGTATTCTTTCATGCTGATGGGAAAATCGAGATATGTAGGACGAGCGCGGATTGTCATTTTCACGCAGACAGACTGCGGAACCATACAGGGAATTGCATCAGATGATTGAACAAATACTTGAATTTCCGACGCTCACAATAATCCGGCATCCGCTTGTTCAGCACAAGTTGACCATACTGCGTAATCGCGAGACGCCGACGAAAATTTTCAAGGAGCTCGTCGACGAGATTGCCATGCTCATGGCCTACGAGGCGACCATTGATCTGACAGTTGAGCCGGTCAGTGTAGAGACACCGCTGGAGAAAACTATCGGCCGGCATATCAGCGGAAAGAAGTTGACTCTCGTTCCAATTCTTAGAGCCGGACTCGGAATGGTCGAAGGGATTTTGCGACTCGTACCCGCCGCGCGAGTTGGTCACATCGGCCTTTATCGCGACCACGACACACTGAAGCCCGTGGACTATTACTTCAAGGTGCCCGGCGACGTGGCAGAACGTGATTTTTTTATTCTCGATCCAATGCTGGCTACCGGTGGAAGTGCCTCGGCGGCGGTGTCGTCCCTCAAGCGGGCCGGGGCTACAAGAATTCGGTTTCTCTGTATCGTTGCCGCACCCGAAGGTGTGAAACTCCTGGCTGACTCACACCCTGACGTTCAGATCTACTGCGCTGACCTCGACCGCGAGCTCAACGATCAGGGATACATTCTTCCCGGGCTCGGCGACGCCGGCGATCGACTATTTGGTACGAGGTGATTCAGCCGAACCACTCTTGAGGATTGATCAGCTGCTGGTCCGCGGCGGCGATGATCCATTCCTGCGACTCCAAATCAAGTACCTCGGCAGGAACTTTCTCAAACCAGGTCCGGGCTTGCCTGAGATCGCCGACCCGCCTCCATAGCTCGCCGACGAGATAGGTCAACACGGCACGCTCGTCCTGCGCCACTCCGTCAAATCGCGAAAGTGCTCTCTCGAACATCCATGCAGCATGTCGCCGGAAATATCGTTCCGCCTCGACGTCATCTTCATCCACGCAACACCAAGCGGCACGAAGAAGAAGGTCAGCGACACTTCGCGCTTCTCCCCCCTGCCACTCAGCAACTTTCGCTGCTGCCTCGTACTTCGCTGATCCAGTTGCTGCAAGCGGAACCATGGGAGCAAGCTCATTGAAAACGTGCTCCTTGAGCAGCGGACTCACCTCGCCTTCATCGGAGAAGTCCCTCTCCACGCCGGAATATCCGCACTCACCGCACATGTGGACGAGGTACGCCAGTGGCTGAGTGCCTGCAGCCATTTCGTGAAAATCGGTGCGTTTCCCGCCCAGGGCGTTTGTCGTGGCGACCGCCTGAGACTGAAAACTGTTTCCGCAAATGGGGCAGCTAAGCACTATTCGACGCAATGTGGTCACGACACCTCCTGCGACTGGCTGAAAACAGACGAGGGAATTTTTGTGCCACCAATTGATTTCAAGTCACAGCATTATCGCCCTTGTTCAGTTTTTCTTGTCAGCGTATTTTCTCGCATCCCGAAGCGCGCTGCGCTGTTCGCCCACCCGCTACCTGGTTGTTGATGCTGATCAACCTGCTGCCTGACTTCTTCGCAGTTCTGAACAGCACCGATCGCATCGCGGCATATCTTCGCTACTTCGACAACCACCGCAGTCTCCTCGAAGCGTACTGGGCGAATTACGTCGTCGAACCCGACAGTCCACATTTTTCTGAAGTCGTGAAATCGGCCGCTTTTGCCGGTAGAAGTGACCTGCGCACCATGCTGGAGCGAATGGACGTCGTCACGCTTGCACGAAATACCGAGGACCAATGCAAGATACTTTTGGAGATCGACTCGAACATCGATGTCGTACTCATGGTCGGCGTTGGAGCGGCCAATGCTGGCGAACTCGTAGTTGACGGCCGGGGAGTCGCCTTCGTTTGCCTCGAGCACTTTACGAGTGTGGCAAATCCTGAGACCCGCGGTCTCGGTCTCGACCCTGAGCTAATTCCACTTTGGCTCTCACACGAGATTGCCCACGGCGTTCGCTACACTTCGCCCACAAGTCGAAGCGAGATGCGGACTATTATCGATGAGATGGGCGGTTATTACTCATATTGGGAGACGGGAAAACGAGCGTCCCTCCGGGAGCTTCTCATCAATGAGGGAATTGCCGTGCATGTCTCGCGTGTAATCAGCCCGGGCCACGCATCGTGGGAGTATTACGGCTACGATCGGCGAGAATATGCCAGGATCAGAGAGATGGGTCCGGTTGTCGCCCGGTCGCTGATGGGAAATTTTGAGAAGTCCGGGCTTGGTCTTCGTTTGAAATATCTGTCCGATGGCATGAGCGAAGATGCCCGCCGCGTTGGAGATTTCGTCGTGCCCGAGCGTTGCGGATATTACGTCGGTGCAAGAATGGTCGAACAGGCAATCGCAACCAAGGGACTTGCCTGGACGGTGCGCGCGGGACCGGCGGAGATTGCGGAAGTCGGCGGAGAGACCGCAGCTACCGCTTAAGCAGGGTCACTTACCTATACAAAACGAGCTGAACACTCTGTCGAGCACATCGTCTGTGCTTACGGTGCCGATCAAATCCTCCAGCGCTGCCGTAGCTGTTTGCAAATGAACGGCTGCAACCGGCGCAGGAAGCTTGTCCTCCTTCCATAGTTGCGCGAACTCGGCAAGCTCTCGACGGGCTTGCTCTATTCCCTGGACGTGTCGCGCTCGCGTCAACACCGGTGTTTCAGCCACAGCTGTTCCCACGCTCGCCGTCAACATATCATCAATCCGCTGGAGCAACGCCTTCAGTCCTGCTCCTGTTTCGGAGCTGACTGACAGGGTGTTCAAGAGTTCTCCCTCGTGCCCTCTCTGCTTCGGCAAGTCTCCCTTGGTCTCGACACGCAGTATGGCCGCGGTTGAGCCATTTTTTAGCGCGTTGAGAGTCCGCTCTATCGATTCCTGACTGTCACCACAGGCAAGAATGACGTGAGCACGCTTCAGATACCTCTCACTGACCTCGATCCCCATTCGTTCAACTCTATCAGTCGTTTCCCTGAACCCGGCAGTATCGACAAGACGAAGTGGCCAGCGGCCACTTTCAATCATGCCTTCTATTGCATCCCTCGTTGTGCCCGGAATCTCAGTGACAATCGCTCTTGATTGGCCAAGTAGCGCATTGAAGAGTGACGACTTGCCTGCATTGGTTTCTCCCGCAATTACAACCACGGCGCCCTCACGAATCATCTCACCCACGGGAACTGTGGCGAGGAGGACATCCAGCTGCTGAAGTATTCTTTTGATTTCTTCCCCGATTCTAATACGCGGAATGGGTCCGTCATCCTCTTCAGGAAAATCAATGTCATAGGCGATCAACGCCGCCAGTGAAAGAAGCCTGCTCCTGACCTCTTCGATTCGGCGCCTTAGTCCACCATCCAGCTGGCCAATTGCAGCAGCATGCATTGCCTGCGATCGTGCTTCGATCAGGTCACCGATTGCTTCTGCTTGCGTTATGTCGAGCTTCCCGTTGAGAACGGCCCGTCTCGTGAATTCCCCAGGGGTTGCCTTACGAGCACCAAGCACTATCAGCGCTTCAATTACGCGTGTCGTTATGTAATGACCACCATGGGTAGAAAGCTCGACGACATCCTCTCCGGTAAAAGAATCAGGCGCCCGAAACGCCGTGACAATTGCTTCGTCAATTGGACGCCCGGTTTCATCGGAGACTTTGCACAGCGTCGCATGTCGTACGGCCGCGGGCCATGGTCTAACCAGAGTCTGTGAAAGCTCGAACGCTCTGGCGCCGCTTACCCGGACAATCGCGATCGCAGACCGCCCTGGTGCTGTGGACAGCGCCGTAATGGTATCTCGAGCACCGGCGATGCTCGCAGCCACCGCCGGAGAGGTTGTCATTTCCTTTTCTCGGGAAGATCGAATGACATGCCTGGCTCTAATATCTTCACATCGCTTTTTCTTAAGTGGGTTTCGAGCTGGACGCGAAGCCGGTCAATGGCATCGTGGGCCTTGGCGGTCACGTGGTTGAACGTTCCCCAGTGATACGGGATCAGATATCTGGCTCCAAGTTTCTCGAACAGGTTCAAGGCATCGGTTGTGGTCAGGTGCCCTTTCCGAAACGATGATTCCTTCCATCGCGGCGCATGACCAATCGGAAGCAGCGCCAGGTCGAGCTGCCTGTCGTGAACTAAGAGATAATTGTCAATCATGTAGCTGGTGTCGGCCGTCAGTGCAGTGTCGCCTGCGAAAAAACACGACTCTATTTTAGTATCGAAAAGATACATATTGGCCGCTCCACGCCACCTGTCCACACCGTAACGATGACCTTGGTGTGTCGCGGACGCCGCTCTGATCGACACATCATCGAGCTGAAGCAGGTCGCCGGCGGACAATCCGGCGACATTTCCGTACCCCTTCCGCGTCAGCCACTTTGCAACAGCCGGAGGTGCGTATATGGGGGTGCCCTTCTTAAGGCCATCGAGCGAATCGAACGAAAGGTGATCCGCATGCGCGTGTGTGATGAACACGGCATCGATTGGAGGCAGGTTTTCGAGAGGAATCCCTGGAACACTGACCCGGCGCAGGAGCTTCCCCAACTTTGGATCAAAGTTCGGATCGGTCAGAAACGTGCGCGCACCAATCGTAATTAGTAGCGTTGCGTGACCAATATAGGTTGTACGCACGTTTCCGAGTCTCCTAGCTTGGTTTCCTTGCCTTGGCCCTTTCTCGGGCGATCAGCCACTGCTGCGGAAGTGATGCCATGTTCTGAGCTGTATAGTACAGGTTAAGGCCTGATGCCATGTTTGCGAGAAACATCGTCATCATCACCGGGAACATGTAGCTCATCATCTTCGCTTGTGGATTCGGCGGTGCGTTTCTCAGTCCGATCCAGGACAGCACATACATCGAAATGCCCATCAACACGGGAAGGATGAAGATTGGATCTCTCACCGAGATGTCAGTGAGCCATAGAAACGGTACGCCCCTGAACTCGATCGTGTTCTGAAACACGAAGAACAGCGCAAAAAGAACTGGCATTGGGATCAGCATCGGCAGACATCCTGACAGGGCCGTAAAGGGGCTGGCATTCGCCTCTTTGTAAACCTTCATCATTTCCTCGCGTTGTTTGTCGGGATTGTCCTTATAGCGCTTTTGCACTTCGGCCAGTCGAGGCTGAATCTCCTGCATCTTCATACTTGAACGCATAGCGCTCTGGTTGAGTGGCCAGAGGATGATGCGAATACAGACACCAAATATGATCAGTACCCAGCCATAGCTGAGCTTTAGATGCTCGTGCAGCCACAACAAAAGCTTGATGCACAATGCAGCGATGGGATTTACAACCGGCTGCAGAAAGCTCCACCCATATGGGTTGACATGATCAAAATCTCGACCGACTGATAGCAGCTCGTTCTGCTGCTGTGGACCAGCATAGATGTCGAACGCAAACTCATCATTCTTGACCGCCTTTACGATCGTTGCAGCCGCCGATGTTGCAAGCTTGGACGTTCTCGGCCCTCCGACGAGTGTCATTTCTTCAAACGTGCTGCTTTCCGGGTTGATGATGCCAAGAACGAAGTACTTGCTCTTCACGGCGGCCCATGTGAGCGGACCTGGCTCCAGTCTTTTTTCACCCGGATCGAGCTTCGCGAAGGGCACCCCACGAGCGTTATCACGCTGCGGTTTAAACGAATAAGACAGTGCACGGATATCAGCGGTAGTGTCGGTTTCTACAGCTGGAAGCATTGATGGAAGGCCAATCAGAACGTATGCAGGCGCTCCCTGTCCATCTACCCGACCCGAAACATGAATCACGTAGTGCCCCGGATCGACTTTGTAGGAAATCGAAACTCGCCTGCTGCCAACTACTGTTGAATATGTGACACTGTTCGCGCTATCCGCTGATTGCGCTGATGTCTGAAATGCGGTCTTGTCGAGCTTGATGGTATCCCGCTGCAGAACAACAGCGAACGTCAACAGTGAGCGGCCGGGAAGTTGAAGACCTACTTCACCCTTTTTGGTCGCAAGATTCGCATATCCCTTCATTATTGCTGAGACCGGCGCTGCTCCGATATTACTGAAGCGATACACAGCTTTCCCGCTTGAAATCAGCCTGAATTCCTCCTGCGTTGACGGAGAAGGCGCGGGCAATGCGGTTGTTTCTGACGCTATTGCCGTCGGAGAGACAGAAAGCGGCGCAACTGTTGGTGCTGGAGCCACTCCCGCCACGGTCGAGTCTTGGGCCCGACCGGACGGTCTCACGACTGGTGACTTTCGCGGAGTCGGAAATAGTATCGGGGTGACTGCGACGATGATCGCAGTCAACAGTAACGCTATAGAGAGTCTTTTATCCATTTATGGGACCGGGTCGAAGCCACCCGGCCGGAAGGGATGACAGCGCGCAATCCGGCGGATTGCCAGCCAGCTACCTGCAGCAGCACCGTACTTTTCAATTGCTTCAATCGCATATGAAGAGCAGGTAGGATAATAACGACACGATGCGGGAAAGAGTGGCGATATCCATAGCTGATATCCCCTTACGAAGAGAACGAGCACGCGATTCAATTTGTGCTTCCTTGCCGGACGAGCTCGCCGCTAATCCAGTCGATTTCTTCACCCAGGATCCTGAACTCAGCGCTATATGCCCCCGGAAGAGATCGCACGACAAGGTCCATCCCCGAGTGGTAGGGAAGCATTCGCACACGAGTAAGTTCGCGGAGCCGTCGCCTTAACCGATTGCGCTCCACAATGGTGTGGCCATGTCTAGCAACGATGACCGCAAGACGCATATGCGAAAGCAGGGAGGTGACTGTCCGAACTTCCAGATGTTCGGTACGCAGCCTTCTCCCTGCTTTCATTACTGACACAAGATCTGATTCCCGGGTCAGCCTCTGATTTCGGGAATAGCCGTTTTTCTTAGGCGCCAGCGTATTTGCTTGGCAGCCTTACGGTTAGCTGCTTTCTTCCCTTCTTTCGACGACGGCTCAATACCTCACGACCCCATCGCGTTGACATTCTTTCCCGAAACCCGTGCGATCGAATACGACGCTTGTTGCGGGGACGGTAGGTTGGCTTGCCCATTCGTACTCCAAATAGCCGTTATATAGGTGGTGCTAAAACAGCCCTAAATCTAACCCCAGACTGCACATACGGCAAGCCATCGAGTTTTGTACCTGAGATCGCCCTGATTGACTTTTCCACAATCTTGGGCTACGGTTGGCTCCTCATGTCACTGACCCCCGCCGAAGCCTGGAAACGGCTCCTTGATCTCGCACGCCACGAGATCCCTGAACAAACATTTAGAACATGGCTCGAGCCAACCGAAGCTCTGGCCATCAATGGCAGCACCCTTTCAATCGGCGTACCCGACCAATTTGCGGCAGACTGGAATGAATCAAAGCATTCCGAGTTATTCGCCAATTTTGCCCCGATAGCTCTCGGACACCCATTAAAGGTAGTTTTTCGTGTTCACGAAGAACGCAAAAAGCGATCGCAAATGGATTTTTTTGTCGCCCCGCCCACACTCAGTAATGAGACAGTCAAAGGTCAGAATACCGCCAGCCGAGCCCAGCTAAGCGATCGCTACACTTTTAACCATTTCGTAATCGGAAAATCAAACGAGCTCGCAGCCGCAGCTGCCCACGCAGTCGCTCAGGCTCCGGGTAAAGTCTACAACCCTCTCTTTATCTACGGCAACACGGGATTGGGGAAAACTCACCTCATGCAGGCTATTGCACATGAAATTCTCGATCACAATCCACAAACCAGAATCACGTTTGTTGGAACTGAACAATTTACCAACGATTTAGTCGGATCGATTCAGAACCGGACTACTGCCGCTTTCCGCAAACAATATCGGGAAACAGATCTCATTCTCGTCGATGATATCCATTTTCTAAAAGGCAAGGAGGCGACACAGGGAGAATTTTTCCACACATTCAATGCCCTCTACGAAGCGGGTCGACAAATCGTACTGACGAGTGATCGGCCACCATCTGAAATCGCCGGGCTTGAAGGGCGCTTAGTCAGTCGTTTTCAGTGGGGAATGGTTGCGGATATAGAATTACCGGATTTTGAGCATCGCGTCGCTATTCTGAAGCAAAAGGCTCAGCTAGACCATCTTGAACATACAATTCCTGATGATGTAATCCGTTTTATCGCAGAGAACATCAGATCCAGTGTCAGAGAGCTTGAAGGATCGATCATAAAGTTGCTTGCTTATGCCTCTCTGAAACACCATCAGGACATATCAGTCGACGTTGCTAGGGAAGCACTTCGTGATAAGCTTCGAAACAATGAAGGAACTTCCGATTTTACTCACTCTGTACTCTCAGTCTCCATAATTCAGCATGTTGTGGCAAAGGAGTGGGGTGTTACCACTGAGGGACTCAAGTCCAAAACACGAACGAAAGTTTTGACAGTTCCACGACAAATTGCAATGTTTTTAACCCGTGAGTTATTACAAACTCAACTAGTCGAAATCGGTCGAGCTTTTGGAGGTAGAGATCACTCAACAGTTATCCATAGCATTGACAAAATCAGTGAGCAACTCAGCTCTGATACCCTGTTCAGAAATCGTGTGGATAAGATCAAAATTATCCTTCAGGGAAACCGATAACTATCGTTTCGGAAGCATTCTACTCTGGATAACTTCAAAAAGGTTCAGAAATCCACATCACGAATCACATCGGATGTTATAGCGGAAGTATCATCGACACAATAAGTTCTGAGCTTCTATACACATTTCCACCAGCTCTACTACCACTACGATCATTTAGATCTCTATTAGATCGTTTTAGAAAGAGCTGAGAAACTGTCCACAAACAGGAACCTAGGAATGCGTCTTACAATCTCTCGTGAGAAGCTGCAGGAAGGTCTGAGTGCCGTAACGGCAAGTATTCCTGGGAAGACGACGTTACCCGTCCTGGCAAATATTCTTGTTGAAACAACTGATAGAGGTATAAAGCTGTCGGGAACAGATCTGGATATTGCTGTTAGTACAGAAGTCGTAGCAGATGTCGAAACTCCTGGTGCTGTGACCATTCCGGCAAAAAAACTTTCGGAAATTGCTCGAGAACTGCCACCGGCTCCTGTACGAATTGCAGCTGTTGGCGAGCAGAGAATTACTCTTGAATGTGGAAGGTCTCGTTTCAAGCTTTTGGGGCTACCCCGAGATGAGTTTCCTACATTTCCCAGTGTCAGATTTGATGAGAGCTGGCGTATCAAATCAGGCGATTTACAAAAACTGATTTCACATACGGCATTTGCTGTATCGACAGAGGAAAGCCGCCCGATCCTGAATGGCGTATTGTGGGAACTACGGCCTAATGGAATGAGCATGGTTGCAACCAATGGACATCGTCTGGCTAAGATGAATGTTCCGGTTGCCTCAGATTCAGCGCCTTCAAATGATTTTATCGTACCTCCAAAGGCTTTGGAGCAGGTTCGTCGTCTGTTTCCTGCCGAAGAGGACCTAGAAATTGGCCGTGGGGAAAACCATATCGGTTTTAGATCACCGTTTACGGCTGTCTATACACGATTAATTGAAGGTCCCTATCCCAACTATGAACAGGTTATCCCCAAGGATAATGATCGTGTTGCAATTGCTGACAAAGCTTTACTGATAAGTGCATTGAAGAGGATGTCTGTCGTGGCGTCTGATCAAACTCATCGAATCAGATTGTCGTTCAACGCTGGAATGTTGAAATTCAGCGTACAGACTCCTGACCTCGGCGAAGCCCAGGATGAACTGCCTCTCCGGTTCAGTGGAGATCAGCTTGATATCGGATTTAATGCCAGCTATTTGCTTGAAATTTTGCGGTATATGCCAACAGATGACGTTCGAATTACGTTGAAAGCCCCTGAAAGAGCTGCAACAATCGAACCTGAAGGATGGACAGATTCTGCATCCTACCTTTGCTTGGTGATGCCACTTCGACTTGTCGATTAATTGTCGAGAAGTTGTCTGCTTACGTTTTCTTCTGACGTCTGAATGAAAGTCTGAATTCTTCCAGAACTCTTGATGGAGAGTTCAACTTGGTTGGTTCCTGTCAGGTTAAGCAGAAGACCACTTACACGGTCGATGGAAAGGTCGGCTTTTCCAGTGCCGATTCCCCAGATAGTTATTTGATGCTGTCCTTGAGAACCCTCTCCTGAAGTGAGGATCTTCTCGGTTCTCTCGAGCTTCAAAGTTGGAGTACTGTTAACAACGATCTCACCTACGATTCTGTAAGTGCGGATCAGTGAGACGATAATCGGGAACGAACCGCTGCAAACCGAACTTGACGTACTATCCTGCCATGTTGCCGTAAGCTCTTGTGGAACAACGATTAAATCCTTGTTGATTGTTGACAGAACTGTCTGGGTTGAGTCACTGCACGAAATGCCGGAGTGAGTTTGTAGAGATGAACGAAGCGAGATCGTATGGTCCGAAATTTTTCCTTCGAAAGGTAGGGGAATAGCGAATGAAATTGGTATTAATGCGTTACCGGGTTGATTAACCTTGATCTGAAAAGCCGAGACACTTCCTGAAACTTCGATGACGTCTGGAAAACGGAGAAGTTTTAGGGAATAGTCAACAACTGTTGTGAAACCAATTTCCCGGTTTTCCAGATTGTTTTGCTCTGTAACTGTGGTCTTAACAATCGATCGATAGGTCTCAGTTTGCTGCGTTGGTGTAATTCGCCATATCCCGTTTCTAACTTTAGTGTCATTTGCGGATGGAACCGCAGGTTCTGAAGATGTCTCTGGTGCCGGAGAAGGAGACGGTGCATTTCCGGAGGCTGAAACACAGCCGAAAATACAACCAAGGCCTAATAGATTGAACAAAACTTGTCTTGTCATGATGATGTTGGCTGGGACAGAGAAGGCAGAATAAATCAGCCCTTTACGAATTGCTTCGTAAAGGGCTGATCAAACATTAAGCGTCAGTCTATAAGCCGGGTTCTGTACGGTTACTCACCGTGACGGTCATTTCTCTGGGGCCACGATTGCTCGTGTCCTCTAGCAGCCGACCCGCGGCGTTTTTGTCGAGGTGGGCTCTCTCGCCGCATACTTGGCCTTGCTCCAGCTGGGGTTTGCCATGCCGTCCATGTTACCACGAACGCGGTAGGCTCTTACCCTACCCTTTCACCCTTACCCCTCACGGGGCGGTTTGCTTTCTGTTGCACTTTCCGTAATGGCGATTTTCTCACCATCCCCAGGAATTACCTGGCAGCCTTCCCACGGAGCCCGGACTTTCCTCGTATTAAGTATCAAGAAGATACAAAATCCGCGACCGTCCAACTAACGCCCTGCTTAAATATATGTCCGTGACTGTTTCCCTCTGCCAGCCAACCCCCTCTAAACCCAATGCTGACGGAGGGCTGACGCAGGGGGTTTATACTGCCTGTTGTCGTTAAACACCATTCACCTGCGGAGCAAGCCAATGTCGAACCAGGCTAAAGGCGATTCCAAGCTGATGCCGATGTCAACCATCCTTACCCCAGGCGAGCGTATACGCGTCGACGCCGCTGGGGAAGGACTCTATTCCACCCTTCATCGAGAGTCTCTCGATGAAGTCTTGGCTGATCTTCGTGGACGGAAGTCAGGCGCTGTACTGATTTCGATTGCGCGCTATGGACTTCAGAGTAGTGCAAGAATGGCGGCCATGGTGCGAGAATTTCCACGAGTTCCCGCAATGGCTCTTCTCATGGAGACGCAGCAGTCAACTCCGCAGAATCTTCTGTCACTCGGGCAACTTGGGGTACGGATTCTTATCGACGCACGTCAACCGTCGGGTTGGCAAACTCTCCGAGAAATTCTGGCCGCTGAAAAATCGAGCGATCTTCAGCGCATTGCGCTTGGTCAACTCAGTTCTGATCTCGTTGGCGCAGCACCAGACTGCTGGCGGTTCTTTGAGTTGCTATTCAATCATTCGCCGCAAATACATACAATCCGGCAGCTTTCGAAGCATCTGAACATTTTGCCTAGCACCCTGATGAGTCGGTTCTTTCGGGCTAAACTACCTCCGCCGAAGCGGTATTTATCCTTGGCACGTTTGATCAGAGCTGCGAAACTCTTTGAAAATCCAGGACTCTCTGTGGCGAGTGTTGCCAACTACCTGGATTACTCTTCGCCGCAGAGCTTCGGCAGGCATGTCAGAACGGTCATGGGCGTCTCACCGGTCGTGTTTCGGCAAGGCTATGACGGAGCTGGAATGCTACAGCACTTTCGAAGGGAGCTGGTCACTCCATACGCGGCGATCCTTCGCGAATTCCATCCTGCAGCAACAGCTCCGGGATGGATTACTCGCGAAGTAAATTACCAGAAGAAAAAACTACGACGCTAAGTCATGAATCGACGTAAGTGCCAGAGTCTCGAAACCCCGCGCGCTGATCGCTTCTATCCCTCCCTCATCCCGGTTTACTACTGCAAGGACTCCAAGGATCTGAGCTCCAGTGCGACCAATCACATCGATTGCCTGGAGCGCGGATTTTCCGGTCGTAATTACATCTTCGATTACAACTACCCTGTCATCTGAACGGAATGGACCTTCGATGAGATTTCCCATTCCGTGAGTCTTTGGTTCCTTCCGCACGGTGAAAGCGCGTAAAGTTCGTGTTCTGGCCGCAGAAGCGTAACTGATCGCGAAGGCTACGGGGTCAGCGCCCAGCGTCAGACCTCCGACAGAGTCCGGAATCCAGCCCCTCTTTTCCATAGCGTGAAGTGACAACGGTCCGATAATGTTCATTCCTTCAGGACTCATCGTTGTCAGTCTGGCATCGACATACACGCTGGACGTTCTGCCAGAGGCAAGGATAAAATCCCCTCTTCTTACTGATCGTTGAATCAGAAGCTGTTGTAGCTGCTGTAGTCTGGTCATCGATGTGCAGACTCTCTGTATTGGCGTGGGTGTACGGAAAACTCAACTCACCGGAACGAAGAATGACCTGGAAGTAAATGCAGCTTGTCTATCTGATTGTTGGGGCCGTTGTAATTGGCCTTGCTCTCGTTCTCCAACATGAGCGCCGACAGGCAGCTCGGCTAGTTGAAAGATCAAGGGAGCTCGAACGGCTATCGTCAGAACTTCTCCGTGCGAACCGGATGAAAAACGACTTTCTCGCGAACGTTTCACATGAGCTGAGAACTCCGTTAAATGCAATCGTCGGGTTTGTCGATCTGTTGCGAGAGGGCGTGTATGGAGAGTTAAGCCCGCGACAGGTTAAACCCGTTGAGCGGATCGAAGCATCGGCAAATCATCTCCGACATCTCGTCGATCAGATTCTCGACCTGGCGAAAATGGCAGCAGGCCGACTAGACGTACACGCGGAGACGCTGGATGTAAGACCGTTTATTCTTGATGTTGCAAGTGAAGTGGAATCACTCGTCAACGAAAAGAACTTGAATCTCTCTCTCGTGATGGGCAGTGCACTTCCCCGAATAAGAACGGATCCCACTCACCTTCGTCAGATTCTCGTGAACCTTCTTGGAAATGCGATTAAGTACACAGACGCCGGATCCATTGTCATGAAATCCAGGTTGGTCTCTCAGGACGATGCTGTCAAAGAGGGGCTACCTGTAATTCTGATTGCGCAGGGAGACAACACAGCTCAGTGGGTCTCGATCCAGGTGATTGATTCCGGAATCGGGATTTCTTCATTCGACCAGGAACGAGTCTTCGAGGAATTCGAGCAAGTGGATTCAGGGCCTCGCGCAGACTCTCCAAATCGTGGAACGGGTCTTGGGTTGGCGATCTCGCGCCGGCTGAGCCGTCTACTGGGTGGTGATCTTCTGTTAGCCAGTGCACCAGGGAAGGGCTCTACCTTCACGCTCTGGCTTCCATCAAATAACGTGAACTCAGGGACTGCGGCGAAACATTCCACGCATTCGGGATAACACGCCAGCGTCATCTGGCTGCGTTGCTTCCGGCTCGACCTTCTTGTCGCCAGCCAAAACCGCTTGCTGAAAAGCAGTCACAAACGAAAGGACATCCGGGTACCGGTTCACCGGATCCTTCGACAGCGCTTTCATCACAACCTGTTCGACACCTGCGCTGAACTTTAAACGCTCACGGGCTGCATTTAGGGGAACAGGAGGAAGAGTGAGAAGCTGGGTGAACATTTCCCGTGGCGCCTTGGCCGTGTAAGGAAGGGCTCGAGTCAGCAGGTAGTAGGCGATTGTCGCAAGGCTGTACTGGTCTGCCGCTGGTGTAACGATCTCGCCGGAAAGCGCTTCCGGTGCAATGTACATCAGTGATCCGACAAAAAAACCAGCTCGTGTCAGGCGCTCATCAGCGGGAGCCTGCACGTCCGTGGCAATTCCGAAGTCGAGCAGTTTTACCTGTCGTGTCTCGGGATCGTACATGACGTTCTCCGGCTTCAGGTCGCGGTGGACGATCTTTGCCGAATGTGCGGCCTGTACAGCTGCGCCAATCTGGGAAATGATGACTGCCGTTTCTTCGGGAGGAAGCGGTGCATGTTGTTTCGCGTACCTTTCCAGGAGCTCTCCGGCGGCCCACTCAATGGCCAGGAAGTGTATTCCTGTGTTTGACTCTCCGATCTCGATTGTTCGCACCACGTTGGGATGCTGGACTCTTGTTCCGTATTGTGCCTCGCGCACAAAACGCGCGACAGCGGTACGGTCATGGCGTAGCTTTTCGCGAAGGACCTTCAGGGCGACAGTGCCGTTACTTGAATGGACAGCCTTGTAAACGGCCGAAGTGCCGCCTTCGCCGACCTCACTCTGCAGGGTGTACCCGGCTATCTTTGACCCGATCAAGCTCTGATGAGACACGCGGCGAAGGTAATAGAAACCGATTTACGTGGATAGGGTAACAACAATAATGCGAGTCTTTAAAGTCGGTCTTTCTGTTGTTCGCCTGTGTCTTGGATCAG
Source organism: Gemmatimonadales bacterium (assembly GCA_038253755.1). Lineage (GTDB taxonomy): Bacteria > Gemmatimonadota > Gemmatimonadetes > Gemmatimonadales > Gemmatimonadaceae > UBA4720. The sequence goes on along the minus strand of JBBSGU010000001.1, from coordinate 137,127 downwards.
TCGTTCTGGCCAGCTGCCGTACTTCCCAGCCGGGACCTGCAACTTCAGGCGGGCTTCCTGTCCCTGCCGCGGGCAATGTCGAGGCGGGCCGGGATCCCAGCTCGGTTTACAATCAAATGGGTTTGATCGCGACCGGCTCTCCACTGTCGTACGTCGGAAAAATTGCGTATTTCGCCAGTGCCAGCCCCGACACCACTCTCGTCCTTGCCAGTGTATCTATCCCAAACCGTGTTTTGAGCTTCGTGAGGGATGGGGACACATACAGGGCGCCTTATGAAATCCGACTCAAATTGAGCCAGGGTACAGACGAGATCAAAACGGTTGATGCGCTGGAAATCGTTCGGGTTGCGACCTTCAAGGAAGTGAACCGAACCGATGAGAGCGTCATCTTCCAGAACTACTTCCGGGTACCTCCCGGAGATTACACGATTTCGTTCTTGGTGAGGGATGCTGCCAGTAATCGAAGTGCGACGCAGGAGGGAGCCATCACTGTACCAGGCATGAAGGCAGGACGTCTGTCTACACCTGTTCTGGTATATGAAGCAACCCAGCGTTCCATTCTTGATTCGGTTCCGAAGATCCTTGCCAGTCCACGTTCCAGTGCGGTTTTCGGGCAGGACAGCACGGTGTCGGTTTATCTCGAGGCCTACGGCCAGCAATCGCGGCTGCGTGTATCGTACGTGGTTCAAAATGATCGCGGTATGGTAACCTGGCGGGATACCACAGTTCTCGAGCGGAAGGGGGCTTTGCTCAGCAGGGCTGTAAATATTCCGATATCACGTGTTGGGATCGGAGTGGCCAATGTGACATTCACCCGGTCTGACGCAACCGATACTGTAAGAACCCCCGTGTTCGTGAGTTTTGGAAATGAGATCCCTCTATTGTCCTACGAAGAGCTCATGAACCAGCTTCGCTACTACGTTGCTCCGGAGAGGCTAAAGGCGTTGCGAGACACCCCGGTAGACCAGAGAGGAGCAGCTTGGGCTGCATTCCTTAAGGCAAGCGACCCGGCACCAGCGACGCCGGAACACGAGGGACTGCAGACCTATTTTGCGCGTCTTCAGCAGGCCGCGGTTCGTTTTCGCGACGATGCCGGGGGTCGCTCGGGTTTTCTCTCTGATCGCGCAAAAGTTTACGTCGTACTTGGCGAGCCCGACCAGCTGTACGAACAGAATACGAATGGCTCATTCTCAGGAATGTCAGTGTCTCAACGCGGCAAACTCCAGTATTGGGACTATCAGCAGTATCGGCTTCGCCTGATTTTCTATGATGAAAGCGGAACGGGGAGATGGCGTCTGACGCCGATTAGCGAGACAGAGTTCTCCAACGTAAATGCACGTCTGTTAGTTCACTGAATCACCGACGTTCCCGCTTTTATTATCGACCTGACAAAATGGGGGTCGATTCTATGTAGGCGCGCACCTGAGCAATTACGCCGGGAGGCCAGTCCCAATGGCCAGAGGAAAAGTGAAGTGGTTTAATGATGCCAAGGGGGTATGGCTTCATTGAGCAGAACGGTGGAAAGGATGTATTTGTTCAGTTTTCAGCGATCCGGAATGGATTGGTTCCAAACGCTCACAGAAAGTCAACAGCTTGAGTTCGACAGAAACGGGTAACAAGGGTCTCCATGCCGCTAATGTCCCCGCCGTGGCGATGGCCTGACGTATGAATCCAGCACTCGAGGCATTACGCCCCTGGGCCGAAGACTCGTCGCAGGGGCGTTTTATATTGAGTGATGCAGCTTCCCGAATCTCCTCGCCTGTTTCTTGTCGATGGATACGCACTCATCTATCGAGCGTTCTATGCCCTCATCTCCCGACCCTTAACTACCAGCAAGGGAGAGAACACTTCGGCTGTCTGGGGAGTCTCCAGCTTTCTTCAGCGACTACTCCAGACACATAAACCCGACTACCTCGCATGGGTCCACGATTCAGGGCGGTCGTTCAGGCACGAATCCTACCCGGCGTATAAGGCGACGAGAGAAAAGTTAACGGAGGAGCTGCAAGCGGACTTCGATCGCGGAATGAAGCGGATATGCGAGCTCCTCGATGTGTATCAGATTCCGATAATATCTCTCGCTGGATTTGAGGCCGATGATGTAATTGGGACGCTTGTTCAAAAAGGGCTCGAGCAGAAGCTCAATGTTGTTGTCGTCTCGGGCGACAAGGATTTCCAGCAGCTCGTAAAACCCGGCGTCTGGCTCCTGAACCCTGGACGCGGCGGTCCGGCGGGTGTCGAAGAGCACTGGGTCAGCGTCGAAAATGCGAGCGAGCGTCTCGGCGTCCCGCCTAATCATGTCGTTGACTATCTCGCGCTAGTTGGTGATTCCTCGGACAATGTGCCCGGAGTGAAGGGCATCGGCGACAAGACTGCCTGCGAGCTCGTGTCGCAATACGGTGATCTCGAGTCGATTCTCGCACACGCTCCTGAGATCACGAAGAAACGACCCCGCGAAGCCCTCCTGCAGTACGCAGACAATGCGCGTTTATCGAAAGAATTAGTAACAATTCGCGAAAATCTATCTGTTGAGTTTGACTCCGACTCGATGCGCGTTCATGATCCCGATATAGCGCGTCTTCGGGAGCTGTACGTCGAGCTCGAGTTCCACTCCCTTGTGAAAAATCTCCCGAACACTGCCAGCGGTGCGGCTGCCGCCGCGCCGATTTTTGTGGCCGAGCGACGGGCAGTGTCGTACACGACAATTGATACCGTTGAAGGACTCGGCGTCCTCATAGAGCGGGCTCGAAAAGCAGGTATGATCGCCCTGGATACGGAAACCGTAGTTCTTCCCGGAAGTGTTTCGAAGGCAGACCCAATTCGGGCGGCTCTGGTATCGATAAGTGTGGCCTTGGCTCCAGGCGAAGCGTACTACCTGCCTTTCAAGCATCGGATGCAGGGTGAGCTTCAGGGTGAGTTGATGATCGACGGGGCAGGAGACCGATCGCCAACCGACGCCCCAGAAGACCGTGGACTGGTTAGTGGGGGTGATGAGGCGGCTCCGCGGATTCGGCAACAGGTTGTCAGAAACCTTCCTGGGCTGGATACGCCCGCGATGAAGCCATTTCGAGACTTGCTTGAAGATGCTCAAGTTCGAAAGACAGCTCACAATTCGAAGCACGATGTTCTTGTACTGCGGCGAGCTGGAGTGAGGCTGGAAGGGTTGGACTTCGATACCATGCTGGCCAGCTATGTTCTTGACCCCGGACGCAGGTCACATGGACTCGATGTACTTGCTACCGAGTTCTTGGACTACACCATGACGCCGTACGCCGACGTCTGCGGAAAGGGCAAATCTCTCGTCTCGTTCAACGAGAGTCCGGTCGAAGCAGCGCGAAACTATTCGTGCGAAGAGTCGGATATGGCACTGCGGCTTAGAAGTGTGTTCGAGCCCCAACTCGAAACGTCGGGAGTGAAGTCTCTTCTCTCTGACATCGAGATTCCGCTCGTGCACGTGCTGGCGAATATAGAATCGACCGGGATTGCGATCGACATCCCATGGTTTCATTCATTGAAGGAGCGGTTCAGAAGGGAGAGAGAGGCAGTTGAAAAACAGATCTATACGTCCGCGGGGCTGGAATTCAACATCAACTCCAACCCGCAGCTTCGCGATGTCCTGTTTAACCGGCTTGGCCTTCCCGTCCTCAAGAAGACGAGCACCGGGCCATCAACTGACGCGAGCGTGCTCCAGGAGTTAGCAGATGCCGGACACACACTGCCAACACTATTGATGGAATACCGGGAGCTTGCCAAACTCGAGAGCACCTATCTCGACGCGTTGCCACAGATGGTAAACCCGGAATCAGGAAGGCTGCACACTTCGTTCAACCAGACTGTCGCGGCGACGGGCCGCTTGTCATCGAGTGATCCCAACCTCCAGAATATTCCTATCCGTCGAGAGTTGGGGCGTGCTATACGCAAGGGATTCATTCCACGTTCCGGCTGGACCCTCCTTGGTGCCGACTATTCCCAGATTGAGCTGAGACTTCTAGCCCATCTGTCAGGTGATCCTGCTTTCGTGGAGGCATTCAAGGCGGGTGGGGACATTCACCGTCAAACGGCTTCAATCATCTTCGATGTCCCGCTGGAAAGTGTTACATCAGAAATGCGTGGCCGTGCGAAGACGATCAATTTTGCAACGATTTACGGCCAAGGTGCACACGCCCTATCCAGACAGCTTAAAATCGAACATTCCGAAGCAAAGGGATTCATTCGATTGTACTTCGAGCGCTTCCGTGGGATTCGTGAGTATCTCGATTCCATGGTCGAATTCGCTCGGCAACACGGATATGTGCAGACGATTTTTAACCGACGGCGGTATATACCAGAGCTGCGGGAAAAGAATTTTAACATTCGTGCATTCGGCGAACGGACGGCAGCCAATTCTCCAATCCAAGGCTCTGCGGCTGACCTCATCAAAATCGCGATGATTCGCATCGACAAGGTGCTGGCTGATGGCTATTTCGAGACGAAAATGTTGCTACAGGTTCACGATGAGCTCGTGTTCGAAGTGCCGCCTGATGAGCTTGCGTCAATCCAGATTGTGGTGAAGAAAGAAATGGAAGGGGCGGCACAACTAAGCGTTCCACTCGTAGTCGATCTGGGAACAGGCACCAATTGGCTCGAGACCAAATAGATACTGGCCCAAGTGTCAATTCATGCGATGGCTTCTGTACGCCGCCCAGTAGGCACCCAGCGCAAGGCTTGCTGTGTAAAGCGAAGCCCACCACATATTGAGCAGGGCAGTGACAATCGCGAACTGCACCGCATAGGAGAGAAGAATCAACACAAGCGCGAAAACGATCGTCAGCATTGCGGGATCGTCTGGATTCCTGCTTCGTGCGACAGCAAGGTCCCGCGCAATGTTTATGATGTAGCGGTGAGTCAGCTCACCCCAGGCCGCCAACGGTGACGCAAGCGGACGAATTGAGCCTTTTCGTTTTATCAGATCGCGGTTAGCCGAAGCCTGCGGGTGTTTCAACGAGACCGCAGCAAGCCTGGCTTCAAGCAACTGAGTGAGTGCGGGTACGTCGATCGGGCCAATCTCATCCATTAGTATCGGATCGCCGAACTCCACCAGCACAGCAGTTCCAGGATTAGCCTTGTCTTCAAAACTCAATCCGAGTGGGTTGATCTGAAGTCCGGAAATTCTGCGAACATCACGTGCCTCCAACGCGATTCGAGCAATTCCAGTTTTCAACGGAGCCAAAGCCGGTTCGCTGTGACTCTTCCCTTCCGGGAATATCAACACCATACGACCGTCCTTGAGTGCATTCAAAAGACTCTTGAACGCGTCGGTATTTCTCCCTGTGCTGACGTTACCGTTCGATCCTGCAGCCCGTTCATCGGAGGCGCGTTTCAATGGCACGACTCCAACGGCCGGGAGCAGCCATGCAAGAAGTGCGTTGTCCATCAGCGTCGCCTTTGCGGTAATCGTCAGCCTGCGGGGTATGATCCAGCCGGCGATCAGGCAGTCTACAAGCGCGTTGTGATGGCTGGCAGCGAGCAGGACAGGCCCTTTAGCCGGAACGCGTTCCCTGCCTACTACCTCGATATTCGAATAGAACCAGTGAAGAGCGATTCCTGTAAACCATCGAAACAGCGCGTATAACACGATCGTGTGTGCTCAGGCCGGAGACGAACGCTGCCACCGGTCTGGAACGGCCCACAGTATTGCGAGCGAGCCAAGCATTCCTATCGCAACCGTGACGACCCCTGCTCTGTAGGCGAATCCCGTCCCGTACGATGGAAGAAGTCCGTCCACCGTGAGAGCCCATATGAAGGGACCGACAATCGCCGCGGCCCGTGACGACAACACCATGAGGCTGAAAAACCTTCCCGCCTCGACATCGGGGACGAGTGTCATCAGCATCGGGCGCTCGGCAGTGGGAACACCGCCGAAGATCAAACCAATCGCCGCGCCCACGATCCAGAAGGACATCTGATTGGGCACGAAAATCATCGCAATCAGCAGGACAACCCAGCACATTATCGTTAACATCAGGCTCTTCTTGGGGCCAACGCGATCGACCAATTTACCGATCGCATAACTCCCGATGACGGCAGGGACTGTAAGAGCGACAAACAAAGTGGTCTCTAGCCCCTTCTTGAAGCCCATCGCCTTGACTGCATACAGTGCCATATTGGCGACAATGGTTCCGATGGCATCCTGGTATAGAAAAGAAGCGAGGATGAAGCGGATTGTCCCGGGATATTTCCTTGCATCGCGAACGGTGTTGGCAAGATCCTTAAATCCCTTCCGCCACGGAATTCCTCCCGTAACTGCCTTTGCGTTGTGGTCCTTGCAAAAGAAGAAGAGCGGAAGTGAAAAAAGAAGGAAAAGAATTCCTGTCGGGGCGAAAGTGGAGACCCTGCCGGCGTGACTGGTAAACGGGAATATCGTGCGTAGCGCATTTAAGAACCCATCTGGTAACGCTCCAGCTATCGGAACCTTCCCATTGAAAAAAGGAGTGACCAGCAACACGCCGACGATCGACCCAACGTATCCAAGAGCGGTTCCGAGTCCCGACAGTCGTCCCTGTTCGACCGGCGGGGCCAGCTCGAACATCATGGCGTTGTAAAAGGGCTGCGCTCCCTGATACGCGTAGTTCGCGATGATGAACGAAGTGATGATGGCAGCGGCGGCGGCGCCGTGAAGGGTGTAGGTAGCTACGGCGGGATCGAGAACTGCCTCACCAATGAGAGGCACGCGGAATTGGCCGACCACTCCCATGAAAATCGTCGCTGCAACAGCCGCCAGGGTAAACCAGACAACCCATGGCTTTCTTCTTTGGCTAGCGTCCGAGATTGCTCCGAACAACGGAATGGAGAGCGCCACCAGCGCCGATGAGACCCCATTCCCGATTGCGACCATTGTGTTAGTGCCGTGCAGGTCGTCGACGAGCCATACCGCGAAAAAGAGAGTCGCGATGTTCATGGAGAAAATCGTGTTGGAAAAATCGTAGAGCGCCCAGCTCCAGCGTTCGAGCGCGGGGGCGCGTTGTGCGACGATTCCTCCTGACGCAGTAACCACCGGCGGTCTGTGAGATGGGTGTGTCATCGGACCTTTTGGGTGAGGTGCTACACTTCTCGGCGGTGTCGATTATTGCGTTCAATTGCGTTTCGGCTCGACGCAATGCCCTGAGATGCTACAAATTATCACGCATGGTTACAAGTCGCTTCATCATGATTGGCTTCGCCGGACTTGCTATTGTCACGACCGCGTGCGCGAAGGATGCTCCACGAAAAGCGAGCACACCTTCCTTCGACTCCGCCTCGACAGCTATCGTGCCGCATATGCTCGCGCGCAACACCGGATGGGACGTTCCCACGGCAGGTCCATTCGTCGTATTATCAGTCGCGGATGACATTATCGATGCGGCACTGGTCCTTCCGGAAGAAACGGACAGCAGTCTCGCAAAGACGATCACAAGGGATGCAACTCGGTTTGCAAACACCCCTGTTGATCTATTCAACACACACGGACTTTCAGGAACGTCGACCCTGGCCGTTAACTCACAACAACAGCCTGCAGAAGGATGTCTGATTTGGTCAAGCGTCAGGCTTACGTCGAAGCCGGCGAAAGACTGGAAGGTCGGTCTAGCGGCTGGGAAGGCAACTGCAATCCTGATCCATCCAATCGAAGAATTGGGTTCCAGTGACTCGTCAAGCAGCGTGATAGAGCTGGCCAGACTGGCATCGGAAGCGATCATAACAAGTGGTGATCCAGCCTTTCAGGGCTTGCCGTTTACAGTGCGAAAGGCATATCAGCTTTCTATTGGTGACACGCTCGTGCTGATTGGCAGCATTGTGAGGAAGATCAATGAAGAAGCAAATCCCCGGGAAGAGCACCTGCTTCTCGTTGCGGAGAGAATTGGAAAAACCGGGAAATACATTCTCTCGTTCCAAAATCGGTCGGCTGGATCTGAAGACGCAATCCGAACAAATGCTGTTCTCGCCGCCGTGAGGTTCGTGCGGACCAAACAGGCGGCAATCCTTCTTTCGTTCGAATACGACGAGGGGGGACAAATCGCGCTTCTCGAACGAGTTGCTCCTCACAATTGGAAAATCAGCTGGCGGAGTGCCTATACCGGCTGCTGAGCTTTCCAGGAAGTCACATTGTCGGCCACTTCCCCAGTGAACCCGGCGGAACAGCTCGGCCAGTAATACCGGTTAGACCCAGCAGCGTCAGAACATATGGAAGGGCAAGAAAAGCTTGATACGGAATTGCCCAGCCCATAGCCTGAAAGAGGTATTGAAGCGCGCTCACTGCAGCAAAAGTCAATGCAGCTGCAATTACCCCAAGTGGATGCCAGCGCCCCAATACAACAACTGCGATTGCAATAAACCCGCGTCCTGCCGACATCCCTTCGGCAAAGGATCCGGATTGCGCAACAACTAGAACACCCCCTGCAATTCCGCCGAGACACCCGCCGAAAAGCACAGCGAGCAATTGTGTTCTCGGCACGCCGACGCCCGCCGCCGCAGCAGCGCGCGGATCTTCTCCGATCGCCCTCAATGCAAGTCCGCTGTGAGTGCGGTACATCCACCACCAGATCGATGGAGCAAGCAGGTAGAGCAAATACGTAATCGGTGGCTGATCGAACAACGCTCTCCCAATGAGAGGGATTGAAGACAGAACGGGCACTGATGCAGCGATCATCGTTGGAATGCTGAGGGCAGCGCCCGTTGCACCGTACATCTGTCGATACAATGTTGCGGTGAGTCCGAGACTGAACAGACTGATTGCTGTCCCGCTGATGATCTGATCGGCGCGCAAGCGTACGACAAAGAATGCGAAGACGGCTGAGATCAGCGCACCAGAGGCACCGGCGCCTGCCAGACCAAGCCAGACTCCGCCGACACCAGTGGAGACAAATGCTCCGAACGCCCCCACGATTATGGCGCCCTCGAGTCCGATGTTGATGATCCCCGCTCGCTCGGTCACTGTCTCGCCAAGCGCGGCCAGGGCCAGTGGGGTGGCTGTCCGTATCGTCCCTTCGAGAAAAGCCTCAATTGCACTCACGCTGGTTTTTCCCGTCGGACAAACAACGTGTAACGCTTCTGGGCCGCTGCGAATACAAGCGACGCAAGGATGAGAGACGCTTCTATCATTCCTGCGATAGAGGAAGGAATTGCAAAGTCACGTTGAAACGCTGAAGCGGAGGTTTCCAGGACACCGAAAAAAATCCCCGATGCAACGATTCCAAGTGGATTAAGCCCAGCTATCAGAGCAACAGCAATAGCAGTGTAGCCATAGCCAGGTGAGATATTTTCATAGAGTGCGAATGTGACTCCGTTGACTTCGATAGCGCCAGCCAGGCCGGCAATTGCTCCGCTGTAACAAAAGACCACCCACGACAGTCGATTCACATCGATCATCGCTGCGCTTTCGGCAGCCATCGGACTCGCTCCAATGGCGCGAATACGAAACCCCACTTCGGTTCGCCTGATGATCCACGCGAGCGAAAAGGCCAGAGCAATTGCAATGATGAATCCGGCGTGCAGACGAGTATTTGCAATGATGAGAGGAAGGCGAGCCGGATGCGCCAGTGTCACCGTCTGCGGGTAGATGTGTGTCGGCTCCTGCAGTGGTCCACGGACGAGGAACGAAACGAGATGAATTGCAATGAAGTTGAGCATGATGGTGCTTATGATTTCAAGAACGTGAAATCGTCGCTTCAGCTCCGCGGCGATAGCAGCCCAGAATGCACCAGCGGCGGCACCTGCAATGAGCGCAATTGGAAGTACAAGAAATCCCGCAAACGTCGATAATCTGATACTCACTGCAGCGGACGCAGCTGCACCTACCAGGAGCTGGCCCTCCGCTCCGAGATTGAACACACCGGCCCTGAACGAAAGGCCAACAGCCAGACCAGTGAGTATCAACGGAACTGCTCTCACCAGCGCATCCGCTACAAGCGCGCCCTCTGCCGTCATGTTCGTATCGTGGCTAGAAGTGACTGACCGATGATCGTACGGTCCGGTCTGGTCTCCACGATAGCGCCATCTGTCACGACAATGACACGATCCGACAGAGCAGCAAGCTCATCCAGGTCGCTCGAGTAGTACACAACCGCCGTTCCAAGGAGACTTACCGAGCGAAGTTTCTCGTGAATGACAGCGGCGGCGTTAACGTCGAGACCCTGAGTTGGATTCTCTAATATCAGAAGATCCGGATTGTAAGCGAGCTCACGACCGAGAACGAATTTCTGTTGATTGCCTCCGGACAGACCGCTCATGCGCACATTTGGACCAGGCGTGCGCACGTCGTACTCTTCTATAATTTCCTCCGTTCGGTGGCGAAAGTTCGACCAATCGATGCGACCTGACCGCCGTGCGGAATTGCGAAGAGCAAAATTCTCCGTCAGGGTAAAATCAGAAATCACCGCTTCCTGCTCCCGGTCCTCGGGTACGAAGCCAATTGAAGCTGGTCGGACGATATCACCGGGTGTCGGTTCAATACGGCCGGCCATCAGTCGCAAAAGACTTCGTGCCGCGCCTTCGAGTGCCGCGACTCCCACGATTTCACCTCGCCTGATATCTATTGACACGCGATTCGACTGCCCGATACCACGACGATCTCGAAGTAAAACGTTCCTTAACTGGAGGACGTTAATCGATGGAGAAGGCTTCGGGCGGCTAAGTGGCGTTGTGCCGATCTGTATTTGTCCGAGCATGGCATTCGCAAGAGTCGATTGTGTGACGTCTCTTGTTAACGCATTTAATACCGCACGGCCCTTTCGTAAAACAGTCACTTCATCTGCATGCTCGAGCGCATCGTGCAGCTTGTGAGTGATCAGTACAACGCAGCCGCCATTCGTCGCGAATGCTCTTAGCTGGCCGAACAGATCGCCAATATCACGAGGTGTAAGCACCGCAGTCGGCTCGTCGAGTATCAGCGTAGTTGCATCGTGGGCAAATGTGCGGATGATCTCGACTTTTTGACGCTCCGATGCAGACAGTTCCTTCACCTTCGAGAGCGGATTTATCCTCATACCCATCTTTTCGGCCAGATAGGCTAAGCGTTTAACCGTTTGCTGATTGTCGTATCGACCATTCCCGCCAAGCGCGACGTTTTCGCCGATCGTCATCTCCGGAATGAGAGCGAACTGTTGATGAACCATTCCGATTCCTGCAGCAATCGCGTCTGCCGGAGATGAGAAAGACACGAGACGGTCGTTGATGCGAATCGTACCTGAGTCCGGCCTGATCATGCCGAACGCAATCCGCATCAAGGTTGTCTTACCGGCTCCGTTCTCACCAAGCAGGGCATGGATGGATCCGTGGCGGACGGCAAGCGATGCACCGTCGAGTGCGACTACTTTGTCGAAGCTCTTTCTTACCCCGTGCAATGCGAGGCCGAGGCTCGCCATAGGCGAGAGCTCGGTTGTCAAAGTCCGGTCGGCGCGTGTATCGGAGTCCAGTCGAGATGAAAGTGTTGCGAGAGATGTTCGGCCAGCGCTCTGACGCCCAACGTTTCAGTTGCGTAATGCCCCGCATAGATGATCGTGATTCCGAGCTCGTTCGCCTCCACAGCCGTCCAGTGTGGCCCGTCACCCACTATTAGTGTATCCACATTGATGCTCAACGCTTCCTGAAGGGTTTCGGCTGAAGCTCCGGAGCCGGTACAGATTGCCCATGAAGCTGTAATTGCGTCGGGGTCGAAAGCTGTGACAACAGCTGTGCCGCCTTCGCGGGCAGCGAACTGACGCGAGCGCTCCGCCAATTCCTCTGTCCCGATTTTTGCAGCCCCACGAACCCCGATTGGGATTCCCTTGTGGCTGGCGAACGTTCCATTGGGCTCGAGGCCCAATTGACGGGATAGTAGCACATTGTTACCAAATGTGCCGTGGCAGTCGAGGGGAAGATGTGATGAGTAAACTGCGATGTCATTTTCGATCAGCGTGCGAAGCAGCCGATATCTATGCCCCGTGATTGGCTGTGTTCCGCTCCAGAACATTCCATGGTGAACAAGCAGCAAATTGGCTTGTTGATCGATCGCAGCTGCAACCGTGCGTGATGAAAAGTCCACCGCAGCAGCAATCTTGCGGATGGTGCCAGAGTTACTAAGCTGGAGGCCGTTAACGGCTCCGGGATAATCAGGGATCCGCGCCGTCTCGAGCAGTGTGTCCAGATAATCTGCGAGGGCGGTAGTTTCAATCACTTTGCGACCGCCGTTTTCGGTGTCTCGCGAGAGATCGTGAAGGATTCGGCGATCATCGCCATTTGAACCGAGTCCACTTCCGCCTGTACCGAGGGCGGGGTGGTGTGAAGAAGTACGGGATTTGGAACGTATCTGACTACGCCATCATGCAAACCAAGGGAGAAAACGTGTCCCGTGAAATGTCCCTTCTGAACTTCTCTGGCAATCAGCAAGAACGCGTGCGGCAGGTCAATCACAACGCTGCCAAGAGTCTGGTTTGGAGCTATGGAGTTCTGATTTGAATTCGAGCCGATGATGAGTGTGCCTGGTGATTCCTTCACCGCCTGGAAAATGCCAAGGCCCGCAGCGTCAGCATTTTGAAAAATTATGTCGGCACCTCTGGATATCTGAGCAATTGCCTGCTCCTTGCCGGCGCTAGCATCGTCCCAATTCCCGAGATACGACTTGAGGATCTTCACTCTCGTATTAACTGAGCGCGCCCCTTTCTTATAGGCTTCGAAACTTCGTTGAACAGGGGGAAGCTCTGTTCCCCCGATGACGCCAAGAATATTTGACTTGGTCAGTCGTCCAGCTACCATGCCCGCTAGATAGGACGCCTCCTCGAATGCGAAATCCACTCCCCCAACGTTCTTCGCAACGCTCGTTCCACTCGTCGTTATGTAAACAGTGGATGGGTAACTGGGTGCCACTCGAAGCGCTGCGTCCTGAAATTCAAAGCCGTGACCAAATACAAGATCGAACCCCTTGGTGCCATACTGTCGAAAATTCTCGTCGAACTCTGCCGGTGTCTTGGTCTGGATATGGCTGACTTGCGCGCCGAGACTGTCACGAATTGCGATCAATCCTTCGTAAGCACCGCCGTTCCATGACTTGTCAGAGATAGGACCGGGAGTCAAAAGTGCGACCTTGAACGGTTTTCCGGGCGCTATTGATGGCGACTTGGCTGAGGGCGAACAAGCACCGATCGAGATTGCGACAAAAGCGGCAATGGCTGTGGAAATGGGCTTTATTGGTTGCATTAAAGGCAATTAAACGGTTACAGGCGAAGAGGTTACCTAATATGTGGAGATTAGTGTGGATTACTGGAAATCCCTAGGATCTCTGTGATCCTTTCGAGATCTTCGGCCGAGTAGAAAGCGATTATGATTGACCCCTTATTGGGCGAGTTCATCTTGATCTCAACGTCAGTTTGAAAATGTTTTCGCAGGGTTTGCTCAATGGCTCTTACTTCTGGCGCCCGGGTATCCGTTTTTTTTGGGCGACCCTTTCCGGAGCGAGATTCCTTCGGGCCTGTATGTCTCACCCGTCGTTCAACTTCCCGAGCGCTCAGCCCATGTGCAACGATCTGTCGAGCAAATTCGGTGATGTCGTTTTCGTTTTCGAGGGCGAGCAATGGGCGCGCTTGACCAGCGGTGAGTTGACCATCTTGCAAAAGCTGACGAACCACAAGTGGCAGGTGAAGGACTCTCAAAACGTTGGCAATGGTCGATCGGTCCTTCCCGACCATGGATGCTACGGACTGTTGCGTGTGGCCGAATTGCTCGATCAGCTGACCGTATCCTTCGGCTTCCTCGATCGGATTAAGGTCTGACCGCTGGAGATTTTCGACCAAGGCAAGTGTGAGAATTTCCTGATCGCTCAGATCCTTAACTATTGCAGAAATCTTTTCCCAGCCAAGTGCCGTTGCTGCGCGTAACCTGCGCTCACCGGCGATTAGCTCGAATGCCCCGCCCTTCTTGGGAGCTGGTCGAACCGTTATGGGTTGGAGTAGACCGTTTGCCTTGAGGCTTTCCTTGAGCTCCTTGAGGTCTTGAGGCTTGAAGGTCTTTCGGGGCTGAAATGGATTGCTAATGATGTTAGTAACAGCGAGATCCCGGAGGGGGCCTTGGTCCGCTGGCGTCAGATTCGAAGCCGGGGTGGAAAAGAGAGCATCGAGGCCTCGTCCCAGGCGCCGGGTTGATTTCTCAGGAGTCATTGGAGATTCCGGAAGGTGTTCGGGCAATCAACTCTTTGGCGACTTGCATATATGCTTTCGCTCCGACGGATCCGATATCGTAAAGAATGATTGGTTTGCCGAAACTTGGTGCCTCGGCAAGTCTGACATTTCTTGGGACGACCGTCTCGAATACAGTCTCGCCGAAGTACTCCCTGGCATCGGCTGCTACTTGGCGAGAAAGATTCAAACGGGCGTCATACATGGTGAGAAGCACGCCCGCAATACTCAGCTCCTCGTTTACGCCATGCTGGATTCTGTGGACGGTATTGAGAAGTTGGGACAATCCTTCGAGCGCGTAATACTCGCACTGCAGAGGGATCAATACTGAATCGGCGGCACCAAGCATGTTCAGTGTTATGAGCCCAAGTGACGGCGGGCAATCGATGAGAATGAAGTCGTACTCGTCGCGGACAGCCGCGATTCCACGTCTCATGGTCGTGCCCCTGTCGGGCTTATCGATTAGCTCGAGTTCGGCGCCAGCGAGATCTGGTGTTGCTGCAATTACATCCAGTTGCTCGAAGTGCACACCTCTAATGACTGCTTCATCGGATCGAGCGGACCCGAGAAGGACTTCGTATAAAGTGGAAGCGACGTCGGATCCCTTGATCCCGACTCCGCTAGTGGCATTTCCTTGCGGGTCGCCATCTATGAGGAGTGTGCGTTGCTCTGCCGCGGCGAGACTTGCTGCGAGATTAACGGTCGTAGTCGTCTTCCCTACCCCACCCTTTTGATTCGCGACTGCGATTACTCTTCCCACGGCCACCGGATCGATTATTGGTCATGGGAATGTATGGCTCGAAGGCCCCGCTTGGCAGTACCAAAGGGGGCCTTCGATGTTTCACGTGAAAAGCGGGTGGCTCAGAGCCTTCGGTCCGCGTAAACCCACCGGGTGCTGATGTCTACGGATACGGTTTGCTCCCCTGGATTAATCGGGGTCTGGTCAGCGGAAGAGGCCATGGCGGACCGCACCTTCATGTCGAACGGACGCGGAGGAGGGGCGTAATAGGCGCCAATTGTCACTTCGAGCAATCCCCCCAATGAACCGCCGGCCGCTTGGGCTGCGGCTTCAGCATCAGCGCGAGCCCGCTGGATGGCCATGGCGATCGCAGATCGTCGAGCTAATTCGGTGTTTGACGCGGAGAACTGGAGGGAGCTGATCATGTTGGCTCCCTTAGCCAGGGCCGCATCGATAACCGGGCCTACCATCTTCAACGCAGACACTTCCACGGAAAGAGTGTTGTTGACGTTATATCCAACAACGGTTGGCTCCTTGTTCGGCTCATACCGCTGCTCCGGATAAACGTTGTAATTTGATGTGGAAATATCAGAGTCCTTTAACCCAAGCGCGTGCAAAGCGTCAATGACCGCTTTCTGCTTAGAGGCGTTCTCCGAGGCGGCAGCAGCGGCCGAAGCGGCCTTGGTCTGGACGCTTATCTGAATTGTGGCGTGGTCGGGGTTGACCTTGATCTCGCCACGCGATGCGACAGAGATCTGCGCCGATGGCGCGATAGTGGCGGCATTCTGCGCCATTAGTGGCTTAGCAAAGACCGCCAAGAATAGGAGAGTTCGCTTCATCATTGTATTGGTTGAGGATTTCTTGAGGGAACCCATGGGTAACCTAAGACGTCTGTGATGCTCAATGTTGCACAAGCTTCCCCTTCCTCAATCCAGCTTGTTTATATCATGAATCCGGCCGACATCCATTCCCAGGATTCCATCCTCGTGGCTGCGCTTGAATATCGGTGCAAACGACGCATTCCAAACAATTTCCTCTGCTTTATACGATGACCTGGAATGCACCGTCTGTGATGATGTCTCATCGGTACCGGTGAGCAGGATCAGAATCTCCGTATTCGATTCGAGCAAATCTTCGTACTGCATTCCCAGTAACGGGCTCCTGTAATCGATTGGATGCACGAGTGTCCAGCTCAAAGGAAAGAATGTCACCCGTGTTCTCTCCAGGTTCAGATCGCGAAACTTCCTCACGAGGCCTTCTCCAGTAGCTTCGATCCGACTCAGGATGACCTTTGCCTCGAGCTCGATGATCTGGCTCGTGCGAGCATTTGCAATTCGAAACTCAAGCGCCGAAATACCCTTGTACGGCGCTACCACTGCCTGGCGACTATAAATGATCTTCGCAGTAGGCCGGGAGAAACGCGCGAAGACGACACCTGTAGACAGGGCAACGCCAACGATGTTCAGGAATGCCTCAAGAGTGACAAGGATGTTAGAGGCAGTGCCGACGGCGATCACGTGCCCGTATCCGATCGTTGCAAATGTCTGAACACTGAAAAAGAAGGCGCGCATGAACACTGCCGCCGCCGAATTAACGAGCTCGCCCTGCAGGGCGTCGACTCCACAGAGGATATAGCCAAACGCAAACAGCGTATTAATCGCGAAGTACGCGACAGCGAGCATTCCGAGAAAACGCGGCCACGAGGCGGAGAGAGACCAATGGTAAATGCTCAGTGAAGCAAACGGGCGCAGGCCAAACCGAATGACGTTGAACGAGCCATCCCGATTCAACAGACGCTTTTGACTTCCCCGCGCGACCTCGGATCCAAAGCCAAGGTCCTTTGAAGGATCCTCAGGCGCCGTCGGATCGAGTGCCGGAATTTCTGTAAAAGTGGATGATGTCAAGCGAGACCTCAGCGTGCGCTGTCCATGAAGAGCTCAACCAGGAACCAAGATGGCGTCCCAATGAAGTGTCGGCCAGTAAGGGCGCCGAGACACATTAGTCATAAATTTTCCCGTGACAATGAGCCGATATCCAATCCTCCGTGCTACGGCACTCATCGTCGTATCGGCATGCTGCTTTGGCTCATTGACCACGCTGACACTCCTCGTTATGCGCATGGGCCTGCCACTTCTAGACGTTGTTTTCTGGCGGGTCCTTCTTGCAGCCGTGATTCTGTTTGCGATCACGCTGCGGACTCAACACCGAGCGTCCCGGGGTAAGGCAGCATGGAGACTCGTTGCCATCGGAGGAATCGCCCAGGCGGCTATTTCATACCTTTCATTCAAGTCGCTGGACTATCTGCCAGTTGGAGAGCTCGCCTTTCTTTTCTATACGTACCCTGCCTGGGTCGCGGCCATCTCCGCAGCACGAGGCCGCGAAAGACTGACGAGGGAAAGATTCATCGCACTCGCCATAGCGATGGCTGGAATTGCCGTAATGGTGGGGAATCCAGCCGAAAGGACGACGAACGCAATCGGTTTCACGATGGCTCTCGGTACAGCATTCCTCTATGCGCTGTATCTGCCGATGATCAACGAGGCACAGGGACAACTCCCACCGACGCTGTCGTCATTCTATCTGATTAGCGGAATCGCCACCTCGTTTTTCGTCGTCGGCCTCGCCGCTCGCCAACTCACCATTCCCGGCGGAATCAACAGCTGGGCGATGCTCATTTTTCTGGCATTGGTTGGAACAGTGCTGGCGTTCGTGACGCTGCTCGCCGGACTGAAGGTGCTCGGTCCAGTAAGAACGTCAATCATTTCGACGATCGAGCCGTTTTTTACTGCCACTCTAGGTGCCGTGTTCCTGGATCAGGCTCTGACTATTTCGATCATCACCGGCGGTGCGATAATCGCGGTCGCCGTAATTGTTCTCGAGTACAGCAACGAGCCTGTTAGTAGCGAGCGAAGCGCAGTCCTTTAAAAGAGCACATACGCCGGCTTTCTCCGTTCAATTTCGATAACAAGATTTTGAATGTCGCTTGGGCTTACGCCAGGAATTCTTGAAGCTTGCGCAAGAGTCCGGGGCTTTATCGCCTGGAGCTTCTGTCTCGCCTCGTATGAAAGCGAGTTCATCCCCTCGAACGGAAGGTCCGATGGAATTGGAAATTCTCCCATCAGCTTGATTCGATCGGCCTGAGCCCGCTCCCGCTCGAAGTATCCGGAATATTTTGTCTCGAGCTCGGCCGAGATCATCCCCTCCGATGAAAAAATTGAAGAGACTCCGGCTGCGCCGAAGAGATCGGACAGCGCAACACCGTGACGTTTCGCGAGCTCAACGACTTTAACGGAATGACGAATCGGTGTCGTGCCGGCGCGTTCCAATACTGGGTTCGCCGACGCTGGGCTGATGCTTGTGATTGCAGCGGTCTCGTGGATTTTTTCCGATTCCGCCAGCCGCTCGCTTACGACGAGCGCCTCTGAATTACGGAACAGGCCCAAGCGAAGTCCGATCTCACCAAGCCTTGAGAGCGCGTTGTCCTGGCGAACAGTCAATCGAAATTCGGATCGGGAAGTAAAGAGCCGGTAAGGCTCATCGACACCGCAGGTCACGAGATCGTCTGCGAGCACGCCGATATAGGATGTCTCACGTCCGAGTACAAGAGAATCGCGCTTTGTCGCAGAGAGACCAGCATTGATCCCGGCGAGAGTACCTTGTCCCGCGGCTTCTTCGTATCCCGTCGTGCCGTTTATCTGCCCGGCGAAAAAGAGACCACGGATCCTTTTCACCTCAAGCGTGCTATCGAGTTGCGTCGGAGGGTAATAGTCGTACTCGATCGCATATCCGGCGCGATTCATTCGCACATTTTCGAGGCCAGAAATTGTTTTCAGAATTTCCAGCTGAACAGAACTGGGCAGTGACGTCGACAAACCGTTTACATAGAGCTCTGACGTATCGTGCCCTTCGGGCTCGAGAAAGAGTTGATGTCGCTCTGCATGAGGGAACCGCACAATTTTGTCCTCGATCGATGGGCAGTACCTAGGACCCCGTGCTGTAATCGCACCGCCATACATTGCCGACTGGGAAATCTTCTCCTGGACGATTGCCTTAGCGGCCGCGTCTATATGCGCGATCCAGCATGGCATCTGCGCGGGGCGTCGGTCGCGGAGCGAGTTCCCTTCTTCGTTCTTCCAGAAGTGCGACCACGAATAATCAAACTGGTCGATCTCGCTTTCCTGCCTCTCCATTTTCGAGAAGTCAACAGACCGACCGTCGATTCGCGGGGGTGTTCCTGTCTTGAAGCGTGAGACTTCCAGCCCTGCATTCTCGAGCTGTTCCGCCAGATGGGTCGCGGCAGATTCACCCGCTCTGCCACCTGAGAGTTTGGTACCCGTGCCGATGTGAATCCGGCCGCGGAGAAAAGTGCCCGTGGTGATCACGACGCAGATTGCGGAAAAAGCTCGACCCTCGAGCGTTTCAATTCCGGCGACAGAGTTTGGCGAATCGAAAATGAGACGCGCAACAGTGCCCTGAATTGTTTGGATGCGATCGTGCTGCTCGATAAGCGAGCGGACGGCTCTCCGGTAGAGACCGCGATCGCACTGAGCTCTCGGCGCCCAAACCGCTGGACCTTTGCTGCGGTTGAGCATCCGGAACTGTATGGTCGCAAGATCCGTCGCTCGGCCCATGATGCCACCCAATGCGTCAACTTCGCGAACGACGGTGCCTTTTGCGATTCCGCCTATTGCAGGATTGCACGACATCTGACCGATGGTCTCGAGCGAGCTCGTGACCAGGCCAACGGTCGCACCAGTCCGTGCAGCGCCGACAGCCGCCTCGGTGCCGGCATGGCCGGCGCCTACTACAATTACGTCGAAATGCGCCTCGATGGAGCGCGATGCATTACCGCCAGACATACATTGAAGCTAATGCCGGATCGCCGCACACCGTCAGACGAACTGTGAGGAGAAGCCATTGCCGCTGAACGTTGCCGCAGGATTGCCGACCATTCTCATCAAGAAGGATGCT
Source organism: Gemmatimonadales bacterium (assembly GCA_038253755.1). GTDB lineage: Bacteria > Gemmatimonadota > Gemmatimonadetes > Gemmatimonadales > Gemmatimonadaceae > UBA4720. Next base: position 117,261 of record JBBSGU010000001.1, on the reverse strand, counting down.
TTCGAGCGCGCCGCCATCCACAGGCTTGACATTGATACGCTGTTCAACCTGACCGACGAAGAGTTTCGGGTAGAAGGCAGCCTTGTCGTAATTGGGCCGCTGCCGTCCGAGGACCTGATTGGCCTGGTCATAGCGTATTTCGAAGCGCGCGGTCTCGTCTACTACGACGAGTTCTTCGAGCTCAGTGGAAACTGGCCCGAGTGGCTGAGGCTCTACGTGATGTAGCTCCTACAAACGCATTTCAACCACCGACCAGAGCTCCACACGAGCGACGCCGTTATCGATGGAGTCGATGACAACCTCCGTTCCTTCGGGAATGGAAATCGACGCCAGAGCTGATGCCGGGAGTACATGATTGCGATCCCAGGCGAAGTATTCGATCTCACCATCCTCGTACGGTGTAATCGCCCGAGTCACGGTGGCGACTTGACCGTGAATGTCTTCTTCCTCGTGTACCGTACCGGGAGTTGGCGGACGAAGTGCCCACTTTGCCATAAGCATGATCATGCCGGCAAGCGCTGTAAAACCGATCACCAGAGAGAGCATGACTACGGGCAGAACGCTCAAGAGCGTGCGGGTTGTCAGCAAATACCCTGTTGCCCCGATTCCGCCAGCGAGCGCCGCAACCGTCGGCGGATTGATCACCGCCGACTGCCGGGCAGACTTTCTTCGTCGCCAGCGTTCCACTCCATTCAGCATCGAGTGAACGGCGAGCGCTAGCCCTCCGACAAAGACCGTGAGGAAGATGTACTTGGGAATCACCGGGGCTCACGCACCCAGATAGCGGCGGAACCATGCAATAGTCGCTGGCCACGCCTGTTGAGTCGCGGACAGGTTCGCGCCGGTTTGACCGCTTTGCTGGCGAAGGAATCCGTGTGCAGCGCCATCATAGCTGTAGTGCGTAAAGATTTTGCCGAGCGTCCGCATCGTGGAGTCAGCGGGAGGAACCGTCGCACCGACTCGCGCGTCACTTCCGCCGTATAAGCCCAATACAGGCGCTTTGACAGTGGTGAGAGATTCGTTACTTGGCGAGACGCCGTAGTAGACGACGGACGCTCCAAGTGCTGGAGAATGAACCGCGTGTTGAAATGAAATGCCGCCTCCCCAACAGAATCCGACGATGCCGTATTTCTTCTGAGCGGACGGAAGTGCCATCGCAAAACTGGCGGTTGCGTCGATATACCGCTGAACGTCGTCAGAGTTGAGCGTGCGGATCGCGGCGGTGGCCAAATCGGAAGGGACGCTATCGGTAGCGTTTGGAAGGCCCTTCATTGTGAGCAAGTCGGGAGCGATGGCAAGATAGCCCTCGCTTGCAAGCTGGTCTGCAACGGCTCGAACCCACGGAGTCAAGCCGTAAATCTCATGAACCACTACGACCACAGGTGCATTGTTTTTTCTCTGAGGATAAACGACCCATGCGCGAATGCTGTCCGAGCCCGACTTGTACGTGACCCATTCGCCATGTCTCGGCGAGCTGGCAAGGCGAGCACGCGCAGTTGCTGCGTCGGCTGGAAGTCCTGCATTCGCTGACACGGACACCGAAGCGGCTGCCGGCATAGTGTCGTGGTCTGAATGGTCGTTGGCGCTCTTCATTCCGGTTGTCGTGCATCCGGCAAGAAAAGCGATTGCGCCAACAGACAGACGCTTCTTTCCGTTCATCATCAAGGCCTCCCTCCGTTTTGGATAACTGAGTCCGAGCGATCGAGCTGGTGTGCAAGAAAGTCACCGACCCGTCTTTCCATATAGTAGTGTGGGTGGAACGGATTGTTTCCCGCGACAAAACCGACGTGTCCTCCTTTCTCGGGAAACTCAACCTGAAGGGACGGGTTCTGTGTGGCGACTGAACGAACCTGTTCGAGAACCTGCGGCGGGAGAAATGGATCGTCAACTGCGCTCAACAGGAGGGTCGGCACCCGAATTCGGTCAATCCAGCCGAGGGAGCTCGAACGACCATAGTAGTCGTCTGCATTCTCGAATCCGTGCAGGGGAGCTGTAATTCTGTCATCGAAGTCGCGGATCGTGCGAATCGACTGGATATCGGTTCGATCAGCTAGATCGGGGAAAGTATCGAGCTTTGCGAGCGCTTTCGCCTTCAGGGAATTGATGAAGCTTTGCTGATAGACCTTCGCGAAGCCACGATCGATGTGATCTGCTGCGCGGCCCAGGTCATAGGGAACGGAGACGGCGGCAGCTGCACGTATTCGCGGTGATATCTGATTAGCTTGTTCGCCGAGAAACTTCAGAAGGACATTGCCGCCAAGCGATACACCTGCAAGAACAATTGGCGAGTCGTGAAATGAAGCAGCGAGATGGTCTATCGCGAATCCGAAGTCAGTCGTTTCGCCCGAGTGGTAGAACCGGCTGGCTCGGTTGAGCTCGTTGCCGCAGGATCTGAAGACGAGAACCGCTGCGTGCCAATGCCGCCTGTTCGCTTCGGTAAGCAGGCCCTGGATATAATGTGAGCGAATGGACCCTTCGAGACCGTGCAGCAGAACCAACAACGGCTCGCCCGCCCGGCCCGAAAGGTGATGAAGGTCGAGAAAGTCGCCGTCAGAGGTGGAGAGACGTTCCAGCTCCGTTTTGACATCTGGCTTGCGGCGAAAGAATTTTCCCCAGAGGGTTTGCAGGTTAGGGCCGCGGAGCCACCAGGCAGGGGCAAATTCTCTTATCACGACTGCCTCTTCGCGTGGTCACCGATCATAGCGAGAACCTAATTCATGGAAGTGCAGATTTTCGGAATCAAGAAGAGCTCCGATACACGCAAGGCGCTTCGCTTCTTTTCGGAGCGACGAATCAAGACTCACTTCATCGATCTCAATGAACGAGCTGCGTCGCTCGGCGAACTGCGACGATTCGCGCAGAAATTCGGTGTGGGAGCCCTGATCGATTCCGATTCGCTGAAATTTCAGGATCTCGGGTTGAGATATGCGAGAATATCCGACGAAACCTGGCTTGAGAAACTCTGCGAAGAACCGATGCTGCTCAAGATGCCTCTTGTGCGAAACGGGTCGCTCCTGACCATCGGTCCGGGCGAATCGGAATGGAAGAATTGGACTGGGCGGTGAGGCTCGATTGTATCCTCCTTCGGGGAGGCACTAGGTTGCGATATGCCAAGCCATACTGATTTCGGGACGTTTTTTCTCCCCGGGCCGACGGAAGTGCGCGAAGAGGTTCTTCGGGCAATGCTCAGGCCAATGATTCCGCATCGGAGCGTCGAGTTCGAAGAGCTTTTTTTGAGACTGCAGAGTGGTCTCAAGCATCTCTTCAGGACTGAGCGGCCTGTGCTGGTGGCGGCATCCTCGGGGACGGGGATGATGGAAGCGGCGATCAGGGCCGTGCCGCCTGGTAGGATTCTCTGTCTCGTGAATGGTGCTTTTTCGGAGCGCTTTGCTCACATCGCTGAGGCGTGCGGCAGGTCTGTCGATCGATATGAGGTTCCATGGGGACATGTTCATTCCGTGGATGGATTAGATAATTATCTAATCAAATCGAAATACAAGGCGATCACTGCCACCCACTCAGAAACGTCAACCGGCGCCCTCAATCCAATCCGCCAGCTATCGGACGCCGCGCATCGAAGCGGTGCACTTTGCTTCATCGACAGCGTTAGCGGGGTTGGCGGGGCGGAATTGCAGTTCGACGAATGGAAACTCGATTTCGTCCTCACAGGATCTCAGAAAGCGATTGCACTTCCACCGGGACTCGCATTCGCCGCTGTGTCTGAAGAAGTTCTTCGGCTCGCTGCTGAATCAGGGGGGCGTGGAGTGTACTTCGACATCGTCGAAATGGAGAAATACGCGAAAAAAAACTCGGTACCGGCGACACCGGCGTTCTCCCTGTTGTACGCGCTGGAAGTACAACTCGATTCGATCGTGGGTGAAGGCATTGAGGCCCGCTGGTCACGACACGCTGCCATGTTGAAAGCGACGTCGGCATGGCTCGAGGAAATTCGCGAGAAAACCGGAACGACGTGGGAAAACATCGTGGCTTCGGACTCCAGATCGCCGACCGTGTCAACCATTCGGCTTCCTGATGGAATTAACGGTCCTTCTTTTGTCCAGACAGTCAGGAACCAAGGAATCACGGTCGGCGGCGGGTACGGGAAGCTTGGAGCGACCACGTTCAGAATCGGGCATATGGGTGATCACACACTCGAAACACTTCAGCGATGCTTCGACGCATGTGAAGAGGCCATTCGTTCGTGACTCAGATATCAGTTTCCGGTGCGATGGTTCAGTTCGGTGCGACACTGCTATTCAAGGACATCACATTCACTGTCGCACGGGGTGAGCGATGGGGATTCATCGGGCGAAACGGCACCGGAAAGACAACTCTCTTTCGTTTAATCACTGGCCAACAGGAGCCAACGGCCGGCGCGATCTCAAAACAGCCGAACCTCAGGATTTCACTTCTTGAACAACATCGGGACTTCGGTGACGCTGACAGTGTCTGGACCGCAGCCGCCGGGCAGTTCGCCGATCTGCTCAAGCTCGAGCAATCTCTCGCCGACCAGAGCGTAAAGATCGGAGAGCTGGGAGAGAACTCTACCCCGGCCGTGCTGGCGCGCTACGATCGGGATCTCGAGCGGTTTGACCGGGAGGGCGGCTACACGTTTGCACCGAGAGTCGATGCGGTGCTCCACGGGCTTGGATTCGATCCGATAGAGGCGCGCACCCGAAGTCTCACTCAGCTGAGCGGAGGCGAGCGAGGCAGACTTGGCGTCGCAAGACAGCTCGTCACTCCAGCCGACGTTCTTCTGCTTGATGAGCCGACAAACCATCTCGATCTCGATACGACTCAATGGCTCGAGGGATATCTCAAGGCGAGTGACAAGACGATCATTTTGATCAGTCACGACCGCGCATTCCTCGGGAGCGTCGCCGATCACATACTGCACTTCGAAGGCGAGTCGGCTTTCGCGTACACGGGTGGATATGAAGCATTCGTACGGCAGCGCGAAGAGAAGCGCCTCTCGCAGCGGCGTGCGTTCGACAAGCAGCGAAAGTTCGTTGACAATCAGGAAGACTACATTCGAAGAAATCTCGCCGGCCAGAACACGAAGCAGGCTAAAGGCAGACGCAAGCTTCTCGCTCGGCTACCCAGATTGAGTGCGCCGATTGGATCGGACGGGACGATGGGTCTTCGTCTCGACATTGCCGACCGCGGAGGAGATCTGGTGGTTGTCGCCGATAAAGTCTCGGTGGGCATAAATGACCGCGTTCTAATAGAAGATTTTACTGCGTCAATCAAACGCGGCCAGATACTTGGGCTCCTCGGGCCGAACGGGGCCGGAAAATCGACATTACTTCGGACTCTCACCGGTGATCTCGATTCGATAGGCGGCGAGCTTCGGCTCGGTGGGTCGATAAAAGCTGCTTATTATCGACAGGACCTGGGTCAGGTTCCGATGGACCGGTCTCTGTACGATGTCATTGCCGATCTGCGACCGTTATGGGAAAGGCGACAGGTTCAGGCGCACCTGGCCCGCTTCGGCTTCTCGGGAGATGAAGTACAGCGGTTTGCCGGGACCCTTTCGGGCGGAGAGAGAGCACGCGTTGCGCTTGCCATGATCGTTCTCGCTCGAGCCAATCTTTTGATTCTCGATGAACCGACGAATCATCTGGATGTCGAGTCAATCGAATCTCTCGAAGACGCAATTCAGGAGTACGAAGGAACCGTATTACTTGTAAGCCATGACCGTGAACTACTGCGAACATTGGTGGATCGAGTCTGGCTTCTGCACGATCGCCGGATCACCGATTTCGACGGAACGTTCTCTGAATGGGAAACCGTCAGCAATGAGCGGGCACACGCTGCTGCCGTGAATGCCTCCGAAGAAGAGTCACTCCGCCGGATGCACGAGAAGCAAAAAACCAAGCGGCGCGAAGATGACAACAGCAAGGGGCGCGACAATGTGCGCTTGGCCAGAAAGAAAGCAGAGACCGCCGAGAAGCTGGTCGAAGACCTCGAAACGCGCATCGCGCAGCTCACGAACGTTATGACAGATCCGGGTCTTTACACGACACCCGACGGAAAGAAGAAAGCGATTAATGGGGGAAAAGAGCTGGAACAGCTGAAGAATAAACTGGACGCTGCGATTGAAGAATGGACAAAGGCGACCGAAGAGGCCGACCAGCTAACAGTCGGAGCTCGTTAGAATTCTCCGATAAATCCGATCTCAGGTTCGAGTTTCACTCCGAATTTCTCTTCGACAGCTTTCTGAGCGAAACCGATAAGTTCTCGAACATCGCGCGCCGTAGCACCGCCGAGATTCACCATGATGTTTGCGTGAATGTGTGAGATCTGCGCGTTGCCGTGTCGAAAGCCTTTCAACCCGCATTGATCTACCAGCCGCCCTGCGCCCATTCCCTCGATCTTCTTGAAAATCGACCCTGCGCTTGGATGAAACTGCAGCCAGGGATGCCGAGCTCCTCTCCAGCTCAGGTTTTCCTGCATGACCTTGTGCATCGCGGCCGTGTCTCCCCTGGCCAGCTGAAAGGTGACTGCGAGGACAATGTCGCGTCGCGAATGCAGAATGCTCGTGTCGTATCCGAATTGCATGTACTCCGGCCCAACGATTTTTCGTTCGCCTTCTTCGCTCAGGATGTCGCACGATGAGAATACATCAGCAATGAACATCGTCCGCTTCCGTTCGGGCTCGGGCTCTAAAAAATGCAGATTCTGCCACACAGCGCCGCCGACGGTACTGGGAATTCCCACATAATGCTCCAGGCCCGACCACCCTCTTTCGACTGCCTCAGGTATCAGGTCGGCCATCACGGTGCCGCTTTCGACTTTAAGCAGGCCATCTTCCTGGAACCTGAAGTGGCTGGCGTGATTTCTGATCATTAAACCACGGAAGCCTCTATCTCCAACGAGAATATTTGCGCCGAGTCCGAGGACGAAATACGGAACTGAAGTCTCACGAGCGGCCAATACAGCTGACGCGAGATCCTCAGCGGAAGATGTGGAATAGAACAGGTCGGCGGGACCACCGATGCGGAAGGTGGTGTATGGAGCTATGGGCTCGTCATGCCTGAGCTGTGACTCGTTCAGCTGGCGGGCTAACTTTGCGTAAGCGTCAATCATCGAGGTATTTGTTGACCAACATGCCACAAAGAAATCGCACTCGTGCCCGGCTCGCTACCTTGGCTGTTGCACTGACGTTGGCGTTTGTCCCTTCGCTTGTCGCCGCACAGCGGGCAGAGCTCGACAAAATCATCAAACGCAAGGTTCTTTCCAACGGCCTCGAAGTAATCGTTGTCGAGAACCACGGTGTTCCATTGGCAACCGTGGAAGTAAACGTAAAGAACGGTTCGTTTACGCAATCGCCGGAATTTGCGGGACTCGCTCATATGTATGAGCACATGTTCTTTCGGTCGAACTCTCAGTATTCAGAGCCTGAGTCGTTCGTCGGTAGAGCGGGAGACCTTGGCGCAGTTTTCAACGGAACCACCGCCGAAGAGCGCGTGAACTATTACTTGACGGTTCCGGCTGACAGTCTCGATGCCGGTATTCGTTTCCTTTCAGCAGCATTGATTGCCCCGCTGTTTCGCCAGGATGAGCTCGAGCGAGAGCGGCAGGTAGTGATCGGTGAGTACGATCGAAACGAATCGAGCCCGTTCTTCCGATTGAACAAGTCGATGGACATGCTGCTGTACCCGGGCAACTTCAGCAGAAAGAACGTAATTGGGGACCGACAGGTCATTCTGACGACGACCCCGGACAAAATGCGCACGATCCAGCGGAAGTACTATGTGCCTAACAATTCCGCGTTGATCGTGTCGGGAGACGTTGACCCACAGAAAGTCTTCGCAAGTGCAGAACGCATTCTCGGCGCATGGAAGAAAAGCGCTGATCCTTTCATCGCTGATCCAGTGCCTGTCATCCCGACTCTAACGAAGAATGAAGGCGTGATCGTCGAGGCAGGCGTAGGGGCAGTGACAGTCTTTGTACAATGGCAGGGACCAAGCGTGGGCGCCGATCCAAAATCAACGTATGCGGCAGACGTGTTCTCGGACGTGCTGAACGACCCCGGCTCGAGTTTTCAGCAGCGACTGGTAGACAGCGGGCTGTGGCAGAGCATGGGCGTCAACTACTACACGCTCGACCACATTGGACCAATTACCATCAGTGGTCAGACATCGCCGCAGAATCTTCGCAAAGCGATAGCGGCACTAAAGGCCGAAATCCGGAAATTCAACGATCAGGGTTATTTCGATGTTGGTGAGCTTGAAGCCGTGAAGGCTCATCGGGCAGTAACGTCCGCGTTCGATCGTGAGCGCGCGTCAGGCTTTGCACATACTCTCGGATTTTGGTGGAGCGTTGCCAGTCTCGAATACTACATGGGATACGTGGACAACATGGCGCAGCAGACAACCGCGGATCTCAGAGCCTATGCAACGAAATACATCGTGGCCAGGCCGCACATCACCGGCGTGCTCATAGATCCTGCATCGCGCCAGCAGCTGAGCCTCACGACACTAGAGCTGTCAACCGGAGGCAGCGAATGATGCTGCTCTCGGTTGCACTCGCACTGACCACCCTGACAAACAGCTTTGACGTAGATGGGGTGAAGGTGATTCTCCGCCAGAGCAACGCCAATAACGTCGTTGCCGCGAACCTTTACCTGCTCGGCGGCGCTCGCCAGATAACCGAGACAAATGCCGGCATCGAGGCGTTTCTACTCGAAGTCTCGGATCGTGGTACAAAAAAGTATCCGAAGGCGATTCTACGAAGGAAGATGTCACGGCTCGGCAGCGAGATTAACACAGTTCCAAACGACGACTGGACGATGTTTGGCGTTCACGCGACGACAGAGGTCCTGGATTCAACATGGGCAATTTTTGCCGACCGCCTGATGGCCCCCAAACTGGCCCCCGAAGACATTGCGGTGCTCAAAACGCAGTTTGTGCTCGGAATCAGGCAGCGTCGCGACGATCCCGATGCCCTGGCCGAATACCTCGCGGACAGCATCGCATTCACGGGACATCCATACGGCGTTCCCGTAACCGGCACGGAGCAATCGATTTCATCGCTTGATAGCAAGATGCTTCAGGACTATCTGACAACTCAGTTCGTGAAGTCGCGAATGCTTCTGGTCGTAGTGGGCGATGTTGATCGCGCTCATATCGAGCGACTCGTCCGGAGCACATTGGCGAAGCTGCCGCAGGGAAATTACGCCTGGACTCCTCCGGCAAGGCTACCTGAAAAACCCGCCGCTGCAGTCATTGAACAGCGTTCGCTTCCCACCAACTATATAGTCGGATATTACAGCGGTCCGCTGGCGAACAGCGACGACTATCAGGCGTTGAGAATCGCGACGTCCGTTTTGACGGGAAGAATGTTCTCCGAGATCAGAACCCGTCAAAACCTCACATATGACGTCCATGCACCATTTGTCGATCGAGCCGCGACAGCCGGCGGGCTTTACGTGTCAACTGCGTCGCCAGACACAACGCTCAGACTGATGAAGAGCGCCGTGAAAGAGCTACAGGACGGACTGCTCGACCAGGACGGACTAGAGAGACTCGAACAACAATTTCTCACCGAATATTTTCTCGACAATGAAACGAACGATGCTCAAGCCGATTTTCTTGCGCGGGCACAACTCTATCGCGGCGATTACAAGGCGGCCGATCGATTTGTCGACGAACTGAAGAGTGTTACGCCTGATGCTGTTCGGCGCGTCGCGCGGAAGTACATGAAAGGAATTCGTTTTGCCTATGTGGGTGATCCGAGGCAGGTTCAAAAGCAGTTGCTCACTTCATTCTGACCTGGCCGAAAATTACAAAAACGAGCGACTCTGCTCTTTCGCTCGTTTTGCCAATACAGCTCTGATGTCATCCAGGCCGACGCCGGCGGAGCGTCCCGCCACCAGCACATGGTAAAATAGATCGGCCGCCTCTTCCGCAATTCTATTCCTGTCATCGTCAGCGATGGAGGCAATCAGCTCAGCTCCCTCCTCTCCGATCTTCTTCAGCCGGAGATTCCTGTTGGTCAACAGCTTATGCGTATAGCTGTCGGACGACGAACCGGACAACTGACTAAGCGTTTGCAGCCGTGTAAGAATGGTTTGATCGAGCTGCGACAAAGAATCAGCCCCAAGTGCAGGCTTGCCGAAACAGGACTGTGAATTGGTGTGACACGCCGGACCAGTCGGCGTTACGCGGGCGAGAACCGCATCACCGTCGCAGTCGGCAGACAGTGTTACGAGCTTCTGCACGTTTCCGCTCGTTGCTCCTTTGTGCCAGAGCCCTCGCGTGCGAGAATAAAAGTGCATTTCGCCCGTTTCCAGCGTTTTCTCAATGGCCTCGCGGTCAGCATGTGCAACCATGAGCACTGATCCGGTTGCGGCGTCCTGAACAACCACCGTCACAAGGCCATTTGACTTTGAAAAGTCGAGGGAATCGATATCAAGACTTTTCATGATCCGCTCGCGGAACTGGATTCGGCAATGAGGATGTCTCGGACCGCCGGGCCCAACGCCAGGTTCGTTGCGATAGCGCTGCCGCCGAACGCTGTAACGGAGCCATTGAAGTCCGTTATCGTACCGCCGGCTTCGCGGACGATCGGAAGAAACGCAGCGATGTCCCATACAGAAAGTCTTGGATCGGCCATCACTTCTGCTCGTCCTGATGCCACCATCATGTACCCGAAACAATCTCCCCACGTTCGGCTAATGAGCGCATTCTTCTCAAGCTGGTGCCATCGCGTCGCTGTCAATTCGTCTGAGGAGAAGGGAGACTGGCTCGTCAGAATTGTTGCAGCAGGGATGTCAGCAACCTCCGATACGTAACAGCGCGAATCGTTGAGCCAGCATCCGCATCCATTCGCGGCGACGATCAGCTCCGCAGTCGCAGGAAAAAACGCAGCACCGGCGATTACCTCATCGCCATCGACAACTGCGACGAGAGTTCCCCAAAGAGGTACTTCGCCGATGAACGATTTGGTGCCATCGATTGGATCGAGGATCCATCGTCGCTGCGCATCCCCTCGGACGTCGGGAAACTCTTCGCCAAGAATGCCATCATCGGGAAAGCGGCGTTCAATCCATTTACGCGCTGCCGCCTCGGCCGCGCGGTCAGCAATCGTCACCGGAGTTCCGTCCAATTTCGTCTCGACAAGCGGCTTCTGTCGGTAGTAGCCGAATGCAATGTCTCCGGCAATCCGCGCTACTTCGCTCACGGCTTGTAAATACATCGACTCGTTCATGCTGCTACCCGAACATGCACATTCGACCTGAGCAAAGCGTCCTTTATCTCGCTAATCGTCGTGTCGCCGTCGTGCAGAATTCCGGCAACGAGTGCAGCGTCGGCGCGACCATCACGTAGAATCGCAACAATGTCCGCTGAAGATCCGGCTCCTCCGCTCGCAACGACAGGAACACTTACCGCGTCAGCGACACGCCGAGTCAATTCAATATCGTACCCATTGCGAGTACCATCGCGATCGATGCTCGTCAGTAGAATCTCCCCAGCACCACGATTCACGCATTCGACCGCCCACGCTATCGGATCCAGCGCGGTTTTAAGCCGGCCGCCCTGGGTATAGACGAGCCACCCATTGCCTTCCCTTTTCGAGTCGATGCTTGCAACTACGCATTGCGAGCCAAACCGCTCTGCCGATTCGGTTAGAACTTCGGGGGTTCGAACGGCGGCAGAGTTGATACTCACCTTGTCCGCTCCGGCGCGAAGAGAGTTGCCGACGTCCGCAACTGTGCGAATCCCACCCCCAATAGTCAGCGGAATGAACAGTCCCTCGGCCGTACGCCGCGCGACATCGAGGATCGTGGCCCGCTTTTCGTTACTGGCTGAAATGTCGAGGAACACTACCTCGTCCGCGCCCGCGGCTTCGTACCGACATGCCATCTCAACAGGATCACCAACGTCGCGGAGCGACTCGAACTCAACACCTTTGACCACGCGAGCGCCCGAGACATCCAGGCATACGACAATACGCCGCGAAATCATGACTTCACCTCGAGGTTGACACTGCCCTTCGTGCTGAATACCGCGTCCGTGCCTACCAGCGCCTGCCGCAGTGCGAATCCAAGCGCTTTGAACGCGGCCTCGACGATATGATGCCGGTCGCGCCCGCGCAGGACGCGGATGTGCAATGTCATCCGGGCATTGTCGGCGAACGAGCGCATCCAGTGGTCATACAGTGAGCTCGGCAACGGACCCTGATAAAACGGCCGGCCGCCAGTATCAATAGTCACTTGCACAAGCGCTTCATCCATCGGCACCGTGCTGGTTCCGAACCTGGCACAGGCGGCGGGAAGCAGTCTCGAAAAAGCTTGTCCAGCTGCGATCGCAACGTCCTCGATGGTGTGATGCTTGAGATCACCGCTTGCGTCGAGATCGATGTCGATGCCTGAATAGCGGGACAGTGCAGTCATCATGTGATCGAGAAATGGAACGCTCGTCGAAATGCGCGAAGCTCCAGTACCGATACTCATTTCGATGGTGACGACCGTTTCGGATGTACGGCGTTCAATCGTGGTCACGTTGAAAACTCCTCGGCGGCCGCCCTGGGATCGAGCGTACCTGTGTAAATGGCCATTCCGACGATGGCCGCAGCCACGCCTTCCTCTTCAAGTGAGCGAAGATCGCTCATTCCGCGGATTCCGCCCGAGCTGAACACTGGGTGGTTGGATGCGGTAACGACATCTTCCATTAATCGCAGGTCTGGTCCTTCAAGCTGACCTTCGCGATGCACTGCTGTGACGAGAATTCCCGCGAGGGTAAGATCGTTGAGCTCGCCGATCAGGTCGATGACGTTTCGAGACGACGTCCGCGTCCATCCACGTGTCACGATGTTTCGCTCCCGCGTGTCTGCGGCGACGACGATCGATCCAGGGAATCGCGAGCATATATCCGAAAGCCAGAAGGGATCTTCGATTGCCTTCGTTCCAAGAATCACTCTCGTTGCGCCGTTGCGGAGGAGAGCTTCGACCTGCTGCTCGTCGCGAATGCCGCCGCCAACCTGAACTTCACAGGCGACTGACCTCAGGATGGACTCAACGACATCCGCATTGGAACCAATACGCATCGCTGCGTCGAGATCCACAACGTGAATAACGCGGAAGCCATCCGCCTCCCACTTGCGTGCGACGCCGACGGGATCGTCAAGGCGTACCGTCTCCTTCTCGAAGGAGCCGCCAATAAGCTGGACGCAGTACCCATCGCGCAGATCTACCGCTGGGATGACAATCACATGGCCACCCGCTTCAGAAACTCATCGATGAAGCAAATTCCGCGATCGGAGCTCTTCTCGGGATGAAATTGCACGCCGACGACGTTCTGCGACGCGATCGACGCGACGAACCGATCGCTCTCATGTGTCGCCCAGGCGCGGACTGACTCGTCATCCTGTGGCTCGCAAACGAAACTGTTCGCGAAATAGGCTGTCTGAAGCGAGGACGCTGCGAACAATTCGCCGCTAGTCTCCTCGAGATCGTTCCATCCGATTTGTGGAACTCGCTGCGATCGAAGACGGCGAACGCGCCCCTTGAAAAATCCAAGGCCCCTTCCACCGCCCTCCTCGCTCTCCTCGAACAGCAGCTGCATCCCAAGACAAATGCCGAGGCACGGGAAACCCGCCGACAGCGCTGAGCGAATTCTCTCTCTGTGTGGGGCGAGAAACTCGGCAGCGAGCGAGAAAGCTCCAACACCCGGCAGAATCATTGCGTCCCGGGACAGTACTCGATCGACCTCCGTCTCAATCGAAACTTCAGCACCAGCGCGGCTCAATCCCTTCGCAAGCGAATGAAGATTCCCCGCTCCGTAATCCAGGATGGCAACCTTCACGAGACGGACTTCTCAAATGCCGTGAGAAATGCGTCCATCATTTCCCATGGCCCGATTGTGATGCGGAGGGCCGGGCCGATTCCCGCCAGGTTCGCGAAGGCACGCACGGCAACACCCGTTTCGAACATTCTCTTCGAAACTTCAACGGCATCGCTCAGCGGCAGCAGGATGAAGTTCCCATCACTGCGGATCGGGGATGCTCCGAGTTTCTCCAGGCGGGAAACCAGACGCGAACGATTCACAAGCATTTCAGCCACCGTTGCTTCAACCCACGGCAGATCGTTTTCGATTGCTGCAATGGCTGCGACGCCTGCAAACGCATTGACCTTGTAGGGGCCGCGGGATTTCTCGACTTCGCATACAATCGACGGATTCCCAAGGCCATAGCCCACACGTAATCCGGCCAATCCGAAGGCCTTCGACATGGTGCGCGTAATCAGCACGTTGCTGCAACTCTCGACCAGAGGAGTAATCGACGTGCAGGAGTATTCAGCGTACGCACAATCGACAATGACCAGTCCGTCGAACTGATCGGCAATTGAGCGAATTCGCTCAATTGCGGCAGAGGAGCCGGTCGGATTGTTGGGCGAGCAGACGTAAATGATATCGGATCTGGCAGAGAGCATTTCATCAACAGGGATGTCTCCATCCGCGTCGAACGGCTTGCTAAGGACATCAACGCCGTTAATGCGGGCAAGTACCGGAATCATGCTGAAAGTCGGATCGCAGCAAGTAAGCGTCCCTTGGTGATTCCCAAATGCGCGAATTGCCGCGTCGAGAACATCATCGGAGCCGCAGCCAGTTACGACCATCGACGGATCGACGCCCGTGTAGCGAGCCAGCGAGTCCTTCAGTTCCGCCGAGTAGGCGGGCGGGTAGCGACGAGTATCCGCAAAGGAAAACCTTTCGAGGGCTCGCAGTGCAGAGGGAGGAACACCCCAAAGATTTGTGTTGTCGCTGAGATCGATTGCACAAAGTCCGGTATCGCCGTCGTAAACGGAAACCTGATCAAAGCCGGAACGCGACACTGGAGGCCTGCGTGTGCTTGACTGCGTCATGATGAAACCCGAGCCCAGGCGAGCGAGGCGGCAGCGTGCGCCGAAAGGCCTTCGGCCTCAGCGAAAATTGAAACATCCTTCGCGAGATTGGCGGCACCGAAAGGGGTGACCTCCTGAAAGGTCGTCCATCGAACGAAATCCAGAGTGGACAAGCCGGAATAGGAACGGGCGAGACCTCCCGTCGGAAGGACATGATTCGCGCCCGTCATGTAATCCCCGAACGCAACCGAGCTGGACTCACCGAGAAAAACCGTTCCGGCGTTTCTGACTCGCTCCAGGACTTGCCGTGGATTCGAAACGGCAAGCATGAGGTGTTCAGGAGCAAACGCATTTGAGATTGCTAACGCGTCGTCGATCGACTCAACGCTTACTACTCCGCCACGTTCTGCGAGAGATGTCACAATGATCTCCCTTCTCATCGCGTTCCCTATCTGCATTGAAATCTCCTCCCGGATGCGGCGGGCCATCTCAGAGTCAATCGCGACGACAATTGCGATTGCCAGAGGATCGTGCTCGGCCTGAGCCAATGCTTCCCGCGCTACGGAGGCGGGGTTTGCATTGGCATCGGCGATTACGAGCAGTTCGCTTGGTCCTGCTGGCGAGTCAAACGATGCCGCTGTAGCGAGCTGAAGCTTTGCCTCGGCGACGTACGCGTTTCCGGGACCAACGATTTTGTCTACGCGAGGAATAGTTGCGGTGCCGAGGCACATCGCGGCGATGGCGCCTGAGCCACCAATAGCAAAGACCCTGTCAACGCCGGCAAGTTGTGCCGCAGCAAGCACTGTCTGGCCCGGAGATCCGCTCGCGGACGGCGGAGAGCACAGAACAATCTCTCCCACACCGGCCACTTTTGCCGGGACAGCGCCCATAAGCACGCTGCTCGGATAGGAGGCTCGGCCGCCGGGGGCATAGACGCCAACTCGTCCGAGAGGATCGGGTCGTCGGCTCACTGTTACCCCAGGTTCGATTAATATCGAACTCACACCAGGGCGTTGCGCTTCATGAAACCGGCGGATGTTGCCTGCCGACCGTTCCATCGCTTGCCGCAGCTCGATCGGGGTGCGCTTGAGCGCCTCGACGAGGGCCTCACGCGGAACTTCGAGCTCGTCGAGACGGACTCCGTCCAGCTCGCTGGCCATTTCCCTTAACGCGGCATCACCATGGACTCTCACGCGGTCGATTATCTCAGCGACCCGGTCGGAAAGAGTCACATCGCGGACGGCTCCGCGCTCGACAAGAAGCGCCTTGTCAGCAGGCGGAAGCTCTGAATACGGCCCGGTGAAGCGAAGCTTGAACTCGCCTCTCATGGCATCAGTCGCTCAATGCGCGTAACGAGAATTCCCTCTGCTCCGGCCTGTTTGAGCGACCCAATGGTTCGATAGATCGAGCTCGCCGGGACGACAGCATGTACCGCGACGAAGATCCCACCGTTCATGATGTCCACGACGGTAGGGCCGTTCAGTCCGGGAAGAATTTCCTTCACGCGGCCAAGCGCTTCCCGCGGAACGTTTGCCATGAGATAGCGTTTCCCACGGGCATGAATCACTGATTCAAGAGCGCTCACCAACTCGTCGAGGGCTGCCAGCTTGCCAGCGTCGGCCATCACAGCTCGTGAGGAAAACAACCGGGCCGTCGATTCGAGGATCGTGCCGGCTTCGCACAATCCATTCATCCGGAGAGTCGATCCAGTGGATACGATATCGACAATCATGTCAGCAATTCCCAGATGAGGCGCTATTTCCGCGGCGCCGCTCATAGGAACGATCGTGACCTTTTTGTTCCGAAGGCTAAAGAACTCGAGGGCGATCGATGGGAACGCCGTTGCCACGCGCGCTCCCTCCTGGACGTCCTCGACCGAGCGTATGTGGCTATCCTCTCTAGTCGCCAGGACAATCCGGCAACGCCCAAAGCCAAGATCCAGTTTTTCTTCTAGCTCGCTTCCTGATTCTGTTACCAGGTCGAGACCCGTGATCCCGGCATCGGCAGCGCCATCGGCGATGAACTCAGGGATATCCTGAGCGCGGACGAAGATCGCCTCAAATTCGCCTCCAAGAGAGGCGGTTAAGGCGCGCTCGCCGGAAGCACGGACCTCCAATCCAGCCTGATTGAACAAGTCTCGAGCATCCTCGGCGAGCCTTCCCTTGTTTGGTAGAGCGATTCTCAACATTGGCAATTGGTCGTAGAAAACAAAAAGCCCGTCCAGAGTGGACGGGCTGCAGTCGAAGGCCAGTACGGATTATCCGCTCATCATGGCGTGTGCGATCTGCTCCGTCCCTGGGGGAAATGGAGATGGGTCGCGTGAGAATGATGAGCGAATAGAGAGATCATGATTCAGGCAATCTAATCGACAGTGGATTGATGCGGCAACGGCACGATTCCTGTTGGAGTCTGGGCAAGTTGATTCTCCGCTCGTTTGTGAATAAATTCACAATCTCTCGCAAGAGCCCTTGCGAGGAATCGAAAAAACCAGAAGTAACTAGTTCGGCACTGGAGGCCTCTAGAAAATGCGGTTCTTTGGACTTGCGCTCGCTGCGAGCGCTTTTGTACTCGGCGCGTGCGCCGGCGGTGACAAGAATGCAGGTGATACTAGCGCGGTTGCTGTCGACACAACGGCAGCTCCTGCCGCGATGGCTCCGGCCGCGATGGCACCGGCTGGTGGCGCGGTAGCGATGGCCCCGATCACCGGTAAAACGCTTGATGTCAAGATGATCGGCGACGCACAGGGTTATCGGTTCGACCCGGCCAACATCACGCTCAAGGCCGGCGACGGCATCAAGTTCACGGTTGTCAGCGGCGGCCCGCACAACGTTGCATTCGATCCCGCAACGATTCCGAATGATGCTCAGGGACAGCTCGATGCGAACATATCCGAAAAGATGGGACAGCTTTCGAGCGCGCTGAAGACGAACCCTGGCGAGTCGGTCACGGTCTCCTTCGCGAACATTAAGCCCGGCACGTATCCGTTCCATTGCACCCCGCATCTCGCGCTGGGCATGAAGGGCGTGATTACGGTTCAGTAGCGCAGCAGTCTTGCAGGAGAAACGGGAGCATCGATTGATGCTCCCGTTTTTGCATGTATTACCATTATGACGATGAACGTCGAGAGACTTTCGTGACGAAGCACTTTGGCGGTGCTGGCTACTGGTGGATGGCCGCGCGATCCCGAAATGCATCGCGCAGGTTCGCGGTGATGGGAATTGTAGGCGGTCTGGTGTTCGTCGCGGCACTGATGGCCTTTGTGCTCGTTCCGCGACAAGCCACGCGAGCGGCGGTACACGTCACTGCAACGCTCGAGGAACGGCCCGACTCGATGCGAACGGTTGCTGCACGGAACCGGGCCGCAGCCGGGATCGCATCAGCCGATTCCGCTTTGGCGGGCGCTCTCCGGAGGTCTGTCGCGCCAGTTGCTGCGCCGGTGGACACATTTTCACCCGCGGCAATTGCTCAGCGACAGAGCCTCGCCGCGCAGCTGGCAACATTGAACCGACTTATAGACCGTGCGGACAACGCCCCGCTCCCGTCGTCGTATCGTGCGCTGGGTACGGCGCCCGAAATCGCCAGCGAGCCCGGCGTCCAGAATCTGCTTGATTCGTTGTCGGACATCGAGAAAGAACGTGATGCGTTTGGAACGGTCGGGGGCGTCGATCCCGTCTACGTGTCTTTGACATCCAAGGCGACGGCCATTGGACGGTCAATTCAGGCAATCGCTGAATCGAAGAGAGCAGCGACACGCGTGAAGCTGGCTCTCCTCCGACCACCTCCGGCGATTGTACCGATCCAAGCCAGAGTCGACACTGCAAAATTTCTTGCCCAGCGGGCAGCGGGTCAGCTGGCGTACGCCAGTGCCGTTCAGTCGCTTGCCCAGATACGCGCCGTGAATGCCCGAATCGACAGTGAATCGTCAAAAGCGAGAGATCTTGCCAACCTCGGAGCCCCGCCTTTGGCGATGCTGGCTGCAGCACTCGTCCTGGCGCTGAGCCTCGGATTCGCAGCGTCATTCATCTACGAGTTGAGGAGACCAACGGTGGCCGATCCGCGAGAGGCGGAACAGGTGACCGGAGTAAGGGTACTCGCCCTGGTTCAGCCGACCCAAGTGATGGCCGAACGTAGCAGGCGGGTGGCAGACGTCTCCGGGCCTCCGCTCATCGATGTGGTTTCCGAAAGCTACAGACGCCTCTATCTGCACCTTGCCGCCACAGAGGCAAACATACCGATTGTCACAGTAGCGGGAGATGATGCCGCGATTGTTGCGACAGTGGCGTCAAATATCGCCGCAGCAGCAGCCTATGAAGCCCGAAGCACCCTGCTGGTTGATGTTGATTCGACTACCTCGACCATCTCGCAGGTCTTTCGAGTTCGCCCGACCCCTGGGCTCTCAGACATCATGTCGGAGCGAGCTGACTGGTCTACCGCGGTGACGCAAGCTGTCGTTGGACGCGATCGAACCCTCGATGTGCTGCCAAGCGGAGCGAGAAACGCAACGCCAACTCCTGAGGCGGTGGAACGGATTCGAGGTGACTTCGCGAGAATGGAACGGCGGTACGACCTCATCGTGATTGCATCCCCGACCGCATATGTATTAAAGGGTGCAGCCAGCGCCATTCCTGGCCCCGACGTAGTTTTGTGCGCGAGGATTGGTCACACGAGGATTGCGCAGCTCCGAACGACGGTGGAAAAACTCCGCGCTCTCGACTTGCGAATTCATGGATTGGTTCTCTGGGACGACGGTTCACCGGTCATCGAAGCTCAGGACGACACCGAGTTGGCCGCTCGAAATGATACCGGAGCCCGCGATTTAGTTGCGGCTCGCTGAGGCCAGCATGGCAGAAATGACAACTGATTTGCGCGGACTGCCTTTGTCTGAGGCATACGACGAGCTGAATGCTCAGGTGCCCGCGGTGCTCGAAGGAATAGAAGATGAAATCGCCGCGATGGCGACGATAAGCGCGCTGATTCATAATGCGTTCGGCCATCTCTGGACCGGCTTCTATCGTGTAGTCGAGCCGAATCGCCTTCTTCGAGTCGGACCGTATCAGGGAACCCTCGGCTGCCTGGAAATAGAGTTTGGACGTGGAGTGTGCGGTACCGCCGCGCAGACCGGCAAGACGCAGTTAGTGGAGGATGTGATCACATTCCCGGGTCATATCACGTGCGACGCGCGCGCACGGTCCGAGATCGTTGTGCCTGTATTCAATCGCTACGATGAGCTCATAGCAGTGCTGGACATTGACTCCGACCAGGTTGCAGCCTTTTCGGATGAAGACCAGGTTGGATTGCAGAGTCTTGTCGAATGGTTTCGGAAGTGAGCGTGACAGCCATGCGAGGATATTCTGATCCGATTAACCATGCCTTTGCGTTCGCGGCGAAGCATCACGACCGCCAGGTGCGAAAAGGCACCAAGCTTCCCTACCTCACCCATCCGGCAAACGTCGCTGTCATCCTTGCGCGATACGGCAGAGACGAACAAACAGTAGTTGCCGGAATTCTTCATGACGTTGTCGAAGATTGCGTTCGTGACGGCTACACAAACGATATGCTGGAGCAGCGAATCGGCGAAAAATTCGGCAAGGGGGTTCTGGAAACTGTCCTGGCTGTCACGCACCGTCGTGTCGACGACGAAGGAGTCGAGTTATCATCCGACGACAAAAAATCGGACTACCTCGAGCGCCTCGAAACAGCCAACGATGCGGCGCTGTGGGTGTGTGCGGCGGACAAGCTGCACAACGCTAACAGCATACTTTCCGACTTGAGAAGAACTGCTGACCCTGACTCGGTATGGTCGCGGTTCAATGTCGGTAAGGCTGGAACAATGAAATGGTACCGCAATGTGCTCAATAGGCTGAGAGAAATCGGCTTCGACCAACCGATTGTTACCGAACTCGCCGACGCAGTCGCTGAACTGGACGGGAGAGGCTAAACCAGAGCTGGCTGCGCGTCCACGGAATACGTTCGCTCGACGTATTCCTCGAGTATCTGAAGAAACTCCGGAACGATTCGATCTCCCTTCAACGTTACCCTGAGTTTTCCATCAACGTAGACAGGAGCTTTTGGCTCTTCGAAGGTGCCAGGGAGCGAAATGCCGATGTTGGCGTGTTTCGATTCACCCGGTCCGTTCACGACGCATCCCATAACAGCAACCTTGAGATCGGTCACGCCAGGGTATTTCTCTCTCCACACCGGCATCTGCTCGCGGAGGTAAGTCTGAATGTCTTCAGCCATGTGCTGGAAGAAGGTGGACGTTGTTCTGCCGCATCCCGGACACGCGGTTACCTGGGGATTGAATCGTCTCAGCTCGAGCGACTGAAGTATCTGCTGGGCGATCTGTACTTCCTCGGTACGATCCCCGTCCGGTTTTGGCGTGAGGGACACTCTGATCGTGTCCCCGATACCCTCGGACAGCAGAATTGCCAGGGCTGCAGAACTCGAAATGATTCCCTTGCTGCCCATTCCAGCTTCTGTAAGCCCCAAGTGGAGTGGGAAGTCACATCGCGAAGCGAGGCGACGGTAGACTTCTACCAGGTCAGGCACTCCCGATACCTTCGCGGAAATGATGATCGCGTCGTGCGGAATTCCGCATTCTTCGGCGAGCGCTGCTGACCGGAGTGCGCTCTCGATCATTGCCTCCATGTAGACGTCACGCGCATCGGCGGGCTCGGATGCTCTCGAGTTGGCGTCCATCATCTGCGTAAGCAGATCCTGATCGAGCGACCCCCAGTTCACCCCGATGCGAACGGGCTTTCCATTGGCGGCGGCGATGCGAGCTATCGTGCTGAAGTTTTCATCGCGCCGTTTGCTGCCGACGTTGCCCGGGTTGATTCTGTATTTGGCGAGGGTGGTGGCACATTCCGGAAAGGCCGCCAGTAACAGATGCCCGTTGTAATGAAAATCGCCAATGAGCGGCACCGAAACGCCCATGTCACCAAGACGTTGCGCAATTTCGGGAACTGCGGCCGCAGCGTCCGCGTTGTTGACGGTTATGCGAACGAGCTGCGATCCGGCATTCGCGAGCGCTGCTACCTGGACGGCGGTTCCGGGTGCATCGGCCGTGTCAGTATTGGTCATCGACTGAACGACGACCGGATGCGTCGATCCGACAGGCACGCCGCCAACGTGGGCGGTAACCGTGTTTCTACGAGGAGAGAAGGTCACTGTTATCTTAGGGTCTTCAGTAAAGGTAATTGTGTAGTTCCGGCGTAATGAATATTTCCGGCACTTCCCTGCTCTTCGATCACCAATTCATGGAGTGTTGACAATGACCACAACCCCGACGCCGAAGTCGTTTTCATGGAGACGTCGCCACTGGCGCGTCCTCATGCTGTTGTTCGTACTGATCGTTCCGGCTGCTCTCTTTGTGGCATGGGCGAAGTTCACGCTCAGCTACACGTATTCGGCAGGCGACCGTGCCGGGTACGTGCAGAAGCTTTCAAAGAAAGGATGGGTGTGCAAGACGTGGGAGGGTGAGCTCGCGCAGGCCAATCTTCCTGGTTCCATGCCATCGATTTTCAGATTCAGTATTCGCGGCGATTCCGTTGCCCATCTTCTGGAGAAGAGCATGGGCAAACAGGTCTCGGTGTCATATGCTGAACACCGCGGCGTGCCGACCAGGTGCTTCGGGGAAACGAACTACTATATCACAAATGTGCACAACGTTCAGCCTTGAACAATTTTCTATTGTCCCCATTTCCTGATGGTTGTATACTAGCCCGCAAGTAACCCGGCCTTGGGAGCCCTGTCAGGGATCCTCGAGAGCTTTCACGGTGGGCTTCAGTATTGTGGCCCGCCACCCGTTGTCTCGGAATCGGAAACTTCCGCAGCCGAGATTTTCTACCAGGAGCAGGAATGCGTACGACCGGCAAGGTAAAGTGGTTCAACGATGCAAAGGGTTTTGGCTTCATCACCCCTGACAACGGCCAGAAAGACTGCTTCGTGCACTACAGCGCGATCTCCGGAAACGGATTCAAGTCTCTCGCCGAAGGCGATACGGTGGAGTTCGACATCGTCGAAGGGCAGAAGGGTCCAGCCGCCGAGAACGTCACGAAGAGCAGCTAAGGCGCGGGTTGCGTCGGATTGAGAAATGGGACGCCATAAGGCGTCCCATTTTCATTTCAGGTGTGGACGCCCGCGTCGCGGTACGGGAGTCACCTCGACCGCGTGCGCCAGGCGTTCGCCCAGTTCACGAGTGGTGGCTTCGACGTCGATGGTCAAGAACGCATACGGAAAAAGACCGATGCGGGAAGGTCCATTTTCTGCGGTGATTCGCTGTGCAATCCGTAACGCGTGTGGCAGAGGAAGTCCCAGGCTCTTGCCCAACTCAATGGCGATGTGAAGGCTGGCGACCGACTGAGGCGTAAGCCTCCGACTGATTCCCTGCGCTTTTTGAACCACTCCAGTTACCGTAACCCGCGAGAGCGCGTTATCAACCCACTTGGGGGAGACACCAAGCGTAAGCGCAACAGTAGCAACGGTGTACGATCGCATGGTTTAATATCCTAACAAAATAGGATATTAAACGCCACATTCCTTGCGGTCATTGTGCAACTTTTACCCCTCCTTAGAGGTATCCACTCAGCTACGAGGGACTACCGCCTCGATCAATTCGGTACATTTTGCAGGAGCATACAATGTATAATCGGCTTTCATCAACCTTTCTGACCCTTGCCGCAGCCTTGGCCACAGCCTCATCGGCATCAGCTCAATCAACCAAGCCCGTAAGCCTCGGGATCTCCGTTGGCGCGGCCATACCGGTAAGCGACCTCGCGAACGACTACAGCACCGGCTACAACGGAACGGTCTCGTTGGGCTTCAATTCGTACGGTTCACCGCTTGGGTTTCGAATCGACGGCATGTACAACAGCATGAGCCCCAAGAGCGGGGTGAATCTTCCAGACATCAAGATCAGCTCGGCGAATGCGAACCTGGTCTACGCGCTCCCCGGAACCGGAATTCGCCCGTACCTTATCGGCGGCGCCGGCATCTACGGACTCAAGCGCGATTTCAACGGATCGAGCACCATCACCAAGCTCGGACTCAACGGCGGAATCGGCGCCTCGTTCCCGCTAAGCGGCTTCAATACGTTCGTGGAAGCCCGCCTGCACCACGTCTTTTCTGACAACGTTGCGACTCAGTTCATCCCAGTAACGTTCGGCATCAGCTTCTAGAACAAAAAGCGCCGGGGTTAAGCCCGGCGCTTTCCCTAAGTATAGTTAGATAATAATCTACCCAACAGCTAGATTTAGCTGATTACCTCGTGGAGTGTCGCGCGATGGCTGAACCGCAGTTACGGCAGCGTCTATCTGAGCACGTACCGCTTCGGGGCCTGTCCCGCCAGGAACTCCGCGTCGCCCGACTGACTGTCTTGCATCAAGCCAGTCTCCGAAATCATCGCCGAACTCAGCGTGCGCGGCCGTAAAGACTTCGGGGGGCAGCTCGGTCAACTCACATCCGCGCCTCTCACCTTCGCGAATGACGCTACCAACGGCTTCATGTGCATCTCTGAACGTCGATCCCTTGCCAACGAGATAGTCGGCAAGGTCAGTCGCCATCATCGTGCTCGACAGCGCAGCGGCCATCCGTGCACGATCGAACGTGATCTCGGCCAGCGTTCCCATAACAGCCGGCAGAACGAGAAGCATTAAATCGACTGCGCCGAACAGCGCCCGCTTATCATCCTGGAGATCCTTGTTGTAGCCACTTGGCAATCCCTTCAGCGTTGCAAGGAGCGCGGTCAGGTCACCAAGGGTCCGAGCGCCTGATGCACGAGCCAGCTCGAGCGCATCCGGGTTTCGCTTTTGCGGCATCATGCTCGAACCGGTAGTGAATGCCTCGCCGAATTTCGCGAAGCCAAACTCACTCGAGCCGTAGAGAATCAAATCTTCCGACAGGCGCGATAGATGTACGCCGAGCATCGCGACAGTGAAGAGCATTTCGGCAACAAAATCACGATCGCCGACGGCGTCAATGCTGTTTTGAGAAAGGGAAGTGAAGCCAAGGCTTCCCTGAAGAAGGATGCGCGAAATGGGATATGCAGAACCGGCGATAGCGCCGGAGCCGAGCGGCAGCACAGCGGTCGTACGAGCCACATTTGCAATGCGAGCTCGGTCTCGCTGGAGCGGCCAGAAGTGAGACAACATCCAGTGCGCGCCGGAAACTGGCTGCGCTCTTTGAAGATGTGTATAGGCCGGCATCAGATCAGACTCGAGCGACTTTGCCTGGTCGATCATAACCTGTTGTAACGCCCGAACTCTGATGTCGAGCTCGCCTGCGATTTCCATGGTCCACAATCTGGTCGCTGTTGCGACCTGATCGTTGCGACTGCGACCGGTATGAAGCTTTGAGGCGACATCGCCGATCTCGTCATGCAGCATGCGATCGATCATCGTATGCACGTCTTCGTCAGACGGCGCGGGCTGAGCTCCTTCGTTCAGCTTGTCGCCAACTTGCGCAAGTCCCCGCTCGATGCTGGTGCTTTCCTCGAGTGTGAGAACACCGGCGTTCCACAGCGCCATCGCCCACGCCTGCGAAAGCCGTATATCATGCGGCCACAGTCGGAAGTCGATCCCAATAGAGCGATTGAGAGCCTCCAGCGCAGCCGCGGTGGGGACGGAGAATCTTCCGCCCCACAGCTTGTGCGAGCGCGGCTCGCTGGCCACTTAGTTCAGTCCTGCCATGAAGCGGCGAGCGCGGGCGAATCCTCGGCCGACGTAACCGGCGCAACTGCCTTTGCCGCCAATTCTCGATCGCGAATCGCGCGGACGCGGTCGGGAAGGGAATAGAGCCGGATGAATCCAGCTGCATCGCTCTGTTCATAGACGTCGTCTTCGCCGAACGTGACAAAGCGCTCGTCGTAAAGAGCGAATTCGCTCGCCCTGCTGACGACGGAAACGTTGCCCTTGTAGAGCTTGAGCGTGACGCCGCCAGTGACGCGCTCCTGCGTGACGTTCACGAAAGCATCATACGCTTCACGCTCCGTGGTCCACCACCTACCCTCGTAGACAAGGTCCGCGTATCGCGGGGCAATGAGATCCTTCGCGGCGAGAGTGCGACGGTCGAGGATAAGTTGCTCGAGCTCGCTGTGCGCCATGTAGAGAAGCGTGCCGCCGGGCGTCTCGTAAACACCGCGGGATTTCATTCCCACGAGTCTGTCCTCCACGAGGTCGATTCGCCCAACACCATGCTTGCCGGCGATCACGTTGAGCGTTGTAAGAATCGCGACGGGATCGAGGAAGACTCCGTTGACGGCGACGGGCGTTCCCTGGTTAAAGCCAATTGTGACTTCTTCGGCCTTGTCGGGCGCGTCCTCAGGAGAAGCCGTCAGCATGAACAGGTCCGTTGGCGGTGCCTGGCCCGGATCCTCGAGCACGCCACCTTCATGCGAGATATGCCAGATGTTGCGGTCACGCGAATAGATCTTCTCTCGAGACGCGGTGACCGGA
Organism: Gemmatimonadales bacterium; assembly: GCA_038253755.1. Taxonomy (GTDB): domain Bacteria; phylum Gemmatimonadota; class Gemmatimonadetes; order Gemmatimonadales; family Gemmatimonadaceae; genus UBA4720. The sequence continues at coordinate 90,960 of JBBSGU010000001.1, read as the reverse complement.
ACGTTGTGCTTCGCAGCATAGTCGAGCGCGTCCTCACGGCTTTTGATATCCCATTCCCGCCATGGAGCAATCACTGGAAGGTCAGGCGCGAACGCAGCATAAGTCAGCTCGAAGCGGACCTGATCGTTTCCTTTGCCGGTGCATCCATGTGCAAGCGCATCAGCTCCAACGCGGCGAGCAACCTCGACCTGTCGCCGAGCAATGAGGGGCCGACCCATGGATGTGCCGAGAAGGTACTTGCGACCGTAGATGGCTCCAGCGCGAAGTGTCGGCCAGATGAAATCCTGAACGAACTCCTGTCGAAGATCTTCGACGTAGCATTCATCAGCGCCTGAGGCAATAGCCTTTGCGCGAACGCCTTCAAGCTCGTTGCCTTGCCCAATGTCGCCGGCGACGCAAACGATGCGTGCGCCACCGTAGTGCTCCTTGAGCCAAGGGACGATAATAGATGTATCAAGACCGCCTGAATAGGCGAGAGCGATGGTTTTGGTCATAAGTCCTCTAAATAACTATTCATTCCTGTCGTATATTTAATCACTGACTACATTAGCGTCAACATTCCTCCGCGGAGACCATCGCCGTCCCGCAAGGGGAGTGATAATGTGACCGCAGGAGGAACAAGAATGGCAAATAAAAGAGAGCGCCAATCCGCGATTCTGGAAGTGGTTGAGACCAGGGCGGTGAGCAGCCAGGAGGACCTGAGGAAACTCCTTCTGCATAGGGGATGGGACGTTACGCAGGCAACCCTCTCGCGGGATTTGAGGGAGTTGAGGCTGGCGCGCGTTCCAACGCCCGAAGGCGCGCGCTACGCCGTGACCGATGGCACTATCGAGGAGAGCAGGGCAGCGCTCGAGACGCTGCTTCCGCAGCTCTTTCTCCGCGTCGATGGCGTGAGTGAGATGATAGTCCTCCGGACCGTACCCGGCGGTGCTCAGCCGATCGCCGCGGCGCTCGACGGTGAGGCCTGGCCCGACATCCTTGGCACAATTGGAGGGGACGACACGATTCTGATCGTGTGCCGGTCGGGACTAGCGAGAGACCGGGTAGTGCGCCGCCTGAAGTCGCTTGCCGGGGAGCCGCAATAGCGCCCTGAGTGGCAGTCATCCGCGATTGACGGGGCAGGTCTGCAATGTTATGCATTATTTATGCATAAACTTCCGGTCGGCGTTCTAGGCGCCAGCGGATATGCCGGCCGAGAGCTGGTTGGGCTTATCGAAGGGCATCCGTCGATGGAGCTCGCGTTCGCCAGTGCGAACGGACAGAAGGGCCAATCGATGCGAGCGGGAAAGCGGGACGTCACATTCATTGGAGCCGATGACGCCCAGCTCGGCGATGTGGCGCTCGTGATGAGCGCTCTGCCGCACGGCGCTTCGCTCGAATGGGTGGAGAAAGCGAGAGCTGCGGGCGCAAAGGTGGTTGACCTGTCTTCAGACCTTAGGATCGGCAATGGCAGGTCAGATGTGCCTTACGGTCTTACCGAGTTGAAAAGAGACGAGGTAGTGGGCGCCGAGCTTGTCGCGAACCCCGGGTGTTATCCAACAGCGATCCTCCTCGCGTTGGCGCCGCTCGCGAAGCACGGGCTGCTCGAGAAATCCTCAACGATATCAGTGGCCGCCGCGAGCGGCGTTACCGGGGCCGGATTTACTCCGCGTCCCGATCTCCTATTCGCCGAGATCAGCGAAGATTTTCGCGCATACGGAGTTGGGAACGGGCATCGACACCTCGCCGAAATGCGCGCCTTACTGAAAGAGCTCGGAACTGAAAACGATCTGATTTTCACTCCGCACCTTCTTCCTCTGGCGCGAGGAATTCTGGCAACGATTGTCGTGAGACTCGAAAACGAGATCGCATCGCCGCTCAGCCTTTGGCAGGAGACCTACCACGGCGAGCCGTTCATCGAAGTGAGCGCGACGACTCCCGCGATCCGTGACGTCGTGAGGCGCAATTCCGTGAAGATCTCGGTTGTGAAGGCGGAAAACACAGGGCATCCGACACTCATCATTACGTCGGCGATCGACAATCTGACAAAGGGCGCGGCAGGGCAGGCGATTCAGAACGCCAATCTCATGCTCGGCCTGGAAGAAACTGCGGGGCTTCCGGCCTGATGATCGTGGTGAAGTTGGGAGGGCGTGTTCAATCTGATCCGGATCTCATTCCGGCTGTAGCCGCGTTGTGGCTGGCAATGCCCGGTCAGTTTGCGATCGTGCACGGTGGTGGCGACGAGGTTTCAGAGATGCAGCGGCGACTGGGAAGGGAGCCTTCGTTCGTAAACGGGCGTCGAATCACGTCAGCCGAGGATGTCGATCTCGTCCGCATGGTGCTGTCGGGTACTTCGAACAAAAGGCTTGTTGCGGATCTCATCGCGGCCGGAATTCCTGCAGTTGGAATCTCCGGTGAAGACGCCGGCTTGATCGAAGCGGAGCCAATCGACCTGGCCGCATTTGGGCATGCGGGCACTCCGGTAAAGATTCGCACGAAAATCGTCGACACCCTGCTTATGTCGGAATTCCTGCCGGTGATCTCACCAGTAGCGAGGGATATTCGCTCTTCGAAAGGAGCAGCACTCAATGTGAACGGCGACGATGCGGCTGCGGCGCTAGCGGCTGCAATGAAGGCCGAGCTATGGATAATTGCTGATGTGGCCGGCGTGCTCGATCAGAATCGCCGAGTTCTCGATTCACTGAACAAGGCGGAGACGGAAACTCTGGTTGCGAGCGGCGTGGTGAATCGCGGCATGCGCGCAAAACTCGAGGCGGGATTTGCGGCATTGGAAAAAGGAGCGACGACGGTTCGAGTTGCTGGCCTCAAGGCAATCTCGGAACCCGAATCGGGGTGTGGCACTCTACTAACAGCGAGCATGTCATGAGTACTGCGATGGAGTCCAGCAGCACTATAGCGACGCAGCCAGGTACGGACCTTCTGCCCACGTATAAGCGGGCACCGATGCGTTTCGTCAGTGGCGAGGGCGTCGAGATCACGGACGATACTGGAAAAACCTATCTCGATCTATCGAGCGGTATCGCCGTGAATTCACTGGGCTACGGGGATTCCGGGATCCGTGAGACGATTGAGACCGTTCTGGCGTCCGGCTTGATTCACGTATCGAATCTCTATCGGACAGAAGCAGGCGAGCGACTCGCTCACTTTCTTGTCGAAAAAACGGCGTTTGCCTCGAACGTGTTCTTCTGTAATTCAGGCGCAGAGGCCAACGAAGGTGCCTTCAAGTTTGCGCGACGGTGGGGCAGGGCTGTAGGGACAGACGCGAAGACAGGAATTGTCGCACTGCGCGGCGGATTTCACGGGAGGCTTTTCGCCTCGCTCGCCGCTACCGATCGTCCATCGTACCGCGCGCCGTTTCGACCGCTGGCCGGTGGCATCACAATTTGCGAGCGCGATCCTCTGGAGCTCGATGTCGCACTGGATGGAGAATGTGTCGCTGCCGTAATCGTCGAACCTGTGCAGGGAGAGGGCGGGGTGCGCGTGATCGAGCCTGAGCTTCTCAGGTATCTGCGAAAGGTGACCGAGGAACGGGGCATCGCACTCATCTTCGACGAAATTCAGTGCGGACTCGGTCGTCTCGGAACGTTTCACGCCTATGAGCGCATCGGTGTTACGCCTGACATGTTGACCATGGCAAAGCCGTTAGCCGGCGGCCTTCCGATGGGCGCGATCCTTGTGTCAAAGCCGATCGCTGAGACCATCAAGCCTGGCGATCACGGAACAACTTTCGGAGGCGGACCGCTTGTCGCTGCGGTCGCCGATCACGTTGTGAGAAGGATCGCCGACCCTGCCTTGCTGGCCAATGTCAGAGAAAACGGTGAATGGCTCGGTGAACAACTCGCTGGAATTGCGCGGCGCAGTGGCAAGGTTCGCGCGGTTCGCGGAATGGGTTACATGTGGGGAGTCGACGTCGTCGAACTCGCGAGTGATGTCGTAGCGAAGGGATGGGACGAAGGGCTACTCGTGATCACTGCGGGGGAGCATACGCTGAGGCTGCTGCCACCGCTCGTGATTGAACGAGCAGATCTGCAGCGTGGACTCACGATACTCGAAAAGATCATTCACTAGTAAAGCCGCACCGATGTTGGTGCGCAAACCAAGAAACGATATGCCTTCCGGCAAGCCCAGACTAAAGGCGTTGTGGAACGCGCTCGATGAAGCGGCGTTCGGCCCGGAGCGCATTCTCAACCTTCGCGAGCTGCTGCCGACGGCGGCCGAAGTGCGGATGAGAACCGACGCGTGGCTCCGGTCGCGCCAGGTCATGAAGCCCCAGGAAGTGCTCATCATCACCGGGCGCGGGAACCAAAGCATTGGTGGAGTTGGCGTCATCAGGCAGGAAATTCTCGGAATGCTTCCGTCACTGCGCAGGCGCGGCGTCGTGGAAAGCTGGAAGGAGCACAACGCCGGCTCGATAGCGGTGAAGCTGGCACCGATGAGCGCGCTTCTTCAGGCGGGAAAGAGACGCCGGGATAACTCAAACGCGATGCCGCCGGAAGCAAATCCTCCTGCGCTTGCAGAGCTGGGAACCGAAACAGTTCGGTTGCTTCGACAGCTTGCGGTTCAAAATCTCGCCGCAATCGGCGTGACCGAAGTTGGGCCGTTTGTCGAACAGGAAATGCTACGCAATTTTTCCACGCTTGCGAGGTCAGTCGCCGCTGGAGAGAGCAGAGAAGAAAGATTTCGCGACGCCATTCTGCGTGCGATAGACGAAATCAGCGACTAGCAAAACCTCTGTCGACCAACGACCGGCTTCGGCCCGGACATTGCGAGTGTCGATCGTGCCCCTTGCAAAGATCCGATGCAAACTTCAACACCTTCCCGCAGTCGTTCAAGGCTAAGTGCAGAGGATGCGACTACTCTCGCAGCTTATGGCGCCCGCACGACATGGCCATCGAATTTTCAGATATATGAGCGGGCATCTCCCGCCGATGGGCTCTCGGTGGTTCTGCGCGGACACGTTGTATTGAAGAATCGCGCACGCAGTGGTCGAAGCTTCGTTCCTGCGATTGTGATTCCGGGCGAGACTTTCGGAATCGAGGGACTCAGTCCGGAAGCGCTGTATGTGACGGATGCGTACGCGTCGGATGAAGCCGAGACGCTGTTCATATCGAGTGCACAGTTCCGCGCGTTCGTGCGGGAGAATCCAGGACAGGCGATTCACGTCGTGGGGCAATTGATGAGCGAGCGGGCTGCATCGCTTGAAATGCTTTATTCGATGGCATCCCAGAACGTGGAGCAGCGCCTCGTTTGCGCATTGCGCAGACTCGCGGCTGACCGAACGTTCGTCGGGAATGATGGAAGTCTGCGGCTCGAGCTGAAGCACCACCGACTTCTTTGTGAAATGGTCGGAGCAACAAGGGAGTCGATCGCGCTGGCCCTTGGGCGTCTTGTCGGATCGGGTGTGGCGGAGCGCAAAGGAACAATTTTTTTAGTCGCGCCGAAAAGACTGGCCGACCATATTAGTGCCGACGGCGCGGGATCCAACGGCACGGGATCCAACGGCGCGTTGCCGATTGTTCGGGAGACCGCGCGACCTCAAGCAACTGGATGAATTCCGGAACACAAGCCGACGTAGTGACCGGCGCCGAGTCGATCGATCTGCAGGAGGGGAATTCGAGAGGAATTCTCCTCCTGCATGGTTTTGGAGATACCCCTCAGACACTTCGCCTTCTCGCGAATGAGCTCCATAGTGCGGGATACGACGTAAAGGCTCCCTTGCTGCCGGGTCACGGGCGTACCGCCGAGTCGTTCCTTGCATCGCGACACGACGAGTGGCTGGACTCCGCGCGAAAAGAATTGAGGGCGATGAGGGAGAATCACGAGGCGGTGGGGCTGGGAGGACTCTCGATGGGAGGTGCCCTGGCGGCGATACTTGCCGCTGAGCGCGGGGCAGTGACCGCGCTCGGATTGCTGGCGCCATACGTCGACATGCCGTGGACCCACAAGATTGCGGCTTCGTTTTACTGGGCCTGGGGCGCGGACCGCGCTCGCAAGTCGAACAGTCCCGCCTCAATTCGGGATCCCGCTGAGCGTTCGACAAACGTCGGATACGGTTTCTACAGTGCACGTCTTCTGCACGAGCTGGCGATGATCGGGAAGGCGGCGCGCCGCGCTCTTCCTCATATCAAAACGCCAACACTGGTAGTTCAATCCAGGACGGATCCGCGAATCAAGCCAGGGGTGGCTGAACGCACGCTTGCGTCCATTGGAAGCAGCGAAAAGAAATTGGTATGGATCGAGGGAGCGGGGCACATAATCACAGTCGACTATGGTCGCGAGCAGGTTTTTCATGAAGTCCGAGACTGGATGGACTCGCACGTGCCCCGCGCACTAGCGAGGACCTGACGAGGTCAGGCCATCGCTAGTGGATCAGATCACGTGTGATCCGCAACGAATTCCTTCGTCGCATCCACTGCCTGTCCTACGCCTGACACCGCCTGATCGACGACATCAGTCGCGACGCGACTAACTCTCTTGGCGATTGACCGGGCGCGCTTGGTGACGCCGGTTGCCGCCTTGTTGACTTCCTTGCGGGTTGGCAGCACCGACTTCTTCGCGGCTTTCTTCTTTCTGCTCGAACCGCGCTTTGCCGAGCTCTTGCGAGCCGCGCTCTTCTTTGCGGGCGACTTCCGCGCGGGGGCCTTCTTCGCGGCGGATTTTCTTCTCGGAGCGCTCTTCTTCTTTGTCGCTTTCTTCGTCGCGACCTTGCGTGCGCTCTTCTTGCGAGCCGGCGCCTTGCGAGCCGAGGATTTCCGGGCACTCTTTTTCTTGGATCCACCGCGTGACGACTTCCTGGCTGCCATGTTACAAGCTCCGATGTAGGGGGTCAGTGCCACTCAAGTAGCAACTTTCGCGCACAAACAATAACAGTTGTGATCTGCATACGATAAGAGCAAAGTGCGAGGGCGCCAACATTCTTTTTAAAATAGTTATTCCAGCGTGCGGGTTTCTCCCGCACCGAGGATCCAAAGGCGATCGGAAATCATGCCTGCGTCAGCCCACACCTGACGAGCAAGAACCGGCGGTTCGTCGACGGGCTCGTCGGTAAGCCGGAACGTTCCCCAGTGTGAACCGACCATCACGCCGCCCGGCGATCCGTTAGCCGTTTGCATTGCAACGAAAGCATTCACCGCCTCAGTCGGGTCCATGTGGACGTTGTGCATGAACCATCGCGGGTCGTAGGCACCTATCGGCAAGATGGCCACATCAAACGGTCCGAACCTCCGCGCGATCTCGTCAAAATCAGGATGCAGGGCGGTGTCGCCTGCGAAAAAAACTCTCGTATCCCGAATTTGCACGACCCAGCCACACCAAAGAGTCGCATTGCGATTCCATGGAAACCGACCGGAGAAATGCTGCGCCGGCGTGCACTTGAACGCTGCGCCAGCGAGAACAGTCCCGTCCCACCAGTCAAGCTCAGTGACGGAAGCTGCTCCGCGTGACCGAAGGAATTCGCCAACGCCAAGGGGAACGAGCCAGTGCATCGATGGGAACCGGCGGATGAGATATCGCACTGTGACGTCATCGAGATGATCGTAGTGGTCATGCGACAGCAGGGTAACGTGAATTTCGGGGAGGGATTCCAGCGAAATTCCGGGTGGCACGAGACGTTTTGGGCCCGCGAACGAGACGGGCGACGCACGCTCGGACCAGATCGGATCGGTAAGGACGTTCAGCCCCGAGAGCTGAATCAAGAAGGTACTGTGGCCTACCCAGGTAACTGTCGGCCTGCTCGAATTCGTCAATAAACTGTCCGGAACTTTTGCCGGAGCCGGAGCATTTTCGACGAGTGGCTTGCGACGTGATCGCGTCAGCATCCATTTGAAGAAACCGCCCGTGCCGTGGGGTGCAGCCGAGGGCCAAGGGTTGCGGAATCCGCCGGCAGGACGATGATGGAGAGGGCTGACGTTGTGATTAGCTCGCTTCATGCAAACAGTATTTCAGATTTCACCAGGGTCATATGCCACGAAAATTCTCTCCTACTCCGTCGGTAAGATCGCCGGAATTTCCAGACAACGTCGACTGGATTCATACCGGCGGCAAGCCTCTCCGTTTAATCGACCTGAGAGGAAAGGCAGTATTGCTCGATTTCTGGACGTATGGGTGAATCAATTGCATCCACGTGCTTCCGCAGTTGCGGGAGCTCGAAGCACGATTTGGATCGGATCTCGTAGTCATTGGCGTGCAGAGTGGGAAGTATCACGCCGAGCGAATAACAGCTCGCATACGCGATGCGTCGATCAGGCTCGAAGCGGAGCATCCCATTGTAAATGACCGGCAGTTCCGAATCTGGCGGAGCTATGCCGTGTCGGCGTGGCCGACACTGGTAGCGATCGACGCAGGAGGTAAGGTCGTCGGGTCGCACGCTGGAGAGTTCACGAGTGAAATGCTCGTTCCCTTCGTCGAACAGCTCCTGGCCACGGCAAAGGCAGAAGGAATTGCGAACCATCAAATTCTCCATTTCGAGCCCGATCCCCCCACGATTGCCAGCGGCGACCTTCGATACCCCGGAAAGGTCACCATCGATGGAAAGCGAATGGCGATCGCGGATAGCGGGCACAATCGTGTTCTGATCGGTGTTCTGGATGAAACCGGACAACGATTCACGCGTGAGAAATCAGTCGGCAGCATTACGCCGGGATTCAGGGATGGCGCCGACGCAGAGTTCAGGTCACCGCAGGGTCTGGCTTTTGGCAAAACGTCCCTGTACGTGGCGGATGCGGGGAATCATTCAATTCGCGAGATCCATCTCGAAACCGGCAAAGTGACTACACTCTCGGGCATCGGACGACAGATGAGAACGCGGGGAGACCAGAAGGCTGGGGCAATGTCATCCCCGTGGGACGTAGCGCTTGAGGGTGACACGCTCTACGTCGCGATGGCCGGAACTCACCAGTTGTGGTCGGTGAACGTGTCCAGCGGGCAAAGCAGGGTGCATTGCGGTACAGGTGGCGAGGACATTCGCGATGGGGATCATACGTCCGCTCTTCTCGCTCAGCCGATGGGAATTACGATCGAGGGCGAACGGGTCTATTTCGCCGACTCCGAATCGAGCGCGGTCCGGTGGGCCGATATCGCGGAAGCCGGTTCAGTTGGCACTATCGTCGGAACCGGGTTGTTCGATTTCGGAGACGTTGACGGAAGCGGCGACGATGTGAGGCTTCAGCACCCTCAGGGAGTTGCAGCGCATTCCAACAGCAAGTTACTGGTCGCGGATTCCTATAACGACAGCCTGAAGTGGATCGATGTGCATAGCCGCGAATCAACAACATGGGTGAAGGGGCTTCACGAACCGGCGGGAGTGTGCATAGGAACGAGTTACGCGTACGTCGCAGATACCAACGCCCATCGTATTGCTGCCGTTCATCTCGATACCGGCGCGGTGGCCGAGCTCAGGATCGAATAGCGGGGACGGCGATGACAGGACGAGCGGCTCCAAGATTCTCCTCGAGATGTTCGACGCTTTTCATTCCAACCAGCGCTGACGCAACTGGAAGGGAGCGAACGAACGCGATCGCCCGCTGAGCATCGGAATCGAGTCCGGCAAACATCGATCTTGCCGCAGCCGGGAGATCACGCGTGAGTTGGGACTGCATCAGCGAGGCGCTAGCGAATACCGAGATGCCGAGGTTCTTTGCGTTTTCGAGCAAGGAAACATTGTTCGTTCCATCGTGCTGCGTGGGCAATCTCACCGCTTCGGTCATCGCGAGATTAACCGGGAGTTGCACTGCCTTGAAGTGATTCCCGGTGCCTCCCACGTCGATCGCAGCGTCGTGCAACTCGACGAGAGACAGATAGTTCCTGCTTGCGGCGAACACACGAAAGCCATTCCATGTGGCGCATCCGTAGGCGGAAATTCTGCCTGATGCCACCTGATTCTCGAGCTCGGCAAAGGCTTCACGAACAGAGTCGAGGAAGAGCGGCCGGCTCAGGACGTCAAGCTGTTGTTCAGGATTGTGCAGATAGAACAGATCGATGCAGTCTACGCCGAGATTCGCGCTGCTTCGCTCGATCTGATCTGCAAGAAACCGCGGCTTGATGCAATGACCGCCGGCAACGAGGTCAGCGGGCATCATGATCTCACGATCGAAATACTCCGACTTGAGATACTCCGTGTACTCGGCCCGAGTTTCTGGTGGGGACCCTTCGAGCGGCACGTAACCGGCTTTTGTGCAGACCACAACTTCTTCTCGAGCGACGCCACCGGATGCTACCGACATCGCCAGGGCTTTTCCAACCGAGCGCTCCGATCGCTGGCAACGGTAATTGATTGCCGTATCGATGACGTTGAAGCCTTCGCCGATACCTGCAGCGAGAAGCTCGACATAGCGACTGTCTTCCGCGTCGTCACAGTCGCCGAGGTAGGTTCCCATTCCGATCGACGACACTGTAATCCCATCCAGTGCAGTGCGAAAAAAATCGCCGGCAAGGACAGGCGAGAATTTCGAGGCGTAGGTTCCAGTCGCCCCGGCAGTTGCTCGCCCCTTCACGATAAACGGTCCTGAAACTGCCCTGGTGTCGTCGCCGTCTTGCTGGGTCATGTGTGCGACACGCTATGGAGACTGTGACGATGCCGCAAGACCGCTGGGACGCTATTCAGCAGTTTTGTCTCGGTTGGCGAGGCCATCACAAGCCCGATAGATTGCGAGAGTAGTCTCAGTACGACCAATAACGGAGTTGTTGTAATGCCCTATTTCGGAAGCTGGGCGGCTGACTGGTGGAAGCCTGTCCTTTACATAGTCGTTGCCGGCCACTTCACCAACGTGTGCGTCACGCTGTTTCTGCATCGTGCACAGACTCATCGCAGCGTTCAACTGCACTATCTCGCGGCGCTGCCGATGCGTCTGTGGCTCTGGTTATCGACGGCCATAGTGACGAAAGAGTGGGTCGCCTGTCACCGAAAGCATCATGCCTTCGCCGACCGTGAAGGAGATCCACACAGCCCGTTGATGGAAGGCCTCCGCAACATCGTGTTAAAGGGGGCGTTTTACTATAGGAAGGCGGTGAGACAGCCCGGTGTCCTCGAGAAATACGGGAAGGGAACGCCGAACGACTGGCTCGAGCGACACGTGCTGGCACGTCGCAACACGCTGGGCATTTTTCTCATGCTGGGCGTCGACGTCTATCTCTTTGGATTCTTTGTCGGGCCACTCGTATGGGGCGCGCAGATGATCTGGATACCGTTCTGGGCGGCTGGAATCATCAACGGTGTCGGTCACGCCGTGGGCTATCGTAATTTCGGCGTCAAGGACGAGAGCCGGAACATCACCCCCATCGCAATCTGGCTTGGCGGTGAAGAGCTCCACAACAACCATCATGCCGACCCGCACTCGGCAAAATTCAAGGCGAAGTGGTTCGAGTTCGACATCGGCTGGATGTATCTGAAGCTCCTCTCGTTCTTCGGACTGGCGAAGATAGAGTACGCGAGGTCGTAGCAATGGCTGATGTAGCTTGTTCGCGATGCGGCCAGACTCGCGAAGGTTTTGAGAAGGCGCCGTTTCCGGGACCGATCGGAGCGCGAGTCGTTCAGGAGATCTGCCGGCAATGCTGGGCCGACTGGGGCAAGCAGCAAACGATGCTGATCAACCACTACGGTCTGGATGTGATGGATCCTCAGGCCCGCTCATTTCTGATGCGGAACATGTCCGCGTTCCTGTTCAAGGCAGGAGCGGAGTCGGACATCGATACCAGCAAGCAGGGAACTATATCGCATTGAGACATCTCGCCGCCGCCGCGGTCCTGGCCCTTGGCCTGACCGCGGCATCAGGATGCACACCGACAGTATCGTCACCGGCAGCGTCGACCCCCGTCCCCGCTCAGGACAAATGGGTGGACTCCGTGATGGCGACGATGACGCTGCGGGAGAAAGCTGCTCAGATCGTCTGGCCGTCCCTGTATGCTGACTATACGCCGGGTGACTCGCCGCAGTGGCGGCGGCTTACTGACTACATAAAGAAGGAGAAAGTCGGCGGATTCACGATGTCTGTCGGGTCACCGATAGAGATGGCGTCGAAGCTCAACGCCATGCAGGCGATGAGTTCCATCCCGTTGATCATCGGGGCAGACCTCGAAGCGGGCGCCGGATACCGCGCCCGGGGTGGGTACTTCATCCCGAACGGAATTGACCTGGGGAGCGCGACGATCTTCCCGCCGCAGATGGCGATCGGTGCAACGGGAGACACGTCACTGGCCTACGAGATGGGCAAGGTCACGGCTATCGAGGGCCGAGCTCTCGGGATTCACATCGCGTATGCACCGGTTCTCGATGTCAACAACAATCCGGCGAACCCTGTAATCAATACGCGCTCTTACGGTGAAGATCCGGCGATGGTTGCCAGAATGGGTGCCGCTTTCATCCGTGGAGTGCAGGACAACGGTATGCTTGCGACGGGGAAGCATTTTCCCGGTCATGGTGATACCGACACGAACTCGCATCTGGACATTCCTGTCGTTACGGTGAGCAGAAGCAGGCTCGATAGTGTCGAGTTGGTACCATTTAGAGGTGCGATCGCGAGCGGAGTGACGAACATCATGTCGTTTCACGGAGACATGCCGGCGCTCGACTCATCAGGTGTTCCCGGAACTCTCTCGCTTAAGGTGATGACCGGGCTCTTGCGTGATGATCTCCATTTCAAGGGAGTGGTAATATCAGACGCCATGGATATGGTGGGCGTGTTGAAGCAGTTCGGTCCTGATGAATCAGTCAAGCGCGGAATTGCGGCTGGCATCGACATTCTCATCCAGCCACAGAACGTCACGAATACCATAGATGCGGTGGTGGCCGGTATCGTTGAAGGCAGGTATACCGAAGCTCGGCTGGATGAGTCGGTGCGACGAGTGCTGACGCTCAAAAGACGCCTGGATCTGGAACATCACAGGACAGTGAGTCTCGATGCACTTCGGATGACGGTTGGTGACAGCAGTCATCTGGCGGCGGCGCGGACAGTCGCCGAGCGATCGATCACTCTCGTCAAGGATTCTCTTTCGGAGATTCCCCTCGCGGTGTCGAGAAATCCCCGAGTTCTCTCTATAACGATTGCCAGACGCGCGGATCTTTCTGCAGGGGCGACATTTAACGGAGTGCTGCGTACGGCGCTCCCTTCATTGCGATCGGAGTTCGTTTCGACTGAAGATCCTTCGCCGGACTACGCGCGCCTCGAACGGCTGGCCGATTCAGCCGACGTGACGATAGTCGGAGTTTACCAGGCGCAGACAATAGACGCGACATCGTCAACCAAAACATCACAGAAGTTTGCTTCGTTTCTTCAGCACCTGACAACGAACCGTAAACGTCCGATCGTAGTGTCGTTCAATGATCCCTATCTGTTGAGACAGATTCCGGGGGTGCCGTCGTATCTCGTGGCGTGGGGCGGGTTTCCACCATCGCAGCAGGCTGTCGGAAAGGCCCTATTAGGCCTCATCCCGATATCGGGCCGGCTGCCGATATCGATCCCGGTTGAAGGTCGGGTGATAGGCCGCGGGTCGGGACTGATGCGCTCAGTAATGTCCAGATAAGCGGCAATCGGTGTTGACGCGCCGGAAGGATGGTCATATATACTTCTTCCCGCCACACGCTATTAATTAGCGTCTTGATACCAAAACAAAGCACCGGTCTTGACATTAGTCACGATTGGCTACTAATTCGGCGTACATGCCCGATCGTCGTCCGCGCAGGCCGCCATATTCAATCGATGTAGTACTTCTCACCGCTGTGCGAGGCCAGCTCGCGGTGTTGTTGTCGCGCGCGCCTGACGGCCGAGAGAAGTGGGCGTTGCCGTGGGACGCCCCTCGCAACAATGAAACGATGGATGCGGCCGCGATGCGGATCTGCAAATCGACGATCGAAGGAGAGCCTGGTTGGAAAGAGCAGATCGGAGCGTTCGGCGATGCCAAGCGACACCCGTCTGAATCGAACATTTCCGTAGGGTTTGCCGGTCTTATCCCGGCCGGTACGCCAACGCCCGTTGGCGGTGAGCACGCGTGGTTTCCGCTTTCCGATGTGCCGGGGCTCTCTCCACGGCAGCGCCTGATCCTCGATGCCGCTTTGGGGATGGTGCGAAGCAGGATGGATCAGTCCCCGGTAGCGTTCCGCCTCTTGCCGCAAATGTTTACGCTGACTGAGCTCCAGCAAATGTACGAGCTCCTGCTGGCCAAGAGGTTGCACAAGGCAAGCTTCAGACGGGCGCTCCAGGGCGCCTGGCTCGTGGAGCCGACGGACGAGTGGCGAAGCGAAGGAAGGGGTCGCCCGGCCCAATTGTACCGGTACGCCCCGAGGAAACGCCGGCCGGCCCAGCGGGGTATCAGACTTGACCTGTTGTTGTCCTGAAAGGGTTGTACCGGAAATCGAACGATACTGGCAGATATTGCCTTTCGAGTGTATTAGTTGCAATGTGTACCTAAGGTTTAATTCGGCCTAGACACGAGAGAGATGCTCGCATACCTGGACAGCCTCTGCGCTGCACTGTTGGCGAGAAACACCGTTGAGATAAGACGCCTGCTCGCCCACCCAATGGCGCAGGATCTTCCTCGCCGAGTGCGCGAGGAAGCTGTTGCCATTTCTCGCGCAGGACGGCGCAGCTTCATGGCGCCTGTCAACGCGCTGCATCTCTATTACAAGCTCACGCACATGGTAGACGAAAGCAGCGATCCGACTTTCGACAGCTCAGCGACTCCCGAACAGGAACGAAAGACTGCGCAGCTCGACCTGCCGCTGAGAAAAGTCGGCTCCCGCTAAGCGATTGCCGCAAGTCCATCCGCGCGCTATCCCTGCATCCTAGACCAACGCGCGAAGTGAGTTCTTCTTCTTCAGTTGTGCCGCCCATATATCACCCTTCTCGACGAATCGCGCAGGGGCGGTCTCGATAGTGAACTCGCGAGGATCCAGGTCATCGCCAAGCTCATCCCACTCGAGTGGCGTCGAAACGAGCGCCTCCGGATTTGCGCGAGCAGAGTATGCAGCGGCGACTGTCTTTCCGATGATGTTCTGCAAATAGTCCACATAAACCATCGCAGCTCCGCGCGCCTTTACCGAACGCTCGATGGTGGCCTCCTTCGGATGCTCCTGGCTGACTCTCGTTGCAATGATTTGGGCGACCAGTGTCGCCGCTTCGTTCGGTGTATTGGAAGGAAGCGGCATATAGATGTGCATCCCAGTCGAACCCGATGTCTTCAGTGCGCCGTGTAATCCAAGATCATCCATCACCCCGAGTGCCCATTGAGCCACCTCCCGCACTCTGCTGAATGGGGCGCGATCCCCCGGATCAAGATCGATTATGCTGTAGTCCGCATGGTCGAGCGATTGTATTCGTGAGTGCCACGGATCGACCGAGACGCTGCCGAGTTGAACGGTGTAGAGCAACGTCGCGAGGTCACCGCCGACAATGCGGACGTTCGTGGTTCCGCCTTCCGTGTGGATTGTCTCGGTGCGAACAAACTCAGGTGGCTCTCCTGCGTTCTGCTGGAAGAACGATTGTCCGGTGACGCCGTTAGGAAATCGCTTCAGAACCAGCGGCCGATCGGTCATGACCGGCAGCACAAGTGGAGCGACCGTTGTGTAGTATCGCATCAGGTCACCCTTGGTGAGTTTCTTCGTCGGGAAGAACACCTTGCCAAGGTTCGTGACGTCCATGCTCACGTTTTTTCCGACATTCACTTTTCCACTGCCGTCGCCGCTCTCTATTTCTGTAAGCCTGGCAACGATGTCCGATGCAGGCTTACCGGTCTTTGCGGTTTTTTGCGCAGGTTTCTTCTTCTTCGCAGCGCTTACCTCGGCTACGGTGCGTTGCGCGTAAATCCTGCGACGTGCGGATGACTTTCCAACCAATCCCGAAGTGCTCCTCTTTTTCGTGGGTTCGGTCGCTGCGTCTTTCTTCTGCATGCTCGAGCTCTCTCGTCCGACTTCGGTTGCCTTCTTGTCGTCGCGTACGCCGAGGTAAATCGGCTGGCGCAGACGGCCATCGCTCGTCCACTCGCTGAACTTTACTTCGACGATAATTTTCGGCTTCACCCAATGCGCGCGCTCGTTCGTCCCTGGAGTCTGCTCGAACGGAGATTTCTTTACTTCAAGCGGGGCGAGACGATCGTACATCTCCTTGAGGCCTGCGCTGGAGAACCCGCCACCAGTATGGCCGACATAGATGAATCGTCCCTGATCGAAGTAGCCAAGCAGCAGTGCTCCGATATGCTGCCTTGAGTTCCGCGGCTCGGTGAAGCCGCCGACAACGAACTCCTGCCTGAATTCGATCTTCAGTTTCAGCCACGAGCGGGATCGAACGCCCGGCTCATACACGGCGTCGGTTCGCTTGGCTATAATTCCTTCCCAACCCTGACGGCGAGCGAGGGCGAGCATCTTCTTGCCGTCGTCTTCGATCGACTCAGTGATTCGAATCTGTTCTGATTGGCTTTTGTTCAGTTCCTTTAGAAGTCTCGCGCGACGAGTAGTCCATGGGTCGCGGAGAAGAACGTCGGTTTCGGCAATGAGGATGTCGAAGACCATGAGCGCGGCCGGCGTCGAGCTGCGATAACGCTCGATCAGACGAGATTCCTTAACGTGCATGCGGGATTGGAGTTCCTGGAAGCGGCCGGGCTTTCCATCGAGCAGCGCGACAATTTCACCATCCAGAACGAAGCCTTTCTTTTTCTTTCTGGCGATGGCGTTGAGCGCTTCGACGATCTCGGGAAATTGCTCCGACTTGTTATTGCCGTTGCGGGTGACGAGTGTCGTTTGACCGTCGGTCACGAACGCGAGCACGCGAATTCCGTCGTACTTGGGCTCAAAAGTCCAGCCGGAGCCCGGAATCTCGGATCCTACGCTGGCGTACATCGGCTCGACCGAGCGCGAGAGCGTTTCGATATCCACTGGTTTCCTGGACTTTGCGGTTGAGGCCTTTTTCACGGAAGCTTTCTTTTCGGTTCGGTTGCTGTGCCACATCTTGCTCTTGCCGCCGGCGATCTGATCCATGGTGCGGCCGGTGGTTACCGACGTGGGGTTGTCGGCCACGATGTCATCGGTCGAGGCAAAGGAGTCGCGATGTTTGATGAACAGCCACTGTGGTTTCGATGATTCGTAACTGTCGCGCGGCTTCATTCGAACCAGTGCCCACGATCCACGCATCCTTTTGCCGAAGAATGTGACCTTCAAATCACCTTTGCGATAACCCTGGCGAAGTTTTTCAATTTCGTTGTCTGCATCTGCGCCTTCGGCGGTGTAGGTGCCGTTGTCCCAAAGCATCACAGTCCCGCCGCCGTATTCCCCCTTGGGAATTGTGCCCTCGAATGAGTTGTAGCTGATGGGGTGATCTTCGACTTCCATTGCGAGCCGCTTCACGGAGGGGTCAGCGCTCGGGCCTTTCGGCACGGCCCAGCTTTTCATCACACCATCGAGCTCGAGGCGCAGGTCGAAGTGGAGGTGCGATGCAGCATGCTTCTGGATGACAAAGCGGAGCTTCCCAGATTCAGGCGGGCTCTCGTTGCCCGAGGGCTCGGCAGTCTTTCTGAAATCGCGTTTCCGCCGATACTCGGCGAGTTTGGTCCGTGCGGACTCTGATTGTCCCTTCCTTGTTGTCACCGCTCGATTGCTCAGGCGGACTTACGTTTTGCCGTGCGCGAGCGAGCGGGGGCTTTCTTTGTCTTGCTCGTCTTTTTCGGGCTTCCCTGATCGAGACTGGCGCGAAGACGAGACATGAGGTCGAGCACGCCGGAATCAGCGGAATTGTCTTCCTTCTCGGCGAAAGTGATTTTCTTTCCTTTTGATTTGGCCTTGATGAGCTTCATCAGGTTCGCGCGGTATTCGTCGTTATAACGGGTAGGGTCGAATTTTTCCGCGAGACTACCGACGAGCTGTTCCGCCATTTTGAGCTCCTGAGGACGCACGTTGCTCCTGGCGGGGAAACTGTATTCGTCGCTTTTGACGAGCTCGTTGGAGAAGCGCATGATCTCGAGCACGAGGGCGTTCCCGATCACCTTGATGCCGACGAGATGCTGATGCTGTCGCATGATGATCTTGCCGATGCCAATGTTGCCGGTTGCGCGAATTGCTTCACGCAGAAGAGCGTAAGATTTGTCTGCGCCTTTCGACGGGACCAGGTAGTAGGAAGTCTCAAAGTAGCGGGGATCGATTTCTTCTTCCTTTACGAAGTCGAGTATGTCGATTGTCTTCGAGCCTTCGATGGCGGCGGTCTTGAAATCGTCGTCGGTCATCACGACGTACTTGCCTTTTTCGTATTCGTACCCCTTGACGATCTCGCTCCACGGGATCGACTTGCCACTTTTCTGCGAAACCCGCTCATATTTGACGGGCGACAGATCTGCCTTATGAAGCAGTCGAAAGCTGATGTGGTCGGCGCGGACGGCGGATCGAAGCTCAACCGGGATGTTTACGAGTCCGAAAGAAACCGATCCTTTCCAGATTGCGGCCATCAGGTCTCCGTGATGATATGACGCCAAAAAAGCAATTCGAGTGCCGCCGGATTGCCGAATAGTTCAAGGGCAGAAACGAAAAAAGCCCCGGAGATCCGGGGCTTTTCGCTTCAATTTTGTCGATGATCAGTCACGGTTTCGTGACGTCCGCTGCTTGCGGGCCTTTTTGTCCCTGGACCACTTCAAACTCGACCTTGTCGCCCTCTGCGAGAGACTTGAAACCTGCGCCTGAGATTGCGCTGAAGTGCACGAAGACGTCGGGACCTTCCTCGCGAGAGATGAATCCAAACCCCTTCGCGTCGTTGAACCACTTCACTGTGCCGGTGATGCGTGACATGACTCTTTCCTTTCCCCTTAGAGGGGTCTGACTGTAACCACTGGTGCTTCTCTACGGGTGCATCAGTGTGTGTGCACCGGATGCCGAGCGCCGCCGTTTCGGTGCATGGATCATCGCCGCGGTGCGCGGACGATTGCTGCCAGCTTTATCGGGCAAGTTTTGTGCAATCCCCCATGGCGGATGGCTGGCAATAGCTGGTAATTCAGGCCGCCCCGGCCGCGCTCGCGATGTATCGTGCAGTTCGGCCGCAGCTTCGACACCGAAGCGTGACATGCGACATCGGGGCTGGAGGATATTGTCCGGGCTCACGTTCAATGGGGCCGGAGCATGAAGGACAACTAAGCGATCCACCAGATCGATCGCTGTTGATGAGGTGAAGCACTTGAGCGGGATTATACGTGTTTGGACGCGGCTTACGCATCGGCCCTCCGACGGCCCGGCTTGTCTCGAGAAAATGAGACAGGCAGGGCATGCTGTTGGGGCCGCTGGACTACGACGAAGCACCGCGCGGATCCGGCCCACTGCCGGAGCATTCCTGCTCGCTGCTCTTCTAGGCGGATGCGGGCCTCACGCCCACATCCCGTTGCGACCCATTGATTTGCCCGGTGCGTTGGCAGCGTCCGACAGTGGAACGCTCCTGGCGCGGAGCCTGGCACCGGTGTTGTACATCCAACGGGATGAAACGTTCCCACTGTCCCGGGTTGTTGCGGTTGTCCATCCCACCAGGCGGATTGTTGCCTACCACCTTCTTTGGCGGGACGACGTGAACGGCTCCTGGATTCCGTTCACCGTTCCGACTGATGAAGAGGTGGTGTGGGTAGGCTACGACCAGTCGATGGCACCGTCGGATGTGTGGACATACTGGCATGGTGCGATCCTCCATACCAGATGGCCGCGATCTCAAGTGGCGATTTACGTACAATGGGGAAAGCACGGTTCGCTGCCGGCCGGGATTCGAGAAAGCAGCCTCCCGAAGACCAGGAGCCTCAACCTTTTCTTCGCGGCGACGAGGTTCCTGATACCGGATCAGCTGCTCGGACGGATCGTGCGCAAAGGGGAAGTGTTCTTCCCGCATAGCTACAAGCGTTATCGCGATTTTTCACACGTTTTGCGGCTTTCAGATAAGATCGACGCGGTTACGAAGACGGAAAAGCCCGAGGCGGTACTTCAGGCAGTTTTCGGGAAGTACTCACACAAGCCGAACTGGCCGCCGGAATTCTAGTTCAATGCTCCGACTGCGGCCTCACGTCGCGTAGACAATCTCGCCTTCGGCGTCGATTCCGATCTCGTGCTCCATACCGCACACGCCGCACATCTTGGAGATGTGCCAGACCTCTCCAAGGGCCTTCTTATTCGACGCCGAAGCCGGTGTGACTTTCATTTTCTTGAAGCTGTATTCGCCGCAATTGTCGCAGGCATGGGAGCGGGCAATTCGTTCAGCCCGCTCCTGAGTTATCTGCTTCAAGTCAGCTTCCGCGGCTCGTCAGGTGCCCGTGTCTTCGGTTCCTGTGCGCTTTCTCCTGGCATTGCGGCGCGGCTCACCAGCTCTCTCAGCCCTCCGATCGCGCCCATCACACCCGCGGCCTCGGCGGGAAGAAAAATCGTCGTGTTCTTGCCCTGAGCGAGGGTCGGGAGCGCTTCCAGGTATTTCATTCCCAGCAGATACATTGCGGCCTGTCCTTCCGGCAAAGCGCCTGCAATTTTCTGAATTGCCTCGGCCTCTGCCGTTGCCATTGCCAGCCGCGCGGTCGCAAGTCCATCGGCGCGCAGAATCGCTGCATCCTTTTCTCCCTCTGCGCGACGAACCTGCGATTCACGTACGCCTTCGGCTTCAAGAATCGCCGCCCGCTTGCCGGCTTCGGCGTTGGTGACGGCCGCGCGACGCTCACGTTCTGCTCGCATCTGAAGCTCCATCGACTGCTGGATGTCGCGCGGTGGCTCGATTGCCTGAAGCTCGACACGCGTGACATCGACTCCCCATCCGATCGAAGCCTCTTCGATAACTTCGCGCATGCGCTTGTTGATCACGTCGCGGCTGCCGAGCGTTGCGTCGAGCTCCATCTCGCCGACGATGTTGCGAAGCGTGGTTTTGGTGAGCGTCTCGAGAGCGTAAGGAAGATTCTGCACCGAGTACGTCGCCTTCTGGGGATCGGCAACCCGGTAGTAAATCACCGCATCGATATCGATGGTGACGTTGTCCTTCGTGATGACAGGCTGGCTCGGAAAGTTGAGTACCTGCTCACGAAGATCGATGCGCGTGGTGTGTCCTGCGGTGATTCGCTTTATGCCACTTACGTCGGCTTCGAAGAAGCGAACATCGATCGACCGTGGCGCCTCGATAAACGGCATGAGAATGTTGAGACCCGATCTCGCAACGCGATGAAAGCGGCCGAGCCGCTCGACGACCATTACTTCGGCCTGGCCGACAATCTTGAATGATTTGATCGCGACAAGAACGACGAATGCGGCAAGGATGCCGAGTACGACTAGTCCACCGCCCATACGTGAATCTCCGGAAATGAGTCAGCAATCAATAATGCAAAAAAATCCGCCGTCACGGTATTCGGTGACGGCGGATTTCAACCTCGGCGAATCAATGCGCTGTTGACGCCGTTGTCTGTTCCTTTGCTACCGCGGCAAACAGTTCTCGTTGCGTGAGGCGGTTCTTGATGAGATCGATGGAGCGTCTCAGCTGTGAGTCGTCAGCGATGTCACGTCGCTTTGCCGTCGAATCGCCGAAGGCGATGCGCGCAATGCTGGAACCAAGGAGGCGGTCGATCTCTGTTCCGCCAGCCTCGAACTGTGCCTTGTCGACCTTGACGCCCTGGGCAACGAGTCTGTTGTAGAACTCATCATGCCAGGCCTTCGTAACCGCAAAACCAGGCTGAACTTTTCCTTTTTGCTCGACGGCGAAGTTGATGAGTGTGGTGCGGAAGATCTGAGCTTTTGGAGCAAGCGCGGTGAGAAGCTTCTGCTCGCTGGTGCTAAGCGTGTCGGGTTGAACGATTACATCAGGCGTGATTGCGCCGCCGCCATAGACAATGCGACCACCGTCAGACTTGAACTTCGGGCGCGACTTGCGAACGGAGTCTGTCTCCATCGAATCGGGCAGGACTTCGACGAACGAGCCGTCGGGAAGAAGCTTGCGCGCTTTCTGAATCGACCTGCCACTCGGCGTATACCACTTCGCCGTCGTCATTTTGAGGGCGTAGCCGCCGTCGAGCGGATAGACCGTCTGAACGAGTCCTTTTCCAAATGAAGTCGTTCCGACGATGACCGCACGGTCGTGATCCTGAAGGGCGCCTGCGACGATCTCAGATGCCGATGCGGTGCGACCGTCGGTGAGGACGATGAGCGGGATTCTTGGTGCGATCGGGTTGTCCGCGGCGTTCAGGACTTCCTGGAAACCCGCGCGCCCGCGGACGCTCGAGACTTCCTGTCCCTTGTTGAGGAAGAGGTTGGCGACCGTTGCAGACTGGTCGAGATAACCGCCACCGTTGCCGCGAAGATCGAAGATCAGACCCTTCGCTCCCTCGGCGGTCAGTCGCTTGATGGATGCGTCCAGCTCTTCAGTTGCAGTTTCGTTGAACTGCTGAAGGGGGACGTATCCGATCTTGTCGTCGAGCATGATCGCGTATGGAACGGCCGGAATTCGGACGTTCGCTCGCGTGAACGTCACAGGTATCGCCTCGGCAACGCCGGTGCGAAGGAACTTCACATTCACTTTCGTGCCTGGGGTTCCTTTTAGCACATCGGAGACCTGCTGCGTTGTCCAGCCGCGCGTGTTGGCCGTGTCTACCTGCACGATGCGATCGCCTTCGATGACGCCGGCAGCCTCGGCCGGAGTGTGCGGAAATACGCGCTGAACGGTTATGAACTTGTCCACTTCACCGATTTCCATTCCAACGCCGCCGTACTTTCCACCGGTCTGCGCGTTGAACTGCGAGAGCTCTTTCGGTGAAAGGAGAACGGAGTATGGGTCGTTCAGCTCATGAACCAGACCGCGCGCGGCCTTTTCATAGAGTGCGGCAGCGTCGACACTGTCGACGAACCGGTTCGAAACGATAGTGAGAACCTGGTCGAGCAGGCGTGCGCCATCGTTGGCGGCGCGTTCCTGCGCGACGAAACCGCCCGCAACGAGCGGAACGGCGATGAGCCCAAAAAGGGCGAATTTGCGTCGATTGAACATACCCGGCCTGCTATTGAGTGAGCTTACGCTGAAGGTACTAGATACGCCCGGAAACTGTGAGTGTTCCGGGTGTTGTGTTCGATGCGGCTGACAAATGGACACTTCAGCGGCTTTCGGAGTTACGCGTGGCAAGAACATAGTCAACAAGCCAATCCCGATTGATCTGGCGAAAAGAAGCGTTGCGAACGAGCCCTGCGGCAAGAAGCATCTCGTGTGCCGGTTGAAGTACGCGCTGAAGGTGTGATGGATAGCGCTGGGCGAGAGGGAGCTGCTGGGCGAGCTCGTCGAGCCCGACACGCCACGTGACTGTCCCGAGCTCGCGGGCGACTTCAAGCAGCCGATAAAGCCGGCGTGCTACCGGGCTTGTCAGTGACTGGTAGTGCGGTGATGAAAGCGTGACGATGCAGCCGGCAGCGATGTTGTCTCTCAGCATTGGTGAGATCGTCACGCGTGCATCACCTGGCTCGGAGGCCGTGAGCACGGGAAACAGCGTGAACTGCTCCCGGTCGGCCAGCCGCCTTCTCTCGATCGCAACGGACGTGAGAATGGTGAATCGGTCGTGCACCGGTGTTCCGGTTCGCGCGGCCACGTAGACGCCCGAAGACTCTAGCATGGTTCTTTCAAGGCGATTGAGGGCGGAGCGCAGCTGCTCGTACGTTCGTCCGTCAACCTGACGGCCGATGGATCGTAAAAAAGAATGAAGGGTGAACGTGACCGTTCCATCGGATGGAAACCCGGCTTCGGCGAATCGATGGAGTATTTCGACGTAGACGTCCTGGTCGAAAGTGCCGGGAAGTCGGTCGCCGGGGGAAGGAAGAACACGCCAGCGGCCGCCGGTCGCCGGCGAGTATGTTATGGTCGACTCTTCAGCCGAATCGCTGAGCCGAAAAATCGGCAGCGCTTCGAGGGATCGGTCGAGGCAGATGGCTCGGTTCGCAGAACGTCTGCGGGCTGCGAGAGTCATGTTCAGTGAAAGTGGGACAAGCTTGCAGATGCGGCAAGGACCGAATGCGCCGGCCGCTGACTTCGATAATGTCAATTCACTTTAAATAAAGCGAAAACTCATGAGTATCCTGAAATACGGCGCGCTGACGATAGTTCTTTTACTCGCCGTCGTACTGATGCTCATCGGCATTCTTTCGGTTACGAGAGGCGCAACCGTGAGGACGGTCATCGCCGAAGGCGACAAGGGTGGCCCACCGGAAGTGAGTGATCCGCTTTTTCCGCGAACTATCGAGCTCTTCACCGGCACTCGCATCGATGAGGGCAACAGGATCGAGATCCTGTTGAATGGAGAGGGAACCTACCCGAGGATCTGGAAGGACATTGCCTCGGCCAAGCATACGATCACGGTGCAGATGTATTACTCGCAGCCGGGCGCCGTGGCCGACACTATGTCCAAGTACCTCTCAGAAAGAGCCCGTGCGGGAGTAAGAGTTCTCGTCCTCTTCGATGCATTTGGGTCCCAGCCGCTATACGGCGAATGGGTCGAGAATCTGAAGAAATCAGGCGTCGAATTCGCCTGGCTCAGACCGCTCAAGTGGTACAGCCTGCAGAAAGCTGCGCAGCGCTCTCACGTTCGCGTGATCGTCGTCGATGGCCGTGTCGGTTACACGGGCGGGTTCGGTCTGGCCGACTACTGGCTCGGCGATGGACGTCACGCCGACCAGTGGCGGGAAAGCAATGTTCGGTTCATGGGCCCCACGGTCGCGGCACTTCAGGCAGCATTTGCTTCGGGCTGGGCAGAGACGAAAGGGGAGCTGTTGACCGGCGATGTGTTCTTTCCGCCGGTGGCATTCGAAGACAAGGGAAATGTGAAAGCCGGCCTGATGCACAGTCTTCCGACTATTGGAAGCACGCCGGCTGAGCGGTTCTATGCGCTGACGATTGCCGGTGCACGAAAGACCCTTTACGTCTCGAACTCCTACTTCGTCCCGAACGCCGACTTCAGCCAGCTACTGATCAATGCCGCGAAGAGTGGCGTGGACGTGCGAATCCTCACCGTTGGTCCAGCTACCGATGTGAAGTCAACATGGTACGCCGGCCGGGCCCTTTACGAAAAGCTTCTGGAAGGCGGAGTAAAAATCTACGAGTACAAGCCCACGATGATGCACGCGAAGACCATTGTTGTGGACGGGCTGTGGTCATCGCTTGGCTCGATGAACTTCGACAACAGATCAATTGCCTTCAACAACGAATCCCAGATACTCACTCTGGATTCCACAATTGGAAAGCAGATGGACGACATCTTTCTCGAAGACTTGAAATATTCGGACGAGATCAAGCTCGATACCTTCAGAAAAAGACCGTGGACGAACAAGATACTCGAGCGAGGCGCTTCGCTCATGCGCAGAGTTCTGTAGACGCGACCGTGCCAACGGGTGTGAAATGGGGTTGGTGAGGATCGAATGAACCGGCAATTTCATCCCATCGTTCGAAAGTGGTTTGCGGAGACCCTTGGAAAACCAAGTGAGCCGCAGCGCATGGGATGGCCCGCAATCGCAAGCGGCAGCCACACGCTCATCCTTGCACCGACGGGCACCGGAAAGACGTTCGCCGCATTCCTTTGGGAGCTGAATGCGCTGATCGTGGAGGGAATGAAGGACCCGCTCGCGAACAGCGTTCACCTTCTCTACATCTCTCCGCTCAAGGCGTTGAACAATGACATCCAGCGAAATCTCGAGGCACCGCTGGCAGACCTGCGCCGTCGATTTGAAGAAGCAGGGAAGTCGTTTCCGGAAATTCGAGTCGGCGTAAGGACCGGGGACACCCCGCCTTCGGCGCGTGCGCGGATGCTCCGAAAGTCCCCGCACATTCTCATCACGACGCCCGAGTCGCTCAACATCATGCTGACGAGTATTCGCGGCAGGGGAATGTTCAGCGCGACTCGCGCCGTCATCGTTGATGAGATTCACGCGATAGCCGGCAGCAAGCGCGGTGCTCATCTGGCGCTGACCCTCGAACGACTGGAAGCACTGACGTCACGATCGCCGCAGCGAATCGGACTTTCGGCTACCCAACGCCCGCTCGATGAGGTCGCCAGGTACCTGGGCGGATGCGAACCGACCGCCGACGGAGAGACTGTCTACAGGCAGGTAACGGTCGTTGACTGTGGTCTCGTGAAGAAAATGGAGATCAGGGTGCAGTCGCCGGTGCCGGACCTCGGCAACGTCGGCGGTAGTGTGTGGCCGGCCGTTGTGCCCCTCGTTCTCGAACACATACGCGCATCGAAGACGACGCTCGTGTTCGTTAACAATCGCGCGCAAGCCGAAAAGATTGCCGGAAAGGTCAACGCGCTCGCCGAAGAAGAGCTGGCGCAACCATATCATGGCTCGCTGTCGAAAGAACGACGGCACATGATCGAAGAGCGACTGAAGGCCGGTGAGATTCGCGCGCTCGTGACAACGAGTTCGCTGGAGCTGGGAATCGACATCGGGTCTGTCGATCTCGTGATACAACTTCAGTCACCCAAACGAGTCTCCGCCGCTCTGCAGCGAATCGGCCGGGCGGGCCATACACTCGGCGTCGCGAGCAGAGGAATTCTGGTTCCGACCTTTCGCGACGATGCCGTGGAGATTGCCGCAATTGTCGCTGCGATGCGGGTCGGCGATGTCGAGCCAACTCGGGTTGTTCAAAACGCGCTCGATGTGCTCGCTCAAGTGATAGTTGCGGCTGCGTCGGTAGATGACTGGAAGGCGGGAGATCTCTTCGATCTCGCGCGCCGGGCCTATCCGTATCATCGGCTGAGCAGAGCAGCGTTCGACGAAGTGCTCTCGATGCTCTCCGGGAAATATCCATCCGACATCGCAAGTGAGCTCGAGTCGCGCGTCACGTGGGACAAGGTCACCGACCGAGTCACTGGAGACCGCGCGGCCCGAATGACTGCCGTGATTTCCGGCGGGACAATTCCTGACCGCGGACTCTACACTGTCAATCTTCCCGATCGAACGCGACTGGGCGAGCTGGACGAAGAGTTTGTACACGAGTCGCGCGTCGGCGATGTATTCCAGCTTGGGTCGACCACCTGGAGAATTGCGGCGATCGAACACGATCGTGTGATCGTTAACCCCGCGCCCGGCATGGCCGCACGAATGCCGTTCTGGCACGGCGAGTATGGAGCGCGATCGCTCGAGCTGAGCCACCGCGTCGGCGCATTGCGTAGGGAGTTGGCCGAGGGGACATCGGCGAAGGTGCTGGAGGAGAAGTACGGGTGTGATGAAGCGACATCCACTTCGATGATGAATTACATCGGAGCCCAGCGAGCGGCGACGGGAGTGGTCCCGGATGACCGAACGATCGTCATAGAGCATTTTCGTGATGAGACCGGCTCTGTGCGTGTCGTGATCCACGCGGCGTTCGGTGGAAGGGTGAATGCGCCCTGGGGGATGGCGCTCGCTCAGCGCGCACGAGAGGTGCTCGATGGTGTGGATGTTCAAGTGCAGACGACAGATGACGGTGTGATGCTCCGGATGCCTGATCTCGGCCGGCCGATCCCAGTTGCCGGGCTTCTCGGACTCTCGGCGATTGAAGCCGAAGAGCTTGTGATGGAAGAAGTCGGATCGACGTCGCTGTTCGGCGCACGGTTTCGAATGAACGCTGCGCGGTCTCTTCTTTTGCCGTGTGGGAATCCGCGGCGACGGATGCCGCTGTGGCTTCAGCGTCTCAAGGCACTGGATCTTCTTCAGACCGTGAAGCAATTCCCCAGTTTCCCCGTGCTTGTCGAGACTTATCGCGACGTTCTTCAAGAAGCGTTCGACATGAATGGCCTGAAGACCGTTCTGAACGACATTGAAAGCGGTGCGATTGCAGTGCAGGTAGTTCAGACGGAGACCCCATCACCGTTCGCGGCGAGTCTGCAGTTCGGTTTCGTGATGGACTGGCTTTATGGAGATGACACGCCAAGGGCTGAACAGTCGGCCGCACTCTTGTCGCTGGATCGTTCGCTTCTAGGCGAAGTGATGGGCGAAGAAGCTGGTGACGATCTGACGCTCGACGCCATCAGGTCGATAGTTGCGGAGCGCGGAGGTTCCGCACCGCGACGCAGGGCGAGGAGTGTGGATGAGCTCGCTCATCTTCTTGACCGCGCCGGCGATCTCAGTGAAAGCGAGCTTGGCGCCCGGATCGCGACCGACGAAGAAGGCGTGCGCGGAAATCCGTTCAACGAGATCGTATCGAGTCGTCGTGCGATCCTTGTCCCGTTCGGAGCTGAACCCCAGTGGCGCTACATACTGACTGAAGCGTATCCGAGATACGTCTCCGCATATGGGCCCCTAGCGATGGGGAGGGTTCAGGTTCCGACATCAGGCGGGAGCGGTGCTGGTTTCGCTGGCAATGTCGTAGAGCTTCCCGCGAGCGATGTCATCCCTGCAGTCCTGCTGACTGGTGCCATGACACAAGGCGCGGGACGAAGAGAGATTCTCGCTCGATTTCTTGCGTTGTCGGGTCCGATAACTGTGCGCGAGATAACTGATCGTTACGGATGGGACGAACGCTGGATAGAGTCTCGACTCACTGAATGGCAGCGTACCGGTAAACTTGTTCGCGGCCGATTCCGGTCCGACCACACAGAGCCGGAATGGGTCTCGAGACGAATTGCCGAGGTGGCAAGGCGGCGCGCGCTGGCGGCATTGAGGAGACAGATCGAAGCGGTAGATCTGCCAATTTATGCTGAGCTCGTGCAGCGGTGGCAACGTGTAGACCCGCGGGATTCGTTACAGGGACCAGACGGTGTCGCGACGGTGATGCGACAATTATATGGTTTGGCGCGTCCAGCTAAGTCATGGGAAAGAGATTATCTGCGGTCGCGCGTGCCCGGCTACGATCCTGTCTGGCTTTCTCAATTTCTGGCTAGCGGCGAAGTCGTGTGGGTTGGAGAAGCCAACCGAGGTTCCACGTCCGACACAGTGGCACTCTCGCGACTTCGGTTTTTTGGCCGAGGAACCGGATCGCTGTGGATCGGGGATGAGCCGGTGAAGGAGGTCGAGGACAAGCTCAGCGAAAACGCGCAGATGGTGCGAGGAGTCATCGCGGAGGAAGGGGCTTCGTTCACGCTGGATCTCGAGGCCGCTACCGGTCTGACTCCGCTCGCAATCAAGGAGGCGTTGAGGGAGCTCGCCGCCGCAGGCATCGTGACTAACGACACAGTGGAAGCGATGCGCGAAGTAGTTCGCTGGCGTCCGCTGGATATTGGAAACAGC
This sequence comes from Gemmatimonadales bacterium, assembly GCA_038253755.1. Classification (GTDB taxonomy): domain Bacteria; phylum Gemmatimonadota; class Gemmatimonadetes; order Gemmatimonadales; family Gemmatimonadaceae; genus UBA4720. The sequence goes on along the minus strand of JBBSGU010000001.1, from coordinate 61,820 downwards.
CTGGATTCGATGAGCTGGCTGCCGGCCGATTATCGACCATCGTCGAACAGACACGTAGTTCAGCGGAGGCCAAACCTTCGGCGAATTCCGAAGTGGCGTAGGCCCGATCGCCCCGGAGCCATTGCGTCAAACTGGGGCGGCCGATGGTCACTGATCCACAGACTCGGTGCTCTTGGTCGTACGGCCTCCACGGAAGAGAGCGGGGAACAGGTAGCCAGATACTGGCTCGACAGATATGCGATTGTTTCACGAGAGTTGTGGCGGCGTGAGCGTCCGAACCCTTCATGGCGAGCCATCTACCATGAGCTCAAGCGAATGGAGTTCAAAGGGGAAGTGCGTCGCGGCTATTTCGTTAAAGGCCTGCCTGGAGCGCAGTTCGCCACCAATGCCGCAGTAGAGCAGCTGCGGGCGATCGCGGAAGAGTCAGAGAATGGCAAACCTTTCATTGCGCTAGCGGCGAGCGACCCTGCGAACGTCTATAATCTCCCGCTCGATCTGGCCGACCGCGATCCGCTGTCCCGGCCACGAGGAAGTGGAGGATTGCTGGTGACTCGCGGTGGGCGTGTTGCCATCTCCGTCGAAGGTCGGGGAAAAAAACTTGTGGTTGCGGACTGGGTTGAGAAGGAAGACGTGGTTCGGGCGAAGGAGTTGCTGGCTCTCCATCTACGCGGGGAAAAGAACGCGCGGTATCTCATGCTACCAGAACTCGGAGGACAAGCTTGACAGCATCGATAGCTGCAGACCTAAGCCCGGCAGTATCCACCAGCAAAGGAAGAGCTCGCAGCAGAGTAACCTCAGTTGACCTGGTTCGCGGGATCGTAATGATCCTGATGGCTCTCGACCACACGCGCGACTACTTCAGCAAGCTTCACTTTCAACCTGAAGATCTGTCGAAAGCGACGCCATTCTTATTTGCCACGCGTTGGATAACACACTTTTGTGCTCCCACGTTCTTTCTGCTTGCGGGAGTTGGCGCGGCGCTCGCCGTTTCGGGCGGCAGATCGAGAAGAGAAGTCAGCAGATTCCTGCTCACCCGCGGGCTCTGGCTCATCTTCCTCGAGGTCACGGTCAGCGCACTGGGATGGAACTTCAGGCTCGGATTTCCGCTCATCCTCCTGGTCATATGGGCGCTTGGCCTGTCGATGGTGATTCTTTCAGCGCTCGTATTCCTGCCTCAGAAAATCATCGCCGCGATTGCGCTCATTACGATCGCCGGTCACAACCTTCTCGATAGTGTGGGAGGCGCCTCAATGGCTGGAGGAGGACCGCTGTGGCATCTGCTTCACCGGCCCGGACTGGTTTCTCCTGCTCCGCTGATAATCGTCGGGTATCCGATCATTCCGTGGTTTGCGGTAATGGCGCTGGGATATGTGCTTGGCGATGTGTTTCGGTGGGAGCCTCAGCGAAGAAAACAATTCCTGCTTCGCGCAGGGGCGATCTCGATCGTCTCATTCATCGCGATTCGATTCCTGAATCAATACGGAAATCCGGCGCCGTGGTCGGCGCAGAAAACAGCCGCGCTGACAGTTGCTTCGTTTCTGAACGCCGCGAAGTATCCGCCGTCACTCGATTACCTGCTCATGACGCTCGGCCCGACGATGATTGCGCTTGCCTTGCTTGAAAATGCCCGAGGGCCGCTCGCACGCGCCGCCAGCATATACGGACGAGTCCCGATGTTCTATTACCTCGGCCACATCTACGTCATACACATGCTTGCTGCCGTATTCGCGCTCTGGCAGGGAGGCAATGCAGGCTTTCTGAGCCTCGACACAGCTTCATTTCCGGCGTGGTACGGCACGACCTTGCCAGGCGTCTATCTGGCCTGGGCGATCGTCGTTCTACTGATGTATTTCCCGTGTCGCTGGTTCGCCAATTTGAAATCGCGCCGACGAGACTGGTGGCTCAGCTACATCTGACCTAACGAATGTCCGCGCGCCCCAGCGCCGCACGGACAGCTTCGCGCATGGCAATCACCGCTTCTTCGCGAGCCGCCGGACTGTCTTCGCGAATATGAAGCTCGATTCCATCAGCAACTGGAGCGCGGCGCCAGCTGTGAGTGTTGTTGTCTTCACGCTCGGCTGTTGAATCGGCGCCTGCTGTAAGTGCGGGCGCGAGTGAGGTGGCGATTCGGCGCTCCAGAGCATCGCCGGTAACGTCCTTCATCTCCACTTTGATCTTCTCGAGACTCTGTCCTTCGCGCTGCCTGATCTTGATCGCGAGGAGCTGCAACAGATGGCGGTAGTTATACGTCGCGGCGGTTCCGGTTCCCTCGGGACGATCGAGCAAACCGTTCGCTACGTAGAACCTTACCGACCGTGCAGTCGGGGCCGCGCGCGCCGACGCATTGGTCGGACGAATGCCCGCGGCGTCAACTAGGGCTGTGACGTGGGCTGCGAGACCTCTTGCGTTCCAGGGAGCGTGGCGAGAGTGTGCGCGGAGGAGAGAGACAGGCGATTCAGCCATGTTGATAGGATAACATTAAAGTCATCGGGCCGCTCGTCGTGCGGGAGATCACCCGCAGGCGTCAGTACAGAGAGCTCGAAGTCGGGTTTGATCGCGCGAAATCCGCGGAACTCCTCGATGGGTGCAGCCGCGCCTTCCTCGCCCCATACGAGCAACGACGGCTGACTGAGCCGGCGCAGAGCCTGCCGAACGTCGATGTTCAGACTTCCGGAAATGAATGCAGCGGGAGCGTGACGCGCACCGCGCTGATGTGACGTCCAGTAGTAGATATCGACCAGCTCGTTAGTGACGACCGAATTGTCGGCGTAGGTTTTTTCGAGATAATATCGAAGGCTTCTTTTCGACACGAGCGCATTGAACATCGCCGTGCCGACGATAGGTGCCTCGACCGCCAGCCGCTCGGCCTCTCCTCCAACACCGGCCGGTTTGTTCAGTCTCGTCAAACCAGTGGGAGCGATGAGCGCAATCGCCGGAAATCTTTGCGGATCACGAGCACCGAGGACGATTGCGTACGCGCCAGACAGCGATGTTGCGACGAGTACGCACGGCTCGCCGATAACCTGATGCACGAAATCGGATATGAGCGAGATATAAAGTCTCGCTGAGTAGCGAATAGCCGGACGATCCGAGCGGCCGAAACCGAGCAGGTCTATTGTATAAACGGTGTTGCCGCGCGCGAGGTAGTCCACGTTATCGTGCCACTCATACGACCAGGCCGCAGCATGAATTCCGTGAACGAGCAGCATCGGCGAGCCGCTGCCGCGCTTAGTGAATGCAATCCGGCGTCCTCTCCAGTCGAAGCCGCCATCTTCACCGCCGATGAGATTCTCGAGCTGATCGACGCCTTTTCGCGCGAAGGCGTTGTAGGCTGCGGCAGCTCCGATGAGCGCGCCGCTCGACACGAGTACCTTTTTCCAGCGATTATCGTTCTGGTCCATCTGTCACACCTCGAGTCTGATGCTGATCCAGCCCAAGAAAAATGCTGCACTGGAAGGTATTTACTCCGCGTACGCGCGGAGGCTGATTCGCAGACAGTTCGGCAATGTGCGAAGGAGCGGCGACGCGTTTCCAGAAACAGACCAGCCGGTGATTGCCTACATGAATCACACCGCCTGGTGGGACGCGGTCGTTCCGGTGCATCTATCGCACGACTTATTCCGGCGAGAAATACACGCACTCATGGAAGCCGAACAGTTGAGAAGATACCCATTCTTCCGCCATCTAGGTTGCTTCGGCCCGGGTGACGGCGGGCTTGCCGATGCGAGAGCGGTCGTCGAGCACTCGTCGAAGGTTCTTCGCAGCGGAAACAAACCAATTCTATGGATTTTTCCGCAGGGCGCGATACTGCCATCGCGAGTGCCGATGAAGTTCAAGTCCGGGCTCGCCAGGATTGCCAACGCCACGAGGGACGCTCTCGTAATTCCGATTGCCGTCCGGTACGAATTTCTGAGGCGCGAACGTCCTGAATGTCGCGTACGAATCGGAAAGCCGGCCGTGCGAACGGAAGAAGGTCATTCCCAGTTCACACGCCGGCTCGAGTCGTTACTTCAGGCCGAGATCGACGCGCTGGATTCGGAAATCGCGCGCGACCTGGCCGTGTAGGAACCGTTAACGCCTTTTTTTCGCCGCCGGCTTAGCCTTTTTCGTTCCGCCCCTGGCGCTCGACTTTTTGACCGCGCGTTTAGGCGAGTTCTTTTTCGCAGCGGGCTTTTTCCCGGCCGATTTCTTCGCCGTGGCAGCCTTCGACGTATTGCTTTTGGAGGTCGATTTAGCTCCCACTGATTTCGGTTTGGACGATTTCGCTGCGTTTTGTTTCGCTGGAACTTTTTTCTTTGCCTGTTTCGCGTTCGAGGCTTTGGTTACTGGCGCTTTCGCCGGCCTGGCTGCCTTCGGGAGCTTTGCTGCTTTTCCTGCCGATGCGTTGCTCGACGATGGAGCGCTCGACGTTTTCCTGTCCGGCGCTGGTGTGCTTGGCGGCTCGTCTCCGAGATCGTCGTCGTCGAAGAGCGTCGCGTCGTCACCCACCAACTCTGTCGGAGCTTCCTTCGACGGACGGGTCGTAGCGAGAAGCTGCTTCTCGCGATTCGCTGCAGTCGACCCCTTTGGACGTCCCCGGCGACCGCGCGGTGCTCCACCGCCGAAAAGGTCTTCTTCTTCCTCTTCGTCGTCTACATCGTCGGCATCGCCTGCGGCAACGGCATCTTCATCATCGTCGTCCACATCGTCGGCGCTGTCCCACAGACGGTCGCTGTGATCCTCGTTGATCGCCCAGCCGCCATTCTCTTCATCTTCGTCATCGTCATATCGCTTTCTGCCGCGGCCGAAGCCGCCTCCGAGATCATCCGAGTCGTCATCGTCGGCGAATCTAAAGGTCTCTTTTACCTCATCACCGCTCGGCATGCTCGTCCCCCTTTGACTGTTTCATTGTCACCATTATCTGATCGCACACATTGTTCGGCCGCCACGCTGCACGACGCGTGCCTTGCCTCAGGCCACGAAGTGTGCACCTGCTTCTGATGTCAGCGAATACAGCGTTGAACTTCGCGCGTCAAGTAGACCCGCTGACAACATAGTGCCTACCTGGTGGAAGGGGCCTTCTGAAACTCCGCGACCGCCGTCGTTATGTCGTCCTGGTGACGGTCGTATTCAGGCAATTTCTTTGCGGTTTCGGACTTGAGCGCCGCGAGTAGACGCCTGGCAAAGGCGGCTTCTTTTGCTGGCTCTTTCTCGATCGCAGCAACCCTCGCCGCGAGAATAAGGCCGAGCAGGTGAGTGGGATTTTGCTGGAGAATCGTGTCTGCCTGGGCTCCGGCGAGTGGAATCGCACCTGCAACCTCGGCGATCCGTCCCATATCGTATCGCTGATCTGCGTTCATCGGGCTCAGCAGTCGGTATGATTCCAGAGCCATTGGAGCGAAGAACAGCACACTGTCGCTCTTTCCCTGGCTGTTGAGGATCATCACGCGATTGAACAACCGGTCTGCCCGTTCCTGTGGAGAGAGCTGGGAAATGTCGGGAGCGCGACCCGTAGGTTCTCCTCCCCCGTCCTGTGGGCCGCGGTCGTCGAGGCCAGCTTGAGGCAGCGCGTTCTGTGGCGCGTCGAGCGTGCTGCTCTTCTTTGACCTATAGGTGTTGCCGGCAAAAAATGCGAGCAGGCAGACCAGGGCAATCGCCGCGACAATCCACGGCAGCGAGGAACCGGTTGCGGGTGTCGGGACTAACATGGGAGCGGCTTTCACCCCGCCGCCAACCGGGCGTCCGCAACGATGACAGAAGCGAGCGCCAGGAGACAGTGAGGCATCACAACCGGAGCAGGTTGTTGGCTCGAGCGATGCGCCACAGTTAGCGCAAAAACGGCCGGTTCCCGTAGTCGAACACGCGGGACAGGTGACAGCTGAGGAGGAAGAAGGATCGGTCATGCGGTACAACCTACTCGGGGCGACAATGGCTCGCACCATGCGATGCCCATGCTGCGAGTGCCGCGAATTGCATAGGATTTCAAAACGACCCCGAGGCATTGGCCAGGGCGATGATGAATGCCGTCAGGAATCCAGTGAGGAGCGGACGGATTGCGGCGGCTGCAAGGCGCGGGTGCTCACGGAGTTTTCTGCTGACGGAATGGTCGATCGGTACGAAGAGATTCTCGCAGCAGTAACCGCGAATAAGCGAGCTAAGCCAAAATTGCAATATATGCACGAATTTGCGCCTACTTGCAGCAAATGTGTCGCTTCAGATTGGGATAAACCGGGCAATCATTGCATGATCAGCACGTTTTAGTTGACACTTGGCTAGCTGGACCGTAGGTTCCGGCTTCCCAAATCCACCCAAAACGTCTTCCGGGATTTTCTCGTGGCTACCAAGAAGAGTTCGGCTGTTCGCGACACAGCCGGCGCCAGCAAGAAGGACATTCTCGACCTGGCGTCGAAGAGCAACGTTCGGTTTCTGCGGCTTCAATTCACCGATATTCTTGGTGTCAACAAGAACGTGGAGATCCCGCGGTCGCAGTTCGAAAAGGCGCTCGACGGCGACATTATGTTCGACGGATCATCGATTGAGGGGTTTGTCCGAATCGAAGAATCGGACATGCTGCTGGCGCCTGATCTCGGCACGTTTCAGATATTCCCGTGGGGCGACGATGAGAACCGCGTAGCGCGGCTCATCTGCGACATCAACACTCCTGACGGCGAGCCGTTCGCCGGCGATCCACGCCGGGTACTGCGCCGGCAGCTCGATCGCGCAAAGTCGCTCGGTTTCTCGACAATGAACGCGGGAATGGAAGCTGAGTTCTTCATGTTCAAAACGGGACCGAACGGTGAGCCAACAACGACGACTCATGACGTCGGCGCCTACTTCGATCTTGCTCCAGTCGACCTCGGCGAAGATGCTCGTCGTGCGATCGTGGAAGTTCTGGAACAGATGGGCTTTGAGGTTGAAGCGGCCCACCACGAAGTCGCACACGGCCAGCACGAAATCGATTTCCGGTATGCTGATGCACTGAAGACGGCGGACAACATCGCAACGTTCCGGTTCATCGTCCGCCATGTGGCGCAGCAGTTTGGACTGATGGCGTCGTTCATGCCGAAGCCGGTTTTTGGGCAGAACGGAAGTGGAATGCACACGCACCAATCGCTATTCAAGGGAAAGGAGAATGCATTCTGGGACAAGTCGGCCCAGTGGGAATTGTCACAGACGGCTCTCAACTATATCGGCGGCCTGCTCACCCACGCACGTGGATTCTGCGCGATCACCAACCCGCTCGTTAACTCGTACAAGCGGCTGGTGCCCGGTTACGAGGCTCCTGTTAACGTCGCCTGGTCGATGCGCAACAGAACCCCGATGATTCGTATTCCTGATCGTCGCGGACTTGGAACGCGCTGCGAGTTGCGTATTCCTGATCCGGCAGCGAATCCATACCTCGCTCTCGCGGTTCAGCTTGCGGCAGGACTCGATGGAGTCGAGAACAAGACGGATGCACGCGAGCCCGTGAACACGAACATCTGGGAGATGTCACATCGCGAGAAGCGCAGACTCAAGATCGACGATCTGCCGCACAACCTCGAAGAGGCTTGCAATGAGCTTGAGAAGGACGCAGTGATAAAGGAAGCGCTGGGAGAGCACATCACGACGAATTTCCTCGCCGCCAAGCGTCATGAGTGGGAAGACTACATCACGCAGGTGTCGCAGTGGGAGCTCGATAACTACCTCGCTAAGTACTAAAACGGCCACCGACGGCTAACCGCTGACGGCTGACCGCTAAGGCGGTTACAGCAGGTAGCAAATAGTGGTTAGCTAATAGTGTGTGGGATTGGCAGTTAGTTGAAGAAGGGCCGGGAAGGAGCAATCACGCTCCATCCCGGCTTTTTGCGTTTGCACGGTTCGTGCTTTGAACGCTGGGCAGTCGGCAGTTGGCCGTTAGCGGTCAGCCTGCCTGGGTTTGGCGTCATAAAAATTTGTGTGGTAGATTCGAGGCCGATGAATCCGTCCGAGCGTGAACTGTCGTATTCAGGTGAGACGAGATCGAATGCCGATGATGTGGCTTTGATCGGGCGCATGTGCGAGGCGGATGAAACCGCGCTCGGCGCGTTGTACGATCGATGGGTTCGCTCACTTTATTCTCTTGTCCTGCATCTTCTGCAGGATCCCGATGAAGCGGAGGACGTAGTCGAAGAAACGTTCTGGCAGGCGTGGAAAAAGGCCTCGGCGTACGAGCCGTCAAAGGGCGCGGTGTCGACGTGGCTCCTTACAATCGGAAGACGCAAGGCACTCGACCGCATTCGCGCCAAGCGCCGCTACAAGGAAGACCCGGTTGGGCGAGACAGGATTTTTGCGGATCTTCCGGCACCGGGTTTGGATCCGTCGGAGCAGGCGGAAGGCCAGGAATTGAGGAGTCACGTTCAGGCGGCACTAAAGGAATTGCCGGCGGAACAGAGAGAAGTGCTGGAGCTTGGGTATTTCAGTGGGTTGAGTCAAACGGAAATTGCTGACATGACTGGTCAGCCGCTGGGAACGGTCAAGACGCGAATGCGTCTCGCAATGCAGAAGCTGAGGGAGCCACTATCAATGCACCGCAGGGTAACGGAGTGACCGACATGGGCCATCAGGAGGCGTTCTCCGAGCTGGCTGCGGTTGCGCTCGACTCGGCTCCAGCCGAAGTCGCCGAGGCCGTGCGTGCCCATGCCTCAGTCTGTCCGGAATGCGGGCCCGAGCTCGCAGCGATGGAAGCGACCGTTGCGACTCTTGGCGATCTCGTGCCAACCGCAAAGATCAACCCGGGACGGGGCGCAGGGATTCGCTCCCGCCTCATCATGCGAGCGCGCAACGAGCGCGAGTCGCGCTCGGCCCCGGTTCCCGGTCCGCCGGATCTCGCAAGAGGAGTCGCGAGTCTCACCGGACTTGGCCACAGGGCCACCCCGGGACCCCAGAGGGTAGTCACCGGAGAGACGAGAAAAGCCACTCCGTCTACACCGATGACAAGGGAGGTCTCATTCGCTGCGCAGCCAACCCGCCTCAACTGGTATGCAATCGCTGCCACGCTGGCCTTCTTCATCACCGGTGCACAGCTCGTCAAGGTGACGCGCGACAATAGCGAGATGCGTTCGCAACTTGCAACGGCTGACACATTTCAGCCGGCGAGCGACAGCATGTCCGTGGTCAACGAAAAAGACGCCATGATTCAGGCGATGGCCGGTCCCGATGTCAAAATGGTCGCGCTCGCCGACAAGTCTGCTCCAAAGCCGCTTGGCAGAATGTTCTGGAATCGCGCGACGAACGACTGGATGATGGTGACATACGGACTTCGTGCCCCCAAGCCCGGCAAGACGTACCAAGTTTGGCTCGTTACCGACAAGGAAAAAATCTCGGCCGGAACGTTCCGTCCGGATTCACAGGGCCGAACGGTGATGCACGCGAACTACGCATTGGCTCGCGACGCATTGAAAGCGGTTGCAATCACCGAGGAGCCGGATGGTGGAATGCCTGCACCGACGGGGCCGATGGTGGTCGTTGGATCGGCCTAACCATTTCGACTTTCCTTGTATTTAGCAGGCCTCAGCGACTCTCAATAGGCTTAGCGGATGCGGCTCAGTCCGCGATACTCCTGCCTGCAGCGAGGCAGTAGTCGAAGTAGTCGAGACTTGCGTCGGCGCGAATGAGCAATCCCTCCGCTATGCCCAGGCGCGAGTCAGGGAAGGCCCGCACCTGGGGCGAGATGACGTGGTCGAGCCATCCTTCTGCATGGCCGATATCGATAATCGCGTGTGCACCATAGTAGACCACAGCTCTTTTCTTCATCCCAACACGAAGAGCTCCGTGAACTACCCGCGTGCATCTCTGTGGAGCGAGCAGCTCAACTGCGCCTAGCGTTCCCTGTGCTCGGAAAGCGTTTCTTCGAGAGATGCAGCTCCACAACATGACGTTCACTCCGGACAAAACCTGCCAGGGAAGCTCAGACGCATCGGGTGATTTGAGAGCCAGTCCCTCGATCAGTTTGTGAAAGAGATGTGTGTGCACGGCATGCACTCGTCCCTTGCCCATCTCGTCCCAATAGTTGCTCGCCATCTCCATCTTCACTTCCCCGCGTGTTCCGATCTGGGCAAAGGCAACGAGGTCATCGAATGCAGCTTCTCCGGCGCATTCCATCTGAAAAAACCACTCGAGCTGTTTTCTCGAGGCCTCGCTAGCGACGAAGCTGTACAAATCGTGCTCGTAAAGCGGATGACTGAACGCGGTGGTTTTGTACCACGCAGCAAATTCTGCGGGATCTGCTGGAAGGTGCTCGAGCCCAATGGTCCGATCGGCGTGCGCCCGTCGAAGGAGGTCCTTTTCCCATGGAAGCTCGAGCTCGCGAAGCAACCTGCAGGCAAACGGATGGAACTGGTTCGCGAGAGACGAATCGGTCGGCAGTCGAACATGCTGCTGATATAGAACGAGTAGAGCCCGATGCATCTCGTCTCTAGCGGCGTGGTCGATCCACGGATTGCTTTGGCGGCCGGTTGTGCGATCCGCCGGATACGCGTTTCTCGCGAGCGTTCTCGCTTCCGAGATGAGACCTTCCTCGAGTCCCACGTCATGCTCGAGCGTGCGGTCGAGATCGGGATCCGCAAGAACTCTCTTGAGTATGGCGCTCAGAGTTTCCCGAGCCTGGGAATTCCTGGAGCCATTGCTCAAGAGCGGGATGTTTGGCAGCTCAATCGATTGCAGCATCGTTCTGGCTTGACCTGTGCAAAGATCGTTGGTGCTCGGTGCAGCAAGCATCGTCAATCACCGGCAGGCACAGTTGTTTGCAAAAGGTGAGCCCTTCGTTTCGCATGGTATCGGCGACACATGCCTCATCGCTTCGCACGTCCGGTAAGAAGCAATCACCTGCCAGCATCGTTCACCGACGAAGCGAGCAGGCTGCGCGAGTTCGCCCCTCCATTTCGATTCACCTCGTTCTTCTCGCCCGAAGACACGCTGCTGTGTCTTTGTGCCTCGGAAGCTGCGCTTGCGCACGCACGGATGCCCGGATCCGCAGCCTACACATCGCATGATGCGTTACGTATAGCGGACCTGACTACCGGAAGCGGGCTCGTGGGCCTGCATCTGCTGCGAATCGAGACAGGGAGTACCCTGCTGGCGCTCGACGTCGATCCAGTTGCCATTGAGACGGCGAGAGGAAACGCAGAGATTTTCGGGGTCCACGGCCGAGCCAGGCTCGATTGCATGGATTTGTGGTCGGAGACGATCGCGGATGCGCTTGCCGGCTATCGTCCTCATCTCATCACCTGTAATCCACCGTATGTCCCTGAGCCACAGGAGGGATCGCTCCAACTGGAGGCAGGCGCGGGAGAGGACGGCACCGCCCACCTGATGCGCGCGATCGAGTTGACCACGGCCGTAAGACCACGGGCACTTTCCTTGTCCTGGTGTAGCTTGTCCGATCCCGCGCGCATCGTCCGCGAGACGCAAGCTGCCGGATACATCCTCAACTCGTTATTCGTCGTCGCAATCGCCGACGGCGAGTACTCCGGGTCAGTTCACGACTATCTCAGAAGTCTGCCCAACGCCTACATCAGCGAGAGCGACGCGACCATTCGCGGGCTTGCTCCGGATGGCTCGGCGCGGTTCGGGTATTTGCTGATCGCAGGAGAATTTTCACGCGAGCGCGGCGCACGGCGCAGAGCCACGGAAAGTGAAACGGCGGTGCAACGGCTTTGCGAAGGATTCGCGGCGCACGGAATCGAAGCACTGATCAATCCAATCGCTCCGATACCGGTGCGCACGTGGATTCTCGACCGATGGGACGAGCTGCGGTTACGCGCATCGCTGCACGGAGAAATCTCGATGGCAACTACGCCGACGTGAGATTTCTCGGTATTGGCGAGACCTGTGATCTCGGCGACATGTACCTGCGCCTGCAGCGTGACGGACATGATGTGCGGGTCTTCATGTCGGACGAAGAATCCGAGGGTGTGATGCACGGCATGCTCGAGTTCACCGATGACTGGGGGAAAGAGCTTGACTGGATTCGCGAGGCGGGACAGGACGGCGTTCTTCTTTTTGAGACAGCGTCAGCGGGCGAGACGCAGGACGAGCTGCGCCGAAGCGGATTCAACGTCATCGGGGGAAGCGGCCTGGGCGACCGTCTCGAGACCGAGCGAGACTTTGGCCAGACCGTGCTCAGGGACCTTGGCCTGAAGACCGCAACGATCACGCTTTTCTCGAGCTTCGACGAAGCAGCGCACTTCGTTCGTGCCTCTCCGGGCCGGTACGTCTTCAAACTGAACGGCTCAAACTGGCCGTCGACACGCTCATACGTTGGACAGATGGAGAACGGCGACGACATGGTCGCGCTCCTCACTTCTACGCGCGCCACGTGGACAGCTGATGAAACTCCGAGCTTCATTCTCATGGAACACATCAGCGGAGTCGAAGTGGGAGTCGGCGCTTTCTTCAACGGCCAGCGATTTCTATCTCCCCCGAACCTAGACTGGGAGCACAAGCGATTCTTCCCAGGCGACATTGGAGAGCTCACTGGTGAGATGGGTACAGTAGTTACGTATCGAGGGGCCGAACGGCTGTTCGACGCAACGCTTGCCCGAGTTGGCCCGATGCTCCGCGATTCGGGTTACTGCGGCTACATCAACCTGAACACAATTGTGAACGAGCAGGGAGTCTGGCCTCTCGAATTCACCTGCCGCTTTGGCTATCCGGGATTTCCAATACTCGATTCGCTGCACGAAGAAAACTGGGGCGCGATTTTCGCGGCGATGATTGGAAAGGGCGCGTCAACGATCAAGACAAGCCCGGGATACTCGGTTGGCGTCGTGTTGACGGTGCCATCGTTCCCATATTCGGACGGATACGCTGAGCTGGGAAAGGGCATGCCGATCTGTTTTCGTGACACTCTGACCAAGTCTGACGAGGATTCACTTCATTATGGTGAAATGGCCATGATGAATGACAAGCTTGTGACTGCCGGAATGATCGGGTACATCATGGTTGTGACCGGGCTCGGCGAATCTGCCGGTGAGGCAAGGCGAGCCGCATATGAGCGTGTCGATAAGGTCGTGATCCCGAACTGTCGCTACAGAAACGATATCGGCGTGCGCCTGATCGATCGCGATTTCGACGCAATGAGACGACTGGGCTGGCTCGAATGATCGCTGACGCAGAATCGACTGAGAGCGCCATACTTCGACTGACCGCCGGGATCGAGCCCGTCGAGCACCGGGAAATTCTGATGCGGTGCCTCAACGGAAACGTTTCTCCGGCTGTCGCGCTGATGCGTCTCCTGATCGATACCGAGGATGCGGCTGCAGTCCGTACGACGGTCGATGAGATAACCATGCGAGCAGCGGCTGTGTCGAGAGCCGGGGACAACCTGATTCGCGACCGCGTAGACGAGCTCACCCAGTTGATGGTCGAGAACGAGCTCGGCTGCGAGCGAATCGCGGAAATGCTCCGCAGTACGATGGACTCGCCGGAAATGGCTCCCACTGTCGAAGCGGGAATCGCCTTCTGCGAAAGGCTGTTCGACTGGTCGGTTCAGCAGTCGGAAGAGGCGAGTGTCGCACTGTACTCGCTCGGAAATCCGACGCTTCTGGAGCGCGCGACTAATGAAATCGTTCTACAGCTCGAAGAGTGGAAAGTCATTGGACGCGACCGGACGATTCTCGACATAGGCTGCGGTATTGGGAGAATCGCGGCAGCGCTCAGCCCGCGCGTGCGCGACGTACACGGGATCGATGTATCCACAGAGATGATCAACATCGCGCTCAGGCGCTGTGATCCGCACACGAACGTCCACCTGTTGAAGACCAGCGGGCACGACCTTCGAGAGTTCACCAACGGATCGTTCGACGCGGTCATTGCCGTCGACACGTTTCCCTACATCAATCAGTCAGGAGCTGCGCTCGTCGAGTCGTATTTCGGCGAAACGGCGCGCGTCCTTCGCTCAGGGGGGGATTTCGTAATCCTCAACTACTCGTATCGCGGCGATGATGAGGCCGATCGGGCAGACATATCGCGATTGGCCCGGAATTACGGATTCGTCGTGGAAGTTTCCGGAGCGCACCCGTTTGTCATCTGGGACGGTTCGGCTTATCACCTGAGAAGGCGCCCGCCAAAGTCTGCCACTTAGTACTCACCGGCTCTTCACTTCGCGCCAGGCTGGTTGAGCGCTGCGCGAGCCGTTGAATTCTTCGAGCGTCGGCATGCAGAAGGCTGACGATCCTTGCTCTAAGGCGCCTTCGAGCGATCAGTCTGCCGACGGTTGTCCTTCCGCCGGTCTTCGCCGCGCGCTCTCTCACGCGCTCGTGCCCATCTCCATGTCGCGACACTCACAATGATCAGGAGCAGCCAGTAGAGTGGGCCGACCACATCGTGAAATGCCGGTGCTGCTCGTTCGAACATGTAAGTGGCAACCGCAACGACTGCGCACGCGAGCCACGGGCCAAGCAGGGGACCGGGATCGCGCCCGTGAAAGAGGCGATGCCCGAGCCTCCGTACCGGCTTCTCAGGAGTGGTTGATGTCATCCTGAGAATTCTACTCCACTATCAGCCTTTGCGAATGCCCCGAACGTCGTGGCGTATGTCGCGCTGATCCTTGTACAGGTCACGCCGGTCATCCAACAGCTCGCGGCGATCACCCATACCTCGCGTTTGTCCCCCTGGCGCATGTCGTGACTAATGTCGTGACGGTCTTGCGTAACATCGCGGCGGCCCGACCGGACTTCACGCGTATCCTGACGCAAATTTTTAAGGCATCAGCTGCTTCTCGCAGCGAGGTCGCGAAGCGGAGAGCCAGTCATTCTGAATGTTGTCCATTCATCCATCGGCACAGCGCCGATGCGCTTGTAGAAGCCGATGGCCAAATCGTTCCAATCGAGGACTGACCACTCGAGACGACCGCAGTCACGGTCGATTGCGATTCTCGCGAGCGCCGCGAGCAACGCGTACCCAACGCCATTTCCACGAAACCCGGGCTGGACGAAAAGATCTTCCAGGAAAATCCCGCGCTGCGCGAGGAACGTGGAATAGTTGTGGAAGAACAGTGCGAATCCTGCAGGCGCATCGCCGACACTGGCGATGATTACCTCAGCGGCCGGATGCTCGCCAAATAACGTCGCCCGAAGTTTCTCCTCAGTGGCAACGCAGTGATGACTGAGTTTCTCGTATTCGGCCAGGCCTTCGATCAATCGCAGGATCAGCGGCAGGTCTCTTTCCTCGGCCGCTCTCACACTCATTGCCGTCGTTTCAGTTGTCACGAAATGATTATCGAGCTAGCGGCGAGAAGTGTCAACGCCATCTTTACGATTCCCTCACAAACAAACCGCTTACCAAGGCGAGTTGGATGAAGCGACATCTTCATGCTGCGGTGCTGCTTGCCGCGATTACTTCATGCACGGCAGCTCCTTCGGCAGATATCTCGTCACATGGCAATGAGCGACGACTGCCTACCGGAGCGTACCTCGATCCCGCCGGCAGATCGACAGATATCGGAGACTTTCCGCTGGCAATGCTGCCCTCACCAGATGGACGCAAGCTGGTTCTCCTTCTCAATGGATTTAGAGAACAGGGAATTCAGGTAGTGGATCGCGCTACCGGAGAAGTGAATTCCACCACTCAGCAGCGCGCCGCTTTTCTCGGCCTGGCGTTCAGTCACGACGGTCAGTCGCTGTATGCGTCAGGAGGAGACGATGATGTCGTCTATCGCTATCGGTGGGTGAACAACCTGCCAGTGATTGCAGATACGATAGTCCTCGAAAAAATGACGGTCACACACCGGCATGGGATGCGATACCCGGGGAGCATCGGGATTTCCTCCGACGACAAGACGTTGTATGTCGCGGAAAACCTTGCTGATTCACTCGCCGTAGTCGACGTCGCGAGTGGCAAGGTGATTCAACGTCTGGCAACTGAGCGATACCCCTATGGCGTTGCCGTGGGAAGCGATGGCACGGTGTTCGTTTCGGCTTGGGGCGGCTCGACGGTCGCAGTGTTCACATCATCAGGAAATATTCTAAGAAACGCGGGGCGCATTCCCGCGGGCCGTCATCCGTCGGCCATGCTCCTGAATCACGATGGGTCACGGTTGTTCGTTGCATCGGGAAGTACTGACAGAATCGCTGTGATAGACACGCATACGCGCAGAGTTGTGTCGCAGCTCAATGATGCATCGCCATCTGGCCTCAAAGAGGGAAGCACTCCAGATGCACTCGCACTTTCTCCCGATGGGTCTCGACTTTTTGTCGCGGAGGCTGACAACAACGCGATCGCTGTATTCGATATGTCCCCAACGACGTCGGGTTCGACATCCGCGAACGGTGACAACCGTCTCGCTGGAAGAATTCCAACCGGATGGTATCCAACCGCAGTGTTGGCAACCGGCGATTCGCTTTTTGTCGTCAGCGGCAAGGGGCGAGGTACTGGCCCAAATCCGCGAGGTCCTCAGCCAATCTCGAAATGGGAAGTCAATCCGCGTAGCACAACCAAGGGACAGCTTTCGGCGACGCTGACAGTCAGTGACCTCGCCGGCGTGTCCGAACCAACCCTCGCTCAGCTCACAGCGCGCGTCGCTCGCGCGAACGGATGGAATAAGGCTCGGACCGCTGCGAAATATCCGCCGATCGAACACGTGATCTACATCATCAAGGAGAATCGGACTTACGATCAGGTGCTGGGTGATCTCACTCAGGCCGATGGCGACACGTCGCTGCTCTTTTTCCCTCGTTCCTCATCGCCCAATCACCATGCGCTCGCTGAGCGATTCGGGATCTATGATCGCTTCTTCGTAAATGCAGAGGTCAGCCCAGACGGCCACAATTGGTCAACGGCGGCCTACACAACCGACTATCTCCAGAAAACGGTTCCGCAAAACTATTCGAACCGGGGACGCACTTACGACTATGAGGGAACCAACAGGGATCAGGTTGTCGATGATGACGCAGCCGAGCCAAGTGCGGGATATCTGTGGAATCTGGCGGAGAAAGCTGGAATCACTTTTCGAAACTACGGTGAATTCGTAATCTGGCCAGGAATGGTATTGTCCGATGGAACCAAGGCAACGGGCTATATCGCAAACAAGCCATTCCTGAAAGGGCGCACTAATGAGGCGTACGCCGGTTTTGACCTGACCATTACCGATCAGAGCCGAGTGGACGTGTGGTTTTCGGAAATGGAGAAATTCGATCGAGACGGAAACATGCCCGCGCTCGAGATCATCAGGCTGCCGAACGATCATACCTCGGGCGCGTCGGCAGGAAGGCCGACGCCGCGTGCTTACATGGCTGACAACGATCTCGCTCTTGGACGAATAATCGAAGCCTTGTCGAAATCGCGATTCTGGAAGAACTCGGCGGTATTCGTAGTCGAAGACGATTCGCAAAACGGCCCCGACCACGTTGACTCACACCGTTCGTTGATGTTCGTCATCTCGCCCTACTCGGCTGGCGGTGTCGTCCATCGATTCGTGAATACCACGGACGTCGTTGCGACGATGGAGGAAGTGCTGAAGCTGGGCACCATGTCCCAGTTCGATCATTTCGGAAGACCGCTCCGAGAGATATGGAAGGCAAACCCGGACCTGCGGCCCTACGTGGCGATAAAGCCTGGTGTACCGCTCGATGAGAAGAATCCCAAACGCGGAGCTGGAGCGATACAGTCACGAGGATTGGCGCTCGACAAGGAAGACGAGGCGAACGAAGAATTGTTCAACCACATTCTGTGGCGCGCGGTCAAGGGCGAGACGACACCCTATCCGGGCACTAAGCGGATATCGGCGCTCGAGCTCAGGCGATAGGAGGAAGGCCTGCCTTGAATGGCCTCATGGCCCGGGGTAACTTGCGTCTCCCGGCGCCGTGGCCAAGTGGTAAGGCGGCAGACTGCAAATCTGCTATTCGTCGGTTCGATTCCGACCGGCGCCTCTCAAGACTTGAAGAAAACGGACACTCCTTGTGGGTGTCCGTTTTCAAACTGCTGATGTGCCTGGAACCCAGACAGTTATTGAGTGAAGCGTGGAGAGAACACAGGGCTCACCCATCCTCCCGTCCGTACACTATACTCGAAAACTCAACAACTGCATCCTCTCCACTCTTGACTGAAGGACTGAAGACTGAGCCGATCGCGAGACTCTATCGTTTAGGCCGCTCATTTTTCCGTTTTACCCCACCTGCCGTTTACGGTGGCCACGGGCCGCCAGCGCAGCGAGAACATTCCGTAGCGCGACCGACATTTCCGGATCGGCCGCAATCCGGTCACGCCTCGCGGTGCGACGAGTGCCGCCGCATGCACTATTGCTGAGCTTGACGATGCGGCGCGAAGGCTTCCCGAAATTGCGAGGATGATCACGGCTTCAACCTATTCAACTGTGCCAGCGTAGAAAATTGCCCGTAGAAAACTGCCCGTGTTGAACTGCCCGTTGACACACGACGCGAATTTCGCGATGGTTCAATGATGATCTCCGCGCGTCACCTCCTAAGCTCGACGAGCTATTACTACCGGACCCTCAACACGGGCCCGCGGAGGCGTTTGCGCAGATAGCGCATCGATTTCTCTGTTTTTCCGCGGCCCGTGAATTTCACGGGCCTTTTTTTGTCCCCGATAAGGAGTGAAAATGCTGACCGAATCCGATGTTGAGCAAAATACGTCGTTCACTGTGCCGGTTACGCAGATCTGGGACAGATACACCAACGCCGATCATGAAGTCTGGCAGATTCTTTTCGCGAAGCGAATGGAGCAGCTAGAGACAACGGCGAGCCGGATATTTCTGGATGGTGCCAGCATCATTGGCCTGGCGCCGGCCAGGATTCCCGATTTGAAGGACGTCAATCGCCGGCTCGAGTCTCGAACCGGATGGAATGCAGTGGCGGTCGGCGGATTTCTGCCGGCGAAGGAATTCTTCGCGTCGCTCGCGAGACGCCGGTTTCCGACGACGGTGACGATTCGTTCGCGCGAGAGCATCGACTACGTTCCCGAGCCCGACATCTTTCATGACGTATTCGGCCACGTACCGTTGCATTCAGATCCACCGTTCGCGGATTTCCTGCAACGGTTCGGCGAAGCAGCGACCATGGCGAGGACGCCCGAAGAAGTCGAGATGATGGCGCGACTGTTCTGGTTTACGATCGAGTTTGGACTCATCAACGAGAACGGGAAGCCGAAGATTTACGGCAGCGGGCTGATATCGTCTTCAGGTGATGCAGCGAATGCGCTGGGGCCCAACTGTGACAGGCGCCCCTTCACGCTTGACGGGGTGGTATCACAGGCGTTCCGTATTGACGAGCTTCAGGATACGCTGTTTGTCGTTGACGCTTTTGATCAGTTGTACGAAGCAGTGGACCAGATCATCGAGAGAATCAAAACCTGACGAATCATCCCTCACCCGATTGCGGTCACGGAACGCAATCGCTGCTACTGCAATAGCGTTATTTTGTCGCGACTCCATTCAACGAGAGACATGAAGCGCGCTGACTACGGCCTCGACGCGCCGGGCGTCGTACGAACGATGGGTACAATCGGACTGGCACTGCTACTGGCCGCCGGGCTGCTCCCATTGCCAATCGGACTGAAAAGCGCAGGCACGTGGATGGGGGTGTCATTTCTACTGTCCGGCATCGCGATGATGGCGAGCAGTCGTCTTGGAAAATTGCGCGCTCGTGATTCATTGCTCGACGCAATTCAGGTGAAACGGAACGATACAGTTCTCGACGTCGGATGCGGACGCGGCCTGCTGCTGATGGGAGCGGCCAAGCGAGCTACCAACGGGCACGCAATCGGGATCGACCTGTGGTCGAACGTCGACCAGATGAACAATTCTCGAGATGCCACACTCGCGAACGCAGCGGCGGAAGGGGTAACCGATCGAGTGGAAGTCAGGGACGGAGACATGCGATCACTGCCGTTCGCTAATTCCAGCATCGATGCCGTGGTCAGCAGTCTTGCGATTCACAACCTGAAAACCGAAGGTGATCGTGACACCGCAATTCGCGAAATAGTGCGAGTTCTGAAGCGCGGCGGCAGAGTGGGGATTCTCGACATCGCGAACGTGAGCCACTACGCGGCTATCCTTGAAAAATCCGGAATGAGAATAGCCACGCGAGCGAGCTTCAGCCCGTGGATATTTCCTCCGGCTCGAGTCGTGGTCGCAACAAAGAGCTGAAAAAAAAGAGAGCCCGCGAAAAACTCGCGGGCTCACTTTTTCAACATCTAGGAAGTCTCAGCTGATCTTCACGACCTGAGACATTCCGTGCGTATAGTGCGGCTTGCCATCTTTCGCGTCTTCCAGAAAGCACACGATCGCATAATCGCCGGGCTTCAGGTCAACCGTATAGAACACCGGCGTTCCACTGGCCAGCGCGGCGACACCGCCAAGCGGCATACCCGGCGGCGGCCCCTTCATTCCAGTCTCGACGTACTTCGTCAGGTCCGCCGCAGTCTTGCCCGGCGACAGCTGGAAGAACGTGAACTCATGCGGCTGGCCGGGCGCTGTCTCGATCTTCAGAGTGTGCTTGCCGGCCGTCAGCGGCGTAGAGAAATCGAACTTGTAGTCCGACAGCGTAACCGTGATGTCCGACGTCGGCTCGGTCGTGTTAGCAGTCGCGTTTGGCGTAACGGTGAGTGCCTTCGCCATTCCCTTCATCACATGAGGGACACCCTTCGCGTCAGGGATGAAGCAGGCGAGGACGTAATTTCCCGGCTGCAGGTTCATGGTGAGGCTGCTCGACATGGTCGGAGCTGCGGCGTTAGTACCACCAGCGGCAATGACCCAACCGGGAGGTGGTGCGCCCGGCTTCATCGCCTTCATGCCTGCCATCAAGTCGTCCATCGTTTTTCCGCTGTCGAGCTTGATCAATGAGGCGTGGTGAATCTCCTTCCCATTGTTCGTCAGCGTGAACGTCGTCATCCCCGCCGGCACCTCGGCAGGCGCGTCGAACTTGTATTCACTCGCAGTGATGTTGACCACGTTCGGAGCCGCTGCGACAGCGGCAGGTGCAACGGCCGTGCTGTCAACCGCGGCGGTTTTCGGTTCTTCCTTCACAGAGCACGCGCCGATCGTCACCATAGCGACGAGTGCCATGAGCCGAGCGTTCGATTTCATAACATGTCTCCTGGACATTAGGCTTTTCTTGCAGGCTGCCAATTCTGGCGGTGACCGCGCCCAACGTCAAGCGATAGATTCTCCTGCTGTGAAGCCACTTCTGGTTATGTCGGTTCTTGCAATCGCGACCGCGAGGGCACTTCCGGCACAAATTCCTGAGCCACCAGCGATTGCGCGGGAGTTTCGCGCGATCTGGGTGGCGACTGTCGCAAATATCGACTGGCCGTCGAAACCGGGACTGACTACGTGGCAGCAGCAATCGGAGCTGATTGCGATTCTGGACAAGGCAGTGATGCTCAACATGAACGCCATCGTCTTACAGGTGAGGCCGGCGGCTGACGCTCTATACTCGTCGAGCCTTGAACCATGGTCGGAATTTCTTACCGGTCAGATGGGCCGCGCACCCGAGCCATACTACGATCCGCTCGAGTTTGTAATCACCGAAGCACATAAGCGCGGACTGGAGCTGCACGCGTGGTTCAATCCATACCGCGCTCATCCACCGTCAGCCAAATCCGACCCAGCGGCGACACATATCAGCAACACTCGCCCCGAGCTCGTGCGAAAATACGGCGACTATCTGTGGCTCGACCCGGGTGACTCGGCGGTGCGTCGTTTGTCTACTGACGTAATCGTCGACGTGGTCAAACGCTACGATGTGGATGGAGTTCACATCGATGACTATTTCTATCCATACAAGGAAAGGGATTCGCGCGGGAACGTCATCGAGTTTCCTGACGACGTCACGTGGAAGCGTTACACCGCATCGGGCGGGCAGATGACCAGGGACAACTGGCGACGTAACAACGTCGATACTTTCATCCGCGACTTGTACAAGGAGATCAAGGCCGCGAAGCCGTACGTGAAATTCGGAGTCAGCCCATTCGGAATCTGGCGACCGGGCAATCCTGAACAGGTCAAAGGGTTCGACGCATACGCCGAGCTGTATGCCGATTCGCGGAAATGGCTGGCTGAAGGATGGGTAGACTACTTCACGCCGCAGCTCTACTGGGCTATCTCACGCCCGGAGCAGAGCTATCCTGTGTTGCTCAGGTGGTGGATTTCGCAAAACGCGAAGGGTCGCAACATCTGGCCGGGCAACTACACCGGACGAGTTGGACAGTCGGGCGCAAACCCCTGGAAGACCCAGGAGATTCTCGACCAGATCTCTGCAACACGAATGGAAGAAGGAGCGACAGGCAACGTTCACTTCAGTGCAAAAGTGTTCATGCTGGATCGCGACAGCATCGACGAAAAGCTTCTTGCCGGACCTTACGCAGGGCCGGCCCTCGTGCCGCCATCTCCGTGGCTCGACAGCATTCCGCCCCGCGCGCCGCGCGCACTTCTTCAGCGCGATACGGCGACGGGTGCAACGATTGTTGGTCTGACGCCTCAGGGACCCGAGAAAGTCTGGCTGTGGGTGCTTCGCTATCGGGCCGGGACCGAGTGGAGCACACTCGTCATGCCGGGCGCTCAACTGTCACACATGTTCGCTGGCGGCCGAAGCTCAGCGCCGCCTGACGAAGTCGTCATATCGGCTGTTGATCGGACCGGAAATGAAAGCGCTATGGTCGCGGCCGGTACTGTCGTCGCCCCGACAGTTTTGCCATCGGCTCAACAGAGGCCGAAGCCAAAGGCCAAACCGCGTCCGGTAAAAAAGACCGCACGCAGGAAGGGCGACTAGGCCGTTTTGTCGGTCTTGTCGAGCGACGCGGAATTGATGCAGTAGCGAAGTCCGGTGGGGGCCGGTCCGTCGTCGAAGACGTGACCGAGGTGCGCATCACAACGGCTGCACAGAACTTCAGTGCGCTTCATGAAGAGGCTCGAGTCAGTTTCAGTTTCCACGCTTTCAGACTCGATAGGCTGCGTGAAGCTCGGCCAGCCAGTTCCTGAGTCGAACTTGTCGTCGGAGTCGAACAGCGCGTTGCCACAGCAGACGCAGCGGTAGAGCCCCGGCTCTTTCGACGCATTGTACTTGCCGGTGAATGCCGGCTCCGTTCCCGCCTTGCGGGCGATTCTGAACTGCTCGGGAGTGAGCTGCTTCTGCCACTCCTCATCGGTCTTCTGGATCTTCTCGCTCATTGTCTCGTAAGGTTGGTTGTTACTGACGTGAATTATACGGGGCAATAGTCGAACCGGTTCTCCATATTAGACCGACATCTTCGCGAGGCATAGTGCACCGCAGGAAAGGCTGGCTTCTCCGGATCGGATATGCGGTAACCGCCTCAGTGGCGGGTGCTGCGGCATGTCATCTGCCGCCGCCGAAGCCGGTGCTCGTCTACGTCCCCGCGAGCGTGATCGTCGATCCTTACTCGCCATATGGGGGCGGCAGGAAAATCGTCTCTGGCGCAAAGACATTCTGGCAGGCGATGTCGCTTTTGGATACAGGCTACACTTCCAGGCACACCTCAGCTCCTGACCAGATTGCATTTTCGCACGCTCTGGGGCTCGTGATGTCCGGGCAGCAGGACGAGGCAGAGCTGGCGCTCGACAGCATCGGCAGCTTGACGAGCGACACGCTCATGCGTGCAACATCACGAGTACTCCTGACAGCGATGCTTCAGTATCAGGACAAGTGGAACATCCTCGCCGACCTTGCCGGCGGTGCGAAGCGCGACAGCATCGAGCTGGAAGATCTGAACAAGGCCGACGTCGAATCGTGGGCGACCGCGTTCAGGCATGTGAAACGGCGCGTAGTGTCGTTTCCAAATGCCCCCGTCACCCTGCCGCTGTTGATGTCGGCGTCTGGAACACCGATGGTGGCAGTCAGTGTCAACGGCACGCAGAAGATTTTCTGGCTCGACACCGGCTCGAGCATGACGATCATTTCTTCGGAGGTCGCGGACGAGTGTGCCATCAAGGCGCTGGTTCCCGACACGCTCGAGGTTGCAACAACGACAGGCCACATCCCCGCTCGGCCAGCGGCGGTTGACCGAATTCAGTTCGGCGGGATTGAGATTCAGAACTCCACTGCAATGATCGTCGCCAGCAATCTCATGCAGGTGAGGGTCGGCGATTCAGACAATGCGGCTACGCCCATTGCGATCGACGGGGTGATCGGGTTCGACATCATGAGTCGAATGGACATCCGGATCGACTATGTGAATCGCAGGGTGACTTTCCTGAAACCCGAGCCGGTGCGAGGAAAGGCCGCGGCGTTGGGCAGGAATCTGTTCTGGGTGGGGACCCCAATTGTTCGACTCGTGAGCGACCGTGGAGTGCCACTTCATTTCAATCTCGACACCGGCGCGCAGGAGACGTATTCGACTGAAGGATTGGTGACCAAGACCAGGACGCGCACATTCGCCGGCGAGCGAAGGCTGGTTGGAGGTCTTGCGGGCCTCCAGATCGTTCACGGCAGATTCATTGACGAGATGCGAATGTCGATGGCAGGCCAGAGCCTGCTTTTCCGGAAGATGCTCGTCTATGCTCCTGCGGTATCGACGTTCGTGCCGCTCGACGGAGTACTTGGCAGTGATGTAGGCAAAAGCGGGACGGTGAGGATCGATGCGACCAACGGACTCTTCCTGCTGGAGAGTCAGAAGTATGACCAGGGCTTGAAAATAAAAAGTTAGGACATTATCTAACCGCATGGCTAAGCGTGAAGATCTCTCCGTCGATATCGTAGTTACACCGCGGTTCGAGATCTTCTATGCGTTACAGGCCCTCTCCGGCGGGGGAGCAGAACACCTTGACGGCTGGCGTCGTGAAATGCAGCGACGGCTCACTCCTCGAATCAGGGCGATGCTTACCAAAGTGGCGCCGTCGCCGCTCATCTGGCCGCTGCTAGCCGACGCGCTGCGCGACTTACAACCCGCGCCTGGATTCACGGAGATGATGGCCGACCTGCGCGAGATGGGCGACGACGCGTTTCAGCGTGCAGTTTTGAGCGGAGTCTTCAAGACGCCGAGCGCGGTCGAAAATCTCCTCGGTGGCAAAGCGACGCTCGGTGAAACGGTGGCGATCGGAGCGGAAACGCGCGAACGACTGCTCTCGCTTATCGGTCTGTATCCGTTCGCCAGAGGAAACCGTGTGACGTCGGCGTTCGAGCGAATCGTCAAGGATCCGACGCGCTATCGGGACGAAGTAGCGAACGTCGTCGTGTCGTTCTGGGCGGCAGGTTTTGCTGACTCGTGGGGAATCCTCGAACCGCAAATGCGCGAACGCGCCAAGGCGCTTCGCATGAACGCACAGCGAGATGGCGCGGAGGAGTTTGCGCGATCGTCGGGACTGCCCATTGCGATTGACAATGCGGGTGTCAGTGGCCTTCGCAGCAGCTCGAGCGTGCCAATAAAGGCGGTCAAAGGCATCCACATCATTCCGTCGGTGTTCAATACCGCCAACCTCTGGGCCGCTTACGCCGATGCAAAGGGGAAGACACGGTTTTTCATTCCACTTCTCGATACTACGCTCGCGCCTGACACCCAGATGGTCATCAACCCGTCGTTGATTTTTAGCGCACTCGGTGACGTCACCCGCTATGCGATTGCATCGACGATCGCACGGAAGCCGATGACCTCCGTCGATCTGTCGCGTGCATTCTCCGTCTCAAAACCAACGATATCCCACCACGTCCAGCTTCTTCGTTCAGCGGGACTGATCGAGGAAACGCACACGGAAGCGGGAACGCTGCTCGCATTGAATCGCAGGGTGCTCGAGCGCGCATCAGGCGCAGCGGCGAGAGAGATGTTCTCGCCCGAAGAAGGAGCGGACCCCATCAAGCGAACGAGAAAACCGAACAGGGCACATTGACCGCCAACCCATGAACGGAGCAGGAATGCCAACCGCATTTGCAGACAAGATCCTCGAAGGGAAAACCGCAATCATTACCGGTGGAGGCAGCGGAATCAACCTCGCGATCGCCGAGCGAATGGCGGAGCAAGGAGCCAGTGTCGCGCTGATTGGGAGAACGCAGGAAAAACTCGACACAGCAGCAGCCGGCATTCAATCAAAGGGAGGCAAGGCCGCCGGCTTTTCCGCTGACGTTCGCGACTACGAGGCGCTCGCTAACGCGATCGGGTCAGCCCGCGAGAAATTCGGGGAGATCGACATTCTGGTTTGCGGAGCAGCAGGGAATTTTCCAGCGCCAGCGATTGGGATGTCGGCCAACGGATTCAAGTCAGTCGTCGATATCGATCTGCTCGGCACGTTCAATACTTGCCGAGCAGCGTATGAGCATCTTCGGAAGCCTGGCGCATCGATCGTGAACATTTCGGCGACTCAAGCTTTCATTCCAATGGCGATGCAGTCACACGTGTGCGCTGCGAAAGCAGGTGTGGACATGGTGACACGAACTCTCGCGCTCGAGTGGGGGTCAAAGGGCATTCGCGTGAACTCGATCGCACCCGGCGCGGTTCATGACACTGAGGGCATGAAGCGTCTCGCTCCGAACGAAAAAGCCCGCGCGTTCGTGACGAAGATGATTCCGCTTGGCCGTTTCGCAGAGAAGCGCGAGATCGCCGACCTCGCTCTGTTTCTTTGCTCCGACTCGGCTCAGTTCATCACCGGAACAGTGATGGTCTGTGACGGCGGCCAATCGCTCGGCAGCATGTTTTCCGAGATGCTCGACATGGCTGTATCGAAACAGGCCGCGAGTTAGAGTTCGTCGATCGACTTCGGCCAGTCCTGTTTAAGCAAGCGCGAGAGCCCACGATCGGCGAGAAGCTTGCCGTCGGTCTGACAGCGCGCGCAGTAATTGGTCTCGTTACTCGCGTACCTGATTCGCTGAACTGGTGTGCCGCAGACATGACAGGGTTTCCCATAGCGTCCGTGAACCGCCATCTCGTCGTGGAAGGCGGTCACTTTCGCAGGAAACTCGCCGCCCGATTGTTCGCGCAAGCGATCGGTCCATTCGATTAAAACGGAATGCGTCGCGTCGAAGAGTCGTTTGATCTCGTCGTCGGTCAACCGGGTGGAATGCTTCACCGGCGAAAGCTTCGCGCGATGCAGGATCTCGTCAGAGTATGCGTTCCCGATTCCGCTGAACAATCGCGGATCGGTGAGTGAACGCTTGAGGGTGTGGTTCTCGAGTTTGAGCTGGGCTGTGAAGCCCGACAGACTGGCCTCGAGGGGTTCGATTCCTCCCCGATTAATTTCACCGAGGGCCGCGTCGCCGCGAACAAGCGCGATGGATGCTCGTCGCTGAGTTCCCGCCTCCGTCAGTACGAGGGATCCGTTATCGAAATCGAATGACGCCAGGCCAAGACGCCCGGGAAGTTTTGCTCCGGGCTTGAGCCAGCGAAATCGCCCGGCGATCATGAGGTGAACGACAATCCAGAGATCGTCGTCGAGACCAATTGCGATTCGTTTGCCGATTCTCCTGACGTCTCTTACCGTCTTGCCTTCCGCTGCATAGATCGGCGGATCGACAGATCGCACGACGAACGGATTGCCGATGCGAAGCTTCTCGAGCGTTCGGCCCGTTACGTGAGACGCGATTATCTCGACGTAGACTGTTACATCGGGCAGCTCAGGCACGACTCGCTAGCGTCGCGCGGCCAGGGCCGAGAAGAGGTAGGTAAGGTTGGCGGTCCCGTCCATGATTGGCTCGTTGGTCGAATAGTCTCCGACGTCATCGTGATAAACCGTGAAGCCCGTATTGAATTGCGCGTACTCGTCCGCGTCGTGAAGACTGATGCCACGCAGGTTACTGTAAATAGATCGGTAGACCGGACCGTCGAGCATCGCGCCAGTGAGCTGGTACTTGAGCTCCTTTGCGACTACAGAATGTGGATCGCGCGCAAAGTTTCCATTCCGCGGAAGGCCGATGATCATCGACACGCCCCATGGATTCGCGCCAAGCAGCCAATCGGTCGCCGCAGCTTCATATTCGCGGAAGCGACTGTCTCCCGTCATGCGGCGGTACAAATAGGCCTGGGTCGCAAAGCTCGCCATGAGATTGTTCGAGCACCAGATGAACGGAATTCCAATCCTGAATCCGTTCTGCGCCTTGCCGACAACCGCTTCTAGTCCTTTCCTGTAATAAGCAGCGAGTTTCACTTTCTCCTGCGGAGACGCTCGTCGCCACGTCTCGTAGTGCCCGTTGTTGTGCCACGGATACCATTGATAGTGTTTCGCCGTGTCCTGTCCCATCCATGGAGTCACCGGCTCGGCGTCGGCGTCTTTCAGTGCATCGAGTACAAACGATCGACGACCCGTCGATGCGGCCAGTGATGCGGCCCCGAGCTCCATGTCGTCGTGCCAGTTGTCTTCTTCGTAGAAATACGGCGAGCGACCTGGCGCAGTCTGACAGACTCCCGGGTTCGCGCGGCCGAGTCGGTATGCAGCGAGAGCTTTGGCCTCGAGGATCTTCGCGAATGTGGGATCGGTTTTCGCAAAAACAACAGATCCAATCGAGAAAGCGGACGCGTATTTCCCCGCCGTGGACGCAAATCCATCCGAGCGGTTCTTTGCTTTGAACAGACCCTGGGGTTTTCCCGTGCATGGATAAACGGGGCGCTCCTTGCCCTTGCCCCATCCATAATCGGCCGAGTCAGTCCACGGAAGATCCCAGTACGTGTGGTCGCGATCGTCGCCGAGTTGGTTGAACATGTCGTTGTCGGCGGGATACATCGCGAGTAGCCACTCGATACCGTGGCGAGCTTCGTCGAGGATGTCAGGAACTCCATTCGCGCCGGGAAGTCCGCGGGCGTCGAAGTGATCGGAGAACGACTTTGGATTGTCACGGTACGCCATCAGCATGACGAATGTTGCGTTCGCGGACGTGGTTACATACTGAAGATAGTCCGAAGCGTCCGCCCATCCGCCGCTGACGTTAATGAATTTTCCGACGCGCGACGAATCGTCAACGATGACGCCATCGTGCTGATGAACGAGATCGCGGATCACCGGATTGAAACCGGCGCGCTGTTCGCGCATGTAGTGGAGCAGGGTGTCTGCGGCACCGTCGTAAATGGCCCGGTCGATATGAACAGCGGGTGAAACCGCGCCGCCGGCAACGAGAGTAAAGGTTCCGGGCCTGGTGAATCGGGAGAAGTCGAAACGGTGCGTTGACGCGCAGGGCCCGTATCGACCGGCGGGCTCAGCCCTGCGAGGACCAAAGACTGTTTTTCCGTCTCTGTCCTGAAGCGTGAATGAGGCAATCGCAACGGAATCGAGCGAGCACGCCACTGCCACTTTTGGTCCGACAGGAACGTAGCCGAGCTGATTGATGCGAATGAACGTGCGTTGAAGTGACTGTGCCGGAAGCGATGAAGCTGCTGCAAGAGCGAGAAAAACGCAGATCGATCTCACTGGAGCGAGTCCAGCACCCGGCGTTTTCCGAATGCGTCGATGTTGAATGATTCGGCTCTCTGTTTTCCGGCCACGGCACCGCGTACGATCGAAAGTGCATCGTAGTACTCGAGGTAGTGAAAGCTCGAAATACCCCCGCGGACGAATTCGTATTTTGAAACCGCATCGCGCCATTGCTGCATCTCATTTGAGACGTCCACGGAGATGTACGGCTGGAAATCTTCGGCGTCTTCCCAATTGTCAGCGTACCAGATGCCTCGCAATCCGCGATTCGGCGGAGCTCCGGTAACTACTCCTTCGAGCGACGCAAGGAGAACGGCGTCCTGGACGATCGCACTCGTCCGCGCGTGGTCCTTGTGAATGCTTTTCTGCCAGTGCGTGAACACGTACGTCGGCTTTATCTGGCGGATTACGTTCGCGACATAAAGTCGAACTGCCTCGTCGTTCGGCAGCTCGCCGTCCTTATAGGGCGCAAAGATCGTCTCGGCTCCAATCGCAGCGTCCGCCGCGAGTGCTTCGCGTCGCTTCTGGGCTCCATATAAAGCAGGCGACATCTTCGGATTGCCGCCTTCGCCGAGGGTCATGTGGAGAATGACAATGCGGTCGCCGGCCTTGTGTTGTTTGATGAGAAGGGCTCCAGTCGTGAGCTCCATGTCACCGGCGTGTGCACCAATTGCCAGGATAGTTCGTTGGGCAGACGGGCTCTGTGCGAGCACACTCATAGGCGCCAAAGCCAATCCGAGACAAATCGCGATAGATCGCATGGGTGCTGAAGCTACGGCGCTCCAAATACTTGCGCGAGAAATGGCGGTAGATTCTCAGGATGGAATACACCCGCCTCGGCCACAGCGGATTGACGGTGTCACGGATCTGCCTTGGATGCATGAGCTACGGAACGTCGAAGTGGCGTCCATGGGTCCTGGATGAAGCAGAGGCGAAGCCTTTCTATAGAAAGGCTCTCGATCTTGGCATCAACTTTTTTGACACCGCCGATATGTACTCGTTGGGGGTCAGCGAAGAGGTGACAGGGCGGGCGCTCCGTGAAATGGCGAACATGGAAGAGGTCGTCCTCGCGACGAAGGTCAACTTCCCGATGAGCGGCGGCCAGAACATGGGCGGCCTCTCGCGAAAGCACATCATTCAGGGATGCGAAGCGAGTCTGAAGCGAATTGGCGTCGAGACGATTGATCTGTATCAGATCCACAGATTCGACGCGAATGTTCCAATCGAGGAGACTCTCGCCGCGCTCGATCATCTCGTGCACCACGGAAAGGTGAGATACATCGGTGCGAGCTCCGGCTATGCGTGGCAGATGGCGAAGGCGCTCTCGACTTCGGAGCGAAATGGCTGGGCGCGATTTGTGTCGATGCAGAATCACTACAACCTTGTCTATCGCGAAGAAGAACGAGAGATGATTCCCCTCTGTGTCAGCGAGGGTGTCGGTCTCATTCCGTGGTCACCGCTTGCGCGCGGGAGGCTGGCGCGGACGACACCGTCGGCGTCTGAGGGAACGGTCAGGGCGTCGAACGACGCGTTTGCGGACACGCTGTACGATTCTTCCGGCGATGAAGAAGTGATCTCGGCTGTTCGAAGAGTTGCCGATGAAGCGGAAACAGAGCCGGCAGAGGTTGCGCTGTCGTGGCTTCTCTCTCGTCCCGGTGTTGTTGCGCCAATTATCGGGGCGACAAAGATCGAACATCTGGAGACTGCCGTTAGGTCGCTCGACTTGAAATTGACTGACGAGCAGGTCAAAGCGGTCGAAGCGCCGTACAGGCCTCATGCTGTGAGGGGTCATTGACAGCGCCGGATACGCGTCCACTGGTACTCGTCGCTGGAGGAACCGGGACGCTCGGGACTCTAACGACGCGTCTGTTGCTCGATACTGGTCATCGCGTGCGCGTGATGACGCGAATGCAGTCTAAAGCGGATGATCTCAAGAAGCGCGGGGCGTCGATCGTCAAAGGAGACCTGCGAGATCCCGA
This sequence comes from Gemmatimonadales bacterium, assembly GCA_038253755.1. Classification (GTDB taxonomy): domain Bacteria; phylum Gemmatimonadota; class Gemmatimonadetes; order Gemmatimonadales; family Gemmatimonadaceae; genus UBA4720. The sequence goes on along the minus strand of JBBSGU010000001.1, from coordinate 30,545 downwards.
ATCTCTCGAGTTCGCCGTTCGCGGAGTTACCACTGTCATCTCGGCCACTCACTCCATACTCGGCAAAGGCGAATCGTCAATTGAGCTCGTTGACGATGAAGGCCAGCGGTCGCTCGTAGAAGCGGCAAAGCTGGCCAATGTGTCGCACTTCATCTACACGTCGGTGTTTGGCGCGTCGCTAGATCATCCGGTCGATTTCTGGCAGACGAAGGCGCGTATCGAGCGATTCCTCCGCGACAGTGGTTTGCCGTTCACGATCATCAGGCCTACCGCGTTCATGGAGTTCCACGCCTACGAGCTGATCGGAAAGTTCGTGGAAAGTGGCAAGCGGGTCATGATGTTCGGCAGCGGAAAGAATCCAAGAAATTTTGTCTCTGCGCGCGATGTAGCGAAGCTGATTGTGGCCGCAACTGATGATTCGCGAATGCGGGGGGAAGTGATCGAAATCGGCGGACCGGAGAATCTGACCGTCAATCAGGTCGCCGACATTTTCGGACGCGTGAGCGGGAAGAAGGCGAAAGTGTCACACCTCCCGCTCGCTGCCGCGAGGGCGGCCGTGGCGGCAATGCACGGCATTCATCCAGGAGTGAGCCGAGTGATCAAGTCCGCTGTACTTTCCGAGACGACCGACCAGACATTCGATTCGAGCAGCCTCGTTGCGAAATATCCCATCAAGCTCACGGGGCTCGAGGACTGGGCCCGTAAGAAATAGGCGAATCACAACGGACCGCTGCGACCGATGAAATTGGACAGTTTGCTTGCCACGATGCATCCGGTTTCGCGTCGCGACTTCCTGTCGCGAATGGCGATTGCTGCAGGCGCCGGTCTGATAGCATGCAAGGACAACGGGACAAATCCGGATCCAGGCGGAACAACTACCGGCTCGCTCGACAACATCATCGTTGTTACCATGGAGAACCGGTCGTTCGACCATCTCCTCGGCTGGCTTCCTGGGGCTGACGGAAAGCAGTCGGGACTTTCCTATACGGACAAAGGCGGGATCGCTCGAGCCACGCATCACCTGACGAGCTTCGATGGGTGCGGAATGGCCGACCCCAATCACTCGGTTGAAGGTGGGCGAGTTCAGTACAACAACGGCGCGTGCGATGGATGGCTGAAGGCGCAAGGCAGCGATCTGTCTGCAATCGGATACTACGTGGCAGCGGACTTGTATTTCATCTCGCAGGCCGCACCGAAATGGACCGTCCTCGACAGATACTTTGCGCCGTTCCTGGGCCCGACGTTCCCGAATCGCATAATCTCGCAGGCCGCACAAACCGATCGCATTTCGAACACGCTTGTCGCGAGCACTCTACCGACAATCTGGGATCGTCTCTCGTCGGCTGGCCTGTCCGGCGCAAACTACGGGGCGTCGCTGACAACAGCATCGCTCTGGGGCAACAAGTATCAGTCGCTCATCAAACCGATCGCGACCTTCTTTGCCGATGCCGCGGCAGGAACTCTTCCCAACGTTTCGTTCGTCGATCCAGAGCTGACAACCGCTTTCAGCAACAGCTATCACCCGCCGGGCGACATCCGCAATGCGGAGGCATTTCTTGGAAGTATCTACAAAGCAGTAACGACCGGGCCACAGTGGAAATCCTCGCTGCTCGTCATCACGTTCGATGAATGGGGCGGGTTCTTCGATCACGTTCCGCCACCTGTCGCTCCGCTGTCGCAAATCGAGCGCGATGCCGGCAATACCGGCGGGCTCCGCGGATTCAGGGTTCCGACACTGCTCGTGTCACCCTTCGTGAAACGACAAAGCGTGTCGAGCAGGGTGTACGATCACGCGTCAATTCTGCGGCTGATCGAGTCGCGGTGGAACCTACAGCCGCTCGCCTTGCGGGATGCGAGCGCAAACAATCTGATGGATGAGATCGATCTCAATATGGCGGTCATGAGCGCCCCGGTCATTGACGTGCCTGGGGGGCCATTCGGGACGGCTTGTGTATGACGTGCGGGCAGCGGGACACCGCTCGGGTTCAATTCCTCGCAGCGAATAAACGAGACAACGTCACCGCGACAGTGTTATTGCGTCTGAACGATCTCATCCGTGATCCGGTAGTCACCGTCGAGCCACGCGATTATTTCTCTGGCGCCAGGATGGTCGATGCCGGCGTAGCGGGCGCGAAGATCCGGCTCTTTTGCTCCGAGTCTATCGAGGCCAATGTCCTGAAGTGTCAGCAAGTCTTCACGGACCATTTCGCCCAGCGCATCTCCGAGGACTTCAGCGCACGCATGCTTGAATGAGGCAGCGTATTCATAGCTACTGCCGATACGGTAGCTGTCGGACAGCGTAATAGCGGGGATGAGACCAAGTGTAGGTTGAAGCGCCGGATTGATTCCGTGCGCTGCAACGTGATCGGCCATTTCAGCCGGACGCCCAGTGAATCCTCGAAGGTGCAGGTACTGCGACATTCTCTGCCCATCGTTCACGGGGTAGTTGTCCCAGATCAACGGCCTGCGTTGGAGGATGTTTGCGACGCGCTCGAGATGGCCGGCCGAGTATTGGCGCGAAATGACTTCCTCGCCTGTCCAGAAAATCTCTACGGCCGGATCCAGATTCTTTCCGAGATCGTCCAGGTAGTCGGGTGGTCGAGCGCCAAATACTCGATCGAGCACTGGATCGTCCGAGTAGTAACTGGGGCACATGATGACTCTCGACGCATTCATCCGCGACGCTGCCCATTCCACAATTTCGATCTGCTTCGTCGCAAGATCAGCGACATCGCCTCGCATGTCGTCGAAAAGGATCGCCAGATCTTCGATACCAAGTGAATCAAGGAACGCGAGCTTACGGTTCAACGCCTCGCGGGCAGTATCGTCAAAATTGTTGAACAGCTCGTACGGACTGAGGCCAATTCCAAAGCGAACGCCATGCCCGCGGCAAAATGCGGCGAACGATTTGAGCTCGGCGGCGTACTGTTCGGGATGGGATTCCTGCCATCGTCGCCGCAAGAACACGTCGGCCTTTGGCGCGTACATGTAAAAGCGGTAGCCATACGGCGCGAGGAATGAGACAGTCGCCTTACGGGCATCCCACTCCCAAGCTTTTCCGTAAAACCCTTCGATGATTCCGAGCTCTGGTATCAATGCGTGATCTCTCAAATGTCAATCGAGCGACGCAAGAGTAGTGCGCCATTGGAAAGCGATCAAGCGGATAGCGGGTACCTCGCCATGCAAACTGACCGTGCGAATACCTCTGAACCGTTTTAGTTGAAGCGCTGAGAATGGCTGTGCCAGCGAATAGATTCCTGAGATGACATTCGGACCTCTGACCAGCAGACGCCGGGACAAGATCCGCGCGAGGCCGCTGGAGCCTGCGCTGCTCGATACGCTCGAGCGAAACTTCGCGGTGTTTTCCCGGCTCTCTGATGCTGACCGCGCCGAGCTGATTGGACACATCCAGATTTTTCTCGCTGAGAAGCACTTCGAAGGATGTGACGGACTGGTTCTCACGGATGAGATGAGAGTGATGATCGCCGCGCAGGCATGTCTCCTTCTGCTGCATCGCGACACGGACTATTACCCTGACCTCACATCGATTCTCGTCTATCCGACAGGCTATACTGAGGAAAGCGTCCGCCACATTGGAGGAGGAATCTGGGAAGAAGGTCCTGAAGACCGCCTCGGACATACCGCCCTCAGGCTCGGCGCACTGGTCCTTGCCTGGGATGCCGCTAGCCACGGTGCGCGTGATCCGAGCGATGGACAAAACGTTGTGCTTCACGAGTTCGCGCATCAGCTCGATTTCGAGAACAGAGACGCGGATGGAACTCCCGCACTCGAGACTCACGCACAATACGTTGCGTGGGCACGCGTGATGAGCGCGGAGTTCAACGCATTGCGCGTGGCGGAAGCTCATGGATTGCCGACAGTGCTTGACGGATACGGCGCGACCAGCCAGATCGAGTTCTTCGCTGTTGCAACTGAGGCGTTCTTCGAGCGGCCGCGTGCTCTCAAGGCAAAACATCCGGTCCTTTACCGAGAGCTGCAAAACTTCTTCAGGCAGAATCCGGAGGAGTATTCATCTGAGTCGTAGGCACTCCTCATGTGCCTACGTAACCTGACGTATCCAATAGAGCGCGCTTGAGGCCGATCTTCCGGGAGAGTGAAAGCACCCTCTCCCGGAAGACACATGAAACTCTCCACATCGCTCGATTACCAGATCAGCCTGTACGGCACCCACAGGCGCGACGTGAGGCGATATGCGCGCAATCCCAACGCGCTGACTTTCCCTTCGTATATCCAGCTTCAGACCATCAACGCGTGTCAGGCTGCGTGCACGATGTGTCCGTACGACACCTACTCGAAGGTCTTTCAGCGCGGACGCATGGACGATGACCTGTTCGAAAAGGTCGTCGCGGAAGTCGCGCAGCATCCCGAAACTCACAGCTTCGTTCCGATGCTCCAGAACGAGCCGCTTCTGGACAAGAAGCTTTTCGACCGGCTTCGCAGATTCCGTGAGCTGGCTGGAAACAATATCGAGCTGGAGATGGTCACGAATGGCGCACTGCTCACGGACGAAGCGGTCAACAACATTCGCGACGTCCAGCTGGACATCCTCGACATATCGCTCGATGCCCTCACGAAGGAGACATATGAGACGATCCGGATCGGACTCGACTTCGACCAGGTGATGGCGGGGGTGGAGCGCGCGATCGATGCCAATCTTCCCAACACGAGGATTCTCGTGAGGCTCGTTCGACAGCGCAACAACTTTCACGAAGTTAAGGCCTTCGCCAAACGGTGGCGTGCGCGTGGCGTTGGAGTATTCATCTACTCAGCACACGACAGAGCCGGCGCCGTGACCAATTTCGACGAGCGAATCAGGATGCCGCGCGAAGCGCAGACTCTATTTCACAAAATCGAGCGAAAGGCCTCGCGCATGTACTTCGGCCATTGTCCAATCCCGTTCACGCTCGCGAGCATCCTCCACAACGGTGATGTGCTGATGTGTGTCAACGACTGGGCACGAAAAGAGATCGTCGGCAACGTGCGCGACAATACAATCGCCGAAGTGTGGAACGGCGATCGAATGCGAGAGTTGAGGGCACTCATCAGCAAACGCGATTACGACCAGATCGGCGCGTGTCGCGACTGCGGCCTGTTGAAAGACGGCTGGTTCTAGTTTCGACCAGCGAGTGAAGGCCATACTTGCTGAAGCGTCTTCTTCGGACCGCGCGCGATGTAAATCGGAACGTTTCGCTCTTCGCCGACCGACCATGGATTCCCGACGGTCTTCACCAGAGTAGCTTCGTTGAAGAATTGCTTGAGTGATTCTTCGCGAACGCCCACAGTGACAGCGACGTCTCCAGGCTTGTCGCCGGGGCCGAAAAACCAGTAAGTGCCTGCTGCACTGATTACCTGCGGCAGCCCCAGCCTCGGCCCGTAATAGTCAATCGCGCCGGCTTCTCCATAGTTTGCTGCGATGATCACGGCCCGCGCTTTGTCGCGAGGCGGTAATGAGTTGAAAACCTTAGCGACCTCCGCCACCTGCTCCGGCCAGCCGATCATGTCGGCGTAGTCCTGCGGAAGGCGGTCGAGCTCCCCCTGGTTGTTCCTGAGGGCGGAGGTAGCGCCAATCGCCAGTGAGTAGCTCGCCATTCGTTCAGGCGGAAGAATTGGAATGCCAATCGGCAGAGTCAGTAGCCCGAACCCAACCAGCAGTATCCCGGCCGTCCACTGCAGGCCCAACCGCAGGTTGCGCCGCGAAACCAGATCAATCGCGCACGCGCCCGCAGCGAACAGCGCCGGGTAGACCGGGCCGAGGTAGTAACCCTTTCCGTGGAGGATCACGAGGATGAAGAACACCAGGAGGCACGTCCATCCAACGACGCTGAACCGCCTCAGGGGTTTTATCAACAGCAGCGAGATTAATCCACCCAGCGCGAGCACAAATCCGGGGCCCAGTTGTATCTGACCGGCGATGAAAACTGACGGTGTCACGCGATCGAGCTGACTCTGCTTCAAGTCCTGCATCTGCTTCAGAACGGGATAGTCGAGCAACATCTGCCCAATCACGCTCGGGCTCCCAAGCAGGATCGCGATCCCCATCGCAATCCATGGCCAGCGCGTGAGAAGCCAACAACGTTGCGGACTCACAAGCACCGCGAGGAGCGCAGCACTCCCAAAGAAGATCGCGCTGAACTTGGTGAGCAGTCCCAGACCCGCGGAAACTCCAAACCAGATCCACCACTTCGGTTTTTCAGTTTGTACCAGTCGCACTAGCGAGTACAGCGCGACGGTCCAGGCGAGCTGATCGAAGACTACCGGCTGAAAGAGATTTCCCGCGCGGAGAAAAAGAGGCGACGCAACGACAGCCGTCGCTGCCAGAACCTGCGCGGTTCGGCTTCCGCCGAGATGAATCGCGATCTTCGCCGACAGATAGACAATCGCACCTGCGGCGACAGCAGGGAGAAACCGGATCGCGAATATCGAGTCGCCGAGGAGCGTGCGGGAAAACTTGGCGAGGATAGCGATGGCCGGCGGGAACTCCATTCGAAACAGGTCGAGATGCCGGCCCATCGCCAGATAAAGAAATTCGTCGCGCTGAATTCCATAAGGCGAGAGCAGGTTCGTCGTGAAGTGCATGGCGACTGTCAATGCCACGAGTAGCATAACGACGCGCGAAGTGGCCTGCGGAGGCGTATGTTCCGGCGCGGGAGCAGCGCCGCCTGTATCTGTTTCGGTCAAAAAAACTCCATTCGTCAAATGAAGCGAACCATTCAGCTCGTTCTGCTACTTGTCGTTACCCTTGTCGTCGTGGTGCTTGCGAGAGCGATCGCATTCACGCCACGACGGGTGGAAGTTCAGCCGCCCGTTGCGTTCATGCCAGCAGGGGGGGCCGCAGAACGCCTTGCCGGAGCGATTCGCATAGAGACCATCTCTCCAAGCGACAGTACGCAGCGCGATTCAACCGCGTTTCGCGCCATGCACGATTATATCTTCAAGTCGTTTCCCCACGTGAGCTCAACCCTCACACACGAGGAAGTAGGACAGGACGCACTACTATATGAGTGGAAGGGAAGCGATAATTCGCTCGCGCCCGTTGTGCTCATGGGTCACATGGATGTCGTTCCTGTCGATCAGGGCGCATTGAAATTATGGAAACACGCCCCATTCTCAGGCGACATCGCCGACGGTTTTATCTGGGGGCGCGGTGCTCTCGACGACAAGTCGACAGTCATGGGTCTCCTCGAGGCGGCCGAATCCCTGATCGGCGAGGGCTTCGTTCCGAAGAGAACTATTTACTTCTCCTTCGGCGCCGATGAAGAAGTAGGAGGCTCGAAAGGCGCGGCGAAAATCGCGGAGCTGCTGAAGTCGCGAGGAATCAAGCCATACTTCGCGCTGGACGAGGGTGGAACCGTAGTCGATCACGCGATGGATGGAGTGAAGTCGCCGGTCGCCGTGGTCGGAATCGCCGAGAAGGGCTATGCAACGCTCGAGCTTTCGGTGAGGGCCGAGGGAGGACACTCATCGATCCCACCACGACACACAGCCGCCGGAATTCTTGCGTCCGCGATCACCAAAATTGAAAACAATCCACTCCCAGCGAGCATCGGCTCGGAGATGGGCCAGCTATTCGACGTCGTCGGACGCGAGATGCCATTCGGCCGGAAAATCCTCTTCGCAAACCGTTGGCTGCTCGACCCGGTCCTCGAAAAAGTTCTTGCGTCTAAAACCGCCACCGACGCCATGCTTCGGACAACTACTGCCGTCACCATGCTCGAGGGGAGTCCAAAGGACAACATCCTCCCAACGCTCGCGAAAGCAACGGTCAACTTTCGAATAGTGCCGGGCGAAACCAGCGCCAGCATCATCGCTCACGTGAAAAAAGTCGTCGACGATCCGCGAGTCGAAGTAACCACCGTCGGAACTACCTTCGAGCCATCGCTTCCGTCGCCAACCAATGACGCCGCGTGGTCAGGTCTCCTCACGACAATTCGACAGATCTACCCCAGAGCCGTTGTCGGTCCCTACCTCGTCCTGGGTGCCACTGATTCTCGCTATTTCCGCGGAATTACTCCGAACGTCTATCGCTTCACAGGCAACCGGATCGACATCGAAGACCGAAATCGCGTTCACGGCACCAACGAGAGAATCGCCGAGAAGAGCTATCTCGACGGCATTCGATTCGTCCATCAGTTGATCAGGAACACCGCGGGATAAGTCTCAGGTTTTCCTGGCGGGAGCTCTCGCGGCGATGATGGTGATGTTGTCCTTGCCGCCGCGCTCGAGGCAGAGCTCCATGAGATGTTTCGACACCTGCTCCGATGACTTCATGTCAGCGATCGCCGCCGCGATTTCATCGTCAGGCACGTGCTTCATGAGACCATCACTGCAAAGAAGAATCAGAGCGCCGCGCTCGGACATATCAACGCGACTTACCTCGGGAACCGCGTCCTCGGCGCCGATCGCGCTCGATAAAACGTGCTTCAGCGGCGAGCTGTCGAGACGGTCTGCCGGAATTACTCCCTGATCCACGAGCGCTTGTGCGACAGTCTGATCTCGTGTGATCTGAAACAGCTTTCCATCCGTGTACACATATGCTCGGCTATCTCCGACCTGGATGAAATATGCCCACGGCCAGATCACGATGCCGACGGTTAGCGTCGTTGCCATCTTCTTCTGATCGCTGCGCAATGCCGCTTCTGCCTTCACCGCCTCGTGCGCTTCCATTGCAGCCTCTTTCAGGGCAACGAGAAGCTCGTCCTCCGACGCCCGCCCGGCGGTGTGATACGACCTCAGCGTTGACGACACGTATCGAATGACGGATTCGGTCGCGAGCTGAGCGGCTTCATTGCCGGCAGCGGCACCGCCAACTCCATCGGCGAGGACAAGAACGGTCGCGAGGCGAGTGCCTCGAAGCGGGAGCTGATCCGTTCTCGGGAGGCTCGTGTCGTGAATCACCACCTGCGGATGCACAGTCGATATCAGGTAGTGATCCTGATTCTCGCTGCGCACGTGTCCCTTGTGCGTGATGCCGAACAGGTCGAGCTCTGCGTCAGTCGGGCGATTCAATCCGGCGAGGTCTGGCACTTGTGTACCGGCTAGGGAAAGGGCCGCCGCTACTCTACCATACCATGCAGGAGCCATGAGCCGGCGGCAAGGGCCCCAAGCTCCCTGACCATCGGGGTCTGGAGGTCGGCCGTCTGCCGTGCTATGTAGGGGCGTGAAATCGGCCCGCCGATGTTAGCCCTCTTCGCAGTGACGACCCTGTGCAGCGCGTTCCTGCTCTTCTGGATCGAACCGCTGTTCGCGAAGATGGTTCTCCCTATGCTTGGCGGATCGCCAGCGGTCTGGAATACATGTGTGATGTATTTCCAGGCTGTGCTTCTGGTTGGCTATCTGTACGCTCACTTCACGTCGCGATTGTTGAGTTCGCGGAAACAAGCCGCGCTGCATGTCGGATTTCTGCTGGTTGCGATTGCTTCCCTGCCAGTCGCGATCCCCCGCGGATGGACGCCACCGGAATCAGGCAATGTGATTCCATGGCTCACCGCCTTGCTGAGCGTTGCTGTAGGCGCGCCATTCATGCTGCTCGCCGCGACTGCACCACTCGTTCAGCGATGGCTCAGGGACTCAGATAACAGGTCCGCAAATAATCCCTACGTGCTGTACGCAGCCAGCAATGCTGGCAGCCTGCTCGGTCTGCTCGGATTTCCAATCATCATGGAACCGAATATCCGGCTTGGACAGCAGTCCAGTCTTTGGAGCTTGGGATATGGGGTCGCAATAATTCTCGCTGCCGGTTCGGCACTGCTCGTGTGGAAGCATTCGTCTACCGTTTCACCTCGACTAAAGAATGCGGCCGCCCTTCCACCTAGGGCACCAACAGCGATGGACCGCATTCGGTGGGTAGCTCTCGCGTTCGTTCCGTCGAGCCTCCTCCTCGGCGTCACGACCTATCTGTCCACCGACGTCGCGGCGATGCCGCTGCTCTGGGTCGTTCCACTGGCACTGTACCTCATCACTTTCATCATCGTCTTCGCGCGCGCGGGCCGAGCGGTAAGTCAGCCAACCGCGATGGCGCACGCTCTCTTGATGGTAGTGCTCGCACTTGTCCTGTTCTGGGGGCCTGGGATCAGTCTTCGCTCGACATACGCGCTGCACCTCGCTGTCTTTGCGACCACGGCGCTCGTCCTGCACGGTGAGCTCGCTGCATCGCGACCAGATCCGGCGTATCTCACCGAATTCTACCTGTGGATGGCCCTCGGCGGCGCGCTCGGCGGAGCTTTCAACGCGATCGTTGCGCCGCTGGTATTCAAGTCGATCGCGGAATATCAACTAGTGCTGGTAGCCGCGTGTTTGCTGAGACCGAGTTGGAAGTCACGCATTGGCGAGATGGCGTTGAGAGTACCGCAATTCACTTTCTCAATCGTTCCGGCGATAGTCGTCGGATTGGTGTCGTGGTACGGCTTCGCAGATCACCACATCCTCGACGTTTCAGCCAAGTTGCTTTCGTCGCTCGTTGCGGCCGCGTTTCTCCTTTCGATCAGCGACAACGCGCTGAGATTCGGCGTCGGCATTGCACTGTTGGTTGTGGGTGAGGTGGTGCCCGGCATTCGATTCAGTCAGGACATGTATGCTGACCGCTCGTTCTTCGGGGCGTATCGGGTGCAGAACGTCAATGGTCCTGCGCATCGTCTCGTCCACGGCACTACAACTCACGGCGCGCAGTATCTGGACGCCGCACGACGACTGACTCCCGAGACGTATTACCATCCGAGCGGACCGGTAGGGCAGGTATTTGCAGCGCTCGACTCGCGATTGGCCGGAAAGGGAATTGCCGCTGTGGGATTAGGCGCGGGTACGGTGCTCTGCTATTCCAAGCCGGGAGAAAACTGGACCTTCTTCGAGATCGATCCGCTGGTGCTGCGGATCTCGAGTAATCCAAAGTATTTCACATACCTGACCGATTGCCCGGTGCAGCCTCGCGTGGTGATCGGCGATGCGCGGTTGAGCATGGCGAAGGAGCCGACGGACAAGTTCAGACTGCTGATTGTAGATGCTTTCAGCTCGGATGCAATTCCTGTTCACCTGCTGACGCGCGAGGCGTTCGCCTTATATGAGCGAGTGCTTGATGCGCACGGTGTGCTGTTCGTGCATATCAGCAACAAGCATCTCGATCTCAAGCCCGTAATCGCTGCGCTGGCAAAGGATGCGGGACTTTTTGCCTTGATGGAGGGTCACGAGCCCGACGAGAAAATCGATGGGCCGCTGGCATATCCATCCGAGTGGGTTGTGCTCGTTCATTCCCGGGAAGATCTAGCGGGGCTGGACTCCGATAAACGCTGGATCCCCCTGCCATCGCGAGCTGGATATCAACCCTGGACTGATGACTATTCGAACGTTTTCAGTGTGATACGCTGGTGATTCTCGAAACGGTCGATGTTCTCGTATTTGCTACTCCTATAGCACTCTCCAAACGAGATGACACACGAACTCGGCGACCCTTTCCCGGAAGGGACGTTTCGAAAACTCGCCAAGCTCGATCTCCTTGGCGAACTCGAGATCCTCGAGATACATCCTCTCCATTCGTGCGCCCTCTCCTTCGTCCAGGATTACGAGATTTGATTCGTCGTTGAACGAGATAGACCGATTGTCGGCATTCATGCTGCCGACGGAGACCCAGGCGCCATCTACCACCAGAGTCTTCGCGTGCATCATAACTGGCTGATACTCGAAGATGCGTACTCCTCCTTTCAGCAACTCTTCGTATTTCGCTCGCCCGGCATACCACGTGCTTTTCGTGTCAGTTGTCTCGGACACGGTCAGAACTCTCACGTCCACTCCACGCTGCGCTGATTCACAGAGAAGTTTGCGAAAAGCGTCCTCAGGAACGAAGTAGGAATTGGAGATGTAGAGCTTCTGTCTGGCCGCGGCGATGCTGAGAACGAAGAACCGCTCAGCAGGTGTGCTGCCTATTGTAGGGGATGCGTGCAGGACAGCCGCGAGAACTCCATCGTTGTCTCTTTCCGCTCCATACTCCGGCCGACTGTTCGGCGGAAACAAGTTGTCACTCGTGAGCAGCTTCGAGGATGCTTCGGCCCAGCACACGACGAACGTTGCCTGAAGCTGTCGTACCGCAGGCCCGGTGAAGCGGACATTGGTGTCACGCCACTGATCCTTGTCCCGGCCGGTTCCGAACCACTTGTCGTCGATTCCGAACCCGCCAGTGTAACCGATATTCCCGTCGATCACGATTACGCGGATGTGAGCGCGATGCTGAGTCTTCTGGAGGGACTTGAGGCTAAAGGGACGGAACGCCTCCACTTTCACACCAGCAGCCTTGAGCGGCTCGAAATACTCCTTCTTGAGAGTCGTTCCGAAAGCGTCGTGAAGAAAGCGAATGTCGACTCCTGCTTTTGCGCGCTCTATCAGAATTTGCTGAAGCTGATCCGCCATCTTGCCTTTGTTCGCGAAATACAGCTGGAGAGTGATCGATGACTTTGCGTTGCGCAGATCTTCCCAGAGGCGCGGGTATGTCTGGTCACCGTTGATGAAGAACTCGACGTCGTGGCCGCGCTTGAGCTTGACGTGCGTCAGTAGCTCGATCGACTCCCGGAAAAACGGGTCGTCAATGGCCGGACAGTCGGTGCCCTGGCCGGGAGTTCCGACGGTCTTGATTGGCGTGCCTCTCACGACGTCCATGAAGCCGATGAGCAGGGCCATGGCGACGATGGCGCCAATCAGGATAAAGCCGGCATACGTGAGAATCTGCATTTAGTTCAGCTCCATTTCCGAAACGCCCTCGGCGGTGTCAAAATGTTGGTTCCAATGATGGTGTGGACTGTCGAAAAGTCGCGTGGATAGAGACCGTTTTCCAGTCTCTGGAGCTTGTTGAGCCTCGATGCTTTCTGCATAATCACCACCGCAGAAATCACCCCTGGGGCAAAGATGACAACTGAGCACATCCCGATGTTCGCGCAGGTCAACAAATACTTCGACAAAGCGTCTCCATACCTCGACCTGAACCCGGGGCTGCTCAATACCATCAAGGCATGCAATTCCATCTATCGGATGCAGTTCCCGTTAAAGAGGGACGACGGTACGATCGAAGTAATTAACGGATGGAGAGCACAGCACAGCGTGCACCGGCTGCCGACGAAAGGCGGCATCAGGTACGCGGCCAACGTGGATGAGGATGAAGTGTCCGCGCTTGCTGCACTGATGACCTACAAGTGCGCACTGGTGGACGTTCCATTTGGCGGAGCGAAAGGCGCAGTGCGAATCGATCCCGAGAAATATTCGGTTGACGAGCTCGAGCGAGTCACTCGCCGGTTTACATACGAGCTGTTCTCGAAAAATCTAATCGGGCCGGGAATGGACGTGCCCGCGCCAGACATGGGAACCGGACCGCGCGAGATGGCCTGGATCATGGACACATACGCGACGCTGGCTCGCGGAGAAATCGACGCTCAGGGATGCGTCACCGGAAAGCCCGTCACTCAGGGCGGAGTCCGCGGCCGCGCAGCCAGTACAGGGAGGGGAGTCGCTTTCGCACTGCGCGAAGCCGTCTGCTACGCTGAAGACATGAAGCCGCTCGGCTTCTCCACCGGGGTCGATGGAAAACGCGTCGTAGTCCAGGGACTTGGCAACGTTGGATATCACGCCGCGAAGTTCATCGAGGGATACGGCGGAATCATCATCGCGCTGCTCGAGCGCGAAGGCGGCATATACTCGGACAAGGGCCTCGATGTGGACAAGGTTGTCGCCCACCGCAAGGAAACCGGGTCGATACTGGGTTTCCCGGGATCCATGGACCTGGCGAAGAGCACCGACGGACTCGAGCTCGATTGCGATGTGCTGGTTCCTGCGGCACTCGAGAATCAGATCACCAAGGCCAATGTCGATCGCATCAAGGCGAAAATCATCGTCGAAGGCGCGAACGGGCCTGTCACTGCCGACGCGAGCGAGAACCTGCTCGCGCGGGGAGTGCTACTTCTTCCCGACATCTATACGAATGCAGGCGGAGTGACAGTCTCGTATTTTGAGTGGGTAAAAAATCTTTCACACATGCGCTATGGCAGAATGGAGAAGCGCTTCGAGGAGCGAAGCAACGAGCGGCTTCTTGAAGCGGTGGAGCATCTGACCGGAAAACATTTCACGGACGACGATCGTGGACGAGCCAGTGAGGCCGCCGGCGAAGAAGAGCTTGTGAATTCAGGGCTCGAGGAGACGATGATCGCGGCATACGCCGAGCTGCGGGTGATTCAGAAAGAGCGCAATGTCGATCTGCGAACGGCCGCCTTTATCAATGCGATTGGAAAGGTCGCGATGGCGTACACGCAGAGAGGAATCTTCCCATAGAGCCGGGGAATGCGGGCCAGGTATCACTATTGAAACCCGGACCTTTTTCTAAGACATCGGCTGTAGTAAGCGCAATGCTGCTGATCACGGCAGCGTGCGCCAGCTTGCAATCGCACCCGCACAGGCGCTCGCTTCGCGCGATGACCTACAACATCGAGTACGGTCACGAAGGCCTCGACAGCGTGATCGCCGTAATTCGCGATCAGCATCCCGACATCGTCGGTCTTCAGGAGGTAGATGTTCACTGGTCGCAACGGAGCAACTTTGTCGACCAGGCCGCCTTGATCGCGCATGGAACCGGAATGGACTACAGGTTCGCGCGGATTTACCAGCTTCCCAGTGACGATCCGGCTAAGCCGCCGCGAGAATTCGGCGTTGCGATTTTGAGCAAGTATCCGATAGTCGGATTCACGAACCGCGTCATCACGCGTCTCTCCACGCAGGACTCAACTCCAACGCCAACTCTACTCCCGGGATTTCTCGAGGCGACACTCGATCTTGGCAGCAAACACGTTCGACTATTCAACGTGCATCTCGACTATCGGTCCGACCCGGCCGTCCGCACAAAGCAAGTCAACGAGATGCTCGGATACATGAAACGTGACACATTACCCATCCTGTTGATGGGCGACCTGAACGCCCCGCCAGATGCTGCTGAGATTCAACCGCTGTTCCAACGGCTTCATGACGTGTGGCTGAACTCAAGCGGGCCAGGACTTACCGACCCCGCGAAGTCTCCTCAAAAGCGAATCGACTATATCATGGTGTCAGACTGCTTTCACGTGCTCGGAGTATCGGTCCCGGAAGTGTACGCCTCCGACCATCGCCCAGTGGTCACGGGACTCATGCTGGACGAACCGTGCTCACGCCTCCAATAGCTTAACGAGATGAAACAAGCTGTCCTCGCAACGATCCTCACACTCTGCCTCTCGTCCATTGCCTCCCCGGCGCACGCACAGTGGGATTCTTCTTCAGTCGAAACCGTCGCTCCCGGTGTGGTTCACCGGCGGGTCGTCCTCAACAAGGGGCCGTGGCGGCTCAACGTGCTGGAAGTAAACCTTCATCAGAAGGGCATCAGCATTCACGAAGTAAAAGGCAACGACGTTTTCGCGGGCCTCGAAAAAACGAGCTCAATGGAGCAGCGGTATAAAGGCCCGGGAAAAGCCGTCGCCGCCGTTAACGCCGACTTCTTCAACGTGAAGACCGGCGAGAGCGAGAGCAACGTATTGATCGATGGTGTGATCGTGAAAGGACTTGCGCCATCCAACTCTCCTCGCGATGGCTGGAAGAAACTGAGAACGCAGTTCGGCATCGACTCGAATAACAATCCATACATCGACCGGTTCGGACTCACCGCACGGTTGATGCAGGCCGGACGATCGATGAGGCTCGATGGAATCAACTCTCGCCCAAAGCAGCCCAACGCGCTCGTGCTTTACACGTCCGCCGCCGGCGACTCGACTCCGCGTGACACGACTCGCGTGAGCTCTGCTTACCTGCCGTTGCGACTGGTATCTCGCTCGCAGAATGAAATGACCTTCCTCATCACAGGTCCCGTAAGCGACGGAGCGCGTGCATCGCTCGTGGCCGGAGGTGCTCTTACAGCCGAAGGAACAATGTGCGATTCACTAAAACGAATTGCGCGAAGAGGCGGGACGATTCACATCAGAACCGGATTCCTTCCGGGCCGAGAGCGTGTGAGGACGATAGTTGGTGGTGGGCCGAGAATTATTCAGAATGGCCGGAGTGTGGCTGAGTTCGGTTATTTCATTGAAGGGACCGGCGCGAAGTTCGGAACTGTGCGGCATCCAAGGACAGCCGTCGGATTCTCGAAGGACAGTTCGACGCTTTACCTCGTGACTGTCGATGGACGGAGAGAATCGGATTCCGGCATGTCGCTGATGGAGCTTGCGGATACGATGCTCAAGCTCGGTGTGTATGACGCCGTGAATCTCGATGGCGGCGGGTCGACCACGATGGTGATCCGGGATCATGTGGTGAATCACCCCTCGGACAAGGAAGGTGAGCGGCCGGTGGGGAACGCACTACTCGTTGTAGTCGGAGATTCGATCAGGCGACACTAAAATAAGCCTGGTAATTAGGTATATTTACGAATGACCCGTTCCCAGTTTGCCATGGCCGTTGGAGCTGACGACAAGTGGGTCGAGAACACCGCTCGGCTCCTTCGAAGGCGGCTGAAGTACACACCGCTGGAATCTGTGTGGCTGGGACTGGTCAGGGTCTTCAACCAGGACGTTGGCCTCACGCTCGCGCGATCGGACGAGCTCGCGCGTGAAGCGCTGGGCAGCCAGCCACGAGCCTCGACCCTCGTTCTCGGCACGACGGTGAGTAGTGTCGCTGGAGTATCGGTGGAAATGGCGCGGTTCTACTCATCGCATGCCGCGTCACTGTCCGCCGCTCTCGAGTTTGGGGGCGAAAAGCGTAGAGGTCGCCCGCGGCCTCTCAGGCCGCGAAGAGGGAAGCAGGCAGCGCTCGATCACGCCGCGCGCTACGGGGTGGATATCGGCCTACTCAGAGAGGGACTCAAAATCCCCGTCGCCGAGCGCCTGAGAATCGCTGACGAGAACGCGGCGTTCGTTGCGGAGATGCAGCGAAGCATGCGGGCCCGTGCATGAGCTTCGCCACCATCCTGCAAGGACTCCGAGCGGCAGAAGTAAAGCTCGTCGTTGTGGGCGGACTGGCTGCAACCGCCCACGGCTCGCGCCGGGTGACGGACGACGTCGACATCTGCTACGATACCGCCAAGCCCAACCTGATCCGATTGGCCAAGCTACTCGCAAAGTGGAAAGCGTATCCCCGTGGGATAGAATCAGGACTGCCGTTCTTCATGGATGAGAGACAATTCCGCACGACTCCTCTCATGACGCTGACGACCGCCGAGGGGTTCATCGATGTTCTCGACGTCGTGAAAGGAGTTGGCGATTATGCGAAATGTCGCGAACGGTCCAAGTCAATCGAAGCGTTCGACATCCGGTTTCGGGCGCTCAGTCTCGATGCGCTGATTGACGCAAAGAGAGCGGCCGGCCGACCGAAGGATATTGACGAGCTTCCAGAACTCGAGGCACTGCGAGCGCTGGGCGGATGAGCGCTTCGACGTTAGCTGCGTCGATAGATCCTCGCCGATCGCCGCGATGTGTGGATGAGCAAAGTGGTGAAGTAGCGGGTGAACACGCTCCAGCTTGGCGCACATGATGCGTTGAATCGGGATGGCGACGTATCAGCGTAACGCCTGGCCTGCAGCGGTTGCCGATTGTTCGGCGAAAAACTGGAGATAAAATGGAGCTGCGACGAAAACGCGCGACGACGATAGTGTCCGTTGTCGCGATGACTTTACTCGGCGGATGTATCGGCCCGTTTGCGCGCGGCTCGTCGCGTGACTACGCGATCACCGTCAACCGGGACACATACACTCGCGGCAACACGGGTGAGGCGACGATCAAAAACGTGTCTGACAAGACTCTCGAGTACAACCTCTGCCAGCGGCGCCTGGAGCGGCAGGAGAACAAGTACTGGATCGTCGCATTCGAGTGGCCCACCGCCGGCGGCACATGTACTACGGAATCCAGACGCCTCGCCAAGGGCGAATCGGTCAACACGTTTTTCGAGATCCCACGGGGTGTTCCTACAGACACATACCGCGTCATGTTCACCGGCTTGACCCGTAAAGATGGAAGATCAGCCGGTCCGGACGAGGCATCCACACCGACGTTCAAGGTTCAGTAACAAGCGGGGCCCAGGCCGCAGAGTCATCTCGACGAGATCCGTTGGCGTAGCCACTTCGTCGCTGTGGCCTGGTCGATTTCGTTGCGCGCGATGGCCAGAACGAACGCCAGCAACTCAGCCTGGGAAACGTTCAGCTCGTAACCATTGAGTCGAAGGAACGTGAGTGTGACCGCGAGACCGGTACGCTTGTTACCGTCAACGAACCCCTGCTTTTGCACGAAGCCGCAAAGGTACGCCGCAGCGAGTGCGGCGAGATCTGAGTCGGGTTCGTATGCGTTGAGATTCTGCGGCTTGTGAAGCGCTGACTCTACCGCGTTCTCATCGAGCACTCCGTGCCTTCCACCGAAAAGCTCCACCTGACGAACGTGCATCAGATGAAGCACTTCGGCGGTGATCCATCGAGGGTCGTTCACTCAGCGAGAGCCTGAAACACCTCGCGGTACTGAGCGACCACTTCCTCGTGATGGTTGAGGGCTTCGAGAGCTTCGGGGTCGATGGTCGTCACGACAAATCGGCCGGCTCCGTCTTCCACCCAGTACAGGGCGCTGCCTGCGGTGGCGCCGAGCCGACGGGCGACTTCGTTCGGTATGGAGGTGACCATCGATCCGCCTTGAATGCGTGTATTGCTGGTTAAGACCATCAGAGCCGTCTCTTGGAGGACAATGTTACACAAAAGTAACATCGATCCGCTCGATGCTCAATAGTCTGCCTGGGACGAAAGCGGCGCCCATTAGACGTGTTGTTGACGGGAGAATGCGATTACTGTGTACCGACTCGACAGGACTAAGAGATGAACTTCGATCCAACGACACAGCTTCTCGAAGCGACGACGCACGGCACTGTCGATTTCGGCGAGTGGAAAACCTGGTATCGCATAACCGGCGACCTCGGCTCCGGTAAGGCGCCAATTGTCCTGGCGCACGGAGGCCCCGGTGCCACGCACGACTATCTCCTCACGATAGCCGATATCTCACGGTCGGGACGGCCGGTCATTCATTACGATCAACTCGGAAACGGGCGGTCGACACATCTTCGAGACAAGGGCCCCGATTTCTGGACGGTCGATCTGTTCCTCGAAGAGCTGGCGAATCTGCTTCAACGGCTTGGCGTGTCAGGGGGCTATCATCTGCTCGGACAATCATGGGGGGGCATGCTAGGCGCGGAGCATGCTATTCGCCGGCCAGTCGGTCTCCGAAGTCTCATTATCTCCGATTCCCCGGCGTCGATGACGCTGTGGCTCGCGGCGGCCGCTGAGCTTCGTGCGCAATTGCCGCCGGACGTTCAGGACACGCTGACGCGACACGAAGCGGCCGGGACAACAGATTCGACCGAATACGCGGCTGCAATGGACGTTTTCTACAATCGCCACGTATGCCGCATCGTTCCGCATCCCCCGGAGGTAGCGCGCTCATTTGCAGCGATTGCCGACGACCCCACTGTTTACTACACAATGAACGGACCGAGCGAGTTCCACGTGATCGGAACCATCAAGTCGTGGAGTGTGGTTGACGAGGTGCACCAAATCCAGGCGCCGACGCTGCTGATCTCCGGGCGTCATGACGAAGCGACGCCGTCGACAGTCCAGCCGTTCGCCGACGGCATCCCCGACGTGCGTTGGCACATTTTTCAGGATTCGAGTCACATGCCGCACGTCGAGGAGCGCAGTGCATACATGGCGCTCGTGCAGGATTTCGTCGACTCACACGATCAGTCATGACACCAGTCGAAGCGCCGCTACCCGCGAGCACGGAGCTGTCCGAATTTGGTTATGGCAACGAGCTCCGGCGCAGCCTTAGCCTGGTCGATCTGCTCGTCTACGGTCTTGTCTTCATCGTTCCAATTGCGCCCTTTGCCATCTTCGGCATCGTGTTCAATGCATCGAAGGGCATGGTAGCGCTGACGTACGTGGTCGGCCTCATCGCAATGGTGTTCACCGCGCTGAGCTATCGCGAGATGTCGCGCGCGTTTCCAATTGCCGGATCGGTCTACGCATATGCAGGACGAGGGCTGTCACCGACGGCGGGATTTCTCGCTGGATGGGCGATCCTGCTCGATTACCTGCTGATCCCAACACTCTGCTATGTGGTTGGCGCTGCGGCCTTGAGATCCGTCGTGCCTCAAATCCCACAAGCGGCGTGGGTCATTGGCTTCGTCGTATTCAATACGTCGATCAATCTGCTCGGCATCGAAACGACAGCGCGAGCCAGCAAGATCTTTCTCGTCGGCGAAATGATCGTGCTGGGCTTGTTCGTCGTCTCCGGCGCTGTTGCCGTGAGTCGTGGCGTCAACGGCGCGCATTGGAGTACTGCTCCGTTCTTCGCGCCAAAAGTCTTCCACATCGGACTCATCTTCAGCGCGCTCTCCGTCGCAGTGTTGTCGTTCCTCGGCTTCGACGCCATTTCGACGCTCGCCGAAGAGGCGAAAGGCGGGGCGCG
The DNA here is from genome assembly GCA_038253755.1 of Gemmatimonadales bacterium. Lineage (GTDB taxonomy): Bacteria > Gemmatimonadota > Gemmatimonadetes > Gemmatimonadales > Gemmatimonadaceae > UBA4720. The sequence goes on along the minus strand of JBBSGU010000001.1, from coordinate 10,047 downwards.
GGTTGTGGGGACGGCGACGATGATCACGCTTTGCATTGCCGCGGCTCTGTTCATCGTGCAGACATATATCGCGGCACTGCTCGTGCCGGGAAAGACCGAGTTCGTGGGTGATACGGCGACAAATGACGCGTTCTATACGATCTCGGGCATGATCGGCGGTTCCTCGTTGAAGTTAGTGGTCGCCGTCTCGGTTGCGCTCGCTGCGGCGATCGCGAACGCCCTTGTCGCACAGGCGGCTACGGCGCGACTGCTCTTCGCGATGGCGCGAGATGGACAGCTGCCACGTTTTCTCGCGCATATCGATCCAGTGCGGCGGGTGCCGCAGCGCGCTGTGCTGTTCGTTTCGGCAGTGAGCCTGATTCTGGGACTCTTCTTTGTGGGTCAGGTAGGGCTTTTGTCGTCACTCGTCAACTTCGGTGCGCTGTTCTCATTTCTACTGCTGCACGTATCTGTGGTGGTCTACTTCCTGTTCAAGAAACGGACGGGCGGAATCGCGTTACATCTTGTCTCGCCCTCAATTGGTTTCATCGTCATCGGATTTGTATTGATGAATGCGGACGCGCACGCAAAGATCGGCGGTCTCGCCTGGCTCGGGATTGGCGTGGCGATCGTGATCGGCCTGCGACTCTCGGGACGGACGACCGATCTCAAGCTGGAAGGATAGGCGGCTCAACTGCCAGGGTCGTATCGACCTGTTCCATAGTTACGCTTAGACTCGATACGGAACGCGGATGCCAGGATCACGCGACGGAAAATCCCGCGTGTTCCTGGTGACGAGCAAAAATCCAAGCTGCTGTGCTGTTGCCCAGATGATCGCGTCGGGAAGGCGCATCTTGTCACGTCTTCGAATCACGACAGCTCGGCCCGCTATGTCCTCGTCAATCGGCTGAACCCGAAAGTGTCTAAGAAATCCGCGGATCGCAGATTCCTCATCTCCCTCAACGGCGCCGACGAGAATCTCCATCCACGTCACGAGACTGATGTAGACATCCTCAAACGAGTCGATCTCGTGCTTCGCCTTTTGCGATCCGCTGAGATAATCGATGAGGATGTTCGTGTCGAACACTGCCTTCATCGGTTCCATTCCTCGCGGAGGGAGTCTTCGTAATCGAGCGCGTCGATGTGTCGGGATTTCCAGATTCCGAAAGCCGAATCGGTAGTGGACACACTTCGCCCCGCGATGAACGCCGCCATTGCCCGGCGCACCGCCTCGGCCCTCGAAATCGAGTCGCGTTTGGCAACCTCATCGATCTCTTTCAGCATTTTATCAGGGATGTCAACAAGTGTTCTCACGAGTATAACATATAACAGCAACACATATCACGCAACCGCGGGAGGGACGCTCAATGCCGTCTAACCGGTGACTTCGCGAGACTTGACAGTTAACATGTCAACTGCTAGTATGTCGAATGGCCGACTCTACCGATTCCGATCCGATTGGCATCCTCGAGCTGAGTGAACAGGCCAAGGTCAGCCCGCGGACCATCCGCTACTACATCCAGCAGGGCCTGCTGCCCGCTCCCGAAACGCGCGGACCTGGCGCGCATTACGGACCCGAGCACGTCGATCGCCTTCGCCTGATTCGGCGCCTCCAAAGCGAGCATCTCCCGCTTTCCGAAATCAGGAAACGCATCGATACCCTTCAACCGGAAGAGATCAGCCAGCTACTTCGCACCCGCCCCGATCGCCACCCCGACTCGGCCAGCGATTACGTGCGAAAGGTTCTGAGCGAAGGTGTCGGGAGTGCAAAGCTGCGGGAGCCGGCGATGTCAGTGCCTCCGGCGATCTTACGAGAGTATCAACAACCAAGTCACTCAACACCACACCGCGCACAATGGGAGCGCTTCACTCTTTCTCCTGACGTCGAGATTCACGTCAGGAGGCCGGTATCCAGGGAAGACAACCGGAGAATCGAGCGACTGCTCGAGTCCGCACGTGAGATTTTCAAGGAGGAGTTGCCGTGAGACTTTCCATCAGAACAGACAGAACTCTCATCAGGGCCGACGCGCGCAGCAATCGGTATGTGCTGTTGAGATTCACAGCGCCGGCCGCGACGCGCCGCGAAACGAGAACTCCCGTGAACGTCGCGTTCGTGCTCGACCGGTCCGGATCGATGTCGGGCGAGAACAAGTTCAACCTCGCGAGACAGGCGGTAGAGGAGTCGCTCCGAATGCTGAGACCGGAAGATCGATTCTCCCTGGTCGTGTACGACAATCGCGTCGATGTGCTGGCAGCGTCTTCGTTTGCCACACGAGGCGCAATTCGCGCCGCGCTCAACGCGTTGAGCACCGTCGCGCCTCGCGGCAACACTGATCTCTGCTCTGGCTGGATGCACGGCTGCAACGAGGTGGCCGAATTCGTTGACAAGGAGAGAGTGAGTCGAGTGCTGCTGCTGACCGACGGGCTCGCGAATCACGGCATCACGAATCCGGGAGAGCTCGCGCGCCATGCGTCGGAACTACGCGATCGAGGCGTTTCAACTTCGACGTTCGGCGTTGGCGCGGATTTCGACGAGCGGCTGCTCCGCAACATGGCGCACGAAGGTGGCGGCAATTTCTATTTCCTCGAGAATGCCCTGCAAATTCTGGATCTCATCACGAGTGAGCTTGGCGAAGCACTGGAAGTGGTAATACCGAACGCCGTGATCGAGATGGACATTCCGCGGAACGGCGATGCAGAAGTGTTGAGCGGATTCCGTTCATCGATTGCCGGCAACATGCTTCGCATCGAGCTCGGCGACGTCGTATCATCGCAGGAAGTCGACGTGTTGGTGCGGCTAAACTTTCCGCGAGGAGAGAGAGGGTCACACGCTGCATCGCGTGCGTATCTGACGGGCGGGATGCCGGATGCGATCGGATCGGAGACGGTCGAATGGACGTATGCCGGGCATGCCGAGAACGACAGGCAACCGCGGGAACGTGAGGTGGATCGAGCGGTTGCGGCTATCTACGCCGCGCGCGCGCGAGCAGAAGCGACGGAAGCAAATCGTCGTGGAGATTTTGCGGCAGCGAAGAACGTGATCGATCGAACGGTTGCGAGGATTCGCAGCTACGCCGGCGATGATCAGGTACTCAATGATTGTTGGAGAGAGCTTGCCGCCGAGCGGCCGCGGTATGATGAGGTCGTGATGAGCGCGATGGAGATGAAGCGCGCCTACTACGTCGCGGATATGGGAATGAAAGGGCGTGCGCAGGACGGAAGAGCCAAGCGGTCGCGGAGCTAGGTCAGGCCGCGACCTCTACGTACGCCGCGGTCGATCGCGGCAGAGAATCCGGTTGGTGTTTCTTCGATGATGACGAGGTATCGACTCATGTCTCATTTCTCCGCAAGTTGAGGCAAGTCTCATGTGAGTGTTTGATCTATCGGTAAACGTCACGTCGATTACCGATGCGAATGACTGTGACGACAAGCTCACGATCACGAATCTCATACAGGATTCGAAAGTCTCCCTGACGGAGACGGTACTTGTCCTCGCCGCTCAATTTGTCGGCACCGAATGGCCGAGGTTCGAAGGCAAGGCGCTGAATCTTATCAACAATGCGAAGGCGGTCCTTTCGCGATACCGCCTCCAGTTCTTTCGCCGCGCTCTTTTTAACGATCAGGCTATAATTTGCCACGGCGCTTCATGTCGCGGACCAGGTCTTCAAACCGCATTGTCGGTTCCTTTGCGCGATCGCGGAACGCCTTAAGATCGTCGGCATCCTCGGATAGTGCGAGACGAACGGCATTGTTGACGAGATCGGAGATACTGGAGTCGGTCTCGGCCGCTTTAATCCGAAGCGCCTTGTGAAGCGGTTCTTCGAGGTAGATAGTCGAGCGTTTAGTTTCGGTCATGCCCGGAACGTAAGCGTTGTGACGTCATAACGTCAAGACGTTAGAGCCAGCGTTCCATCGCCGGCCGAACGCGGGATCAAATTCGGCGATCCCGAGCTGATGCAGGCTGGAGCCAGCTGGGGCGGCAAGGCCGAGCCGAAACTTTGCATCCCATTGAGAAGGATCGTCGGGACGCGGTGTCATCAGGACAGCGCATCAGGTAGAAGGTCCGGGAAGAATTCTCCATCGAACTTCTCCGTGGGCAGTCCGAAGCCCAGCCCGTCGACCGAATCTGTATCCACCGGTCACGGGTTCCGCGGATTCGGCCCCTTCCACATAGAAGTCGCAAGCGACAACTCCCGCAGGATAGAGGGAAGCGAGCCGGTCCGAGGTGAATGCTTCCTGATGCTCGACAAGACAAATTGAAAGTGTCATGCAACTCCCGTGGTAAGGTCTTTTACAGTAGCAACCGGAGCCAGCGTCTTCACGAACCCGCCGCCAAGCGGATGAGTTTCAATCCTCTCGAGGATGACATCAGCATCTATCCGCGCGTCAGGATCGTAACGCAATCCTGATGCAGAGGCCGGTTCGCCCCAGGCAGCGACCCGTTGTATCGGAACGGCGTGCGGCCTCGAGCAAAGGCGCAGGAGGACGTATCGCTCGACGCGGCGGAACTGCGGAAAGAACATGTTCTCCATCGGTTCGCCAGACAGTAACGAAGCGAACAGCTCCGTGTCGTTCCCGTCCGGATACTCAGTGGCCCAGGCAGCAATCCGGCGCCGCTTGTAATCAGAATCGCCCATTGCCGACAGGAACAATGTCAGCGGATAGACATTGAAGAAATGCCACTTCTCCAGATTGGTCTCGACCATCGTCTCGAGATCCCGACAATTCAACAGATGAATGACCGGCGCAACGGTCCGCGCAACGTATCCACGAAGTGACGAGTTGTGATGAGCAAGATTGCCGAGCGCCTGGTCGAGCCACTCGCCGTCGTGGGTGAGAGCAAAGAGCCCGGTGCGGAGGTGAAGCGTGTTATGCCACCCGTAGTGAGCGTAGTCATCACGTCTTTCCGCATTCTTCGCAAACCGCGCGATTTCAAGCGCAAGGTCGCGGGGAAAAACCTCAGGCGCAAACGTCATCATCCACGAAAGGAAGGACGCGCGCAAATCCTGATGTGCGCTGTCCTCTCCAGCCGCGTCGAAGTTTTCCTGGTAGGCATTGAAGTCGTCGTAGAGGAGATCTACGACGCGGCTGTTTTCTATCTCGAGGTCGTGGAGCATCCGACTGCGTTGTTCCGTCATGGCAGCCTCCGGTCGGAAGTCGGAGAATCGGGCTCATCCTTGAAGCAGGTGACCGCGTTGCCGGAGTCGAGGTCGAGCCAGATTTCGTGGTCATCTCCGGATGAAATCATGAAGCCCTGGCCTCGCTCGGAAATCCAGTCAATCGGCTGGAGATCATCGGGTGGCCTGGTGAACGGGTTGGAAATTAGAACGTCGCGTTTATCTGCAAACCCTCCTTGAAATGGTTGAGTAGATCCTGCAACCGAATCCTACAACGTGTGTCTGACAATAGGTATTGCAGTGTCAGACCTTGCCGGCAGATTCATGTCATGAGCTCACGGGAGAGATAAGAACCCACACAGAGGAGGATTTATTTCCAGCATGTCAACGGTATTGCGGGCAGCGGAGTTCGCTGCGGACGAGCATCGCGAACAGAAGCGGAAGGGAAAGATGGAACGGCCATACGTTGGGCACTGCATTGAAGTTGCCCGGATCATCGCGGAGATCGGCGAAGTCGATGACGCTGATATTCTCGCGGCCGCGCTTCTACACGACACGATTGAGGATCAAGAGACGACACCGGAAGAAATCCGGAAGAAATTTGGTTCTGCGACTGAAGGTATGGTTCTCGAGGTGACGGATGACGAGTCGCTCGACAAGAACGAGCGCAAGCGACTGCAGGTGATCGATGCTCCGCACAAGTCGCCGGGTGCGAAGCTCATCAAGCTCGCTGACAAGATCAGTAATGTTCGGGAGATCGGCGTTGACCCGCCAACTGACTGGGATCGCGACAGACGCCTGGAGTACTACGCATGGGCGACCGAAGTCGTAAATGCGCTTGGAACTGTCAATCCGCAGATGGAGGAACTGTTCCGAAAGACTGTCGAGACAGCACGTCGGCAAACGTGACACCGTTGCCTGGGTCGGAAGTCCACTGATGCGATTTCGTCTTCCGGTATTAGCGCATCTCCGACAGTCGCGCTGCATCGGCGAGATCCTGAGGCCGCCCTGCCGCGCGTTTGTTGGTAATCAGATGCTGTCGGCTGAGCGTTTGAATTGTCAGCCCATCGACGTTGACAGCCACACGGTCCCGCCACGCTGCGTTGAAGTCCACTCCATCAATTGACGTGAGCACATCGATTCGCTCCGGGCTGACGCCTATCTGGATAACGACATCCGGAGATTCGAGATCGGTGATGGAGAATTGATCGGTTGGTGCCCCAAACAGTGCCAGCGCGTCCCAGGCTCGTTTTGAGTTTTCAGGTGTGGCGCGAATCCACAGATCGATGTCGCCCGTCGCGCGGGGCAGACCGTGCGCGGCTACGGCGTAGGCGCCGACGAGGAGATAGTCAACGCCCTCGGCGTTGAACGTGGACAAGATGTCGCGAAAATTGGGATTCAGCATTCTCGAGCCCCTTGAAAGCCCACGCATCGAGTGCGAGCTGCCACATCATTTCCAGACGCTCCGCGGGCGTCATGGCGCTGTAGTCATCGTCGTCGCCGGAATCATGAAGGCGGCGTATGCGGACGGATGCCGCTGAATCAGCCATGCCGAAATATACTCATTTCCCATGACGCATTCCGGAGTTTCAAAATCCCCGTTTACCGTCGATGCAGTGATCTGATCGGCCGGACATATTGCGTACAGGATCAGTTTATGGTGTTAGAAGCGCTTGAACTTTGCCGAGTACTTCGTCGATTGTTTAGGGTGGAATGGGGCAGATCCTGGTGGCGCGGTGTGCTTTCCAGTCGAGGCTTCGGAGTTGATCCGAGATGATCGCGCCCGTGACTGGCAGCCCCTCGGGAAGTATGACTTCGAATGGATAGCCTTTGAGCCTTTATGAGGCTCAAGTGTTTCGGGCATTCGTCAATGGCTGCGTCGACAGATCTCTCGTCGATGTCCGAGCGCCACCACGAGAACCAACAGACGGCGGTCCTCGATGGTATAGAGGATTCTGTAATTGCCTGATCGAATCCGATACACGTCCTCCGACTCTTTCAGCCGGATCGACCCATGCGGACGCGGGTTCTCAGAAAGGGAGTCAATTACTCGCGCCAGTTGATGCTGGGTGGACGGGTCGAGTTTGCGAAACGCGCGCGCTGCTGACGCCGCCAATTCGACTGCATAGCGACGAGGCGTCACGTTCGATCAATACTGTTGAGCTTTGAGGATGCGATTATTCGGAGAGCCGGAGCTCTTTCTTCAGCTTCTTCCAGGAGATGCGCGGCTCTTTCTCGTTCAAGGCCGCGCGGGCAGCGTCCAGATCCATTCTGTTCTCCAGTTCCTCGATGAGCCGAAGGTCCTCGACTGGTACAATGGCAGCGACATCCTTTCCGTGCCTGTGCAGCACAATGCGCTCACCTCCGAATGCCACCTTGTTGACGATATCGGCAAACTGCATTCGTGCTTCGCTTGCTGGAATTCTGCTCATTGATAATCCGTGAAGTGTGATACAAAATGCACATATCATACAAAAAGTACAAGTTGGGTGTCGGGCCGATGCCCGGTGGGTCGAGCATTGCCTAATTGCTTTCACGCCAAATATGGGCGGGTGACCGATGTTGACTGGTAAGCACGACTTGCCTGCAACCATGGCTGAGATCCTCAGCGGCTATGCACTTCCGTTGGGCGGCTATCATGGAGTCGTGCACTGGGCTCGGGTGCTGGAGAACGGGTTGCGCGTTGCCGAGGTGACGGGTGCCGATCGCGAAGTGGTGACGCTGTTCGCTTTGTTCCACGATTCAAGGCGAATCAACGAGCACCGGGATAAAGGTCACGGTCTTCGAGGTGCGGAACTCGCCCGGTCTCTTCGTGGATCAGTGGTTCATCTGGATGACCATCGATTCGACCTTCTGTTTGAAGCTTGCCGGCTGCATACCGATGGCCTCACCGTTGGCGACCCGACTCTCCTGGCGTGTTGGGACGCGGATCGGCTCGATCTAGGAAGGGTAGGAATCACTCCGGAACCGCATCGACTGTGTACTGACGCTGCCCGCGATCTACTGCCTTGGGCGCACGAGCGTGCTACCCATGGTTTTATGCCGACAGAGGTATTGGCCGGCTGGGGACTAACGAAAGTGTTGGGCTCTGATCGGTGACCGAGCCGTGGACCGTCCGCGATTGCTGACGCAGATTGGCATAATGCTCCCAATTTTGCAGAACGACTCAGCCGAGAGAAAATGTCGCTCCAATATCTGAAGGACGCACTGGCGAATGGCGAACGCGAGAAGCTTATTCGCTACGTTCGTCTCCACCTGGGCGATGGATCTGAAGACGCCGGCCGCAAGGAGATCGACAAGGCGTGGATAGAGGCGCTCACGGCGTTGCTCGATGTACCGCACACCGATCGTGATTTCATTCTCGAGACAATTCGCACAAAAGATTCCGCGACACTCGCGCACCTGTTTTTCCAGCTCCATTTCTATCTCGTCCAACACTCAGGTAAATGGATTCACGATGGAAACCTCTAACGTCAGTGTGACCTCTGCCGACAAGCAGCTCCGACCAGGTCTCTGGGCGACAGTCAATGAGCGCTACCCGGGGTCGATGATTACGAAAACCGATCTCGTGCCTCTGGCGCGATTGCCCAAGCCACTCGCGGAATGTCGTGTGACCTTTGTCAGTACGTCAGGGGTTCAGCCAAGAGGTTCTGTTCCGTTCGATACTGTACACCCTGTCGGCGATTACACGTTCCGGTCCGTACCGTCGTCTTCGCGCGTAGAGGATCTGGAGATTCACCAGCTCAAATACCCGACGGCGGGAGCCGCGCGCGACATCAACGTGATCTTTCCGATTGAGCGGCTGCGCGAGCTTTCCGCCGAGGGTGTGATCGGTGAGCTGACTGAGAATTTTTACACGTTCATCGGCTACAACATGGATCCCGAGCGCCTCGAGCGCACATTGGCGGAGGATATCGCGGCGGCAGTGTCGGAATCAGGAGCCGACATTGCGCTCGCCGCGCCTGCCTGACCGATCTGCCATCAGAGCATCGCGCTGGTTCAGCGCGCCATCGAACGCCGAGGAATTCCCACTGTCTCTCCCACCGTAGCGCGAGACATTACCGCTCACGCTCGGCCGCCTCGCGCGGTGTTTCTTCCGTTTGTGATGGGCCACCACTTTGGAGTGCCTTTCCATCGGGCACTGCAGCGTCGGATTCTGCTCGACTGTTTCGGGTTTCTGTCGACTGCTACGGAGAGCGGCGCGATTCGCGACCTTCCTCTGACGTGGGCAGACGCGAGACGCGAAGGAAAAGAGATCGAGCGACGGTGGGGAATCGAGAATCCAGGGAACCCAGTTGCTGACGTAAAGGAGTGAGGGCTGCGCTCATCAGAGTATGCGCCATATCAGATGACACGCGTGCTCCGCGATCCTGCGTCCGTCCATTCACGCATTGGTGCCATGCACAAATCAATCACGGTTCTTCCAAGCTCTTCAGATAGTTCGCGCTTTGGTTTACCGAGATTCGAAATGCCATCTTCATAGATCGTGACGATGTGACACTGTCCCATGTTATTGTTCCGGTTAGAGGAAAGACGTTTACAAGCCGGCAACGGCCTCGGTTACGGTACGCTGGTATCGCTCCTTCAACTGCTCATTGAGATGCGACGCTTCGAGAATTGCGGGCAGCTGATTACCCACTCTCGCGACAATAGAATCAATCCGCGCTGCGGTGGCATCTCGAGTGGAGTTCCACATCTTTGATAGAGAAGCAAAATCTTTCTTTCGCAGGTTGTTCTGTTTTCCGTTGACGGGCAGCGCGAACAGGTCACCGGGGATCACGATGCGTGTGTTGACGAGGTCGTACAGCGGAGAGTAGCGTGTGCCTTGAAGCCGCGGTGGGTCGCCGAGCGTGCCCGGCTTGATCGATCGGAGGATGGCGATGTTCTTTGCGTGCAGGTCACCGTTTCCGACGATCCACGAAAAGACGATGTGATCCAGAAAACGATCCAT